>CP034537.1:3300833-3921666 GCA_004000515.1 Pseudomonas poae
CGTCGATAAACAGGCTGCGTTTGATGCGCCGCCCGCCGGAGGCCTGCATGCCGCGGTTGTTCTTGAACGATTCGGACATCAGGCGCCAGGTGGGGATGGAGACGATGGTCTTGTCGAAGTTCTGCACCTTGACCGTGTGCAGGGTGATATCCACCACGTCGCCATCCGCGCCAACCTGGGGCATTTCGATCCAGTCGCCAACCCGCAGCATGTCGTTGCTGGTCAGTTGCACACTGGCGACGAAGGACAGCAGGGTGTCCTTGTACACCAACAAGATCACCGCCGACATGGCGCCCAGACCCGACAGCAGCAACAGCGGCGAACGGTCGATCAGCGTGGCCACGATGATGATCGCGCCAAACACGTAGAGGACCATTTTCGCCAACTGCACGTAGCCCTTGATCGAGCGGGTGCGGGCGTGTTCGGTGCGCGCGTAGATGTCCAGCAGGGCGCTGAGCAGGGCGCTCATGGCCAGCATCAGGAACAGGATAGTGATCGCCAGGGCCACGTTGCCGATGAACAGGATCGCGGTCTTGCTCAGGTCCGGTACCAGGTACAGGCCGAACTGGATCACCAGAGAGGGCGTCATCTGGGCCAGGCGGTGGAAGACTTTGTTGTGCCGCAGGTCGTTGAGCCAGTGCAGGGCCGGTTGCCTGCCAAGCAATTTGATGGCGTGAAGGGTGACGTAGCGCGCCACTCGTCCGAGCAGCAGGGCCACTACCAGTAACACCAGCAAGCCGAGGCTGGCATGCAGCAGTGGGTGTTCGTCGAGGGCGCCCCAGAGGTCTTGGGCGTTGAGCCAGAGCTGTTTGATATCCATGGGTGAAACCGATTCTTCTGTGGGACAAGACGGGGCGATTAGAGCATTTAAGTGCAACAAAGTTGTCCTTACAGACAAATGCCCTGACAAAAAAAGCAGCTGATTAGCACCGTTCGCGTAAAGAAACTCGGTTTGGACGCCCGAAACCGGTAACCTATGCCGCTGATATTTTGTATTTCTTCGAGGTAGCACCCGTGTTTTCCCAATTCGCCCTGCACGAACGCCTGCTCAAAGCCGTGGCCGAGCTTAAATTTGTCGAGCCTACGCCTGTGCAAGCAGCGGCCATCCCGCTCGCGCTCGAAGGGCGTGACCTGCGGGTGACGGCTCAAACCGGTAGCGGCAAAACTGCCGCATTCGTCCTGCCGGTTCTGAACCGCCTGATCGGCCCGGCCAAGGTTCGCGTCAGCATCAAGACCCTGATCCTGCTGCCGACCCGCGAGCTGGCCCAACAGACCCTGAAGGAAGTCGAGCGCTTCTCGCAGTTCACCTTCATCAAGTCCGGCATCATCACCGGCGGCGAAGACTTCAAGGTCCAGGCTGCCATGCTGCGCAAGGTGCCGGATATCTTGATCGGCACCCCGGGCCGCATGATCGAGCAACTCAACGCCGGCAACCTCGACCTCAAGGAAGTCGAAGTGCTGGTGCTGGACGAAGCCGACCGTATGCTCGACATGGGCTTTGCCGACGACGTACAGCGCCTGGTGGGTGAATGCGTCAACCGTCAGCAGACCATGCTGTTCTCGGCGACCACTGGCGGTTCGACCCTGCGTGACATGGTTGCCAAGGTTCTGAACAACCCTGAGCACCTGCAGGTCAACAACGTCAGCGACCTGAACGCCACCACGCGTCAGCAGATCGTCACCGCCGACCACAATGTGCACAAAGAGCAGATCCTCAACTGGCTGCTGGCCAACGAGACCTATCAGAAGGCCATCGTGTTCACCAACACCCGCGCCGCTGCCGACCGCATCTACGGTCGTCTCGTGGCCCAGGAATACAAGGCGTTCGTGCTGCACGGCGAAAAAGACCAGAAGGACCGCAAGCTGGCCATCGACCGCCTCAAGGCAGGCGGCGTGAAGATCCTGGTGGCCACCGACGTCGCCGCTCGCGGCCTGGACGTGGACGGCCTGGACCTGGTGATCAACTTCGACATGCCCCGCAGCGGCGACGAATACGTGCACCGTATTGGCCGTACCGGGCGTGCCGGCAACGACGGCCTGGCGATCTCGCTCATCTGCCACGGCGACTGGAACCTGATGTCGAGCATCGAGCGCTACCTCAAGCAGTCGTTCGAGCGCCGCACCATCAAGGAAGTCAAAGGCACCTACACCGGGCCGAAGAAGGTCAAGGCTTCGGGCAAGGCCGTGGGTGTGAAGAAGAAAAAGACCGACGCCAAGGGCGACAAGAAAAAAACCGGCGCCAAGTCGCCAACCAAGCGCAAGATCGCCAACCGTCCGAAGACCGACAACCTGTCGCTCGTCAGCAAGGACGGCATGGCCCCGCTCAAGCGCCGCAAGCCAGAAGCGCCAGCTGCCGAGTAAGGCTGGGCGGATGTGAAAAAACCGGACGATTGTCCGGTTTTTTATGGGCGTAGATTTGTAGCTTCGTCAGATGGACTGAACGGCGCGAACGGCAACCGGTCCACCGCTTAACGGGCCACTTTTCCATCAGCCCGCAGGAGGAATCAGGATGACGACTTACAATTGGGATCTGATCGAACGTCTGCTGCATGAAGTGCAGAACGGTGAGGGCAGCTTCGCTCCGCGTAAGTATGCCGAGCAGGAAGCGGCTGAAAAGGCTACGGCGGGAGAGTCCACCGGGAACCTGGATGCGCTGAAAAGACCGCGGCGGATTATGAAGCGCTGTTGTTCAAGCGCGGGTTTATCGAGTCGCGGCCCGAAGAGCAGGGCGGTAACGGCGAGAACTTTATTCTGACCCCGCTCGGCGCGCAGTTATTGGCGCTGATCGACAGTTCGATCCCGGGCAATGACCACCCGCGCCAGGTGCTGGATGAGCAAGCCGATGCGCTGGACCCGGCGACCTTTGCCGAGGTGGCCTCCAAGGCCCAGATCGCCTGATACCCACGCGCCCCGGCACCCGTTGCGGTGCCGGGCGAAACTGTCAGATCAGTAATCTGCCGCTAAGCTGGCTGACAGCCGCCCCTGACTACCCTGCTGCCATTCAACTCATGGAATTGAATCGGCATGCACTCCAAAACCACCCGACGAACCTTTGTCAAAGGCTTGGCCGCCAGCGGCTTGCTGGGCGGGCTCGGGCTCTGGCGCAGCCCGGTCTGGGCCTTGACCAGTGCCGGGCAACCCACGGTATTGGCAGGTACCGAATTTGACCTGTTTATCGACCAGACCCCAGTCAACCTGACCGCCCGCCCGCGTACCGCACAGACCGTCAATGGCAGACTGCCCGGCCCGCTGCTGCGCTGGCGCGAAGGCGACACCGTGACCCTGCGCGTGAAGAATCGCCTGGCTGAGCCAACGTCGATTCACTGGCACGGCATTCTCCTGCCGTCGAACATGGACGGCGTGCCCGGTTTGAGCTTCAAGGGTATCGAGCCGGGTGGCGAGTTTGTCTACCAATTCACGGTCAAGCAGCACGGCACCTACTGGTACCACAGCCACTCTGGGTTCCAGGAGCAGCAGGGCGTATATGGTCCGCTGGTGATCGACCCCAGGGAGCCTGAGCCATTTACCTATCAACGCGACTACGTGGTGATGCTGTCGGACTGGACCGACGAAGACCCCGTCGAGCTGATGAAAACCCTCAAGAAACAGTCCGACTACTACAACCTGCACAAGCCCACCGTGAGCGATTTTGCGAGGGATGTGGGCAAAGAGGGGTGGTCGGCCACGGTTGCCGATCGTCTGATGTGGGCGCAAATGAAGATGAACCCCACGGATCTGGCCGACGTCAGCGGTGAAACCTACACCTACCTGCTCAACGGCCAGCCGCCGGAGCGCAATTGGACGGGCGTGTTCCAAGCCGGTGAAACCCTTCGCCTACGGTTTATCAACGGCTCGGCGATGAGCTATTTCGACGTGCGCATTCCGGGCCTGAAGATGACCGTGATTGCCGCCGATGGCCAGCCGGTGCAACCAGTGAGCGTCGATGAGTTCCGCATCGCCGTGGCAGAGACCTTTGATGTGCTGGTCGAGCCGTCGGCTGCGGCCTACACGCTATTTGCTCAGTCGATGGATCGCAGTGGCTACGCTCGCGGCACACTCACCCGGCAAGCCGGGGCCACGGCGTCGGTGCCTGGGCTGGATCCGCGTCCCTGGATCAGCATGGACGATATGGGCATGGGCGGTATGGACCATGGCGCCATGGCGGACATGCCGGATATGGCCGGCATGGACCACAGTGCCATGGCGATGCAGGCGCATCCGGCCAGCGAGCAACACAACCCGCTGGTGGATATGCAGGCCATGAGTCCGGTGCCCAAGCTCGACGACCCTGGCATCGGCCTGCGCAACAACGGGCGGCGTGTCCTGACGTACGCCGACCTGCGCAGTACCTTTGAAGATCCCGACGGCCGTGACCCTGGCCGCACCATCGAGTTGCACCTCACCGGGCATATGGAGAAGTTCGCCTGGTCTTTCAATGGCGTGAAGTTTTCCGATGCCGAGCCCTTGCTCCTGACCTACGGCGAGCGGGTCCGTCTGGTGCTGGTCAACGACACCATGATGAGCCACCCCATCCACCTGCACGGCCTGTGGAGCGACCTGGAAGACGAAAACGGTCAGTTCCAGGTGCGCAAACACACGATCGACATGCCACCGGGCTCCCGGCGCAGTTACCGGGTGACCGCCGACGCGTTGGGCCGCTGGGCCTATCACTGCCACCTGCTGTACCACATGGAAATGGGCATGTTCCGTGAGGTGCGTGTGCATGAATGAGGACGCGAGCATGAGCCGTCATGTTTTACCCGCGTTGATCGCGCTGGTGTTCGTTCCGCTGGCGCAGGCCGACGAGTTCCAGAGCATGAGCCCGGCCACGCCGGCACTCACCGAGAGCCGTACCCCGATCCCCGTGCTGATGGATGCCGATCGCGCTGCGGTCTACAACGCGCCCGGCGGCCATATCGTTCACGACAGTGCGATCAACTCGCTGCTGCTGATCAACCAGTTGGAATGGCAAGGCGGCGGCGGTGATGGCGCGCTGAACTGGGATATCAAGGGTTGGGTCGGTGGCGATATCGACCGCCTGTGGCTGCGCAGCGAAGGCGAGCGCAGTGCCGGTCGCACCGAAAACGCCGAAGTCCAGGCTCTGTGGGGCCATGCCATCAGCCCATGGTGGGACTGGGTGGGCGGTGTGCGCCAGGACTTCAAACCGGGTGATGGCCAGACCTGGGCGGCGTTCGGCGCCCAAGGCATGGCGCTGTACAACCTTGAAGTGGAAGCCACGCTGTTCGTCGGTGAGGCGGGGCGTACCGCTGCTCGGTTGGAAGGCGACTACGACATCCTGCTGACCAATCGGTTGATCCTGCAGCCTACGGCCGAATTCAATTTTTATGGGCGCAACGACCCGCAGCGCGACATTGGCTCGGGCCTCTCGGACAGTGAGCTGGGCCTGCGGTTGCGTTACGAAGTGCGCCGCGAATTCGCTCCCTACGTAGGCGTCACCTGGAATCGCAGCTACGGCCAGACCGCGCAATACGCCCGTGATGAGGGCGAAGACACGAGCCAGGTGCGCTGGGTGGTCGGTGTGCGCCTGTGGTTCTGACGTTTGTACTCTTCCTATAACTCGCCGCCATGAGCGGCGTGGAGCCTGCATGTCGATGTTTAAAACCGCCCTGGCGGGCGTTGTGCTGTGCGTTGGATCAATCACCAGCCTGGCGGCTTCAGCCCATCCGAAGCTGCTGTCTTCCACCCCGGTGGCCGGTGCCCAGGGAGCGGCCCCGGCAGTGATTGAGCTGCGTTTCTCGGAAAACCTGCTGACGCAGTTTTCCGGCGCCAAGCTGATCATGACCGATATGCCCGGCATGCCGAACTCGCCGATGCCGGTTAAAGCCAGTGTTGAGGCCAGCAGCGATCCCAAGGTGATGCTGATCAAACCGGCCTCTACGTTAACGACGGGAACCTACCGTGTGGACTGGCGTGCGGTGTCGTCCGACACCCACCCGATCCTGGGCAATGTGGTGTTCAGCGTTCAGCCATGAGTGAACTGGTCTCGGTTTTATTGCGTTTTGCGCTTTATCTGGACTTGATGCTGGTGTTTGGTCTGGGGCTATTTGGCTGGTACGCCGACAGCAGGCTGTTGCCTCTGAAATCGCCGCTAAGGATGTTGGCGTGCCTGGGCGTGCTGCTTTCGATGGTGTCGCTGCTGTTCATGACCCAGGCCATGAGCGGCGCCGAAGATTGGCAAACACTGCGCACGCACCTGCAGGTGATGCTCTGGCAGACCGAGCTGGGCTGGACCTGGTGGCTACGTATTGCGGCGCTGGTGCTGGTTGTGTTCAACACCCGCTTGGCCACCCTGTGCGGCGGCGTCGCTTTGGTGACGTTGGCCTGGACGGGGCATGGCGTGATGCATGAGGGCGTACTTGGGACGTGGCATATGTTCAGCGACGGTGTGCACTTGCTGGCGGCAGCGGGTTGGGTCGGGGCGTTGGCGGCGTTCGGGTTGTTACTGATGTGCGCGTCTTCGCAGGCGGTGCCGGTGCTTGCGCGTGCCTTGGCGGGCTTTGAGCTTATGGGCGCGGTATTCGTGGGGTGCTGATCATCACGGGCGTGGCGAATTATCTGTTTGTGGTAGGGCCGAACCTGGAGGGCATTACGCGGGGGACTTACGCGATCCTGTTGTGCCTCAAGCTGGGATTGTTTGGCCTGATGCTGGGTTTGGCGGCGCTCAATCGCTGGCACCTGACGCCGTTGTTGCAGCGCTCCTTGGCTGCTGGCGACGTGACGGCGGCGCATAAGACACTGCGCCGCAGCATAGGCTTGGAATGTGCGGCGGTGGTGCTGATCCTGGTGTTGGTGGCTTGGCTGGGAACCTTGGCACCGAATTAGGCCTGTGCACTCTTCAAGCATTTAAGCGCCTGGAAATCGCTGCGCACCTTGTCGATTTTCTGAGTGAGCTTCTGTCGTTGCTGCACGGTGCTTTCGGCCATCACGTCGACAATCAGGCTGCGGGCCGCCGCCTCTGTCTGTGCATAGGCTGCGCGGTAATGCGCAGGCCACAAACTCTCGCGGTCTACCAGCAGTTGCTGGATTTTCTGTGGGAAATCGGCGCTGTGGCGTTGCTGCACGGCGTCGATGAATTGTGCCTGCCAACGGGCGCGGTTGCCGATCCATTCCTGGTTCTGTTCGCCCAACGCGATGGACCAAGCGGTCACGCGGTTCTGCTGGCTGGTGCTGAGCGGGCCGATCCAGGCGTCCAGGCGTTTGTTCATGCGCTCGGCGCGTTCCTTGATCTGCTGGGCCAGAGGCGGTTTGAGGTATTCGTCTTGACGCTTGCGCAGGTCCTTGGCCAGAGCGTCGTTCATTTCCTTGACCTGTTGATCGTCCAGGCCTTGAAGCAATTCGATGGCGGACGGTGTTATTTCCCGGGCGATCTCGTCGATGGCCTGTTTGGCCTCGGTGGTACGGGCCTGTAGGGCGGCGTCGGTGACTTGGTTGTCATCGGCCATCTGTTGCAGGCGGTCGAGCCAGTCCAGGTAGCCGGGCAATTGCGTCGTGCAGTGCCAGGCCAGGTGTTCCTTGAGTTTGTCGTTGAACCAGTTCTTCTGCTCGGCGTGCATGCCCAGATAGTCGTTGAGGGTCCAGGGGATGATCACGTCAAGGTTGCGGTAGGCCAGGCCCACCCGATTGCAGCCGCCGAGCACCAGGCTCAGGGTCAGCAATACCACCAGTAGTTTGAGCCGACGCAGCATGGGCGGGTCCTTCGCAGAGTGGGTTGTCACATGTGAACCCACGCGGTGCGCGACAGTTCAGCCCATCAATAAAACGACCGTGCAGCCTTCAAGGTCAACAGACCATCGCATTGCGAATTGTGTCCGGAATAGGCCGAGCAATCGCCGCCGCTGAGGCTGGAGTCGCTGTAGATCAGGTTGAGGTCAACGCCCATCCACTGCCGGGAGAATTGCACCGACCAGTCGCTGAACGTACGAATGGAGCCACCATCCACCGAAACCGGGGTGCCCAACTGATGAGTGGTGTATTTCATGCTCACACCGATGCCGAAGGGCTGAGTGCCACCGAGGTCGGCGAACAGGGTGCTGTCTTGGCGGTCCGGATCGTTGCTGAAAGAGGCGCCGAAGCGATTGCCCAACAGGTTCAGGCCGCCGTAGAACTCCTGGCTGTCCAGAGGGCTGAGCTTGGGGTAGCTGTAGTGGATCAGGCCTACTTCGTAGCCCAGGGTCTGGTCGAAAGGGTGTTTAAAGCCCATGTAGGAATCGACTTCGAGGGTGCTGGCGGAGGAGAGGCCCATATTGGGTGAGAATTGACCGAAATACAGGCCGCTGTTGTGGCTCAGGTCGAGGCCACCGTGGAATGAGTCACTGCCGGGAGATGTTGGCTTAACCAACCCCTGGGCCATGCTGCGGCTGGGCGTGGTGCCCAATTTCAGGTCGAAGTCGCCCAATTCGCGCTGGAAGATCTGCGCTTCGGCAGGGGGCTGGCTGCTAAGGCAGTGACCAGGAAGATGCAGGCTTTGAACATGCTTCACTCCATGAAAAGCGAGGAGCAGTAACGGAGGAAATCGGGCAGATGCCCGTTCTAGACGTATGCAAGCATACCGGCGAATGCACGGCGGTGAGGCCCGTTCGTCGATTGGCTGGCTAATGAAAGAGTTGCGAGGGTGTTTCGGCTCTAGTCCTAGCGCCTTGATGGCAAGACGCTTAGGGACCAGGTGTGCTGCGCGGTGTTACTTTTTACCCAGGCTGATCTGCTTGGACGGGCCGAAAGTCTGGCCGCTTACGCCCTTGGCAATTTGCTGGATTTCGCCGCCGGACTTGAGGAAAGCAGCAATCTGGCTGTTGATCGATTCGCTGGTTTCAACGGCGGGAGCTGGCTTTGCTTTGCTGTTGGATGCTTTTACGCGCATGGCGGCCACTAACCTGTAGAAAATTAACTTGGCCAGGCATCGTACAGGAAATACTTGACAATTGCTTGGCAAATATCCCCCTGAAATAAAGGCGGTGCGCGAAAATAACCAAAGTTCATCTTTGAAATAAGCCGCTAACTTACTGTTTTAACTCGAATCCAAGGGCGTACCGGCGCCGGGGGCGGCGTAAAAATTCAGCCGATTGATCGGACGAGCGGGGCGGTGCCACTGGAACGCCACGCAAGCCCGCGATTTTTCAGGCGCGCGCGCGTGGCGGGCGCAACTCGGGTAGAATGCCGCCCACGTAACGAGGGTATTGGAAATGGCTTTAGTCGGGCGCTACAACAGCTTGCAAGTGGTTAAACACACTAACTTTGGTTTGTACCTGGACGGTGCGCAAGACGGTGAAATCCTCTTGCCTAATCGGTATATCCCCAAAGATATTCCCAGTGAAGATGAAGATTGGCTTAACGTTTTCATTTATCTGGACAGCGATGACAAACTTATCGCCACGACTGAAAAGCCGAAAGTTCAAGTAGGCGAGTTTGCCAGTTTGAAAGTCGTGGAAGTCAACAGTATTGGCGTATTCCTCGATTGGGGTTTGCCAAAAGATCTGTTGTTGCCGTATTCGGAAGAAAAACGCCAGATGACGGCCGGCGAGTACTGCGTGGTGCACGTCTACCTCGACAAGCACACCAAGCGCATCACCGCGACCGCACGCCTGGACCGCTACCTGGACAAGACCCCGGCCAACTATCAGGTCGGCCAGGAAGTTGACCTGCTGGTTGCCGAAGCCACGGACATGGGCTTCAAGGCGATCATCAACAACAAGCATTGGGGCCTGATCCACAAGAACGAAGTGTTCAAGTTCCTGCGCCCTGGCAAGGAAGAGAAAGGCTTTATCAAAGAGATCCGTGCCGATGGCAACATCAGCCTGAGCTTGCAACCGGTCGGCCAGGAGGCGGCCTCCAGTCTGAACTCGAAGATCCTCGCCAAGTTGCGTGAAAACAACGGCACCTTGCCGGTCAGCGACAAGAGTGACCCGGCGGTGATCAGCAACTTGTTCGGCGTAAGCAAGGGCAACTTCAAGAAGGCCATCGGTGCCCTCTACAAGCAGGGCCAGATTGTGATTCATGCGGATCGCATTGAACTAAGCTGAGAGCGGTTTGCTCTTCTGTAGGAGCCAATCGGCTCCTGCAGAGGCTGTCTCAATGTCCAGAAAAGCTATCTTCGCCTACCTCGGCACCCTGTTCGCCTTCCTTGTGCTCGACGGCCTCTGGCTCGGCGTCGTGATGGGGCCCACCTACAAATCCCTGCTGGGCCCGCTGATGCTTGATCAGCCACGCCTGTTGCCCGCAGCACTCTTCTACCTTCTCTATGTCCTCGGTTGCGTGGTGTTTGTTGTCCTGCCCAGTGCAAGTTGGCGGCGCGCTGCCCGCTTGGGCGCCTTGCTGGGGTTGGTTGCCTATGGCACCTATGACTTGAGCAATTGGGCAACCCTGCAAGGCTGGTCCGCCGGGTTGGCGGTGATGGACATGGCGTGGGGCACTGTCCTGACTGCAATGTGCTGCACAGTTGGGTATTTGTGTGCACATCGGGTGCGGGAGTGATTGTGTACAGGATTTTTGTGCACCGTTGCTGAGCGATGCCCCCGCTTCTAAACCTTGTTCACATCCTTTGGAACGCCGTATTAGAAGGATTGTGTGCCATTGGCACGCATTCTGCTGACTGCTTCGTATACAAACCGCGCCGCCTTCCGTATGCACACCCGCAACGGCAGCGCAGGCGGGTATTACGAGGAGCCCAGCGATGACCGAACAATTGCCCAAAGGCTATAGCCCGCGCCTGTATAACCAGGACTTGGGCCCACTGCCGCAAAAGTGGACCTGGTACAACATCTTTGCCTTCTGGATGAGCGACGTGCACAGCGTCGGCGGCTATGTGTTCGCCGCCAGTTTGTTCGCGCTTGGCCTGGCCAGTTGGCAGGTGCTGATCGCCTTGCTCGCGGGTATCTGCATCGTGCAGTTGATCGCCAATCTGGTGGCCAAGCCGAGCCAGCAAGCTGCTGTACCGTATCCGGTGATCTGTCGGTTGGCCTTCGGCGTGTTCGGCGCGAATATTCCCGCAGTGATCCGCGGCCTGATCGCTGTAGCGTGGTATGGGATTCAGACGTACTTGGCGTCGAGTGCCTTGATCATCGTGGTGCTGCGGTTTTTCCCACAGATGGCGGTATACGCCGAGCCGCATTTTGCGGGCCTGTCCTACCTCGGCTGGTTTGGTTTCCTCAGTCTGTGGGTGCTGCAGGCGGCGGTGTTCTGGGCCGGCATGGAGTCCATCCGTCGTTTTATCGATTGGGCCGGGCCGGTGGTGTATGCGGTGATGTTTGCCTTGGCCGGTTGGATTGTGTGGAAGGCCGGCTGGGCGAACATCAGCTTTACCCTGGCGGAAAAATCGCTGTCGGGCTGGCAGGCTTTTGGCCAGGTGATCGTCGCAACCGCATTGGTGGTGTCGTACTTTTCCGGGCCGACCCTTAACTTTGGCGACTTCAGCCGTTACTGCCGAAGCATGCACGACGTACGACGCGGCAACTTCTGGGGGCTGCCGGTGAATTTCCTGGCGTTCTCGCTGGTGACGGTAGTGATTGTCTCGGGCACCTTGCCGGTGTTTGGCGAAATGCTCCACGACCCGATTGCCACTGTCTCGCGCATCGATAACAGCATGGCCGTATTGCTCGGTGCCTTTGCCTTTGTGACCGCCACTATCGGCATCAACATCGTCGCCAACTTCGTATCCCCGGCGTTCGATTTCGCCAACGTTGCGCCAAGCAAGATCAGCTGGCGTGCGGGTGGGATGATCGCCGCCGTGGCCTCGATCTTTATCACTCCCTGGAACCTGTTCAACAACCCGCTGATGATCCACTACACCCTGGACATCCTCGCCGCCTTCATCGGGCCGTTGTTCGGCATCCTGTTGGTGGACTTCTACCTGATCAAAAAGCAGAAGATCGACGTGGATGCGCTGTTCGATGACAGCCCGAGCGGGCGCTATTACTTCGACGGTGGTGTGAACTGGACGGCGGTCAAGGCGCTGGTGCCGGCGACGCTGGTGGGTGTCGCCATCACCTTCACTCCGGCGTTGCAGGGCATGGCCAACTTCGCCTGGTTCACCGGATGCTTTCTGGGTGGGTTGTTTTTCCTGGTATTAGCGCGACGGGAACAGGTGCGCACGCCCGTTCCGTTGGTGGCTGGCTGAATGCCGCAATAACACCGCCCCCGCCACAAGCAAGCCGCAACCGGCGACGACCAGCGCCGGTTGCAGGCCACCACTCAGGTGGCTGCTGACCGATGCCAGCAAAGGCCCGCACAATTGACCGATGGCAAAGCTGGCCGTGAGCAGGCCGGTGCTGCGTTGGTAGCCGTGGGGGCGATGTCCCGCAGGCGGGCCATCACCAGTTGCATGCACGCCAGGAACGGTGCGCCACACAGCAACACACCCAATGCCAGGCCCCAGCCATTGCCCAGCAGGCAGGCGAATACGCCGAAAGCTTGCAACCACAACGTGGTCATCAACCAACGGCGGGTGGTGTGTGGATCTTTGCGGCGCAAGCTCGCGACCACCACGCCCATTGCCGCTGCCAAGCCAAAGCACGGCCAGAACAGATCGGCCTGCCAGGCCCCCTTGAACTGCGCGCTGGCCATCTGCGACAAAAACGTCGCCGGGATGATGTAGCCCAAGCCGTAGAGGAAGTAGATCCAGCCCAGGTGCGCAATGCTCTCATTGCTGCCGGCGCTGGTGTCGGGGGCGGCTGTGAAGGTGGGTTGCGGCAGGAACGGCAGGATCGCCAGCAGCATCACCAGCGCCACCGCGCCATACACCAACCACAACGTTGCAGAGTCTTGTCCCAGCAAGTTCGAACCCAGCGCCAGCAACCCCGTCAATAAAATCCCCAGGCCCGGCCCGGCAAATACCAGCGCCCCAAGGCGCGGACGACCCGCAGCAATCGCCAGCGGCTGGCTCAGGCTGGTGATCATCACCAACGCCCATGCACTGGCGACACCCGTACCAAAGCGCAACAGCAGATGCGGCCAGAACCCATGCGCCCAGTACGACACCAGGGTCAGCAGTACGCATAACCACAGCCCGCCATAAAGACGTCCGCGAACGTGGTGATGGCTGCGTGCAAAGATCGAATCCACCGCACCTACGAAGTAGCCCAGGTAATTGGCCGCTGCGATCAGGCCGGCGCCCGTCAGGTCGATCTGACCTTCGCTAAGTAAGTGCGGCATTTGCGGGGTGAGGGCGAAACGGCCAATGCCCATCGCCATCATCAAGGCGACAAAGCTGGCGAGTAAGCGGATCAGGGGTGACATGTTCGGGTTTCCTGCAGGTCAGCGATTGATCTTCAGGCTAAAGCCGATTGACTTTCTGTAAAATTGAATAATAGTGAGTAACTTGTTCAGTTTTGGAGAAAGGTATGGAGTTCAGTCAATTGCGCATTTTCCAGGCCGTGGCGGAAGAGGGCTCCATTACGCGCGCGGCCGAGCGCCTGCATCGCGTGCCGTCGAACCTGTCAACGCGACTCAAGCAGATGGAGGAGCAACTCGGCGTCGAGCTGTTCGTGCGTGAACGCCAGCGCTTGCAGCTTTCTCCTGCGGGCAAAGTGTTGCTGGGCTACAGCACGCGCCTGCTGGCCTTGCATGACGAAGCCCACGGCGCGGTGCAGGGCGGGCAACCGGCTGGCGATTTTGTACTGGGCAGCATGTACAGCACGGCGGCGGTTCATTTGCCCAAGCTGCTGGCGCGCTATCACAAGGCGTATCCGATGGTGAACCTTCAAGTGCAATCGGCGCCCAGCGGTGAGTTGCTTGAAGGCTTGATCACCGGTCGCCTGGACGCTGCTTTTGTGGACGGCCCCATCACGATCGCCACACTCGACGGTGTGCCGTTGTGTGAAGAACGCCTGGTATTGATCTGCGAAGCCGATCACCCGCCCGTGCGTGGGCCGCAAGATGTCGCGGGGCGCTCGGTGTTCACGTTCCGACGCAGCTGCGCCTATCGCACACGGCTAGAGACGTGGTTTTCCCACGAGCACGTGGCTATGGGGCGGGCGATTGAGATCGAGTCCTATCAGGGCATGCTGGCCTGTGTGATTGCCGGTTCCGGGGTGGCGCTCATGTCTGAATCCATGCTCGACAGCTTGCCGGGCAAGGACAGCGTGTCCGTTCATCCGCTGACAGGGCCATTTGCCACTGCGACGACCTGGCTGATGTGGCGAAAGGGTATGCTCGGCGCTAACCTCAATGCGTGGATTGACCTGCAGCAAGTGGATAGGGCTGAGGTGTTGCAAGACACACGCGCCATTGCTTGAACGATCCGTCAGGATTCAGATCAATTCAGTAATAGTTCGTTGTGGTTTCGTTCAAGCATTACGTAGGACTTAGGGCTACTATCACTGTAGGAAGGGGCGACAGAATTTGCGCCCGCCAGCATTACCCTCAAAGGGGGCAAACCATGAAAGAGAAAATTCAAAACTGGCTCCACGACCTCGGTGTTGCATTGGGCTTGATCGAGCCGCCACTGCAGCCGGTGCCGATCCGCACTGACGACGAGCAGCGCCGGCCACGTCGCAGGTAATACGAGCTTAAGCCGAATTAAAACTGTGGAGCGAGGTTGCTCGCGAATGCGGTGTGACAGTCGATGAAAGGTTGACTGACACGCCGCCTTCGCGAGCAAGCCCGCTCCCACTTTGGGTTCTACGTCAGGCAAAAAACAGCCGCGACAGCCCACAACGCCAACGTCCCCTTCACTCGCCCAATCACCAGGCTTTGGCATTCCAGTGTCGGAATTGGGCTACCTGCCTATCAGAATCGGCTGACTTATTAGATTTTAAAGACGCGCGTAGGTTGAGTTCCGCCGGGTAATGATTTGTATCGTTTACCCCCACTTTATTGAGTGCCTCTCATCGGGGTATCAGTAAGTTTGCGGAGATATCGCCATGACACTCTCTTCCGTTCCGCCCGTCGCTGCGTCACTCATCGCTACAACCGACAATATTTTACAGATCGCACCTGTGTCGAAACGCTGGAAGGCTGACGCACCCAGCAACGTAGTGTTTCTGCGCCCGACAATAACCAAGCACGCTTTGCTGATACAGATCGGACTTCTGCGCCCATCCACGATCATTGTTGCCGACCAAACCATCGATGCCGACATCATTGATCAATGGCGTGCATCTCACCCCTTTGGAGATCTCTGCCTGGTCCGCAGGGGTACAAGCTTGGATAAGGTGCGGGTGGATCTTTGCAAGTTCAACGGCATTCAAGTGGTCAACACACCTGGGATCAACGCGCCGCATGTGGCTGCTTATATCGCGCATTGGCTGACACTGGGAGATCTCACTGCCCCGCATGAGGTCTGTGTATTGGGGTTCGGCAATGTAGGCAAAGAGCTGGTCAAGTTACTGCTGGATCAAGATCCGGACGTTCGGATCAAGGTGTTGGTTCGGCAGGGGCGAGCGTCCGATAGAACCGAGAAAGTCTTTTGCAAGAGTCGAGTGTCGTTTGTCGTGGATTGGTTAGAGGCGCTGGAGGGGGCTTCTGCTGTCGCCATCTGCTTGTCTCTGAATGATGAGTCTGCACATCGTATTGATCGAGGCCTCATTCAGTGCATGCACAGTCACGCTCGCTTGGTCTGCGTCGCCAAACCGGATGTCTTTAGTGATGATGCTTTGCAGACGTTGGCGGTGGCTGAAGGCGTCCAGCTTGTAGTGGACTACGGGCCTGCAACATTGGATGCGTTCCGGATGCGCACACAAGCGCTCGGTTGTAGTGTTGACACGTGGCGCAACCCTGCAACCCTGACGACGCACGCGGCCACTACTGAAGCCTGCAATGTTGACCTTGATTACGCGGTCTCAGTCCAACTGAGCTTGACGGCCCTGAGCGGCATTGTCCGGCGCCAACTTGCGCAATCCTTGGCGATTCCCTCGCAACCCTTAGAAGCCGGTGCGCCGCAGGTGTCGATCATCGGCAGAGGTATCAACGGTCTGCTCCAAGCGGTGATGCTCCGGTTGGCGAATTATCAGGTGACGATCTACGAAGGCAATCAGGATCGCGATGGTGCCAGTCATCGGTTGCCTGCAAGACCGTATTTGGCGGTTGAGTGTCATCGCGCAGGTGTCGAATTGTTTGAAAAGCTCCTTGCGGACAATCCATCGCTGGCTCCCTTATTTAAAGAGGCAGCCTACGATATCGAGTTCGCCCCTTTAAAGGGTGAGATAGAGGCCCTTTGCGGCGCTCTGGGGTTCAGTTTCAGCCTAAGCATCTGAGTTTGGGCGAAATTGCCGAATTGAGCAGAGAGCATGTCGTCGTCAGTACGATGGGGGGAGAGGAGGAGGTTTCGATAATTTATTGCGCTGCCTACTATCGAATTGCGGCCGGGGGCATATCACAGAGTTTGGTATGGGCTTCTGTAGTTCAGGAAGTCATCCAGGCAAACCGAAGGTTGTCAGTTGAATCATAAAAAACGGGCGCGACATCCGACGTCGCGCCCGCTGAAGAAACCGCTCTACATCCTGTTATGCATCAAACTGCCCGAGCCACCGCTGCCTCCGGCTTGGGCGACAGCAAACTCACTACAACAAAACTCACCAGCCCAATCGCCAGGCTGTAGTAGATCGGCGTGTTCGAATCCAACCCATCCTTGATCATGAACACCAGCGCCGTCACAAAGCCTAGGGTCATGGACGCAATCGCCCCGGACGTGGTTGCGCGTTTCCAGAAAATCGCACCCATCAGCGGAATCAGCATGCCGCCCACCAACAGGTTGTACGCCAGGGTCAACGCACTGATCACATCATTCACCACCAGTGCAATACCCAGCACGGCAATGCCCGTCAGCATTGTGAACAAGCGGTTGATCGCCAGGCTCGACTGTCTACCGCCACGCAAACGCGGCAGCAGGTCTTCGGTCAATACGGTGGACGCAGCCAGCAAGCCGGCACTGGCGGTGGACATCATTGCGGCCAGTGCTGCAGCAATCACCAAGCCACGGATGCCGTCCGGCAGCGAGACTTTAACGATGGCGGCAAACGCGTTGTTGACGTTGTCCAGGTCCGGGATCAGCACATGCGCCGCCATGCCGATCAGTGCACAGGCCAGGCCGTAGAGGATGCAGTAGAAACCCGCGAAGGTGCCGGCGTACTTGGCGACCTTTTCGTCACGGGCGGTGAACACCCGTTGCCAGATGTCCTGGCCGATCAGGATGCCGAAGAAGTAGATCATGAAGTAGGTGATGATTGTGTCCCAGCCAATCGCGGTGAAGCTGAAATTCGACGCTGGCAGCTTGGCCACCAACTCATCCCAGCCGCCAACGCGGTACAGGCAGATCGGCAGCAGGATAAACATCAGGCCGACGGTCTTGATCACGAACTGCACGATGTCGGTGAGGGTCAGCGACCACATGCCGCCGATGGTCGAGTACACCACCACCACGCCACCGCCCAGCAGCACGGAGATCCAGAACGGCAGGCCGAACAGCACTTGCAGCACGGTGCCGATGGCCAGGATCGAGGTCACGCCGATCATCAGCGCGTAGGCCAGCATGATCACCGCACTCGCTTGGCGGGCCATGGGGTTGTAGCGTTTTTCCAGCACTTGGGTGACGGTGAAAATCTTCAGCTTCAGCAGCGGCTTGGCCAGGAACAAGTTCAGCGCAATGATGCCCATGCCCAGTGCGGCACACAGCCAGAAGCCGGAGATGCCATGCACGTAGCCCAGGCGTACGGTGCCGACGGTAGAAGCACCGCCCAATACCGTGGCAGCCATGGTGCCCATGTACAGCGACGGGCCCAGGTTGCGACCGGCTACCAGGTAGTCCTCGTGGGTCTTGGCGCGGCGCATGCCGTAATAGCCGAGCACGAGCATGCCGGCGGCGTAGATGAGTACGACGAATAAATCCAAAGCCATGACGGCGATTCTCCGGTTATCTTTTTTATGGGCGATCAGGCGGCTGGTTGCAGCGCCGGTTTAACGCGCGCATCCGTGCGCTTGCTGCGAGGGTCGGTAGGGCCATAGACAGCGGCTGGTTCCGGGAACACGCGAAGCAACGTCAGGTACACCACCGACGCCAGCCCCAGCGTCACTGGCAAGCTGATATCGATGCCATCGGCCAAATTGCCCAGCGGCCCAACGAACTGGCCCGGCAAGTTGACGAAGCACAGGCCCACCAATGCGCTCGGAATCCACGCCCCGAGCCCGCGCCAGTTCCAGCCATGGCTGAACCAGTAGCGGCCGCCGGTTTCACCACGGGTGAATACCTGCAGGTCATCCGGGCAGTAGAAGCCGCGACGCACGATCAGCCCAATGATCATCATCACCATCCACGGCGTGGTACAGGTGATGATCAGCACGGCGAAAGTCGACACGCTTTGCACTAGGTTGGCAGCGAAACGTCCGATAAAGATGAAGGCAATCGACATCACCCCAATCAGCAGCGTGGCCTTGACCCGCGACAGCAAGCGCGGGAACACGCTGGACATGTCCAGCCCCGTGCCATACAGCGAAGTCGTTCCGGTGGACATGCCGCCGATCACAGCAATCAGGCACACCGGCAGGAAAAACCAGCTCGGCGCCACGGCCAGCAAACCGCCGACATAATTGTTGGCCGCGATGTAGTCCGGTGCCTTGATCGCCACGATGGTCGCGGTGGCCAGGCCGAACAGAAACGGGATCAGGGTGGCGATCTGTGCAGCGACTACCGCCAGCATGATGCGCATTTTCGACGTCTCACGCGGGATGTAGCGTGACCAGTCACCCAGGAACGCGCCGAAGGAAATTGGGTTGCTCATGGCCACCAGCGCCGCACCGATGAACGCAGCCCAGAAGCCGGTCTGGCCCATGGCAACCGTGCCGGCAAAGTGGCTGTCAAAGGCCGGTGCGAAGGCGAAGATGCCCAACAAAAACAGCAAACTCGCTGCCCACACCGCAATACGGTTGACCCACAGCATGAAGCGAAAGCCGTAGATGCACACGGTCAGCACCAGAATCGCGAACACGCCATAGGCCAGGCCCAGGGTCAGGTCGGTTTCCGGCAGGCCGATCAGCCGTTTCGCACCGCCCACCAGCGCATCGCCTGAACTCCACACCGACAGTGAGAAGAAGGCAATCGCCGTCAGCAATGACAGAAACGAGCCGACAATCCGCCCGTGCACGCCGAAGTGCGCACCGGAAGACACGGCGTTGTTGGTGCCATTGATCGGCCCGAACAGGCCCATGGGCGCCAGGATCAGCGCGCCCACCAATACGCCCAGCACAATCGCCCAGACACCGGCCTGGAACGACAAGCCGAACAGTACGGGGAAGGAGCCCAGCACGGCGGTGGCAAGGTATTGGCGCCGCCGAAGATCAGTCGGAACAGATCCTTGGGGCCGGCGGTACGTTCGTGGTCCGGGATCTGTTCGACCCCGTTGGTTTCTATCTTTCGAATACTTTTATCGTTGTTTTTATTATTCATGATCAGCTCCGATCACATTGGCTAAGGGGGCGGCAGCCCTTCCGGCATAGCGGACAAATGTTCGTGACAGGCCAGCCACAGGCCTTCTTTTTGTTCTGTGCGAGATCCTTGTCGTTTGAAGACAATGGTCTCGCGTTCCTGGCTAAAAATTGCTCCCCGTTCATGCGCAGCTCGGTGGCCACGTCATGAATAAAAATCGCCACGTCGCCTTGCAGGCTGACAAAGGCGTTGCTCGAGGTGCACGAGAGCACCTCGAACCCTCGTCCCGACGCCAGCTGTCCCACAACGCCTGGTAGGCATCGCGACTGAGTAGCGGCTGGGGGAGGGTGTAGAACACAAAGCTGGCGTCGCTGCTGAACGCGCCAAAATAGGCGGCGCGATCATTACGAGCGAAGGCCGCCACCAGGTCGGCGGCGGCTTGCATAACGGCTTGCGCGCTCATCAGCGGTGCGCCACGCCAGGCAATACGCAGAGCATCTCGTACAGCAAGTTGGCGCCCAGCAACGAGGTGTTGCCGGTGGTGTCGTAGGGCGGCGAAACTTCTACCAGGTCACAACCAATCAGGTCGAGGCCCTGGCAGCCACGGATGATCTCGATGGCCTGGATGGTGGTCAGCCCGCCGATTTCCGGGGTGCCGGTGCCGGGTGCCCAGGCGGGGTCGATGCCGTCGATATCAAAGCTCAGGTACACCGGGCCGCCGCCGACTTTTTCACGCACTTCGGCCATCAGCGGCGCGAGGGAGTGGTGCCAGCATTCTTCGGCCTGGACCACGCGGAAACCCTGCTTGCGGCTCCAGTTGAAGTCTTCGGCGGTGTAGCCCTGGGCACGCAGGCCAATCTGTACCACGCGGTCGCAGTCCAGCAGGCCTTCTTCCACGGCGCGGCGGAAGGTGGTGCCGTGGGCGATTTTCTCGCCGAACATATGGTCGTTGACGTCGGCGTGGGCATCGATGTGCACCAACCCGACCTTGCCGTGTTTCTTATGGATAGCGCGCAGGATCGGCAGGGTGATGGTGTGGTCGCCGCCCAGGGTCATCGGGATCACATCGTGCTCAAGGATCTCGTCGTAGGCTTCTTCGATGATGCGCACGGCGTCGAGCAGGTTGAAGGTGTTGATCGCTACGTCGCCGATATCGGCTACCGACAGCGAGTCAAACGGTGCGGCGCCGGTGGCCATGTTGTAGGGGCGGATCATCACCGATTCAGCGCGGATTTCACGCGGCCCGAAACGGGTGCCGGCGCGCAGCGAGGTGCCGATGTCCAGGGGCACGCCGATAAAGGCGGCGTCCAGGCCCTGGCCGATTGCAGGTGGGGAAGACGCATCATGGTGGCGATGCCGGCAAAGCGCGGCATTTCGTTGCCGCCCAGTGGTTGGTGAAAAATCTTGTCCACGGGAGTGCCTCATCGTTGTTTTGTTTATTAGGGGCCGATTCTGCGAAATACATGGAAACGAAAGAATCGGCAGGGGCAAATACTTAGTTCAGATTTTTCTAAACTAATGCCTGAGGTAAACTCGGTTCAAATGTGGGAGCGAGCAAGCCCGCTCCCACAGGTTTTTGTGTATATCTGGAGAACCGATGGCCAACGCCTTGCCCGACCTGAAACTCCTGCGCATCTTCGTCAGCGTCGTGCGGCACCAGGGGTTTGCCAATGCCCAGCACGAGCTCAACCTGTCGACGTCGGCCATCAGCACGTATATGAGCCAGTTGGAGTCGGCGCTGGGCCTGGTGCTGTGCCATCGCGGTCGGGTGGGTTCAGCCTCACCAGCAAGGGCGAGTTGTTCCATCAGGAAACCTTACGCCTACTGGGCGAACTGGAAGGCTTCGAACAATACGCGGCAGCGTTGAAAGGCGAATTGCGCGGCACGCTAAAGCTCGGCGTGCTCGACTCCACCGTCAGCGACAAAGCCTTGCCGTTCGCCGAAGTGATCGGCGCCTACAGCCTGGAACACCCGGCGGTGCATTTGCATTTGTCGGTGATGAGCCCGTATGAACTGCAACTCGGCGTGCAGGACAACCGCCTGGACCTGGCCATCGGCGCCTTCTCCAACCGCATGAGCGGGTTGATCTACATGCCGCTGTACCGCGAACAGCACTGGTTGTATTGCAGTACCCGCCATCCTTTATTCAACGAGCGGCGTATTCCCGAACAAGTGATCACCCAGCAACGCATGGTCGGTCGTGGCTATTGGAGCCAAGCTGAACTGGCGCGGCACGGCTTCAAGCACAGCGCCGCGACGGTGGAGAGTATGGAGGCGCAACTGATCTTGGTGCTCTCCGGCGCCTACATCGGCTACCTGCCCGAGCACTACGCCCAGGCCTGGGCCGACAAGGGCGACCTGCGCGTACTGCTGCCAGCCACCTTTGGCTATCAGGCGCCGTTCTCGATGATCATGCGCCGGGGCCGTAGCCGTGAACCGTTGATCCAGACCTTCCGTGACTTGCTCAAAACCCAGCTCAACCAGGCCTGATAAACATGTCCAGACCCCAATGTTCCCAGTGCCTACGGCCTGTTACCCATTGCCTGTGCGCGCTGATCCCCAGCCTCGACAGCCGCACACGGGTATTGCTGCTGCAGCATCCGAGTGAGGTCAACCACGCCCTGAATACCGCGCGGTTGGCGGCGTTGGGTTTGAACAATGCGCAATTGGTGGTGGGCGAGGTGTTTGAGGACCTGCCGAGTTTGTTGAATGTGCCCGGTTACCAGGCGCGGCTATTGTTCCCCGCCGATGATGCCCAGCCGTTGCGGGCCTACGCATCGTCCGATGCGCCGCTGCTGCTGGTGGTTCCCGATGGCACCTGGCGCAAGGCGCGCAAGATGCTGCACCTCAATCCGTTGCTGGCCGCGTTGCCACGAGTAACCCTGGCCGAGGGCGGCATATCCCGTTACCGGCTGCGCAAGGCACCGGGGCCTGGGGCGTTGTCGACGGTTGAAGCCATTGTGCAGGCGTTGCAGGTGTTGGAAGCGCCGACGTCATTTGAAGCGTTGCTCAAGCCTTTTGAGGCCTTGATCGACGGTCAGATTGCAGCGATGGGTGATGAGGTGTTTCAGAGAAACCATGGCGATCGGTCCCTCGACACATGATCGGCTTATTCTTTTAGGTCATAAGCACCGCACTTTGCGTGATATGGCGCGCCGGCCTTTCCCGGTATGATGTGCGCCCCGCAGTCTGGATTGCGAATACGCCATGACCTTGCAGTACCCTACAATCGCCGATTGCGTCGGCAACACACCCCTGGTCCGCTTGCAACGCATGGCGGGTGAAACCAGCAATACCCTGTTGCTCAAGCTCGAAGGGAACAACCCGGCAGGCTCGGTAAAAGACCGCCCGGCGTTGTCGATGATCACCCGCGCCGAGTTGCGCGGGCAGATCAAGCCTGGCGACACCCTGATCGAAGCCACCTCCGGCAACACCGGGATCGCCTTGGCCATGGCCGCCGCGATCAAGGGTTACAAGATGGTGCTGATCATGCCCGACAACGGCAGCGCCGAGCGCAAGGCGGCGATGACCGCCTATGGCGCCGAGTTGGTGCTGGTGACCCAGGAAGAGGGCATGGAAGGCGCCCGCGACCTCGCCGAGCGCATGGCCGCCGAAGGCCGTGGCCAGGTGCTGGACCAGTTCGCCAACGGTGACAACCCTGAGGCGCACTACACCACCACCGGCCCGGAAATCTGGCGCCAGACTGGCGGTACCATCACCCATTTCGTCAGCTCCATGGGCACCACCGGTACCATCATGGGCAATTCGCGCTACCTGAAGGAGCAGAACCCGGCGATCCAGATCGTTGGCCTGCAACCGATGGAAGGTGCGGCCATCCCCGGTATCCGCCGTTGGCCCGAAGAGTATCTGCCCAAGATCTACAACGCGACCCGCGTGGACCGCATCATCGACATGGCCCAGCGTGAAGCCGAAGACACCACTCGCCGGCTGGCCCGTGAAGAAGGCATCTTCTGCGGCGTCTCGTCCGGCGGGGCGGTGGCGGGCATGTTGCGCCTGTCCAAAGAGGTGGAAAACGCGGTGATCGTCGCGATCATCTGTGACCGAGGCGACCGTTACTTGTCGACCGGCATCTTCGACGAACCCAATTGATGGCCAAGCACGAGAGAGGCCTGCGCTTCCAACCGACGGGCGGAAGCCGGGCTCCACAGATTCCTGTGGGCAAGAAGCAGCGCTTGACCATCGAACGCCTGGCCAATGACGGCCGGGGCATCGTGTTCTTTGAAGGGCGCACGTGGTTCGTCAACGGCGCGCTGGCCGGTGAAGAAATCGAAGCGCGGGTGTTGGGCGCCCACGGCAAGATCGTCGAGGCCCGTACCGAGCGTGTGTTCAAAGCCAGTGAATTGCGCCGCCCGGCGCCGTGTGCCCATGTTGGCCGCTGCGGCGGCTGCAGCGTGCAACACTTGCCCCATGCCGAACAACTTGCCCTGAAACAGCGCATGCTCGCCGAGCAGTTGTCGCGGGTGGCGGGTGTCGAACCGCAGGAATGGGCGGCGCCTCTGAGCGGTCCGGAATTCGGCTATCGCCGCCGCGCCCGCGTGGCCGTGCGCTGGGATGCCAAGGCGAAGAAACTCGAAGTGGGTTTCCGTGCCGTGGCCAGCCAGGACATCGTCGCCATCGACGATTGCCCGGTGCTGGTACAGGCCTTGCAACCGATCATGCAGCGTCTGCCTAACATGTTGCGTCGTCTGAGCAAGCCGCAGGCCTTGGGGCATGTGGAGTTGTTCAGTGGCACGTCCATCGCGGTGTTGTTGCGACATATGTCGCCTTTGTCCGATGCAGACCTGCAGGAGTTGAAAGAATTTTGCGCCTTCCATGAAGCCCAATTGTGGCTGCATGGCGAGGGCCAGCCGGAGCCGGTCGAGGCCGATTCGGCGTTGGGGTTTCGGTTGGAACAGTGGGACCTGGAGTTGGCGTACCGACCGGGTGACTTCGTGCAGGTAAATGCGGGAGTCAACGAAGCGATGGTTGCCCAGGCCCTGGAGTGGCTGGCGCCACAGCCCGATGAGCGGGTATTGGATCTGTTTTGTGGCCTGGGCAATTTTGCCCTGCCACTCGCCAAGCAAGTGCGCGAAGTGGTGGCAGTGGAAGGTGTGCAGACCATGGTGGACCGGGCGGCCCTCAATGCCGTCAGCAACAATTTGCATAATGCGCAGTTTTTTCAGGCCGATTTGTCCCAGCCTTTGACCGACGCAGAATGGGCCAAACAGGGCTTTTCTGCGGTACTCTTGGACCCACCCCGCGATGGTGCCCTGGAGGTCGTGCGCAAGCTTGCGACCCTCAAGGCCAAGCGCTTGGTGTATGTGTCCTGCAACCCGGCCACGCTGGCGCGGGACACGGTTGAGTTGGTCAAGCAAGGCTACCGGCTAAAACGTGCCGGGATCCTCGACATGTTTCCGCAAACAGCGCATGTCGAGGCCATGGCGTTATTTGAAGCGGGCTAGGATGCCCGTTTAATCCGACTGGCCTGCATTCTCCAAGGCCGTGACCTGCCAGGGAGCGTGTGTAAGCTTTAATAGGTAAAGCAGGTCAGCGATGATTTCTGGCGCATCGAAGGTGCGTCGTAGGGAAGGTAAGCAAGATGGTACAGGTGAGAGCACACCAGCCGATCAACACCGACGGCAGTATCAATCTCGAGGCATGGCTGGATCATGCCGTCAGTGTCGACCCGGCACTGGACCGTGAAGCCTTGAAGGCCGCTTGCGAGTTCGCTCGTGAGTCTGAGCAACAGAACAATGCAGCCAAGAACCTGTGGGCCGAAGGCACTTCAAGCTTTCGCACCGGGCTTGAGATCGCCGAGATCCTCGCCGACCTCAAGCTGGACCAGGATTCGCTGATCGCCGCCGTGCTCTATCGCGGCGTACGCGAAGGGCATATCGCGTTGCCGCTGGTGAGCCAGCGTTTCGGCTCCGTGGTGGCCAAGCTGATTGACGGCGTGCTGCGCATGGCGGCCATCAGCGCCAGCCTCAGCCCGCGCCAGTCCATGGTGCTGGGCACCCAGGGCCAGGTGGAAAACCTGCGCAAGATGCTGGTGGCGATGGTCGACGACGTTCGCGTCGCCCTGATCAAGCTGGCCGAACGCACCTGCGCGATCCGTGCCGTGAAGACCGCCGACGACGAGAAGCGCAACCGCGTCGCCCGCGAAGTCTTCGACATCTACGCGCCGCTCGCGCATCGCCTGGGCATCGGCCATATCAAGTGGGAGCTGGAGGACTTGTCCTTCCGTTACCTCGAACCCGATCAATACAAACAGATTGCCACGTTGCTCCACGAGCGGCGGCTTGACCGTGAGCGCTTCATCACCGATGTGATGAACCAGTTGCGCTCCGAGTTGCAGGCCACCGGCGTTGAGGCCGACATCAGCGGCCGCGCCAAACACATCTATTCCATCTGGCGCAAAATGCAGCGCAAGGGCCTGGCCTTCAGCCAGATCTATGACGTGCGTGCCGTGCGTGTGCTGGTGCCGGAAATGCGCGACTGCTACACCGCGCTGGGCATCGTCCACACCCTGTGGCGACATATCCCGAAGGAATTCGACGACTACATCGCCAACCCCAAGGAAAACGGCTATCGCTCGCTGCACACCGCAGTGATCGGCCCCGAGGGCAAGGTGCTAGAAGTGCAGATCCGTACCCACGCCATGCACGAAGAGGCGGAGCTGGGGTGTGCGCGCACTGGCGCTACAAGGGTACCGACGTCAAGGCCGGTTCCAACCAGTACGAAGAGAAAATCTCCTGGCTGCGCCAAGTGCTGGAATGGCACGAAGAGCTCGGCGACATCGGCGGCCTGGCCGAGCAGCTGCGGGTGGATATCGAGCCGGACCGGGTCTATATCTTCACCCCCGACGGCCACGCCATCGACTTGCCGAAGGGCGCCACGCCGCTGGACTTTGCCTACCGCGTACACACCGAAATCGGCCACAACTGTCGGGGCGCCAAGATCAACGGGCGCATCGTGCCGCTCAACTACAGCCTGCAAACCGGTGAACAGGTCGAGATCATCACCAGCAAGCACGGCACGCCGAGCCGCGACTGGCTGAACCCGAACCTGGGCTACATCACCACGTCGCGGGCGAGGGCGAAGATCGTCCACTGGTTCAAGTTGCAGGCCCGCGACCAGAACGTTGCTGCCGGCAAAACCCTGCTCGAACGTGAATTGGCACGCTTGGGCCTGCCTCAGGTGGATTTCGACAAGCTGGCCGAAAAGGCCAACATGAAGATCGCCGAAGACATGTTTGCAGCCCTCGGTGCTGGCGACCTGCGTTTGGCGCAACTGGTCAACCTGGCCCAGCAACTGGTGGAGCCGGAGCGCGGCAGCGAACAACTGGAGCTGATCCCACGCAAAGCCACAGGCTACAAGCCGGGCAAGCGTGGCGATATCCAGATCCAGGGCGTGGGCAACCTGATGACGCAAATGGCCGGCTGCTGCCAGCCGTTGCCGGGTGACGCCATCGTCGGCTACATCACCCAGGGCCGTGGCGTGAGCATTCACCGCCAGGACTGCGCCTCGGTGCTGCAACTGGGCGGGCGTGAGCCAGAGCGGATCATCCAAGTGAGTTGGGGGCCGGTGCCGGTGCTCACTTATCCGGTGGATATCGTGATTCGGGCCTACGACCGTTCCGGCCTGCTGCGCGACGTGTCGCAAGTGCTGCTCAATGAGCGGATCAACGTGCTGGCGGTCAACACCCGCTCGAACAAAGAGGACAACACCGCGCTGATGTCCCTGACCATCGAGATTCCGGGGCTGGACGCATTGGGGCGGTTGCTGGGGCGGATTTCCCAGTTGCCGAACATCATTGAGACACGGCGTAACCGCACACCATGATGTATTCGCTTGAAGACCTGCTGCACCTGATGAACCGCCTGCGGGACCCGCAATACGGGTGCCCGTGGGACATCAAGCAAACCTACGCCACTATCGTGCCGCACACCCTGGAAGAAGCCTACGAGGTCGCCGACGCCATCGAGCGCGGCGACTTCGATCACCTGCAAGGTGAGCTGGGCGACCTGTTGTTCCAGGTGGTGTATTACAGCCAGTTGGCACGGGAGGAGGGGCGTTTCGAATTTGCGGGGGTGATCGACAGCATTACCCGCAAGTTGATTCGTCGTCATCCTCACGTATTCCCCACCGGCGACCTGTATGCACCGTTGGATATCCCGCAGTTGAGCGAGGAGCAGGTCAAGCAGCGCTGGGAGCAGATCAAGGCCGAGGAGCGCGGAAAAATCCGACGCGCCGGAGCAATTGTCCCTGCTGGATGATGTGCCCACGGCCTTACCGTCGCTGTCCCGTGCCGCCAAATTGCAAAAGCGCGCCAGCCAGGTCGGCTTTGACTGGCCATCCGCGTTGCCGGTAGTGGACAACGTGCGCGAAGAGCTGGATGAAGTGCTCGAAGCCATGGCTGATAACGATTCGGTGGCCATCGCCGATGAGGTCGGCGACCTGCTGTTTGCGGCGGTCAACCTGGCCCGTCACCTCAAGGTCGACCCGGAAACCGCGCTGCGTGGCGCCAATGCCAAGTTCGAACGACGTTTCCGATTTATCGAACAGGCATTGCGCGATACGCACAAACCCATAGAAGATTGCACCCTCGAAGAGTTGGACGCCCTATGGGGCGAAGCCAAACGTCAGGAAAAGAATATGTCCAGCTGCGGTTGAGCGGCTGCCTAAGTGAGTAAGCACCATGAGCATTTCCCTTCGCGATCAGTTGCTCAAAGCAGGTCTGGTCAACCAAAAGCAGGCCAAGCAGGTCGGCAAAGAGAAACAGAAACAGCAGCGCCTGGTACACAAGGGGCAGATCGAGGCGGATGACACTCAGGCGCGCCTGGCTCAGGAAGCGCAGGCCGAGAAGGTCAAGCGCGACCAGGAGCTGAACCGTCAGCAGCAGGAAAAAGCCGAAGCCAAGGCCCGCACCGCTCAGGTCAAGCAACTGATCGAGACATCGCGTCTGCCCAAGCTGACCACCGAGGACTACTACAACTTCGTGGACGACAAGAAGGTCAAGCGCCTGTCGGTCAACACGTTGATGCGTAACAAGCTGAGCAACGGCTCCCTGGCCATCGTGCACCACGGCGGCGGCTACGAGGTGATCCCGCGTGAAGCGGCGCTCAAGATTCAGGAGCGTGCCCCGGAGCGTATCGTGCAGCTTAATATCCTGACTGAAAGCCAAGTGCCGGATGAGGATGATCCGTACGCGGCGTACCAGATCCCGGATGATCTGATGTGGTAAGGCTGTAGAAACAACAAACCCCGCTCAAAAGGCGGGGTTTTTGTAGTGAGCGGGCTTGTCCCGCGCTGGGTGGCGGAGCCGCCCTAAACCAAACACCTCGGTCTTTCTGAAAATCCTCGATGTCGTTGTTGGGGCGGCTTCGCCACCCAGCGCGGGGCAAGCCCGCTCACTACTGGATGATTTCAGGAGCTTTCTGCCTGGCGTTTCATCTCAAGCGACTCAAGCTCGTTTTTATAATTATGAGCGTCGCTCTCGTTGTGAAACATGCCGACCAGCAGGTCTTGTTGGTGTACATCCCAGATGTGAATCCCATGGCCCAGCGCTTCGTGGGACATGTGTGCATCGTCGCGTTCAGTTACTTTTACAGTCATCTGCTTGCTCCAATCTCTGGTGGGTCTGCGGCAAGTCGTCGCAGGCCTCTTTTATATGATTTGTTAGCTTGCTAAGTAAACCGACTTTTCGCGCAACAAATACTTGCGGGAAATGCAACAGTGCTGCAGCCCTTTAAAACCGTGACATTGCGTCGCAGGTGCTTGAGTTTTATGACAGAAGTTTCATGTTCAGGTCAGGCTTTGGGCCGGTATTGACCGTGCCGTCCTCATCGCAGGCAAGCCAGCGCCCACAGGGGAATGCATTCCAAGTGTGGGAGCTGGCTTGCCTGCGATATGCCAGCGGCTTCAACACACAATCTCCAGGCGAAAAAAAGCCCCGCATTCAGCGAGGCTCTTTTCTTCACACATCAGTGCATCAGCTACCTTTGACAGCCTTACCGTCAACGGTACCGTCCTGCAGCATGATGTTGTATTCCTTGCCGTCAGTCTCAACCTGGCGCAGGGCAACCAGAATGCCGCCCTGGTCCTTGGCAAACCACATCTGGGTGATGCGCTTGCTTTGCGTCGGGTCACGCACGCGCTCAACCTTGATCGCGTCAATGGAACCGACCTTGGTCTGGACCTTTTCCGGGCCGATCACACGGAAGTCGTAGGTGTCGACGTCGGTGCCTTCGACCACGTTGTAACTCATGCTTTTCTTGCCGGCGGCGACGTCGCGCTGCAGGGCCAACTGGTAGGTCGACTTGTCGAGCATGCCGCTTTGCAGGGCTACGTTGACCGGGTCCTTGTTTTCAAAACCGGTGACTTTCTTGGCGGTTTGATCGAAGTCCAGATTGATCTTCTTGGCCTTGCCCAGGCCACCGCGTTCGAAGGTGTAGCTCTTGGGTTGCAGGGTGTCCTTGTCAAACAGGATCACGCTGGTTTCGGTGAGGCTGGCAATCATCATCGAAGCCTTGAAGTTCAAGGTCCAGGTGCCGTCGCCATTCTTGGCCAGGCTGCGTTCAGCCGAACCACTCATGGGCAACTGTTTCCAGTCGGCGGTGTAGCTTACGGAGAAAGGGTGAAGGTCCGCTGCTTGCACGGCAGGCAAGGCAAACAGAGCAAAAGCGAAGAGCAAGGCGCGACGCATAAAATCTCCTAGGTTCGAATCAAGTGGCCGCTGGCCGCAAGTAACTGACCGTCCAATAATGCACCCTGGTCACCAAGAATCAACCGTCCCTCGGCAAACCAGCGAACAGCCAGTGGGTAAATCCTGTGTTCCTGGGTGTGAACCCGTTGCGCAAGTGTCTGCGCCGAGTCGTCAGACTCTACCGGAACCACTGCCTGTACGACCAGAGGCCCGCCATCGAGTTCCTCGGTCACAAAATGCACGCTGCAGCCATGCTCGCTGTCGCCAGCATCGAGCGCGCGTTGGTGCGTGTGCATGCCTTTGTACTTGGGGAGCAGGGAAGGGTGGATATTCAGCAGGCGCCCTTCATAGTGCCGCACGAAGTCAGCGCTGAGGATGCGCATGAAACCGGCCAGTACCACGAGTTTGGGGTTGAAGGCGTCGATCAGTTCGACCAAGGCGGCATCGAAGGCTTCGCGGCCTTCGAAGGCCTTGTGATCCAGCGAGCGGGTGTTGATACCCGCGTCCCTGGCGCGTTGCAGGCCGTAGGCGTCACTGCGGTTGGAGATCACCGCAGCGATGCGCACCGGGCTATCGCCGGTGCGCGTGCTGTCGATCAGGGCCTGCAAGTTACTGCCGGTGCCGGAGAGCAGCACCACGACATCACAGGTCTGGGACATCAATGAGCCTTGAGGTTCTTCAGTTCAACCTGGGCGGCGCCTTCCGGTGCGGTGGCGATCTGGCCGATCACCCAAGGCTGTTCACCGGCTTCGCGCAACACGTTCAGTGCGGTTTCAACGTGCTCTTGAGCGACGCAGATAACCATGCCTACGCCGCAGTTCAGTACGCGGTGCATCTCGGTTTCGTTGACGTTGCCTTTCTCTTGCAACCAGTCGAATACCGCAGGACGCTGCCAGCTGGCTACGTCGACGATGGCCTGGGCGCCTTTTGGCAGTACGCGCGGGATGTTGTCCAGCAGGCCGCCACCGGTGATGTGGGCCATGGCTTTGACAGCGCCAGTGTCCTTGATCAGCTTGAGCAGAGGCTTGACGTAGATGCGGGTCGGGGCCATCAGCAGGTCGGTCAGCGGCTTGCCGTCGAGTTGGATGTTCTCGATGTCGGCGCCGGACACTTCGATGATCTTGCGGATCAGCGAGTAGCCGTTGGAGTGCGGGCCGGAAGATGGCAGGGCCAGCAGGGCATCACCGGCAGCAACCTTGGAGCCGTCGATGATCTCGGCTTTTTCTACAACGCCGACGCAGAAGCCGGCCAGGTCGTAGTCTTCGCCTTCGTACATGCCTGGCATTTCAGCGGTTTCGCCGCCTACCAGGGAGCAACCCGACAGCTCGCAACCCGCGCCAATGCCGGTCACTACCTGGGTAGCGGTCTCGACGTTGAGCTTGCCGGTGGCGTAGTAGTCCAGGAAGAACAACGGCTCGGCGCCGCAGACCACCAGGTCGTTGACGCACATGGCGACCAGGTCGATGCCGATGCTGTCGTGCTTGTTCAGGTTCAGTGCCAGGCGCAGCTTGGTGCCCACGCCGTCGGTGCCGGAGACCAGTACAGGCTGCTTGTAGCCGGCCGGGATCTCGCAGAGGGCGCCAAAACCGCCCAGGCCGCCCATGACTTCGGGGCGCGCAGTGCGCTTGGCGACGCTCTTGATGCGTTCGACCAATGCTTCACCGGCGTCGATGTCTACACCGGCGTCCTTGTAGCTCAGGGAGGGTTGCTTGCTCATGATCCAGGCCTTTAGGGGGGATTCAGGGGTAACGACCGAGTTGGCGGGGGCTTTTATAAAGGCCACGCCGTTGACGGTCTACGAAGGCGCGCGATTTTATCAGGCTTGAGGGGCAGCGGCCATCCTCGGGCCGACGGGCAGGGCCATATAGATCAAAAAAGCCGGTTAAAAAAAAGCTATTCGGCTCGGCTTTGGTGCGTATTAAGGTATAGCCTTGAATGCGCTAGCGTTATGACAGTACTAAAACTTACCAAGACCCTGTGAATGTTTTACCGGTCGCTGTGGTCACAGCCTTGCAACACCGGATTCACGCGGTCTGTTCCAGCCGCTAAATTTGTCGTTCGGGAATCTTCCATGCGTCTGTGTAAATTCTTCTTTGTGGGCTGCTTGTCGTTGGTCAGCCTGGCGAGTCATGCCGAAACCCTCAATGGCCTGTATCAAGTTCTGGAACCTGTCAGCAGCCAGTCGCCCCAAGAGCGCGACCAGGCCACCCAGCGTGCCGTGCAAACCCTGGTGATCCGCCTGACCGGTGACGCCAAGGCCGCCGATGGCCCAGGCCTGGCGGCGGTACGCAAGGACCCGCAACAAATCATCAGCCAGTACGGCTACGACGCAGGACCGCCCGAAAGCCTGCAGGTGGATTTTGACCCAGTCAGCACTGATCGCGCCTTGCGTGAAGCCGGCCTGTCGATCTGGGGCAGCAATCGTCCGTCGATTCTCGGCTGGTGGCTGAACGATTCCACTGACGGCAGCAGCCTGGTGGGCGATGGCCAGGCTGTCGCGCAAGCACTGCGCCGCGCGGCACAACACCGCGGCTTGCCGCTGCGCCTGCCGTTGGGTGACCTGGAAGAGCAGGTCGTCGCCACCGCACCCAATCTTGAAAGTGCCGATGCCACGCCACTGCGTGCGGCATCCGAACGTTACGGCGCCGATGCGTTGCTGGCCGTGCATGCGCGCCAGGAAGGCAATCAATGGCAAGCCAAGTGGCGCTTGTGGCTGGGCGACAAGAGCGAGCAGGGCACTGCCCAAGGCGCTGACACTGGCGCCGTGGCCGATGCGGTGATGCTGGCGGTCAGCCAGAAGTTGGCGCCGCGCTTTGCAGTCAAGCCGGGTGTCAGCACTGAACAGTTGCTGGAAGTGCAGGGCATGACCCTTGAGCGTTACGCCGCGCTGGGTCATCTGCTCGAGCCTTTTGGCGGCCAGCCCCAACGGGTAGACGGCAACCGCATTGTGTATCGCGTCAATGGCAGCGCCGATCAACTACGTACTCAATTGAGCCTGGCCAAGTTGCAGGAGGTGCCCGCAGGTGAATCGCCGGCTCCACAACCGGTGGTAGAGGGCGCTCAGGCACCTGCCGCACCTGAACCCCAGGCGCAACTGCGTTTTCATTGGTAAATGTTCTTCTATATAGATAGAAGCAAATAAAGGGTGGAGTGGTTTATGGCGGATACGCGTCGTTGGGTGTGGCTTGGCGGGATTGTCCTGCTGTGTGGTTTTGTGTTTTTGCTGCATTCGATCCTGACGCCGTTCCTGGTTGCGTTACTGCTGGCCTATCTGTTCGATCCGGTGGTGGATCGCCTGGAAAAAGCCGGCCTGTCGCGTACCTTGGGTGTGGTGGCGGTGTTCGCCTTGTTTACCTTGATCATCACGGCATTGGTGTTGGTGTTGGTGCCGATGCTGGCCAAGCAACTGTTTCGCCTCTATGAATTGGCGCCGCAGATGCTCGATTGGTTGCAGCACACGGCAATGCCGTGGGCGCAGGCCAAGCTGGGGTTGTCGGAAGGGTTCTGGAAGTTCGACAGGGTCAAGGCGGCCATCAGCGAGCACATGGGCCAGACCACCGACATCGTCGGTGTGGTGCTCAGCCAGGCCACTGCATCCAGCCTGGCGCTGATCGGCTGGTTGACCAACCTCGTATTGATCCCGGTGGTGGCGTTCTACCTGCTGCGCGACTGGGACATCATGATGGCCAAGATCCGCAGCCTGCTGCCGCGTAACCGTGAGGAGCAAATCGTCTCCCTGGCCGGAGAGTGTCATGAGGTGCTGGGCGCGTTCGTGCGTGGCCAGTTGCTGGTGATGTTGGCGCTGGGGATCATCTACGCAGCGGGCCTGATGGCAATCGGCCTGGAGCTGGGCCTGTTGATCGGCTTGATCGCTGGCCTGGCGGCTATCGTGCCGTACATGGGCTTTGTGATCGGTATCGGCGCGGCCTTGGTGGCCGGGTTGTTCCAGTTCGGTGGCGACTTGTACCCGATGCTCGGTATTGTCGCGGTGTTCATGGTTGGCCAGGCGTTGGAAGGCATGGTGCTGACGCCGTTGTTGGTGGGGGACCGGATTGGTCTGCACCCGGTGGCGGTGATCTTCGCGATCCTGGCGGGCGGTGAGCTGTTTGGGTTTACTGGCATCTTGCTGGCACTGCCGGTAGCGGCGGTGATCATGGTGCTGGTGCGCCATGTGCACGATCTGTACAAGGATTCGGATGTGTACACCGGGGTTGAAGACCCCGACCTGTAACCGTTGCGTAACAAACCCGGCCTTGGCCGGGTTTGTTGTTTCTGGGCATTGCGTCAAACAATCTGCAAAAAAACCTGCAAGTTAACGCAAACCTTTGATTTTGCTTGTGGTCTGCTGCATTGTGCGCCCGGCGTCACGGGTATAAACTTTGCAAACTTTACACAGAGGCCACTAACGGTTCGTTTGGAGCCGTTCAGTCAGCATGAAACCGATTCAGCTGCCCTTAGGTGTGCGTCTGCGTGATGACGCCACCTTTATCAACTACTACCCAGGCGCCAATGCCGCTGCACTCGGCTATGTCGAGCGGCTATGCGAAGCCGACGCCGGGTGGACCGAAAGCCTGATCTACCTATGGGGCAAGCACGGCGTAGGGCGTACCCACCTGTTGCAGGCTGCGTGCCTGCGTTTCGAGCAGATGGGCGAGCCGGCGGTCTACCTGCCTCTGGCAGAGCTGATGGACCGTGGCATTGGGATCTTCGACCATCTTGAGCAATACGAACTGGTCTGCCTGGATGACCTGCAGGCCATCGCTGGCAAGGCGGAATGGGAAGAAGCGCTGTTTCACCTGTTCAATCGCCTGCGTGACAGCGGTCGGCGCTTGCTGATTGCGGCATCGACCTCGCCGCGAGAGTTACCGATCAAGCTGGCCGACCTCAAGTCGAGGATGACCCTGGCGCTGATCTTCCAAATGCGCCCGCTGTCCGACGAAGACAAACTGCGTGCCCTGCAGTTGCGTGCTTCTCGTCGCGGCCTGCACCTCACCGACGAAGTCGGGCACTTTATCCTCACCCGCGGCACCCGCAGCATGAGCGCGTTGTTCGATTTGCTCGAACAGCTCGACCAGGCGTCTTTGCAGGCCCAGCGCAAGCTGACCATTCCCTTCCTGAAAGAAACCCTCGGCTGGTAATCAGCCCTTTGTTTTTGGGGCTTTCGGCAAATTTCAGGCGTCAGAAAACCTGCGTTTTAGCCGGTTTGGCCACGCAAAAGGCAGGTAAAGGGTGTTAAGGGCTTAGATGTCATAGTCCAAACAAGAAGTCACATAGATCGCGATTGAATTTGCAAATCGATCCGATAGTGGGCATAGTCTCGACTTCTTTACATATCAGCCACGGTCGTGCCCATGCTAAATCGCTTCGCACCCCTCGTGCCTCTCGCACTCGTTACCCTGTTGTTTGGTTGCGCCTCCCACCCTCAGCAAGTGGCAGAGCAGCAAAAATCCCAGCAACAGTCCCAGGCAAAATTCGTCGCTTCCCAATCTTCGACTGTTTATGAAGAAGAAGTGGCAACCGAGACAGAACTGGCCAACTTTGCCGGCAGCAAGCCTTATCAGCTTCCAGTTCTGGCCGACAGCATCCTCGAACGCGGCATGTCCCTGATCGGTACCCGTTACCGTTTCGGCGGTACCTCCGAAGCCGGTTTCGACTGCAGCGGTTTCATCGGGTACCTGTTTCGTGAAGAAGCTGGCATGAACCTGCCGCGCTCCACTCGCGAAATGATCAACGTGAATGCACCGTTGGTCGCACGCAACAACCTCAAGCCCGGTGATCTGCTTTTCTTTAGTACTGCTGGTCGTGGCCGTGTGAGCCATGCCGGTATCTACTTGGGCGATAACCAGTTTATCCACTCCAGCAGCCGTCGCAGTGGCGGTGTTCGAGTCGACAACCTGGGTGACAGCTACTGGAGTAAAACCTTCATCGAAGCCAAGCGCGCACTCGCCATGGCCCCGACTACGGTTACCGCTAGCAAGTAAACTTAAAGTGATACTTGAAGTTTGACGTGTAAGCGCTAGAATCCCTGGATATTGTTGGAATCCGTTCGCGCGAGCTTTGCTTGCGCGTTCTGGTTTTCAGCGTTCGGCAGCGAAAGCCGCATCCAGACCAGGATTGTTCTGCACATGTCGACCTCGGCCCGCCTGATCCTTATTCTCTGCGCCGCGCTCATCAGCGCCTGCGCAAGCCGTCCCCCACCCGCGCCCGTGGCCGTCAAGCCGAAGCCGGTGTTCAACTATTCCACCCAGAATTACTCGCCTGCTGCCGAAGACGTGCTCTTCCGCGCGCTGGGCCTGGTCGGCACGCCTTATCGATGGGGCGGTAATACGCCAGACTCAGGCTTTGATTGCAGTGGCCTGATCGGTTTTGTTTTCCGCGATGCCGCCGGGATCTCCCTGCCGCGCACCACCCGCGAATTGATCGTGATGCGCGCCCAGGATGTCAGCGAACAGAACCTGCAGACCGGCGACTTGCTGTTCTTCGCCACGGGTGGTGGCTCGCAGGTCAGCCATGCCGGGATCTACGTGGGCGAGGGTCGCTTCGTACATGCACCGCAAACCGGCGGAACGGTGAAGCTGGATACCTTATCCAAGGCGTATTGGCAGAATGCTTACTTGAGTGCCAAACGCGTATTGCCAGGCAACTTGGCGCGTAATCCCTGAACTAGACAAATCCAAATGTGGGAGCGGGCTTGCTCGCGAATGCACAGTGTCAGTCACCGAATATATTGACTGACCCACCGCATTCGCGAGCAAGCCCGCTCCATATTTGTTTTGTGGTGGCTTTAATTGACGCTCCACCCCCAACCCACTACCCTTCGCGACTTGTTCCAGGTGCTCTGTGACCCATGGGTCGACAGAGTGAAACAGGGAAGCCGGTGAGTGAGCGCACTTGTACACAGTGTTGCCGCGATTCCGGCGCTGCCCCCGCAACGGTAAATGAGTCAAGACGCTGCCTTTTGCCACTGTATCGCCTGCGATATGGGAAGGCGCAACGTCGGCTTGCTCTCCAGATAGAGCGCCACTCATGAGCCCGGAGACCGGCCCGGAGCATCCAACAGCATCACGGTGGGCGATGCTTGGCTGTCTGTATTGTCTTTTTCCTGCCCGCCGTTTTTGTCCAGCCCCAACGGAGAGCTGCCATGACTGATTCCCCCCGACCGTGACGAACGCCACTTGGCGCGCATGCTGCGCAAGAAAGCCGTGATCGACGAGCGCATCGCCAATTCCCCCCAATGAGTGTGGCTTGTTGCTGGTGCTGACCGGCAACGGCAAAGGCAAAAGCAGCTCCGCGTTCGGCATGCTCGCCCGGGCCATGGGCCACGGTATGCAGTGCGGCGTGGTGCAGTTCATCAAGGGTCGCAACAGCACTGGCGAGGAATTGTTCTTCCGTCGCTTCCCTGAGCAAGTGCGCTTTCACGTGATGGGCGAAGGTTTCACCTGGGAAACCCAGGACCGCCAACGCGACATCGCCGCCGCCGAAGCGGCCTGGGCGGTGTCCCGCGAGTTGCTGCAGGACCCTTCCATTGGCCTGGTCGTGCTGGACGAGCTGAACATCGCCCTCAAGCACGGCTACCTCGACCTGGACCAGGTACTGAGTGACCTGCAAGCCCGCCCGCCGATGCAACACGTGGTGGTCACTGGTCGTGGCGCCAAGCCTGAATTGATCGAAATGGGCGACACCGTCACCGAAATGGGCATGCTCAAGCACGCGTTCCAAGCCGGTATCAAGGCACAGAAGGGCGTCGAACTTTGAATCAGCCCCGCCACTGCCCGGCCGTATTGATCGCCGCACCGGCATCCGGCCAAGGCAAAACCACCGTCACCGCAGCCCTTGCCCGCTTGCACCGCAACCTGGGGCGCAAGGTGCGCGTGTTCAAATGCGGGCCGGACTTCCTCGACCCGATGATCCACGAGCGCGCCAGCGGTGCGCCGGTGTATCAGTTGGACATGTGGATGGTGGGCGAGCAGGAAAGTCGCCGCCTGTTGTGGGAAGCGGCAGGGGAGGCCGACCTGATCCTGATCGAAGGGGTGATGGGGTTGTTCGACGGCACACCTTCCAGCGCTGACCTGGCGCGCCACTTCGGCGTGCCGGTACTGGGTGTGATCGACGGCACCGCCATGGCGCAGACGTTTGGTGCGCTGGCCCTCGGCCTGGCCCGTTATCAGCCGGACTTGCCGTTCGCCGGGGTGCTGGCCAACCGCGTTGGTACCCTGCGTCATGCGCAACTGTTGGAAGGCAGTCTCACTGAAGGCCTGCGTTGGTACGGTGCGTTGTCCCGCGAGACCGGGATCGAATTGCCAAGCCGTCATTTGGGCCTGGTACAAGCCAGCGAACTGAATGACCTTGACGTGCGCCTGGACGCCGCCGCCCAAGCCTTGGGCAGCAGCTGCGAAGTCGCGCTGCCGCCGCCGGTAACCTTTGCTGCGCCGGAAGAAATCGTCGCCGAGCCGCTTCTCGACGGCGTGCGCATTGCTGTGGCTCGTGACGAAGCCTTTGCCTTCACCTACGGTGCGAGCCTCGACCTGTTGCGGGCGATGGGCGCTGAGTTGCGCTTCTTCTCGCCGATCCACGATCGCGAATTGCCTGACGCCGACAGCCTCTATCTGCCCGGTGGTTACCCGGAACTGCACCACAAGGCACTGTCGGAAAATACCCCGATGCTCAACGCCATCCGCGCTCACCACGCGGCCGGCAAGCCGTTGCTCGCCGAATGTGGCGGCATGCTTTATCTGCTGGATTCGCTTACCGATGTGGAGGGCACCCGTGCCGAACTGGTCGGCCTGTTGCAGGGCGATGCGGTGATGCAGAAAAAGCTGGCGGCGCTGGCACTGCAAAATGTTGAGTTGCCCGAAGGCGTGCTGCGGGGTCATACCTATCACCACTCGTTGACCAGTACCGAGTGGCAACCGATTGCTCGTGGCGTGAGCCCCAACGGTGGGCGCGGGGCAGAGGCGGTGTATCGGCAGGGGCGGATGACGGCTTCCTACGTGCACTTTTACTTTCCGTCCAATCCTGCGGCGGTGGCTGCACTGTTTGCGCCATGACTGACAACGCCTTCCCCCAAGCCGACCGTGACGCCGTCTACCGCGCCATCGCCGAACGCCGCGACATGCGCCACTTCAGCGGCGGCACGGTTGCCCCTGAGTTGCTGCATCGCCTACTTCAGGCCGCCCACCAGGCGCCCAGTGTCGGCCTGATGCAGCCATGGCGTTTTATCCGTATCAGCGACCGCCAATTGCGTGGCCAGATCCAGCATCTGGTGGAAGAAGAGCGCGTACGGACCGCTGAAGCCCTGGGCGAACGCTCCGACGAGTTCATGAAACTCAAGGTCGAAGGTATCCACGACTGCGCCGAAGTGCTGGTGGCCGCGCTGATGGATGATCGCGAGCGCCACATCTTTGGTCGCCGTACGTTGCCGGAAATGGACATGGCCTCACTGTCCTGTGCCATCCAGAATCTGTGGCTGGCGGCCCGAGTCGAAGGCCTTGGCATGGGTTGGGTCTCGCTGTTCGAGCCCCAGGCCCTTGCCGATCTACTGGGCCTGCCGCCTGGTGCCAAACCCCTGGCCGTGCTGTGCCTGGGGCCGGTGACCGAGTTCTACCCGGCACCGATGTTGCAGCTCGAAGGCTGGACCGAGCCTCGGCCGCTGAGTGACATGTTGTATGAGAATACGTGGGGAGTGAGTCAATGAGTGTGGCCTTGCTGTGTGTCGCGGCAGTGGCGCTGGATGCGCTGCTGGGCGAGCCCAGGCGCTGGCATCCGCTGGTGGCGTTCGGCAATTTCGCCGGGCGCATCGAGCAACGTTTCAACACCGGTGGCCGGGGCTGGCGCAGCCATGGCGTGACCGCTTGGTTTATCGCGGTGGTGCCGCTGACCTTGCTGGCCACCGCGTTGTCGTGGGCGCCGTATATCGGCTGGATACTGGAGATTCTTGCGCTGTATTGCGCCCTCGGGATGCGCAGCCTTGGCGAACATGTGATCCCGGTGGCCCAGGCGCTGCGCAGTGATGACCTGGACGAAGCCCGCAAGCGCGTGAGCTACCTGGTGAGTCGCCAGACCAATGAGCTGGACCGCACCGAAGTCGCCCGCGCCGCCACCGAGTCGGTGCTGGAAAACGGCAGCGATGCGGTATTTGCCGCGTTGTTCTGGTTTGTCGTCGCCGGGGTGCCGGGTGTGGTGCTTTATCGCCTGAGCAATACCCTCGACGCCATGTGGGGCTATCGCAACGAACGCTTCGAGCGTTTCGGCTGGGCCGCGGCCAAAATCGACGACGTATTGAACTACATTCCTGCACGACTAGTGGCGTTGACCTACGCCTTGCTCGGCAAAACCCGACTGGCTCTTAAATGCTGGCGCACCCAAGGCCCAACATGGGACAGCCCGAACGCTGGTCCGGTAATGGCTGCGGGCGCTGGCGCGCTGGGCGTCGAGTTGGGTGGCCCGGCGATCTACCACGGCGAAGTGCATCAGCGCCCGCAACTGGGTGAAGGCCCGGCGGCGGATGCAGACGCCATCGACCGGGGCTGGCAACTGGTGCAACGCGGCGTATGGTTGTGGCTGCTGATCCTGTGCGCGGGGGCGCAATTCTATGCTTGAACACGGTGGTCGACTGCGCAAGGCGGCGATTCAATACGGGATCGCCGAGGCCGACTGGCTGGACCTGTCCAGCGGTCTGGCGCCCTGGCCCTTCCCAATTCCCGAGATTCCACTACGGGCCTGGGCGCGCTTGCCGGAAACCGATGACGGCCTGGAGCAGGCCGCCAGCGAGTATTACGGCGCCGCGCACTTGCTGCCGGTAGCGGGTTCCCAGGCGGCGATCCAGTTGCTGCCGCGCCTGCGTCGTGCCGGCAAGGTCGGCGTGTTGTCGCCGTGTTACGCCGAACACGCCGAAGCCTGGCGCCGTGCCGGTTACGTGGTGCGCGAAGTGCAGGAGCAGGAAGTCGACTTCTTTCTCGACAGTTTCGACGTGCTGGTGGTGGTCAATCCCAATAACCCCACAGGCTTGAGCCTGACGCCGCAGCGTCTGTTGGACTGGCATACCCGCCTGGCCCAACGCGGCGGCTGGCTGGTGGTGGACGAAGCCTTCATGGACGTGACGCCACAGTTGAGCCTGGCGAGTGAGGCCCATCAGGTTGGCCTGATTGTGCTGCGTTCATTCGGCAAGTTTTTCGGTTTGGCCGGTGTACGGCTGGGCTTTGTGTTGGCAGAACGCAAGCTGCTCAAGTTGCTGGCCGAACAGGTCGGACCGTGGGCCGTCAGCGGGCCGACCCGCGTAGTGGGCAAAGTGTGTCTGCGTGATTTCGCCGGGCATGCGCGGCAACGCGCGCGGTGCATCGAGGCCGGCCAGCGTTTGTTTGCGTCTATAGAGCGTCATGGCTTTCAACCCCAGGGCGGTTGCGCGTTGTTCCAATGGCTGATCACCCCGCACGCCGAACGCATGCATGAGTTCATGGCGCAGCGCGGGATTCTGCTGCGTTTGTTCGCCCACGACAGCAGCCTGCGTTTTGGCCTGCCCGACACCGAGGCCGATTGGTTGCGACTCGACAACGCCCTGGCCGCCTATAAGGACGCCACATGAGTACGCTGATGGTGCAAGGCACCACCTCCGACGCCGGCAAGAGCACTCTGGTGACCGCGCTGTGCCGCTGGCTGGTGCGCCAGGGTGTGGCGGTGGCACCTTTCAAGCCGCAAAACATGGCCCTCAACAGTGCCGTGACGGCCGAGGGCGGTGAGATCGGCCGCGCCCAGGCGGTACAGGCCCAAGCCGCCAACCTGGCGCCGCATACCGATATGAACCCGGTGTTGCTCAAGCCCAACAGTGACACCGGCTCCCAGGTGATCATCCATGGCCGCGCCGTGACCAGCATGAACGCCGTGGCCTATCACGATTACAAAGCCATCGCGATGCAAGCCGTGCTGGCCTCCCATACGCGGTTGAGCCAAGCCTATTCAGTGGTGATGGTGGAAGGCGCGGGTTCCCCGGCAGAGATCAACCTGCGCGCCAATGACATCGCCAACATGGGGTTTGCCGAGGCGGTGGATTGCCCGGTGTTGTTGATTGCCGATATCAACCGTGGCGGCGTGTTCGCTCATTTGGTGGGCACCCTGGAGTTGCTTTCGCCCAGTGAGCAGGCGCGGGTCAAAGGTTTCATCATCAACCGCTTTCGTGGCGATATCGCGCTGCTGCAACCGGGGCTGGACTGGTTGCAAGCGCGCACCGGCAAACCGGTGGTGGGTGTGTTGCCCTACGTGATGGACCTGCACCTGGAGGCCGAAGACGGCATCGACCGACGCCAGACCGACAAGGCGGCCCAAGTGCTCAAGGTGGTGGTGCCGGTGTTGCCGCGTATCAGCAACCACACGGATTTCGACCCGCTGCGCCTGCACCCCCAAGTGGATTTGCAGTTTATCGGCCCTGGCCAATCGATTCCGGCTGCCGACCTGATCATCCTCCCCGGCTCGAAAAGCGTACGCAGCGACCTCGCGTACCTGCGCGCCAACGGCTGGGACACCGCCGTGGCGCGGCACCTGCGCTACGGCGGCAAGGTGCTGGGTATTTGTGGCGGCTTGCAGATGTTGGGTGAGCACGTCCATGACCCGCTCGGCCTGGAAGGGCCTGCCGGCTCCAGCGATGGCCTGGGGCTGCTGGCGTTCAGCACCACGCTGGAAGAAGAAAAGCAGCTACGCAATGTGCGCGGGCGTTTGTTGTTGGAAGACGCCGAAGTCAGCGGGTATGAGATTCATGCGGGCGTGACGTCCGGTCTCGCGTTGGAACACGCGGCTGTGCTGTTGGATGATGGCCGAAGCGACGGCGCGCAGAGCGCAGACGGGCAGATCCTCGGCACGTACCTGCACGGCCTGTTTGAAACGCCGGCTGCCTGCGGTGCCCTGTTGCGTTGGGCGGGTTTGCAGGATGTGCAGGCAGTGGATTACCACGCGCTGCGAGAGCGGGATATCGAGCGCTTGGCGGACCTTGTGCAACACCATCTGGACACTGATCTGCTGCGCGACCTATGTGGGATTTGATGATCCCTTGTGGGAGCTGGCTTGAGTATAAAGGTGTAACCCCATGCTCCAACTGATCCTCGGCGGCGCCCGTTCCGGCAAAAGCCGCCTCGCCGAAAAAGTTCGCCAGTGACAGCTCGCTGCCGGTCATCTATATCGCCACCAGCCAACCGCTCGACGGCGAGATGAATGAACGCGTCGCCCTGCATCGCCAGCGCCGGCCCGACCACTGGGGCCTGATCGAAGAGCCTGTCGAACTGGCGCGGGTGCTGCGGGAACATGCTGCACCCGACCGCTGCCTGCTGGTGGATTGCCTGACCCTGTGGCTTACCAACCTGCTGATGCTCGACGATTCAGCTCGGCTGGCGGCGGAGCGCGACCATCTGCTGGAAACCCTGGCCTCGCTGCCAGGTGAAATCATTTTGTCAGCAACGAGACCGGTTTGGGTGTCGTGCCGCTGGGCGAATTGACTCGCCGCTATGTGGATGAAGCCGGATGGCTGCATCAAGCCTTAAGCCGAGCGGTGTCAGCGTGTTGTCCTGACGGTTGCCGGCCTGCCCCTGACTTTGAAAGGTACTGCGTTATGACTGACACCTGGTGGCTCAACCCTTGTAAGGCCATTGACTCTGCTGCGTACGAACAAGCCCTGGCACGCCAGCAACAATTGACCAAGCCGGCCGGATCTCTCGGTCAGTTGGAAGCGCTGGCGGTGCAGTTCGCAGGTTTGCAAGGCAAGGTCAAACCTTCGGTGGACCAGTTGTGGATCGCCATTTTGCCGGCGATCATGGGGTGGTGGCGGAAGGTGTATCTGCGTTTCCCCAGGAAGTGACTGGCCAGATGCTGCATAACTTTGTCACCGGCGGCGCGGCCATCAGCGTGTTGGCGCGGCAACTGGATGCGCAATTGGAAGTGGTCGACCTTGGCACAGTCACGCCATCGCTGAGTTTGCCCGGCGTACGCCACCTGAATATCGGCGCGGGCACCGCCAACTTCGTCAACGGCGCGGCGATGACCGAGGCGCAAGGGCAACTGGCCTTGCAAGCCGGTCGGGACAGCGCCCGTCGCGCGTTGGAAGGCGGGGCGCAGCTGTTTATTGGGGGCGAGATGGGCATCGGCAACACCACGGCCGCCAGTGCGCTGGCCTGCGCGTTGCTCGATTGCCAAGTCAGCGACCTGACCGGCCCGGGCACAGGGTTGAATGCTCAAGGCGTCAGCCACAAGGTTGCCGTGATCGAGCGCGCACTGGCCTTGCACGCCGGGCAGCGCGGTGATGCCCTGCAAACCCTGTTCAATCTCGGTGGTTTCGAAATCGCTGCATTGGTGGGCGCCTATCTGGCCTGCGCACAGGAGGGCATCGTGGTGCTGGTGGACGGGTTTATCTGCACGGTCGCGGCCCTGGTCGCCACGCGCTTGAATCCGGCCAGTCGTGAATGGCTTGTGTTCGGCCACAAAGGGGCTGAACCGGGCCATCGCCATGTGCTGCAAAGCCTCGACGCGCAACCGTTGCTGGAGCTGGGCTTGCGCCTGGGCGAGGGCAGTGGCGCGGCGTTGGCGGTGCCATTGTTGCGCCTGGCCTGCGCGCTGCACGGCCAGATGGCGACCTTTGCCGAAGCCGCCGTGGCAGACCGCCCGGCATGACCACCTTACACCTGGACCTATTGCGCCACGGCGAAACCGAACTGGGCGGCGGCCTGCGCGGCAGCCTGGACGACGCGCTCACCGCCAAGGGCTGGGAGCAGATGCGTGCCGCTGTGGTGGAACAGGGGCCTTGGGACCGTTTGGTCAGTTCGCCGTTGCAGCGTTGTGCGCGGTTTGCCGAGGAGTTGGGTGCACGGTTGAACCTACCGGTGAGTGTTGAAAAGGACCTGCAGGAACTGCACTTTGGCGCTTGGGAAGGGCAGAGTGCGGCAGCGCTGATGGAGACCGACGCCGAGGCGTTGGGGCTTTTCTGGGCTGACCCCTACAGCTTCACACCGCCGGACGGCGAGCGTGTCACGGACTTTTCCTATCGGGTTCTGGGCGCTATCGCACGCTTGCATCAGACCTATGCCGGCGAGCGCGTGCTGCTGATCAGCCATGGCGGCGTGATGCGTTTGCTATTGGCCCGCGCGCGCGGTTTGCCTCGCGAGCAATTGCTGAATGTCGAGGTCGGCCACGGCGGCTTGTTCAGCTTGCGGGTTGAGGCTGGCGGTGTGTTGAAGGAAGGAGTCTGAGGATGCTGCCGTTCTGGATCGCCCTGCAATTTCTGAGCAGCCTGCCCATTCGCCTGCCAGGTATGCCGCAGCCGCAGGAACTGGGGCGTTCGCTGTTGTTTTACCCGGTAGTCGGTTTGTTGTTCGGCGTGCTGTTGTGGGGCCTGAACGCAGTGCTGATGGGATCGCCGTTGCTGCTGCATGCCGCGTTGTTGCTGACGGCCTGGGTGCTGCTCAGTGGGGCTTGCACCTGGATGGCTTGGCGGACAGTGCCGATGCCTGGCTGGGCGGCTTCGGCGACCGCGAGCGTACCCTCACCATCATGAAGGACCCGCGCAGCGGGCCGATTGCGGTGGTCACGCTAGGGTTGGTGTTGCTGCTTAAGTTCACTGCGCTGGTGGCCTTGATCGAGCAACATAACGGCGCGGCATTGATCCTGGCGCCGTTGATCGGGCGCGCGTCGATGTTGGCGCTGTTTCTGACCACACGTTATGTACGTGCGGGAGGATTGGGGCAGGCACTGTCGGATCATTTACCGAGAGTTGTCGGCCAACAGGTGCTGGTCCTCAGCGGCCTGGCGTGCATCCTGATTGGCGGTTTCAGCGGTGGGATTGCTGTACTGCTCGCCGCGCTGTGCTTTATCGGCTTGCGCCAGGTGATGGTCAAGCGCCTGGGCGGCACGACTGGCGATACCGCTGGCGCCTTGCTGGAACTGCTGGAAGTGGCGGTTTTGGTCGGTCTGGCGCTGTAACACTTTCTTGCATTCTCTTAATCGCGGGTATATACACGTTCCATGCTTGCCTCCCAATGTTTATGTACCAACCTGCGTCGCGCCGCTCGTGGCGTCAGCAGGCATTACGACGGCGCTCTCGACGGCTTCGGGATCAACGTTGCCCAGTATTCTTTGCTGTGCAACCTGCAGCGTCTGGATCAGCCGAGCATCTCCAGCCTGGCGGAAGCCATGGGGCTGGATCGCAGCACCTTGGGGCGCAACCTGCGGGTGCTGGAAGGCGAAGGCCTGGTGCAACTGGTGGAAGGCGACGACCTGCGCAACCGCCTGGTGCTGTTGACCGAAGCGGGTGAAGAGCGACTGGCCGCCGCGTTACCGGCCTGGGAAGCAGCGCAGCAGAAATTGATCGATCAACTCGGCGCAGAAAAACGCGAAACCTTGTTGGCCTTGCTGGACGAACTCGCCTGAACGCGAGTTTGTTCGAATACAAGCGGGTATATACCCGCGAGCGGAGAATAAGAAATGACCTCGATGTGGCGCACCAGTGGCTGGATTCTTGTGGGGAGTGCGCTGATCCTGGCGTTGTCGTTGGGCGTGCGGCATGGTTTCGGCCTGTTCTTGGCACCGATGAGCAGCGAATTCGGCTGGGGCCGCGAGACGTTTGCCTTCGCCATTGCCTTGCAGAATCTGATCTGGGGTCTGGCACAACCCTTTACCGGTGCGTTGGCTGACCGTTTCGGCGCGACCAAGGCCGTGTTTGTCGGCGGTGTGTTGTACGCGGCGGGCCTAGTGTTGATGGGTATGTCCGATTCGGCGGTGTCGTTGTCCCTGAGTGCAGGCTTGCTGATTGGTATCGGCCTGTCCGGCACGTCGTTCTCGGTGATTCTCGGCGTGGTCGGCCGCGCCGTGGCGCCAGAAAAAACGCAGCATGGCCATGGGGATCGCCAGTGCTGCCGGTTCGTTTGGCCAGTTTGCGATGGTGCCGGGCACGCTCGGCTTGATCAGTTGGTTGGGCTGGTCGGCTGCCCTGCTGGTGTTGGGCCTGATGGTTGCGCTGATTTTGCCGCTGGTGAGCATGCTCAAGGACCGACCGCTACCGGTCATGGCCGGGCAGCAAACCCTGCGTGAAGCTCTGAAGGAAGCCTGTTCCCACTCTGGGTTCTGGCTGTTGGCCTTCGGCTTTTTCGTCTGCGGTTTCCAGGTGGTGTTCATCGGTGTGCATTTGCCGGCCTACCTGGTGGACCAGCATTTGCCCGCCACGGTTGGCACCACGGTGCTGGCGTTGATCGGTCTGTTCAATATCTTCGGCACCTACACCGCCGGCTGGCTCGGTGGGCGCATGTCCAAGCCGCGCTTGCTCACGGGGTTGTACTTGTTGCGTGCGGTGGTGATTGTGCTGTTCCTGTGGGCGCCGGTCACCGAAGTCACGGCCTATCTGTTCGGCATGGCCATGGGCTTCCTGTGGCTGTCCACTGTGCCACTGACCAACGGCACGGTTGCGACGCTGTTCGGTGTACGAAACCTCTCCATGCTCGGTGGGATCGTGTTCCTGTTTCACCAGCTCGGTTCGTTCCTTGGCGGTTGGTTGGGTGGGGTGGTCTATGATCGAACCGGTAACTACGATTTGATTTGGCAGGTGGCGATTCTATTGAGCCTGCTTGCGGCGGCCTTGAACTGGCCGGTGCGCGAGCGGCCAGTGGCCCGACTGCAGGCGCAGATGGAGGCGGCATGAGCATAGCGGCACGGGGGTTGATCATTGCTGCGGGGTTGGTCTTGGTGCTGCTGGCCTGGTGGGGCTGGCAACACGGCGGCCTGGCATTGATGCAACTGGGCATGTCGATCTGTTAACGTCGTGGCCTGATCACTTTCAAGGACACACGACATGCAGATGCGCTGGCTCGCTGTACCCGTGCTGATGGCCATTGGCAGCGCCGCGATGGCTGCCGATTGCCCGCCGTTGCTGGAAGGCCAATTGCCCAAGTTGCGCGCCAAGGAATCCATCGACCTGTGCCAGCGTTTTGCCGGCAAGCCTCTGGTGATCGTCAATACGGCTAGCTTCTGTGGGTTCGCGCCGCAATTCAAAGGCCTTGAAGCGTTGTATCAGCGTTACAAGGGCGAAGGGCTGGAGGTGATCGGCGTGCCGTCCGATGACTTCAAGCAAGAGGCCAAGACCGGCGAGGAAACCGCGAAGGTTTGCTACGTGAATTACGGCGTGACCTTCACCATGACCGAACCGCAGAAGGTCAAGGGGCCGGATGCAGTGCACCTGTTCAAGGTATTGGCGCAGCAGAGCGATGCGCCGAAGTGGAACTTCTACAAGTATGTGGTAGATCGGCAGGGGAATGTGATTGCCAATTTCTCCAGTTTGACCAAGCCGGACAGCCCGGATTTGATCGAGGCGGTGGAGAAGGCGTTGGCTTCGAAGCCTTGATCGTCAGCAATAAAAAGCCCCGCTTCCTTTGCAGGAGAGCGGGGCTTTTTTATGCGGCGTTGGATTAGAACTTGTACGTCACGCCCAGGCCGAAGCCGTTGGCGCTGTTTTCGTACTTGGACGCGTAGGTCTGGCCCAGCGCGTTCTGTTTGTTGACCTTGATAGGCTCTTCCTTGAGGTAGGAGTAGGCCAGGTCGACAGTCATGTTATCCATCACCGCATAGCCCAAGCCAACGCTGAAGATTGTCCGGTCACCGGTAGGAATACGCGGCGAACGGTCAGTGTTGTTGGTTGGTGACTGGTCCCAGGTCAGGCCGGTACGCAGTACCACTTGCTTGGTGACTTGGTACGAGGTGCCAATCGCGTAGGCCCAAGTATCGTGCCAGTTCTGCGGCTCGGAAATCTGGCCGACGATGCGAGGTGCCAGGCCGCCACCGGTAGCTGCCGTTACACCTTCGTTGTTGACGGTGATGTCTTTCAGGCGGCTCCAGCGAGTCCAGGTTGCACCGCCGTACAGTTTCCAGGCGTCGCTCAGGTCTTGGGTAACCGAAGCATCCCAGGATTCTGGGGTGTCGACTTTCAGCGAAGCGTCGTAACGAGCGCCTGCCAGTACCTGGGCTGGAACCCCGGTTCCCGGAGTTACAGTGGTGTGGCCTTCAAGCTTGTATTTCACTTTTGAGTGATACGTCAGACCAACGCGAGTGGTGTCGGTGGCCTGTACGAGGATGCCAGCATTGAAACCAATAGCTGTATCGTCGCCTTTAACCTTGATTTTGTTGTCGCCGGTGCCTGCCAGGCCCGGTACGAGGCCCAGGTTTGGTTGCGACTCCAAGGTGCCTGCAATGCGGTTGATGGTCGGACCGAAACCGATCGATACCCTGTCATTGAAGGCATAGCTGACGGTAGGCTGGAAGGTGATAACCGACACTTCACTCTTGTTGCCAAACGCACGGCCTTGGAAACCACGCTCATAGTCGGTCTTCAGGCCGAAGGGGGCGTAAACGCCGAAGCCCACAGCCCACTGGTCGTTAAGCTTGTTGGTGTAGAAACCAAAAGGAACGGCAGTGAACGGCACCATGTCGCCTTTGTTGCTGCCGCTGGAGCGACCGCTGGCGTCTTTGATGTTGGTCGTTGCGTCGATAGCAGCAACACCACCCGTAATCTGCTGCCCTTCAAGGCGAGCCATACCGGCAGGGTTACCATAGACAGTGCTTGCGTTATCGGCAGAAGAAGAGCGACCTGCGAAACCGGTACCCATTCCTGCGACGTCTTGTTCGTTAAGGGCAAAGCCACTTGCAAAGACGTGGGAAGAGGCCATGGCAACGGCGAGGCTAAGTGTGGTCTTGAGCATTACTTTTTCATTATTAGAACTCCGTGGTGATCACCGCTGCGGAAAGTAACAATAATTTTAAGATCGCGCTATAGGCTGTAATGCAGGAGATAGAGCGGTTTTGTAGGACAATCCGACCAAAATCGCCGTTTTTTGGCGAATCTTGCAAATTGCCCGGTCAGCAAACCACGTGATTCATGGATGAAACACAGGTTTGCCAGGTTTGCGTGAAATCTTTGATTCGCCCGTGTGGGTGAAATATTTCTTTCCAGATACGCGCCATGGCCAAGACATCACCGGGCGGTGGTAATGCGGGGGTATGTTGCTCCACCAAAAGCCAGGCGATGGCCGTGGCATAACGCAGGTTTACGGTGAGCTCAAGTTGCGGTGCGCTGAGAAAGGCGTGCTGGCTGGCCAGTCCGCGTACCAGGCTGGCGCGCTCGGGGTCCAGCGCCAGGTAGTTATCCCATAGCGCGCGGTGACGGGGTTCGGTGATGCTGTACAAGCCATGACCGCGCCGGTCGTGCAGGGCGGAGCCCAGTTCCGACTGGCTGGCGGCAATGCCCAGCAGCAGTGATTCAGCAGTCTCGTTGTGACAGCCCAGGTAGATCAACGTCGGCCGGATCACGTAACGACACAATTCGCTGGCAGCGATACCCATACACGCCTCAATCCGTGAAGAAAGTGGTCGACGAGGCCTGAGTGGGGGCTTGGCAGCAGTGAATCGGATCTCAGGCTCGTCGGAAGCGGATCATGCCGCTTGAGTTGAAGTGTAGTGTCATATTTATGATGTAAAGGACTGTTTTTAAAACATCTTCTTCATTTAGTTATAACGTTTATATCTATTCGCACTTAGTGCAAAAGCTCAAGGCAGTAATCTCAGGCAATAAAAAACCCTGCTTTTTAAACAGGGTTTTTGTGTTTCAGCGACTCAGGTCGATCAGGCGGTCAATGCCTGACGGGTACGCTCGATCACGGCCTGCAGCGGTTCTGCGCTGGAGTATTGATCGGGGTACAGGCGTTCGCTGTGACGAGCGATGCCGTGTTCGTTGACAAGGGTGAAGCTGAAACAGCCTTTGCGAGCGGCCATGATCAGGCAGTTCATTGGAGCAAAAGCGTTGGTGAGGGTGCGAATGGCATCCTGAGTATGGATTTGAGCGTTCATAATTATTGGTGTTCCTACAAATGACACAGATAAGAGCCGTGCCGTATTAAAACGTTCCAGTGACGTTGACCACTATTGATCAAACGAAGAACCCGACTGGAACAAAGCAGCCAGTTTGAAGCGCTGATAAGTTAGGCGCGCTTGGGCTGGCAGGTAGGTACTTAGGAGGGCAGGCAACACAACAGGGGCAAAGGTTCTGGGCCCGGGGTGAAGATCCTGATCAATTTGCAGGTTGGTTCGGTCAGAGTATTGAAACTTCGCGACACCCTTTGATTGTTCAAAGGCCGTGTCGTCGCAAGGAATACCTGGAAACCATCGAGGTGGTCGATCCCGCGTTGTTCGAGGGAGTTGTTCGACCAGAATTGAATTTCAGCTTGGTACTAACGCTGCGGATAGTAACGGATTGAAACAGGTAAGGGAAGTGTGTTAGCCAAAAAAGTTTAATCAGTAGCCCAGCAGGCCGTGATAAACCAGCACCGTAGCCGCTGCCGCCAGTGAACAGCCCAGCCCGTAAGCTGCCAAGGTCAGGCGCAGGGACTGGCCGGTTTCAATGGCCTTCATCACATCGCGCATGTCATTGATGCGGCCATCGCCCAACTCGATGCACAGGCTCACTGCAGTGAAGGCTGCCGACAGCAGGATAGCGATGGCAAACAGCGCCCCGTCCGGGGACGGCAGTGCTGCATTGATTCCCAGGGAAATGGCGCAGACGGCCAGCAGCAATGCGGCGAACAGCAGTATTCCTTTCATCGAGCTACCCACCGTTGTGCTGTAGGACGGGGAGTGTGGCGAGCGTTTCGAAATTTGAAAAGTCCCTGGTTCGACCCTGCGGTAACATTTTTGAACCGACTCGCTGCAAAAAAAGCCGGTGATATAACCATCAGGTGGGTACTTGTGCACATTAGTTGCTGCGTGTGTAACCGCGCTGTCAAGTGCGTTGCTGCGGCGCCATTTGCCTGCAATGAAAATTTAAGTCAATGAAAAATCTCGCTTTTTTTTATTGGTGAAAAAATCGTCAGTTTGACTGCGGCCCCCATTCCATGGGCCTTTGGGCGAGTTAAAGGGGGTTGTCCACTGAGTTATCCACAGCTTCTGTGGATTGTCCCAAGCGCTTGCTCTAGAACGGGCGTGCAGAGTTTTTTCAGCTTTACCTGTACGAAAAAAAGAGTAGAGTGGCGCGCCTTCCGATCTGTCCCACAGTGTTTTATGAAGTTTCGCTCAGTATCACCTTCTGTTACCGACACCCCTCAAACTGTTACCGCCCCCAAGCGTTTCTCCTTGAAGGTTGCCCTGTGGCTGCTCGACAGCCCGCGTCTGGGGCACAGCACCAACGTCAAACACTTTGCCGGGCGCTTGCTCAAGCAACCGGCCCGTGAAGGTGTGGTCGCTGCACAGAGCCGTTTGGGCGAACTGATGTGCCGTGAATGCGGCAACGCCCGTGACCGCCGCATCGGCCACGATCTGCTGCGCCTGGCCGCTCGCGCCGGCGATCGCCGCGCCCAACGTGAACTGGGCCAGGTCGAAGACTGAACTGTCTTCCCGCCCTGTGCTCCGTTAACCTTGCTCTTTTCGGTAATGGCAGAAATGGCTATGGTTTTTGACTGGACCAGTATTGCCCTGGGCCTCGCTGGCGCCGCTGTGCCGTTATTGGCAGTGTGCTGGCAGATTCAACGGAAGTTGACCGCCCGCATGACCGGCTGGGAACTGCTCGAAGAGCGCCTGGCCACTGCGCAACTGGCCCAGGAAGGCCTTGCGGCTCAACTGGATGCCAGTCGCGACGAAATCAGCGACCTGAGCCAGGCCAATGCCGCCAAGCAAGCCGACTTGGCTGCCGTGCGCCGTGAGGTCGAACTGCTGCAGATTGATCGTGACAACGCCCGCGACGCCGCTCACGCCTGGAACCTCGACCGCAGCGCCAAGGACACCGAACTGCGTCGTCTAGACGCGTTATCAGCTGCCTTGCGTGCCGAACTGCGCGAACAGCAGGACAGTCATCAGCAGCGCCTGACGGACCTGCAAGGCTCTCGCGATGAGTTGCGTGCGCAGTTCGCCGAATTGGCCGGCAAGATCTTCGATGAGCGCGAGCAACGTTTTGCCGAAACCAGTCAGGAGCGCTTGGGCCAGTTGCTCGACCCGTTGAAGGAGCGCATCCAGTCATTCGAAAAACGCGTTGAAGAAAGCTATCAGAACGAAGCTCGCGAGCGCTTTTCCCTGGCCAAGGAACTTGAACGCCTACAGCAACTGAACCTGCGGCTGTCAGATGAAGCCACCAACCTGACCCGCGCCCTCAAGGGGCAGAAACCCAGGGCAACTGGGGCGAGTTGATCCTTGAGCGTGTGCTGGAACACGCCGGCCTGGAGAAGGGGCGTGAGTATCAGACCCAAGTCAGTCTCAAAGGCCCGGATGGCGAGCGTTTCCAGCCGGACGTGCTGATCATGCTGCCGGGCGACAAGCAGGTGGTGGTGGACTCCAAGGTCAGTCTCACCGCGTATCAGCAGTTCGTTGGCGCGGATGATGACGTGATCGGCCAGGCAGCGTTGAAGCAGCACGTGCTGTCCCTGCGCAATCACGTGAAAGGCTTGGCCGGTAAGGATTACAAGCGCCTGGAAGGCCTGCACAGCCTGGATTTCGTGTTGTTGTTCGTCCCGATCGAGGCGGCGTTTTCCGCTGCGCTGCAGGCCGAGCCTAACCTGTTCCAGGAAGCCTTCGACCGCCATATCGTGATCGTCAGCCCCACCACCTTGCTCGCCACGTTGCGGGTGATCGACAGCCTGTGGAAGCAGGAACGCCAGAGCCAGAACGCCCGGGAAATCGCCGAGCGCGCTGGTTGGCTGTACGACAAGTTCGTGCTGTTTATCCAGGACCTGGATGAAGTGGGTAATCGCTTGCAGCAGTTGGATAAGGCTTACAGCTCTGCGCGTAACAAGCTGACAGATGGACGCGGAAACCTGGTCAGTCGGACTGAGCAATTGAAGTTGCTGGGCGCGCGGGCCAGTAAAAGCTTGCCTGCGGATTTGTTGGAGCGGGCGATGACGGATGCTGATGGCGTGGCCCATCTACCTGAATAAATACAGATCAAAATGTGGGAGCGGGCTCCCACAGGAATTTCAAGGTAGCTTGCCTACAGCGGCAAATGCCGACTCAGCAACGCCCGCAACGCCGCAGGCTTCACCGGCTTGGCCAGGTAGTCCAACCCCGCCGCATGCACTTCGGCCACCATCTCCGGTCGGCCGTCAGCGCTGATCACTACGCCAGGAATCGGCTCCGCCAATTGTGCGCGCAGCCACCCCATCAACTCGGTACCGGTTTCGCCATGGTCCAGGTGGTAATCCACCAGCGCCAGTTGCGGGCGTACACCCTCGGCCAGCAGCGCCGCGCATTGCGCCTGATCAGTGGCGGTCCACACCTCGCAACCCCAACGGCTCAACAGGCTGCGCATGCCGATCAGGATGCTTTCTTCGTTGTCCACGCACAGCACCTGCGCGCCGCTCAGTGGCAGGCCATTTTTCCTGCGGAGCCAAGACCCGTGGGCTGGCCTGGTTGCGTGCCAGTGGCACGCTGACGCTGAAGACGCTGCCTTTGCCCGGCCATGAGCGCACGCTCAAGCGATGGCCCAGCACACGGCACAGGCCGTCGGCAATCGCCAACCCCAGGCCCAGGCCTTTTTCGGCGCGCGTCTGGTGGCTGTCCAGGCGCTTGAATTCTTCGAAGATCACCTTCTGCTTGTCCGGCGGAATGCCGGGGCCACGGTCCCAGACTTCCAGGCACAGTTCGCCTTGGCGCCGGCGTACGCCCAGCAATACTGGGCCGTCGGCATAACGGAACGCGTTGGTCAGAAAATTCTGCAAGATTCGCCGTAGCAACTTGATGTCACTGTCGACGCGCAAACGACTGCCACGCAGCCGGAAGCGCAGCCCTTGCTCCTGGGCCAGCGCCTTGAATTCTGCGCCCAAGGTGTCGAACAGTTCATTGAGCACAAACGGCTGGCGCTGCGGATTGATTTTGCCGTTTTCCAGGCGCGAGATGTCCAGCAAGTCGCTGATCAGGTCTTCGGCGGAACGCAGTGAGCTGTCCAAGTGCTGCACCAGTTGCCGAGCTTCACTCGACAGCCCATCGTTCTGGTGGGAGAGGGCGGCGGAGAACAGTCGCGCGGCGTTCAGCGGTTGCATCAGGTCGTGGCTGACGGCGGCGAGAAAGCGGGTTTTCGACTGGCTGGCAGATTCGGCCACGCCCTTGGCGTCGGTCAGTGCCACGTTGAGCTGCGACAGCTCATGGGTCCGTTCGGTCACCCGTTGCTCCAACCCTTCGTTGGCCTCGGTGAGTGCCTGCTCAGCTTCGCGGAACGCGGTGATGTCGGTGAAACTCATGACAAATCCGCCGCCCGGCATCGGGTTGCCGATCAGTTCGATCACTCGTCCGTTGGGGAATAGGCGCTCCGAGGTGTGCGCGCGCCCCTGGCGCATCCAGTGCAGGCGTCGCGCCACATGCACTTCGGCCTCGCCTGGCCCGCATAGGCCGCGCTCGGCGTTATAGCGAATGATGTCGGCAATCGGCCGGCCCACACTGATCAAACCGTCGGGGTAGTTGAACAGTTCCAGATAGCGACGGTTCCAGGCCACCAACTTGAGCGATTGGTCTACCACGCTGATGCCCTGGGTAATGTTTTCAATCGCGCCTTGCAGCAAGGCTCGGTTGAATTGCAGCACTTCCGACGCTTCGTCGGCGATACGTACCACATCTTCCAACTGCATTTCCCGACCTTCGATCGCGGCTTTTACCACCGCGCGCGTCGACGATGCGCCAAGCACACCGGCCAACAGGCGTTCGGTGTGTGCTATCCAGTCGTTGTCGGCGTTCTGGTTGGGGTTGAAGCCTTTGCCCTGTCGGTAGGCGAAACGGATAAAGCTCTGCTGCGCGCGTTCTTCACCCACAAAACGCGCTGCCAGGCTGAGCAGGTCGCTGATCTGCACCGACAACATCGAGCGGGCGCTGGCACGTTGGCTGATCTCCTGGCCGATGAAGCGCCCCGCCTGCCAGTGTTCGGACACCCGCGTGCGCGACAGCATCGACACCCACACAAACAGGGTGAAGTTACCTGCCAGCGAAAACACTGTGCCCAGTGTCAATGAGGTGACGGACAAACCGAGCGGGTGGGAATGCATCCACGTTAGCCCAGGGAAAAGGCTAAGGGACCATCCCAGGCTTTTCGCGGTAACCGGTAGGACCAAGGTGTAGAACCACAGGAACGTCCCCGCTGCGAGGCCGGCAAACACACCGCGCCGATTGGCTTGCTTCCAATACAGCGCACCGAGCATGGCAGGTGCCAGTTGGGTTACGGCGGCAAAGGCGATCTGGCCGATGGTCGCCAGGCTCGCCGTGGAGCCGAGCAGTCGATAACTCACATAGGCCAGCAACAGGATGATCACGATGCTGACTCGGCGCACCGACAGCATCCAGTGACGGAACACTTCGAACGGCCGCTCGGCGCTGGAGCGGCGCAGCAGCCACGGCAGCAACATGTCGTTGGAGACCATGGTCGACAAGGCAATGCTTGCCACGATCACCATGCCGGTAGCCGCCGAGGCGCCGCCGATAAACGCCAGCACGGCCAGGGCCGGATGAGCTTCGGCCATGGGCAGGCTGATCACGTAGGAGTCTGGTAGCACGGACGAGGGCAACAGCATCTTGCCGCCGAGGGCAATAGGGATCACGAACAGCGCGGCGAGGATCAGGTAGGCCGGGAACACCCACTTGGCCAGGCGCAGGTCCTGCGGGTCAATATTCTCCACCACGGTCACATGGAACTGTCGCGGCAGGCAGATGATTGCCATCATGGCGACGCCGGTCTGTACCACCATCGACGGCCAGTTGACGGTTTCTTTCCAGTATTCGTCCAACCGTGGCGCCAGCATCGCTTGGCTAATCAGGTCACCGAAACCGTCGTACAGGCCGTAGGTCACAAACGCGCCGACGGCCAGAAACGCGAACAGCTTGACCAGGGATTCAAACGCAATCGCCAGCACCATGCCACGGTGGTGCTCGGTGGCATCAAGGTTGCGCGTACCAAACACAATGGTGAACAACGCCAGCACCAGCGACACGATCAATGCCGTGTCCTGGGCGCGGGTGCCGGTGGTGTCTGGGCCAGAGCCGATCAGCAGGTTCACCCCGAGCACGATGCCTTTGAGCTGCAGTGCGATATAGGGCAGCACGCCCACCAGGCATATCAATGCGACCACTACGGCCAGGGACTGGGATTTGCCGTAGCGTGCGGCGATAAAGTCGGCAATGGAGGTGATGTTTTCCTGCTTGCTGATCAGAATCATCTTCTGCAGCACCCAGGGTGCCAACACCAGTAGCAGCACCGGTCCTAAGTAGATCGGTAAAATGCCCACAACTGTTCTGCGGCCTGGCCTACGGCGCCGAAGAACGTCCAACTGGTGCAGTAGACGGCCAGCGACAGGCTATACACCCAGGCACGCATGCGCGGCGGCAACGGCGCATGGCGTCGGTCACCGTAAAAGGCGATGGCAAACATAATGGCCATATAGGCCAGGGCAACGGCGGCGATCAGCCCGCTGGACAGCGTCATGGTAACTCCGAGCATAAGAACACCCAGGCATTCCAGGCCCGGTTGGACAGTCTCGCATGATGCTTGGGGTTAGTCAGTGTCGACCAAGGTCGTGTGAGGGGTAATGTCGCAGGGGCTCAGCGGGGAGGCAGGGTTTTCTGGCGCAGGATGTAGATCGACACCAGCACTGCGCTGGTCAGCATGAAGCCGCGTGCCCAGGGCAGGGGGACGAGGTAGCAGGAAACGCTGATGCTCAACCACATGAAGCCAATGGCGTAGACCTTGCCTTTGAGCGGGATGCCATTGCCGTCCAGATAGTCGCGTACCCAGGGGCCCAGGCGCGGGTGTTCCACCAGCCAATGGTAGAAACGTGGAGAGCTTCGAGCGAAGCAGGCGGCGGCGAGGAGCAGGAAGGGCGTGGTCGGCAATACCGGTAGGAAAATGCCGATCACCCCCAGCGCTACGCTCAGCCAGCCGATGGCCAGCAGCACGTAACGCAGGAGCAGCGAGCGATTGCCCATGGGTGTCACGGGCAAGCGACTCAGTGGTGACGTGGCTTGAGGATCGCCGGTTTTTCGTCAGGGGCGTTGCACAGCAGGTACAGGGCGGTCAGGGCTTCCGGGATCTGTACGATCATGTCGTCCATCAAGTTGGCGTCGGAGGCGATGTCGGAGAATTCCGGCTGGTCGTCGAACAGGCCCGAACCGACCATGATCGGCAGCAGCATTTCGCTGACTTCTTCCTCGGCGGTTTCGAACCAGGCGGCTTCACGCAGGAACACGCCTTCCATGAAGCCGATGCACCAGCCGCGCAGGTCGGAGTCGTCCGGCTCTTCGCCCAGGTCCAGTTCGCACGGCAGCTCGAACTCCTCGTCGGAGGCCAGTTGGCGACCGATGTGGGCCTTGAGGGCCAGCAGGGTGGATTCGATTTCTTCGCGCTGGGCAGCGTCGGTGTAGTGAGGTTCTTCGGCGAACAGGGCGTCGATCCACTCACGGTCAGGTACAGGCTCTGAGCAGATGGACAGGGCGGTCAGGTAGCCGTGGGCGGCCACGTAGTCCAGCGCCTCGTCATGCAGCTCATCGGCGTCGAGGAAGGCTTGCAGGCGGGTTAGTTGCTCAGCGAAGGACATTGAAGGACTACCTTGGGAATAAACGATGCTGAATTCTAGGCTTTCTTGAGCGCCCAGGCCAGCCGCACTGCATATTTGCCAGGTTTTAGATAGCGCTGGCTATTCGTCAGTGGCGCCCTTTGGTGGATGTCGCTCGGGTATACTGCCGCGTTTTGTGATGCCCTTGCAGGTTAGCGCCAGTCCGAGAAAACTTCGCTTACGGATTATTTCCCGTGACCCCGTGTTTTCTCGGCCAGCCTGTACAGAGGGATTTCGGCACTATTTTGGAGTTATACATGCTCGAGCAGGCTCAACGCGTCCTCAAGGACATCTTCGGCTACGACAGTTTTCGTGGCCGCCAGGGTGCGATCATTGAGCGCGTGGCCAGTGGCGGCGATGCCCTGGTCCTGATGCCTACCGGCGGTGGCAAGTCCCTGTGCTTCCAGGTGCCGGCGTTGTTGCGCAATGGCCTTGCCGTGGTGGTGTCGCCGCTGATCGCGTTGATGGACGATCAGGTGGCTACCCTCGAAGAGCTTGGCGTTGCCGCAGCGTCCCTGAACTCCACCCTCAGTGCCGAGCAGCAGCGTGACTTGGCTGCGCGGATCAAGCGCGGTGAAGTGAAAATGCTTTACCTGGCCCCCGAGCGACTGGTGCAGCCGCGCATGTTGGCCTTCCTGCAGAGCCTTGAAATCGCCCTGTTTGCCATCGACGAGGCCCACTGCGTATCGCAATGGGGCCACGATTTCCGTCGCGAATACCTGCAACTTGGCCAACTGGCCGAGCTTTTCCCAGACGTGCCGCGTATCGCCCTGACCGCTACTGCCGACAAGCGTACCCGCGAGGAAATCGTCGAGCGCCTGCATTTGCAGAACGCCGAGCGCTTCCTGTCGAGCTTCGACCGCCCAAATATTTTCTACCGCATCGTGCCCAAGGAGCAGCCGCGCAAGCAGCTGCTCGCATTCCTGTCTGAGCGTCGCAGTGATGCAGGTATCGTTTATTGCCTGTCGCGCAAAAAGGTCGATGAAGTGGCCGCGTTCCTTTGCGAACAAGGCTACCCAGCGCTGCCGTATCACGCGGGCCTGCCCAACGAAACGCGCTCGGCCCACCAGAAACGTTTCCTCAACGAGGAAGGCCTGATCATGGTGGCGACCATCGCATTCGGCATGGGCATCGATAAATCCAACGTGCGCTTCGTCGCCCACATGGACTTGCCCAAATCCCTTGAGGCGTATTACCAGGAGACCGGTCGTGCCGGCCGTGATGGCCTGCCAGCGGATGCCTGGATGGTCTACGGCCTGCAGGATGTGGTGATGCTCAAGCAGATGCTGCAGAACTCCGAAGGCGATGAACGCCATAAGCGCCTGGAGCAACACAAGCTCGATGCCATGCTTTCGTTGTGCGAAGAGACCCGCTGCCGCCGCCAGACCTTGTTGGCGTATTTCGACGAAGACATGCCCGAGCCTTGTGGCCATTGCGACAACTGCATCGACGGCGTGCAAACCTGGGACGCTACCGAGCCGGCGCGTCAGGGCTTGTCTGCCATTTACCGTACTGGCCAGCGCTACGGTGTCGGCCATCTGGTGGATGTGCTGCTGGGCAAGGACAACGAAAAGGTGCGCAGCTTTGGCCACGAAAAACTGTCGGTCTACGGTGTCGGCAAGGCCCGTGCCGAAGGCGAATGGCGTTCGTTGTTCCGGCAGATGGTTGCGCGCGGCCTGGTGGATATCGACATCGAAGGTTACGGCGGCCTGCGTCTGAACGACAGTTGCCGACCGCTGCTCAAGGGCGAAGTGAGCCTGGAGCTGCGCCGCGACCTCAAGCCGCAGACCACCGCCAAGAGCAGCACCAGCCAAGCCAGCCAACTGGTACGTGGCGAAGAACGCGAACAGTGGGAAGCCCTGCGCACACTGCGGCGCAAGCTGGCCCAGGAACACAGTGTGCCGCCTTACGTTATCTTCCCCGACTCCACGTTGCTGGAGATGCTGCGTGAGCAACCCACCACAATGTCCGAAATGGCGCGGGTCAGCGGCGTGGGCGCACGCAAGTTGGAACGTTACGGCCAGGCCTTCCTTGAAGTGCTCGGCGGTCAGGCCGAGGCGCCGAAGGAAGTCGCCGATATTCGCCACGAACTGATCAGCCTCGCACGCGCCGGCATGACCCCGATCCAGATCGCCGGTCAGTTGCAGTGCTCGGAAAAGAACGTCTACACGTTGCTGGCTGAATCCATTGGCAAACAGCAGTTGTCGTTGGAGCAGGCGCTTGATTTGCCAGAGGATTTGCTCGGCGAGATCCAAGACGCGTTCCTGGACGGAGAGGGCGAATTGCCAGCTGTTGCAGAGATAGCACCACTCTTTACCGGACGTGTTCCTGAGGGTGTTTTGTACTGCGTGCGTGCCGCTTTGCAGTCGGAATTCGAGATTTAGTGCGCCAATTACGACAATGTAACGAATCAGTACATAGCAACTCTTGCCTACTGGCATGGCTCATGCTTAGCTGACTAATAATTAGCCACACTTTATTTTCAGTCTAAACCATGAGTTTTTTATGCCGTTAACCGATCAACACCGTTTTGGCATGCAGTTGGCGCAAATGTCCCGAGGTTGGCGCGCCGAGCTGGACCGCCGCCTGGCGGGGCTGGGCTTGTCCCAGGCGCGCTGGCTGGTGCTGTTGCACCTGGCGCGTTTCGAAGAAGCACCCACGCAGCGTGAGCTGGCGCAAAGCGTTGGGGTAGAAGGGCCTACCCTTGCCCGGTTGCTCGACAGCCTGGAAGGTCAGGGCTTGGTGCAACGCCAGGCGGTGGTGGAAGACCGTCGTGCCAAGCGCATCTTGCTGTGTGATACCGCTCGCCCGCTTATCGACCAGATCGAGACCATTGCGACAGCGCTGCGTCATGAGCTGTTTGTGGGCGTGGATGAAGAGGATATGAAAGTGTGCATGCGCGTGCATGGGCACATCCTGGCAAACCTGGAAAAGTCCTGATCCCTGATTCGGTGGCGATCAAAATGTGCGAGCGGGCTTGCTCGCGAATGCGGCATATCAGTTACCTTTTCAGTCGCTGACACACCGCATTCGCGAGCAAGCCCGCTCCCACATTTGGTTTTGTGTTCGGCTCTCTAAAAGGTCTGGCCCAAGTTCAGGTAAACCGCCTTCTGATTATCATCGTTGAACCCATAGCTGAAATTCAGCGGCCCCAACGGCGTATCGAACCCCAGGAACACACTAGCTGCGTTGATGTACCCACTGTCGAACTCATTGTCATTGTTCCACGCCCGGCCGCGCTCCAGTGACGCGCCCAGGTACAGCGGAAAATCCAACGGCAGGTACGAGCGTGGGGTCAGCCGACGGTAGTACACCGCGCGCATCAGGCTGATGTTCTGCCCCGAGAGCGCATCCTCGCGAAAGCCCGACAATTGCCGCGCGCCCCCAGCAGGAAGCTGGAAATCACTACGTCGGACCTGTCCAGCGTGCGCCCGTAACGGCCGCCCAGGACCAACGTGTCCGGGCCATTACTCATGGCTTTGTCCAGTTTGAACTCCCATTGACGATAGCGCTGGTCCGAACCAAGTCCTGGTTCAAATTCGCGGTAGGCCAGGCCGATGTCTTCACCGGTATGGGGGAAGTACACGTTGTCCAGTGAGTCAAAGGAGTACTTCAACTCATAGAAGCCTTCGCTGAAACTCACGCTGGGCATGTCGCGGTCGCCGATACGTACATCGGCCTTGCCCCAGGCCTCGCCGACGCCGAAGCGGATCTCACCGCTATTGCCGATCTGGCGCCCTACGTTCAGGCCGAATCCGTAGCGTTCCAGGCGGTATTCGGAGACGGGGTCGTTGTCCAGGATCAACTCGACGTTCTGCGCCTGGGCGCTGATATAGGGCGCGACGAAGTAACGCGAGCCGGTGTCCATGGGTTGATAGAACTCGCTGTACAGCTCTTGCCGATCACCGATCTGCACCCGCGTCAGCCATTCGGCACCGAGGCGGTTGATGCCGTTCATGCGATAGCTGGCGCCGAGGTTGAAGGCGCTGTCGCCGCGCATATCGTCCGACAGGTTCAGGCCCAGGCGCAGGTAGTCGGTGCCGCTGCGTTTGCCGCGTGCGCTGATCACCAGAGTGTTGTCCTGGCCTTTCTTGATCACGCGGTATTGCACCTGCTCGAAGTAGTCCAGGCCGTACAAGGTGCCCATGTCGGTTTGCAGCCGTCCCAGGTTCAGCGGCTCGCCGAGGGGCTGGCGGATGTAGTAGCGGATCACATCGTCGCTGACTTTCGAGTCGTTTTCCACATTGATCGCGGTGATCACCGGCGTGCGTTCGCCAGGGGTGCGAGCCGCAACCAATTGTGGGTCGATCGGCTCGGCCGGTCGCAGGTGCGCCAGGCGCAGGTCGAGGGCGCGTGTGGCGCGGTAGCCGGCGTCGATCATGTCCTTGGCGCGGCCGAAGTCGGTCACTCCATAGGCGGCCAGCGGTGGTTGGATCAGTACGTCTTTGGGGCGCAGGGCCTTGAGTTGCTCTTCGGAGTTACGCCGGGTCATCAAGGTGATGGATTGGTTGAGCACGTCCACCACGGTGGCCAACTGTTTGCGCGAACGCAGCGGGGTGCCGATGTCGACCACGATGGCGATATCCACGCCCATCTCCCGCGCTACGTCCAGTGGGATGTTATCGGTCATGCCACCGTCCACCAGCAAGCGCCCGTCAAGCTCTACCGGTGCGAACACCGCCGGGATCGACATGCTCGCGCGAATCACCTGGGGCAAGTGGCCCTTGCTGAACACCACTTTTTCGCCCGTGGTGATATCGGTGGCCACGGCGCGGAAGGGGATGGGCAGCTTGTCGAAATTACGCGTGTTGCTGCTATGGGCAAACATGCTTTCCAGCAGCAGCGCCAGGTTCTGGCCCTGGATCACGCCCAACGGCAAACCGAGGCTGCCGTCGTCGCGAAAGCTGAGCTTCTGTTTGACCAGGAAATCCCGGTCATCCTGCTTACGCCGAAACGGTACGTCTTCCCGTGGTGGTGCATCGGACAGCGCCTGCTGCCAGTCGATGTTCAACGCGAGTTTTTCCAGCTCATCGATCTTGTAGCCCGACGCGTACAGCCCGCCGATCACCGCGCCCATGCTGGTGCCGGCAATTGCATCGATCTGGATGCCTTGCTCTTCCAGGGCCTTGAGCACACCGATATGGGCCAGGCCACGAGCGGCGCCGCCGGACAACACCAGGCCGATTTTCGGGCGTGGGGCTTCAACGGCTTGGGCGAGGAGGGGTAGCAGGCACAACAGCAGGCAGGACAGCAGGCGGCGCATCATGAATCTCAAGGCTGGGCGATAAAGGCCGGTATTATAGCCATTCGATCCTCCGAGCCCGTTACGCCAGGAACCTCTCAAATTATGTCCGTGAGCAAACCCGAGATCATCATCACCTATTGCACCCAATGCCAATGGCTGCTGCGCGCGGCCTGGCTGGCCCAGGAGTTATTGAGCACGTTCTGCGACGACCTGGGCAAAGTGTCGCTGGAACCGGCCACCGGCGGTGCGTTTCGTATTACCTGCGACGGTGTGCAGATATGGGAGCGCAAGGCCGACGGTGGTTTCCCGGAGGCCAAGGTATTGAAGCAGCGCGTGCGTGACAGGATCGACCCGCAGCGCGACCTGGGGCACAACGACCGTACGCAGTGAAGGTCACCGCCTTGGAAGGACGGTGACCTGACGGCTACTTTGTGGCTAGCTTTTGCTTGATGAACCCGACGACCCAGGTCAGCACCAGGCCGCCCACGCCGCCGCCGACGATGTTGCTGCCGACCGCCGCGACATCCAGCGCTTCCCCACCGGATGTGCCGGTGAATTGCGCAAGGACCTGTCCCAGGACCAGGCCGCCAATACCGCCAAGCAACGTATTGAGACCTGTGCCCAGGCTCTGCTTGGTCATGCCGGCCAGATTGCCGCCGACGGCTCCGCTGATGATCTGCACCAGCAATTGGATGAGTGTTTCCATGATGAAACCCCTGCATAGCGTTAATGGAGTGACCACTCGCTTGCAGCAACTTCAAACTTCATGGCTGTCGTCGAGAAGTCCTTATCCGTTGAACGACGACAAACTGTTGCGGATCGCCAGAGTATAGATCAGGCCTCGGCGGCGGGCTGTTTGGCCTGGCTGGCACTGCCCATCAGCCCGGACAGCACGATGGCGACGATGATCAACGCGCCGCCCAGCAACATGCGCAGGGTCGGGGTTTCGGCGAACAGCAGCCAGGCTACCGTGATGCCGTACACCGGTTCCATGGCAAACACCACAGAGGCGGTGCGCGCCTTGATCACCGCCAGGCTGGCGACAAACAGGCTGTGGGCCAGGCCGGTGCAGAACACGCCCAACAGGCCGATCCACAACCAGTCCATTGCGCGAACATCCGCCAGGCCCGGCGCCGCTACGGGTAGCAGGCAGAATGCGACCACCACGTTTTGCCACAGCGCGGCCTGCACCGCAGGGGATCCGCCCGGAACTGGCCCGGTTGTTCAGTGACAACAGCGAGAACAACAGCCCCGACAGGATGCCCCACAACAGGCCGCCGGTGGCTGCGCTGGCGAGGTTGAAGTCCGGGGTGACCAGCACCAAGCCGACGCTGACCAGCGCCACCAACAGTACTTCGTTGGCGCGAATGCGCTCGCGGAAGATCAGACCTTCGAGGATTACGGTAAATGCTGGAAATGCAGTAAAGCCCAAAGTGGCAACGGCCACGCCAGCCACTTTGACAGCGATGAAGAAGGTTACCCAGTGCGCCGCCAGCAGCACGCCGCTGATCAGCAATCGGCGCCAGTCGCGCAGCGCCAGTCGTTTCCAGGGCGCGTTGCTGGCAAAACGTGCAAACACTGCCAGGGCCAGCACCGCAAACGCGGCGCGGCCAAACACAATGATGGCGGGGGAGGCGGCCGCCAGTTTGCCGAACACGCCAGTGAGGCCAAACATCAGTGCGCCGATATGCAGGGCGCCGAGGGCTGAGCGGGGGGTCATTACGGTCCTTGAAGCAAGCGGGTGATGAAGGCCAGTCTAGTGGCTTGCTGACGCAGGTGTCTGTCGTCTGGCTCGCGATTTTTATCGCAAGACTCTCTCTACGCACTGCGTCGCAATGCACCGGGGGTCGCACCAAACTCCCGCAGCATGGCGGCCGCAAAGGCACTTTGCGAGGCGTAGCCGACGCGGTCTGCGATTTCACCGATGGGCAACGGCGTTTTTTGCAGCAGGTCCAAGGCCATTTGCAAGCGACGGCTACGGATGTAGTCCATCGGTGTCTGCCCGCATTCGGCCATGAACCGTGCATGCAAGCGCGCCACCGACAAGTCAGCGATACGCGCCAAGTCCGCCACCTGCAGCGGGTGCGCGAGGTGCCGTTCGATATGTGCATTAAAAGCGGCGTAGGGCAGGCGTCGGCCTGGTACCGGTTGGGTGAGCGAATGATTCAGGCTGGCCAGCAGCAACACCGCACCTTGCTGCACGATCAGCGGGTCATCCACCGGGCTGTGTGCGAGCCACTGCACCAACTGGTTTTGCCGCGCGTCCAGCGCCAGGCGCGCCGGTTGATCGAGCAGGCGTCGACTGGCGTCGGCATGGTTGCCCAGTGAGTGCAGCACCCAGTGTTCGGAAGGCACGTCCAGCACCAGGCAGCGGCTGCCATCGCGACTGCCGCAGGCGTGATGGGCAGAGAAAGGCAGCACCATCACGCTGCTTTCGCGCACCTGGCTGCCCAGGCCATCGACTTCCAGATCCAGATGCCCGGACAGGCCAAACACCAGCTGCGCATGGTCATGGCTGTGGGCAATAGGCGCTTCGAGGTAGTGGCGCAGTGTGAGGGCGGCGTTCATCGCGGTCTCCGGGGCAGCAAGGCGCCAGTCTACAACGCTTCGCGGCCGGTCGGCGCTGTCATCAGACTGACGCACGGCTGTCATGGACTATTAATCGCCAAGGCGCAAGCTCGCGAAAACAGCGTCGAGGGATGCCCATGACCAGTGCCGAGTTCACCAAACCCAGCCGCAAGCACCGCGTTCGTACCCTGTGGATTTCCGACGTGCACTTGGGCACCCGGGATTGCCAGGCCGAGCATTTGTCGCAGTTCCTCAAGGGCTACCAGGCCGACAAGGTCTACCTGGTAGGCGACATCATCGACGGTTGGAAACTGCGCGGCGGCATGTACTGGCCCCAAGCCCACACCAACGTGATCCGCCGCCTGTTGACCATGGCAAAGCGCGGCACCGAAGTGATCTACGTCACCGGCAACCACGATGAATTCCTGCGCCGTTACTCCAAGCTGATCCTGGGCAATATCCAACTGGTGGATGAGGCGGTGCATGTGACTGCCGATGGCCGCCACTTGCTGGTGATTCATGGCGATCAGTTCGATGTGATCACCCGCTACCACCGCTGGTTGGCATTTCTCGGCGACTCGGCCTACGAGTTCACCCTCACGCTGAACCGTTGGTTGAATCACTGGCGCGCGCGGTATGGCTATGGCTACTGGTCGTTGTCGGCTTACCTGAAACACAAGGTGAAGACCGCGGTGAACTTCATCAGCGATTTCGAAGAAGCCATCGCCCACGAAGTGACCAAACGCGAATTGCATGGCGTGGTGTGCGGGCATATCCACCATGCGGAGATTCGCAAGGTGGGTGAGGTGGACTACCTCAATTGCGGCGATTGGGTGGAGTCGTGCACGGCGTTGATCGAGCACTGGGATGGCAGTATCGAGTTGTATCGATTGGCGGATGCGCAGGCCAAGGAAGCGCAGCTCAAGGCTGAGATGGTTGCAGGCTAAAAACTGTGGGAGCTGGCTTGCCTGCGATAGCGGTGTTTCAGTCGACATCTCTATTGGATGTGACACCGTTATCGCAGGCAAGCCAGCTCCCACAGTTTGATTGGGTTCCGTCAGATGGATACGTCAGCGATGGCTGCGGCTAACAGTGTGAGGCGCGTCGCATCAATCCCCGCCACGTTGGCCCGCCCCGAATTCACCATGTACACGCTGTGCTTCTCGCGCAGTTGCTTCACCTGGTCGGCACTCAGGCCGGTATAGGAGAACATCCCACGCTGCGCCCCGATGTGTGCAAACCGCTCCGACAAGCCGTGTGGCGCCAACGCTTCCACCAGCCCGGAGCGCAAGTGCGCAATCCGCGAACGCATGGCTTCGACTTCGCCACTCCACAGCGCTTTCAGCTCGGCATCGCCCAAGATGGTCGCGACCACTGCCGCGCCGTGATCCGGCGGCGTCGACCACAGGTTGCGGGCGATATTGGCGAGTTGGCTGCGTACGTCCGTCAACTTCTCGGCGTCCGCCGCGCACACAATCAGCGCGCCGACGCGGTCGCTGTACAGGCCAAAGTTCTTCGAACAGGAACTGGTCACCAGCACTTCCGGCAACTCGCTGGCAAACAATCGAACTGCCCACGCGTCCTGTTCCAGGCCATCGCCAAAGCCTTGGTAGGCGAAGTCGATCAGCGGCAGCAATTGGCGTTCGCGCACGATTTTCAGCACCTGGCGCCAGTCATCCTGGGACAGGTCGAAACCGGTCGGGTTGTGGCAGCACGCGTGCAGCAGCACCACGTCGCCATGCGGGACGGTGGCGAGCGTCGCCAGCATCGCCGCTACGTCCAGGCGATTGTCGGCGCCCACGTACGGGTAGTGGCTGACCTTGAGCCCAGCCTTGGCGAAGATGCTTTCGTGAATCGGCCAGGTCGGGTTACTCAGCCATACGCCACGGCCCGGCAAGCTGTGGGCGATAAAGTCGGCGCTCAGGCGCAGGGCGCCGGTGCCACCTGGGGTCTGGGTTGCACCGGCACGACGTTCGCCGATCAACGCGGAGCCGGCGCCCAGCACCAGCGCGCTGATCAGTGCGCCAAAGGCTGCGTTGCCATGGCCGCCGATGTAGGTCTTGGTGGTTTGCGTGTCCACCAGGCGCTGTTCGGCCAGCTTCACCGAGCGGGGAATCGGCGTCAGGCCCTGGTCGTCTTTATACACACCCACGCCCAAGTCGAATTTGTTCGGGTTGCTGTCCTGGGCATACAGGTCCATCAGGCCCAGGATCGGGTCGCCGGGCACGCGGGTAATCGCATCAAAATGCATTACTTGCGGCCCTCGGCGTCCTTGGCCACTTCGTCGGTGCGCGCGGCCATGATGAAGTCGTTGCGGTGCAGGCCCTTGATGGAGTGGCTCCACCAGGTCACGGTGACTTTGCCCCATTCGGTCAGCAGGCCCGGGTGATGGCCTTCGGCTTCGGAGATGTCGCCCATGGCATTGGTAAAGGCCAGTGCGAACTTGAAGTTCTTGAACAGGAAGACCTTTTCCAACTGCATGACGCCGTCGCGTACTTCGATGTTCCAGTCGGGGATCTGCTTGATCAGTACCGGCAACTCTTCATCGCTGACTTGCGGGGCATCGGCGCGGCAGGCTTCGCAGTGGGCTTGGTTCAAGGTGGTCATGTGGAGGTGTCCTGAATTCGAGTATTTGAAGGTCAGTGGCGTCACCCTAAAGCAACGCGGGGCCAGGGAACAGACTCACCTGGCCTTAAAAACGGAGGTTCATGCGGCCTTGGGTTTGGGTGGGAACTTCGGCGCGTGCAGACCCAACTGCATGCCGCGCTCAACCATCCCCATGATGTCTTCCTGGGCCACTTCGAACAGGCGCTTGAGGTCTGGCAGCACGAAGTACAGCGGTTGCAGGATGTCGATGCGGTATGGCGTGCGCATCGCTTCCAATGGGTCGAAAACCTGGTGCTCGGGTTCGGACGACAGGCTGTACACCGTCTCCTTGGGTGACGACAAAATCCCACCACCGTAGATACGCCGGCCCTCGGGCGTGTCCACCAGGCCGAACTCGATGGTCATCCAGTACAGGCGCGCCAGGTACACCCGCTGCTCCTTGGTGGCCGCCAGGCCGAGCTTGCCGTAGGTGTGGGTGAATTCGGCGAACCAAGGGTTGGTCAGCAGCGGGCAGTGGCCGAAAATCTCGTGGAAGATGTCCGGCTCTTGCAGGTAGTCCAGTTCTTCACGGGTACGAATAAAGGTCGCCACTGGAAACTGCTTGTTGGCGAGCAATTCAAAGAAGGTCTGGAAGGGGATCAGCGCCGGCACCCTGGCGACTTGCCAGCCGGTGGTTTCGGCCAGCACCTTGTTGATCTCGCCCAGTTGTGGAATGCGATCATGGGGCAGGCCAAGCTTGTCGATGCCGTCCAGGTATTCCTGGCAGGCGCGACCTTCGATCACTTTTAGCTGGCGCGTGATCAGGGTGTTCCACACCGCGTGTTCTTCCGGTGGGTAATCGATAAACCCATGCGCATCGGGCTCGCGGGCCACGTAGTGCGTCTGCTTCATACGGCTCTCCTGCTAGGCATTCGTTCTTGTTATGTCCTGCGATGAACGTATTGATAACCCGACGGGCGCGAGATTCCATCGGGCTTCGGCGGTGGCTTGTAGGAAAATGTACTGAATATCGTAAAGTATTCGTTACAGATGTGCGGCCCTTCGCTGTGTTGGGCTGGGAAAAGGTCATGGTCTGTCACATAATCTTGACGACTATTCGCGCCCAGCGGCAAAAAGACGCGGCGCCTACCCACTTTTCGGGCCTCTTCATGCGTATCAAAGTGCACTGCCAGAACCGCATTGGCATCCTGCGGGACATCCTCAACCTGCTGGTGGAGTACGGCGTCAACGTCGCCAAGGGCGAGGTCGGGGGGAGCATGGCAACGCCATTTACCTGTTCTGCCCGAACCTGGTGAACATGCAGTTCCAGGCATTGCGCCCACAATTCGAAGCGATTGCCGGGGTATTTGGCGTCAAGCGCGTAGGGCTGATGCCCAGTGAGCGTCGGCATATGGAGCTCAACGCACTGCTCGGTGCTCTGGAATTTCCGGTGCTGTCCATCGACATGGGCGGCTCGATCGTCGCTGCCAACCGTGCGGCGGCGCAGTTGCTGGGCGTGCGGGTAGACGAGGTGCCGGGTATTCCGTTGTCGCGCTACGCCGAAGATTTCGATCTGCCGGAACTGGTACGCGCGAGCAAATCGCGGATCAACGGCCTGAGGGTCAAGGTCAAGGGTGACGTATTCTGGCGGACATCGCGCCGCTGCAATCTTCCGAGCACGATGACAGCGAAGCGATGGCCGGTGCCGTGCTGACCCTGCACCGCGCCGACCGCGTCGGTGAGCGGATCTACAACGTGCGCAAGCAGGAACTGCGTGGCTTTGACAGCATCTTCCAAAGCTCCAGGGTCATGGCTGCCGTGGTCCGAGAGGCCCGGCGCATGGCGCCGCTGGATGCGCCTCTATTAATAGAAGGCGAAACCGGTACTGGCAAGGAACTGCTCGCACGCGCCTGCCACTTGGCCAGCCCGCGTGGGCAATCGCCCCTGATGGCGCTCAACTGCGCCGGCTTGCCGGAATCGATGGCCGAGACAGAACTGTTCGGCTACGGCCCTGGCGCATTTGAAGGGGCGCGGGCCGAAGGCAAGCTGGGGCTGCTGGAATTGACGGCGGGCGGTACGTTGTTTCTCGATGGAGTGGGGAAATGAGTGCGCGCTTGCAGGTGAAGCTGCTGCGCTTTTTGCAGGACGGCTGCTTTCGGCGGGTAGGCAGTGATGAAGAGGTGTACCTGGATGTGCGGGTGATCTGCGCAACCCAGGTGGATTTGTCCGAGCTGTGTGCCCGTGGTGAATTCCGCCAGGACCTGTATCACCGCCTCAACGTGCTGTCGCTGCACATCCCACCGCTGCGCGAATGCCTCGACGGCCTGGCGCCGTTGGTTGACCACTTCTTGGACCAGGCCAGTCGCCAGATTGGCTGCCCGCTGCCGAAATTGGCACCGGCTGCGATGGATCGTCTCAGTCACTACCATTGGCCGGGCAACGTGCGGCAGTTGGAAAACGTGTTGTTCCAGGCGGTGTCGTTGTGCGAGGGCGGTACGGTCAAGGCCGAGCACATTCGTTTGCCGGATTACGGCGTGCGTCAGCCGCTTGGCGAATTTTCGCTGGAGGGGGGGTTGGAGGCGATTGTTGGGCGGTTCGAGAAGGCGGTACTGGAAAGTTTGTATGCCGAGCATCCCAGCAGTCGGCAGCTAGGCAAGCGCCTTGGGGTTTCACACACCACCATTGCCAACAAACTGCGGGATTACGAAATCCTTAAGGCCGACAAATAACCCTCTGACACAACGGGGTGAAAATGTGGGAGCTGGCTTGCCTGCGATAGCGGTGGGTCAGCGAAGTATGTGCTGACTGAGTCACCGCTATCGCAGGCAAGCCAGCTCCCACACTTGATCTTCATTGTTTTAAAGACCTGTGTTTGCCGCAGGCGGCAGTAGTCCGCCGTTTTTTCGACTCTCACCCCGCGCGATTTTTCTGGCAACCACCCGCAAACCCTTGCCCCGCTTGCATCTCGCTCTCTTTTCAAAAGTTGGTTCGCAAATTGCTTAAGCCTCCTCAGTACAGCGGTGGGCGGCAAGCGTCCGTCAGAAAGAGGAAAGAGCGTGGACAAGTACCTTTATGTGGCAATGACCGGCGCCAGCCAGAATGCTCTGGCGCAGAAGGCCCATGCCAACAACCTGGCGAACATTTCCACCAACGGTTTTCAACGTGACCTGGAACAGGCGCGTTCGATGCCGGTGTTCGGCGACAGCTTTCCGGCGCGGGCGTTTGCCATGACTGAACGTCCTGCCACCGACTTCACCCCTGGCGCGATGATCGAGACCGGCCGTGACCTGGACGTGGCCGTCAACGGCAACGGCTGGATGGCTGTGCAAACTCCGGACGGCAGCGAAGCCTACGTGCGCAGCGCCAGCATGAACGTCGACGCGTTGGGCGTGCTGCGCGCCGGCAACGGCATGCCGATCATGGGCAACGGTGGCCCGATTGCCGTGCCGCCGCAGCAGAAAATCGAAGTGGGCTCTGACGGCACTATCAGCATTCGCGCCATGGGCGAAGGCCCGCGGGTGATGGCGGAAGTGGACCGCATCAAGCTGGTCCAGCCCGACCTCAAGAATATGAATAAAGGCCTGGATGGCACCATCCACACCAAGGATGGCCAGCCGGCCCAGGCTGATGCAAACGTCACGCTGACCTCGGGTTTCCTGCAGGCGAGCAACGTCAATGCCGTGGAAGAAATGACGGCGGTGCTGGCGCTTTCCAAGCAGTTTGAGCTGCACATCAAGATGATGAACAGCGCGAAGGAAGACGACCAGGCCATGACGCGCGTCATGCAGATGAGCTGATTGCAGCCCACTAACTAATTTGTGATGTCGCGCCAACAAACAGGCGCACAGAGGAGAACAGCATGCTTCCGGCTCTATGGGTTGCCAAAACAGGTCTGTCCGCCCAGGACACTAACCTGACCACCATTTCCAACAACTTGGCCAACGTGTCGACCACGGGTTTCAAACGTGACCGCGCCGAGTTCCAGGACTTGCTCTATCAGATCAAGAAGCAGCCAGGCGCCCAGTCGACCCAGGACAGTGAACTGCCGTCGGGCCTGCAACTGGGTACCGGTGTGCAGATCGTTGGCACCCAGAAGAACTTCAGCGCCGGTAACCTGCAGCAAACCGGCCAGCCGCTGGACATGGCCATCAACGGCCGTGGTTTCTTCCAGATCCTGCAACCGGATGGCACTACCTCATACACCCGTGACGGTACTTTCCACCTGGACTCCAACGGCCAGATCGTCACCGCCAACGGTTTCTCCCTGGAACCGGCCGTGGTCGTTCCAGCGGATGCCAAGACTTTCACCGTCGGCAACGACGGCACCGTGTCGATCACCGTGGCCGGCAACCCAGCCTCGCAAGTGATCGGCAACCTGCAAACCGCGGACTTCATCAACCCGGCCGGCCTGCAGGCCATGGGCAACAACCTGTTCCTGGAAACCGCTTCCAGCGGCGCGCCGCAAATCGGTACCCCGGGCCTGAACGGCTTCGGCACCACGCTGCAAAGCACCCTGGAAACGTCCAACGTGAGCACCGTGGAGGAGATGGTCAACATGATCACCACCCAGCGCGCCTACGAAATGAACTCCAAGGTGATTTCCACCGCCGACCAGATGCTCTCGTTCGTCACGCAGAATCTGTAATCAAGTCTATGGGGCGCCATTGACGGCGCCTGCAACACCGTGAGGTAAGGGTCATGAATCGCTACGTTTCTGTTTTGGCACTGAGTGGGATCGTTGTGCTCGCGGGCTGTGTCGCCCCGACGCCAAAGCCCAACGACCCGTACTACGCGCCGGTGTTGCCACGCACACCGTTGCCGGCGGCGGCCAACAATGGCTCGATCTACCAGGCCGGTTTCGAACAGAACCTGTACAGCGACCGCAAGGCGTTCCGGGTCGGTGACATCATCACCATCACCCTGAACGAGAAGACCCAAGCCAGCAAGAACGCCAACTCGCAGATCGGCAAGACCAGCAAGACCGGGATTGGCCTGACCTCGTTGTTTGGCGGTGTGCCTAACACCAATAACCCGCTGGGCAGCGGCGATCTGAGCCTGGACGTAGGCTACAGCGGCGACCGCGCCACCAACGGCAAGAGTGCGGCGGCGCAGGGTAATACCCTGACCGGTTCGATCACCGTGACCGTGGCCGATGTATTGCCCAACGGCATCATCGCCGTACGCGGTGAGAAGTGGATGACCCTCAACACCGGCGACGAGCTGGTGCGCATCGCCGGCATGGTCCGCGCCGATGACATCGCCACGGACAACACCGTGCCGTCGACGCGAATTGCCGATGCGCGCATCACCTACTCGGGTACAGGTTCGTTTGCTGATGCGAGTCAGCCGGGCTGGTTCGACCGTTTCTTCCTTAGCCCGCTGTTCCCTTTCTAGGTGGCCACTTTGAAACTCAAACAGCTGATGGCGGCGGCACTGTTGCTGTCCCTGAGCGCAGTCGCCCAGGCCGAGCGCCTGAAAGACATCGCCAGCATCTCCGGCGTGCGCTCTAACCAGTTGATCGGCTACGGCCTGGTGGTAGGCCTGAACGGAACGGGTGACCAGACCACCCAGACGCCGTTCACCTTGCAGACCTTCAACAACATGCTCTCGCAGTTCGGCATCAAGGTGCCGGCGGGTTCGGGCAACGTGCAATTGAAAAACGTCGCGGCGGTGTCCATCAGTGCTGACTTGCCGGCGTTTTCCAAGCCGGGCCAGGTGGTGGATATCACCGTGTCGTCCATTGGTAACTCGAAAAGCCTGCGCGGCGGCACCCTGTTGATGACCCCCCTCAAAGGTATCGACGGCAACGTCTACGCCATCGCCCAAGGCAATCTGGTGGTCGGCGGCTTTGACGCCGAAGGCCGCGACGGTTCGAAGATCACCGTGAACGTGCCATCGGCCGGGCGTATTCCCGGCGGTGCCACGGTTGAACGCACCGTGCCGAGCGGTTTCAACCAAGGCAACAGCCTGACCTTGAACCTCAACCGTTCCGACTTCACGACCGCCAAGCGCGTGGTCGACAAGATCAACGACATGCTCGGCCCTGGCGTGGCCCAGGCCATTGATGGCGGTTCGATCCGTGTGACCGCTCCGCTGGACCCAAGCCAGCGCGTGGACTACTTGTCGATCCTGGAAAACCTTGAAGTCGACCCGGGCCAGGCGGTCGCCAAAGTCATCATCAATTCGCGTACCGGTACCATCGTGATCGGCCAGAACGTCAAGGTGTCGCCAGCGGCGGTCACCCACGGCAGCCTGACCGTGACCATTACCGAAGACCCGATTGTCAGCCAGCCTGGTGCCTTCTCCAACGGCCAGACGGCGGTAGTACCGCGTTCGAAAGTCAACGCCCAGCAAGAAGCCAAGCCGATGTTCAAGTTCGGCCCCGGCACCACCCTGGATGAGATTGTCCGCGCGGTGAACCAGGTGGGCGCAGCGCCAGGCGACTTGATGGCGATTCTCGAAGCCCTGAAACAGGCCGGCGCCTTGCAAGCCGACCTGATCGTGATCTGACGCCATGGCCATGGACATGCGCAAGAGCGGGATCAGCAGCACCGCGGACTCGGGGTCTTACTCCGACTTGAACCGGCTTAACCAGCTCAAGGTCGGCGACGACAAGAACAGCGAAGGCAACATGCGCAAGGTCGCGCAGGAATTCGAATCGCTGTTCTTGAGCGAGATGCTCAAGTCGATGCGTTCGGCTACCGAGGCCTTGGGCAAGGACAACCCGCTGAACACGCCGGCGGCCAAGCAGTACCAGGAAATGTACGACCAGCAACTGGCGGTTTCGATGTCCCGCGAAGGCGGTGGTATTGGCCTGGCCGACGTGCTGATGCGCCAGATGCAGAAGAACAAACCGGTGGACGCCCAGGCGGCCACCTTGCAGGGGCTCGGCTGCGGCCGAGCCGACGAAGAAAGTGGCCGTGCCGACGGAGATTGCCGCCGGCACCCAGGCCGAAGGTCCGCTGGGGCGTTCCAACGGTCAACGCCCATTGTGGGCTTATCGCGTGGCTGAACCCCAGGCGGGCGCCGCTGCATCGCACAGCAATGACATGGAGCTGATGAACCAGCGCCGTATCGCGCTGCCAAGCAAGCTCACCGACCGCCTGCTGGCCGGCATCGTGCCAAGCACTGATGCAACCACCGTCGCCAGGGCTGCACCGCTGCGTAACAGCGCGGCTGATGACAACGTGATCAACAGCGGCGCGCGTACCTTTGCCGTGCCAAGCGGGCGCATGCAGGTCTACGGCCGCGCCGTGGCCCAGCCACCCTTGGCGCCGGCGAAGAAGGCCTTCAATTCGCAGGATGAATTTGTCGCCACCATGTTGCCGATGGCCAAGGCGGCCGCCGCGCGAATCGGTGTCGATCCGAAATACCTCGTGGCCCAGGCCGCGTTGGAAACCGGCTGGGGTAAATCGGTGATGCGCGCCGAAGACGGCAGCAGCAGCCACAACCTGTTCGGCATCAAGGCCGGCCAGAGTTGGCAGGGCGGTCAGGCGCGTGCAATCACCAGCGAGTTTCGTGATGGGGCGATGGTCAAGGAAACGGCGCAGTTCCGTTCCTACAACTCCTATCAGGACAGCTTCCATGATCTCGTGACGTTGCTGCAAAGCAATGATCGCTATAAAGAAGTCGTGAAGTCGGCCGACAACCCGGAACAGTTTGTACGCGAGTTGCAAAAAGCCGGTTACGCCACCGACCCGGACTACGCCAGCAAGATTTCGCAGATCGCAAAAACGATGAACAGTTACCAGAACTACGCTGCCGCTGGCGCAACCACACATTTATAAGGTCTGAATCATGAGTTTGCTCAGTATCGGGATGTCGGGGCTTAACGCCGCTCAAGGATCGTTGTCGGTCTTGAGTAATAACATTGCCAACGCCAATACCGCGGGCTATTCGCGCCAGCAGACTACTCAGAACGCGAATGCCTCGAACCCGTACGGCGGCGTGTTTATCGGCACCGGTACTACCCTGGCTGACGTGCGCCGGGTGTACAACGAATTCCTCGACACGGCCTACCAGAACAGCACTGCGCTCAATAGCGATGCGGCGGCGTATCTGGATCAGGTGAGTGCGGTGGATAAGACGTTGTCGGATAAGACCACCGGCATGTCGGCAGTGCTCAGTGCGTTCTTTGCAGCGGTACAGACGTCTTCGGCCAACCCGAGCGATACCTCGGCGCGCCAGATCCTGTTGACCAGTGCCCAGACCCTGAGCAACCGGTTCAACACGATCTCGACCCAGCTGGGCCAGCAGAAAGAAACCATCAATAGCCAGCTGACTGCGATGAGTGATCAGGTCAACCAACTGACCTCGTCGATTGCCTCCCTCAACAAGCAGATCACCCAGGTGCAGGGCTCGACGAACACCGCGCCGGCCAACCTGCTGGATGCACGTGCCGAAGCCGTGCGTTCGCTGAATGAATTGATCGGCGTGACCGCATCTGAAAAGAACGGTGTGTTCAGTGTCAGCACCGGGAGTGGCCAGTCGCTGGTGCTAGGGGATCAGTCCAACACGATTTCCGCAGTGCCGAGTAAAAGCGATACCAGCCAGTACACCATTCAGCTCAACATGCCCGGCAACACGGCTGTCGACCTGGGTAATGTGATCAGCGGTGGCAGCATCGGCGGCCTGTTGCGTTACCGCAGTGATGTGCTGATGCCGGCGATCAACGATCTGGGTCGCATCGCCATCGTCACCTCCGATGCGATCAACAGCCAATTGGGTCAGGGCATCGACCTGAACGGCGAATTCGGCGCTTCGATGTTCAAGGACATCAACAGCGCCGCGTCTGTTGCCCTGCGCAGCCAGGCGTCGCAAGGCAACAAGGGCGACGGCGGCCTGAATGTGACGATCAAGGACAGCAGCAAGCTGACCAACTTTGACTACAACGTCACCTTTACCGATACCGACAAGTACACCGTGGTGCGTTCCGATGGCAAGGCCATGGGCTCCTACACGCTGGACCCTACCCAGCCCGCGCAAGTGATCGACGGTTTTACCCTGACCCTCAATACCGGGACGATGCAGGCGGGTGACAGCTTCAAGGTCAGCCCGACCGCCAATGGTGCCAAGGAAATCGGCACCGTGCTCACTGACCCTAGCAAGATCGCATTTGCCGGACCCTTGCAAGGCGCTGCTGGCAAGACCAACCAGGGTACCGGCACGTTCACGCCGCCGACCCTGACTGTTCCCCTGGACATCCAGGGCGGCGCTGACACCGCGCAACTGCGTATCGGGATTGAAAACTCGATGCCAGTGAAAATGGTGTTTGGCAAGCCGGCCGCCGATGGCACCCAGAGCTACACGCTGAGCAACGCCAAGGGTGAACCCATCGGCACCGGCACTATCGTTCCGGGGCAGGACAACAAAATCACGATCAACGTACCGATGCGCGGTGCTGACGGTGAGTTGCTCAACCCCGCCAAGAGCTTCAGCTTCGATACCACAGTGGCAGGCTCGCCGAGCGATGGTGACAGCACCACGTTTTCGTTCAATGCCACTGGCGTGTCCGATAACCGTAACGCCCAGCAACTGCTGAACCTGCAGACCAAGGCCACCGTGGGTGTAGCGGCAGATGGCACTGGCGGCACCAGCCTGGTGGGGGCCAACAGCAAGTTGGTGTCCACTGTCGGCGCCAAGGCTGCTGCAGCCACCACTGACACCACGGCGACCAATGCGCTGTTGACGGCCAATAAAAACGCGCGCAACTCCACGTCCCAGGTCAACCTGGACGAAGAGGCGGGCGACATGATCAAGTTTCAGCAGTACTACACCGCGTCGTCGCAGATCATCAAGGCTGCGCAAGAAACCTTCAGTACGCTGATCAATAGTCTTTAAGGGAGTCTGGGACGATGCGCATTTCTACTCAGCAGTATTACGACACCAGTGCCGCCAAATATCAGAACAACTATTCTGGCGTGGTGCAGGCCCAGCAGCAGGCCAGTTCCGGCGTGCGTGTGCAGACCGCCGCAGATGATCCCGTTGCCGCGCAGCGTTTGCTGATGCTGCAACAGCAGAAAGATATGCTGGCACAGTCGGATGGCAACATCACAACCCTGAAAAGCTCGCTGACTAACGAGCAGAGCATCCTGGACGCGCTCGATAAGGCGCTGGAAGCGGGTAAGTCGTTGGCGCTGCGAGCAGGTGGCATTACCAGTGATGCGGATCGTAAATCCATCGCAGTCGAGGTGGGGGCTCTTGAGGAGCAGGTACTGGGCTTGCTTAACAGCAAGGATGCGGCCGGGAACTATCTGTTCTCTGGCTCCAAGACCCAGACACCACCGTATTCGCGCAACAGTGACGGCACTTACAGCTATCAAGGCGATGAAAATGAGCTGAGCTTGCGGGTTTCTGAAAACCTGACGGTTCGTACTGGCGACACCGGCAAATCCATTCTGGAAGGGGCGGCCAACAGCAGTCGCACCCAGTCCACCTACATCGCGCCGGGTGCGGCACCCACGCCGCCTGCGATCTCGCCGCCTCTGGTCGATGACAAGAAGGTCGCGATTTCGGCTGGCTTGGTGACCTCGGGTATCAACTACACCAAGCAATTTGCGGATGGCCAGCCGTACAAGCTCACCTTCACCAGCAGTACCCAGTACGTGGTGACGGACAAGGACGGCACCGACATTACCTCGCAGATCGACGGTAACGGCACGTTCGACTCCACCAAGGAAGGCAGCGCCAGCGTGAACCTGCGCGGGGTCAAGTTCGATATCACTGTTGATCTCACTGATACCGCGACTGGGCCGGATGCCGATGCGCTGGTTAAGGGGCGTGAGTTCAATCTGGCTGCGAAGCCGGATACGTTCAGCGTTTCGCGGACCGCCAGCAACCAATCGGCGGCACAGCTGACCAACGCACAGGTCAGTAGCCCGGCGGCTTATGCCAGTACCTTCCCAGGCAACAGCGGCGTGGTGATCAAGTTCAGCGACACCGATGCGACGGCCTATCAGGTATTTGCGCAACCCTACACCGCCAACAGCAAGGCAATCGATTCTGGCGTCATCGACAACACGACCACGCCGAACAAGATCACGGCTGCGGGCGTTACCTTTGAGCTCAGTGGTAACCCGAGCACCGGCGATCAGTTTGCGGTCGGCGCCAGCACCCAGAAAACCCAGAATGCCCTCGATACCTTGAGCCAGTTGCGTCAAGCCCTGGAACAGCCAGCGGATGGTATTCCGGGGGCGCGGGTCAAGCTTCAGGATGCGCTGAACGCAGCGGTCAGTAACCTTGGCAACTCGACAACCCAGTTGGGTAATGTGATCGGCTCGATTGGCGCTCGGGCGAATGCGCTGGATGTGCAATCCGACGCAAACGCCAGCATCACCCTGGCCAACAAAACCACCATGAGCGCACTGGCCAACATCGACATGGGCGAGGCCGCCATCAACCTGACCCTGCAGCAAACCATGCTTGAAGCGTCCCAGCTGGCCTTTGTGAAAGTCTCGCAGTTGAGCCTGTTCAACAAGATGTAAGCGCCAGTACCTCAAGCGGCCCAGCCTGGAAACAGGCTGGGCCGTTGTCGTTTCTACGGCTTAATTGTTTGAAGGTTTTGCATAAACCACAGACAATTAGGTGACCTGTGAGTCATAAAGCGCATCTTCACTGTATCGTGTGAAAAGGATAAGTCGTCGCAGGGCCGTTACGGGGCGGCTTTCAGCGAGTTTTTTGCGGGGTTATCCCCTTTTATTGTCAGCACTCGGCGGGGCAGCTCGCGGGGTGATCTCCAGCTATTTAGTATTGGGAAGCCACAATGATTGGCATAAAAAGCATCGCCAGTTACGTGCCGGCCGACGGGATCGATAACTACGCCCAGGGTGCCAAATTCGCCAAGGATGAAGAATTCATCATTGGCAAGATCGGTTCGGCGTTCCTGCCGCGCAAGGAAGCCGCGCAGGAAACCTCCGATCTGTGTGTCGAGGCGGTCAACGCTTTGTTTGCCAACAACCCGGATTTGAAACGCGAGTCCATCGACGCGCTGATCGTCGTCACCCAGAACGGTGATGAAGAGGGTTTGCCCCACACTGCGGCCATCGTCCAGGACAAACTCGGCCTGCCGACCCACGTCGCTGCGTTCGATATTTCCCTGGGCTGCTCCGGCTACGTCTACGGCATCTACGCGATGAAGGGCTTTATGGAAGCCGCCGGCCTGAAAAACGGCCTGCTGATCACCGCCGACCCGTATTCGAAGATCGTCGACCCGGAAGACCGCAACACCACCATGCTGTTCGGTGATGCCGCCACCGCGACCTGGATGGGCGAAGACGCTCCCTGGCTGCTGGGCAAATCGAAGTTCGGCACCGATGGCTCGGGTGCGCCGCACCTTAAAGTCAGCGATGGCGTGTTCTTCATGAACGGCCGCCAGGTGTTCAACTTCGCATTGCTTAAAGTGCCGGCACATTTGCACGAGCTGCTCAACGAATCGGATCTCAAGGCTGACGAGATCGATGCGTTCTGCATCCACCAGGGCAGTGCGGCCATCGTCGACGCCGTGGCGCGTCGTTTTGAAGATGCGCCGGTGGACAAGTTCATCAAGGACATGGTCGAGACCGGCAACACCGTGTCGTCGAGCATTCCGCTGCTGCTGGAAAAGCACGTGATGGACGCCACCTGGAAGCGTGTGGCCATCAGTGGTTTTGGTGTGGGCCTGTCGTGGGGCTCGGCGATTCTCTATCGCCCGTGACACGTTAATAGACGGCACAACAAAACGCCGATGATCGAGAGATCATCGGCGTTTTTATTGGCGCCAGAAAAGCCAATGAAACCGGGGTTTTGCCCCTTGCTAAACCCTTGAATTCAAAGGGGTGGCACGGCGCCAGTAAAAAAATCAAAAAAATCCTCAAGCAACTGCCCACCACGACGATAACTATTACGTAGGTTCTCAGGCCACACCCGGCGGTTGCCAGGGCCGGAAGCCGCAGTATCCATCCAACGAGGATTTCGTCATGGCTTTAACAGTAAACACCAACATTGCTTCGATCACTACTCAGGGCAACCTGAACAAAGCTGGCGGCGCCCTGGCCACTTCCATGCAGCGCCTGTCTTCCGGCCTGCGTATCAACAGCGCTAAAGACGACGCTGCCGGCCTGCAGATCGCTAACCGCCTGACCAGCCAAATCAACGGCCTGGGCCAAGCAGTAAAAAACGTGAACGACGGTATCTCCATCGCTCAGACCGCTGAAGGCGCGATGCAGGCTTCGACCGACATCCTGCAAAAATGCGTACCCTGGCTCTGTCCTCCGCTACTGGTTCCCTGAGCGCTGACGACCGTAAGTCGAACAACGACGAATACCAGGCTCTGACTTCGGAACTGACCCGTATCTCCAACACCACCACCTTCGGTGGCCAGAAGTTGCTGGACGGTTCGTACGGTACCAAAGCTATCCAAGTTGGTGCCAACGCCAACGAAACCATCAACCTGAGCTTGGAAAACGTTGCTGCCAACAAAATTGGTTCGCAGCAGATCAAGAGTTCCGACATTGCCATCAATGACAAAGGTTTGGCTAAAGGTGACATCGTAGTTACCGGTAACGGCCAGACTAAAACCGTTAGTTATGAAGAAGGTGCTTCTGCAAAAGCATTGCTGCCCAGCTCAATGGTTCGATCGGTGGCCTGACAGCCAGCGCAAGCACCGAAGTCAAGTTGAAGGTCGACACCACCAAGACTACCGGTGCTACACCTCCTGCTTCTGCCAACTTCAAACTGACAGTTGGTGACGGTAAGGAAGTGAGCTTCATCGGTGTAACTGATACCGCTAGCCTGGCCGACCAGTTGAAATCCAACGCCGCGAAGCTGGGTATCAGCGTCAACTATGACGAAGTCAACGATACTCTGGAAGTGAAGTCTGATTCCGGGGAAAACCTGTCGTTCAAAAGCGGTGCTGGCGCTGATGCTGTCTCTGTCAATGCCAAAAACGGTAAGGGCGAATACACGTTCGATACCGCTACTCCTCCAGCAGAGTCGTTCACTCCGCTGTCCGCAACTGCTGACACTTTGGCTATCGTTACTGGTCAAGTGTCGCTGGATTCAGCCAAAGGTTATTCCCTGGCGGGCGGTACTGCTGATGGCGTGACCGGCCTGTTCGGCAAAGCTAGCGTAGTTGCAGAGAAAACCACTATCTCTGACACCACCGTTACCGATGCAAGCTCTGCCCAAAACGCACTGGCAGTAATCGATAAAGCCATCGGCACTATCGACAGCGTTCGTTCGGGCTTGGGTGCTACCCAGAACCGTCTGACTACCACTGCAGACAACCTGCAGAACATTCAGAAGAACTCCACCGCTGCACGTTCCACCGTTCAGGACGTCGACTTCGCTTCCGAAACCGCCGAACTGACCAAGCAACAAACCCTGCAATCGGCTTCCACCGCGATCCTGTCGCAGGCTAACCAGCTGCCATCCGCTGTACTGAAACTGCTTCAGTAATCCCAGCGCTCGGTAACTAACGGAAGGGCGCGTCTACGTGCCCTTCCGTTTTTTCGGTTTAGAGGAGATTGGACATGGACATGAGTGTAAAGCTGAACCAGTCTTATCCGCCGGTTGCCCCTCAGGGCGCACCTGCTCCAGCTGTCGCCGACAGAAGCATCAGTAAGGTCCAGGAAGTACCTGCCACAGGCCAGCAGCCTGAGCGTGCCGACCTGGAAAAAGCGGTCACTGATATTCGAGAATTCGTTCAATCTGCCCAGCGCAGCTTGGATTTTTCCATTGATGACACCACCCACCGTGTGGTGGTCAAGGTCATCAATACCGACAATGGTGAAGTGATTCGCCAGATTCCGTCGGAAACGGCATTGAAACTGGCACAAAGCCTGTCCAGCGCAAGCAGCTTGTTGTTCGACGACAAGGTCTGAACTGGCATGAAACTTGTTGTTGTCATGGCTTGAGGCGTAACCAAGTCAAGATAACGGCAGCCACCGAACAGGAGATATGAAGATGGCGGGTACATCGGTAAGTGGTATCGGTTCGAACATCGATACGCAAAAAATCGTGCAGTCCTTGGTCGATGCCGAAAAGGTGCCCAAGCAGACGCAGATCAATACCGCGTCCCAGAAGGCGACTACCACGCTGTCTTCGATCGGCAAAATTCAGGCTGCCCTGGATGCTTTCCGTGGCGCGATAGACACGATGACGGCCAGTTCGAGCTTCACCGGTTTGACGGGTTCGTCTTCGGACGAAAAGGTTGCCACCATGACGGCTAGCAATACCGCCTCTAACGGTAGCTTTCGATTAGTCGTCGATCAGTTGGCTCAGGCATCAAAGTTGTCGTCCCAAAACTTCAAGGGCGGCACTTCTACAGTAGTGAATTCCACTACCAAGCCTACTACCTTGACTATCAGTCAATCCGGCAAGCACTACGATGTCAGCATTCCCGTTGGTGCGACGTTGCAGCAGGTGCGTGACTCGATCAACACCCAGTTCGGCACTTCGGGCTTGAGTGCGAACATCCAAACCGACTCAATGGTTCTCGACTGATCCTGACCTCCACTACCATGGGGACTGGTTCGGACCTGACGTTGTCGGGTAATTCGGGGTTGGATACCGGCTCCACGGTGATTGATAAGCCGCTGGATGCGCTGTACAGCATCGACGGTGTGAACTCGGTTTCCAAAACCAACAACATCGAAGGCGCCCTGAGTGGTGTAAACATCAAGCTGGTGTCGGTTTCTGCGGTCAAGACGGGGGATACCAGTGATCCACCGGTCAGGAACGCGACCCTCATCACTGTCAGCACTAACAACGCGGCCCTCAAGTCCGGCGTCAAAGGCTTTATCGACACCTACAACGCCTTGATCACTGCGATGAACGCCGAGACGAAGGTCACCACGAACCTGGATGGCAGCACCACGCCCGCCGCCTTGACCGGTGACTCGACCATGCGCTCGCTGCAAGCGTCCATCCGTAACGAGTTCAATGCGCTGTCGGGTACGGGCACGTTGAAATCCCTGGCGCAGTTTGGTGTCAGCACCAGCTCTACCACCGGCTTGCTGACGATGGATGACAAGAAGTGGGATGCGGCTGTCAAGACCAACGCGGCGGATATCAACAGTATGTTCACCGGCCCGACCGGCATGCTGGCGCGGATGAAAGGCGCTACCGATGACTTCGCCAAGGCGACCACCGGCATCCTGGCTACGCGTTCGACGTCTCTGTCCGACACGCTCAAGGACCTGAGCAAGCAGCAGGACTCGCTCAACGAGCGTATGGACCTGCTCACCAAAAGCCTCTCCGACAAATACAACGCCATGGACACCCTGGTCGCTCAATTGCGCCAGCAAAGCACCAGTGTCATGACCACGCTCAATGCGTTGAACAACGTCAAGACCAATAGTTGATCCCGCGTATTAGAAAAGGCCAGGCAACTTGCCTGGCCTTTTTTTATCGAGGGACGACTGGTGCTAAAGCTTTTGCGACCCAGTCGACATATTGGTTACTCAAACACTTTCCGCTGTTGCCCGTCACGAGGTAGAAACATGAACCCCATGCGAGCCCTTCGCCAATACCAGAAGGTTAATTCCCATGCTCAGATCTCTGAAGCCAGCCCTCATCGTCTAGTGCAGATGCTGATGGAAGGCGGGCTGGACCGTATGGCCCAGGCCAAGGGTGCGCTGGCACGTGGCGACATCGCCACCAAGGGCCTGATGCTGGGCAAGGCGATTGATATCGTGATCGGCCTGCGTGACGGCCTGGATGCGGAAAAAAGTGATAACCCGGCTTACGTCCAACAGCTGGAAAGTCTGTACGCGTACATGACCAACCGCCTGATGGAAGCCAATCTGCACAACGATGCCGACATGATCGACGAAGTCGCGCGTTTGCTGATTACCGTAAAAGAAGGCTGGGATGCCATTGCCGCGCCACAGGCTGTTACCGAGTAAGGCGCAGCAGAGAAGGGCCTGAAGGCCTTGAGGAATACGTCATGAGCCAAGCACTGCAACGCATTGATGAAACCCGTGAGGCGCTGATGGGCGCGCTGGCGGACCGTAACTGGGACGCCATCGGCGAGCTGGATATCGGCTGTCGCGACGTGATCGAGCAAGTGCTCAATGAGCCGCCGGTGGACGAGGATGCGCTGCGGGAGAAGCTTGAAAAGTTGCTGGAGGTTTATCAGCAATTGCTTGAGGTGACGACGGGCGAACGGCAGGCGATTTTCGAAGAGATGTCGCAGATCAACCGAGCGAAAAATGCGTCAAAGGTTTACCATCTGTTCGGCTGAACTGGCTCAGTTAATCCGAACGCGCGTCATAAATTTGACTGCGCGCGATTTTTTGACTTAACTAGTGCTGTTTTCAGAATTCAGACGGCTGTAATGCAGAAAATGCCTACAGCCATCTAGATTGCCCCGACTCGAGGGCATTTGAGTTAACTAGGAAGTTGCTATTGCATGTGGCGTGAAACCAAAATTCTGCTGATTGATGACGATAGCGTCCGCCGCCGCGATTTAGCGGTGATTTTGAATTTTCTTGGCGAAGAAAATTTACCCTGTGGTAGCCATGACTGGCAGCAGGCAGTCAGCTCATTGTCGTCGAGCCGTGAAGTCATTTGTGTGCTGATCGGGACGGTAAACGCTCCTGGCGCAGTTCTGGGCTTGTTAAAGACACTGTCAACCTGGGATGAGTTCCTTCCGGTTTTGCTAATGGGCGATATTTCTTCTATCGACCTGCCGGAAGACCAGCGCCGCCGCGTGCTTTCCACCCTGGAAATGCCGCCCAGCTACAGCAAATTGCTCGACTCCCTGCACCGTGCCCAGGTCTATCGCGAGATGTACGATCAGGCCCGTGAGCGCGGTCGTCACCGTGAACCCAACCTGTTCCGCAGCCTGGTCGGCACCAGCCGTGCGATCCAGCACGTGCGCCAGATGATGCAGCAGGTGGCCGATACCGACGCCAGCGTGCTGATCCTCGGCGAGTCCGGTACCGGCAAGGAAGTGGTCGCGCGCAACCTGCACTACCACTCCAAGCGCCGCGACGGGCCTTTTGTGCCGGTCAACTGCGGGGCGATCCCGGCAGAGCTGCTGGAAAGCGAACTGTTCGGCCACGAGAAGGGCGCCTTTACCGGGGCAATCACCAGCCGAGCCGGGCGTTTCGAACTGGCCAACGGCGGTACCCTATTCCTCGACGAAATCGGCGACATGCCACTGCCGATGCAGGTCAAGCTGCTGCGTGTGCTGCAGGAGCGTACCTTCGAGCGCGTGGGCAGCAACAAGACCCAGAGCGTTGACGTGCGCATCATCGCCGCCACCCACAAGAACCTCGAAAGCATGATCGAGGTCGGCAGCTTCCGCGAAGACCTGTACTACCGCCTCAACGTATTCCCAATCGAGATGGCGCCGCTGCGTGAGCGCGTGGAAGACATCCCGCTGCTGATGAACGAACTGATCTCGCGCATGGAACACGAAAAGCGCGGTTCGATTCGCTTCAACTCCGCCGCGATCATGTCCCTGTGCCGTCACGGCTGGCCGGGCAACGTTCGCGAGCTGGCCAACCTGGTGGAGCGCATGGCGATCATGCATCCGTACGGGGTGATCGGCGTGGTCGAGCTGCCGAAGAAATTCCGCTACGTCGACGACGAAGACGAGCAGTTGGTGGACAGCCTGCGCAGCGATATGGAAGAACGGGTAGCCATCAACGGCCATACCCCGGACTTCGGTTCCACCGCCATGCTGCCGCCGGAAGGCCTCGACTTGAAGGACTACCTCGGCAACCTGGAACAAGGCCTGATCCAACAGGCATTGGACGACGCCAACGGCATCGTTGCGCGTGCGGCCGAGCGCCTGCGCATTCGTCGTACCACCCTGGTGGAGAAGATGCGCAAGTACGGCATGAGCCGCAAAGAAGGTGATGAACAGGCGGATGATTGACGCCTGTTTTTTAAGCGACTGAAATCTCAGTCGTTTTTTTAGGCACGGGTATTGCTACAGCCCTCGCAACGTTCCGTTTAACTGACGGTCAGCCAAGCGAGAGAGCATGATGCCCCACGCCGCCCAACTATCTTCGGTCCCTGATGCCCAGGGGCCTGCCCCGTCTGTCGAGCAGCTCAGCCGCAATGGCCTGGAACAGGCCTTTTCGCTGTTCAACCAGATGTCGAGCCAACTCACTGACTCCTACAGCCTGCTGGAAGCCCGGGTCTCCGAACTCAAGGGTGAGTTGGCCGTGGTCAGCGCCCAGCGCATGGAAGAACTGGCCGAGAAAGAGCGCCTAGCCAACCGTCTGCAAAACCTGCTGACGCTGTTGCCCGGTGGTGTAATCGTCATCGACGACCAAGGCCGTGTGCGCGAAGCCAACCCGGCGGCCTGCGACATGCTCGGCCTGCCGCTGGAAGGCGAGCTGTGGCGCCATGTCATCACCCGCTGCTTTGCGCCGCGTGAAGACGACGGCCATGAAATCTCTTTGAAAGACGGGCGCCGCCTGTCCATCGCCACCCGCTCCCTGGACGCCGAGCCCGGCCAACTGGTGCTGCTCAACGATCTGACTGAAACCCGTCACCTGCAAGACCAATTGGCGCGGCATGAGCGCTTGTCGTCGCTGGGCAGGATGGTCGCTTCTTTGGCGCATCAGATCCGCACGCCGTTGTCGGCCGCGTTGATATACGCCAGTCATTTGACTGATGAGCAATTGCCCGCCGCGACCCAGCAGCGTTTTGCCGGTCGTCTCAAGGAGCGCTTGCATGAGTTGGAGCACCAAGTGCGCGACATGCTGGTGTTTGCCCGTGGCGAATTGCCGCTGACCGACCGCATCACGCCTTCCGAGCTGATGCAGGCCCTGCAAGCGGCGGCGGCGACTCATATTCAAGAATCCCAAGTCCGCTGGCAGTGCGACAGCCACCTCGGCGAGCTGCTGTGCAACCGCGACACGCTGGTGGGGCGTTGCTCAACCTGATCGAAAACGCCACCCAGGCCAGCGGCGCCGGCGCGCGGCTCAAGGTGCACCTTTACAGTCGCGGGCAAACCCTGCGCCTGTGCATCAGTGACAGCGGCAGTGGCATCGATCCGGTTGTGTTGCAGCGTCTGGGCGAACCCTTTTTCACCACCAAGACCAACGGAACCGGCTTGGGCCTGACCGTGGTCAAGGCCGTGGCACGTGCCCATCAGGGAGAATTGCAGCTGCATTCCCGCTTGGGGCGTGGCACTTGTGCATTGATGACCTTGCCGCTGTTTTCTGGCGCGGCAAGCGCGGAGTAATCGAACATGGCAATCAAGGTTTTATTGGTAGAAGACGACCGCGCCCTGCGTGAAGCACTGGCCGACACGCTGCTGTTGGCGGGCCACGACTACCGGGCGGTGGGTTCTGCCGAGGACGCCTTGGAAGCCGTCGAGCAAGAGTCGTTCAGTCTGGTGGTCAGTGACGTGAACATGCCTGGCATGGACGGTCACCAGTTGCTCGGCCTGTTGCGTGCACACCAGCCGCAATTGCCCGTGCTGTTGATGACCGCTCACGGCGCCGTGGAGCGTGCAGTGGACGCGATGCGTCAAGGCGCTGCCGATTACCTGGTCAAGCCGTTCGAACCCAAGGCCTTGATCGAACTGGTGGCGCGACATGCCCTGGGTGTGGTCTCGGCGGTCGAAGGTGAAGGCCCGATTGCCTTCGAACCTGCCAGCGCCCAGTTGCTGGAACTGGCGGCCCGCGTGGCGCGCAGTGACTCTACCGTGTTGATCTCGGGCGAGTCCGGCACCGGCAAGGAAGTGCTGGCGCGGTATATCCACCAGCAATCGAGTCGCGCCAAGCAGCCGTTTATCGCGATCAACTGCGCGGCGATCCCCGACAACATGCTCGAAGCCACCTTGTTCGGCCATGAAAAGGGCTCGTTCACGGGCGCCATCGCGGCGCAGGCCGGCAAGTTCGAACAAGCCGATGGCGGCACTATCCTGCTCGACGAAATCTCGGAAATGCCCTTGGGTCTGCAAGCCAAGCTGTTGCGCGTGCTGCAGGAACGTGAAGTGGAGCGCGTCGGCGCACGCAAGCCGATCCAGTTGGATATCCGCGTGGTCGCCACCACCAACCGCGATCTGGCGGGTGAAGTGGCGGCGGGGCGCTTCCGTGAAGACTTGTTCTACCGCTTGTCGGTGTTCCCACTGGCCTGGCGCCCACTGCGCGAGCGCCCGGCGGATATCATCCCGCTGGCCGAGCGCCTGCTGAACAACCACGTCAAAAAAATGAAGCATGCCCAGGCGCGACTGTCGGCCGAGGCCCAGGCCTGTCTGATCGGCTATCCGTGGCCCGGCAACGTGCGTGAACTGGACAACGCGATCCAGCGCGCGCTGATTTTGCAGCAGGGTGGCCTGATCCAGCCCCAGGATTTTTGCCTGGCCATGGGCAGCGGCGCCGCGCCATTGCCCACCTTGGCGCCAGCGCCGGTGGTGGCTGAAGCCGAATCTGCGGGTGGGTTGGGCGACGACCTGCGTCGCCGTGAATTCCAGATGATCATCGACACCCTGCGCGCCGAACGTGGCCGTCGCAAGGAGGCTGCCGAGCGCCTGGTATCAGCCCGCGCACCTTGCGCTACAAGCTGGCACAGATGCGCGATGCCGGGATGGACGTGGAAGCGTATCTATTCGCCACTTGATTGGTATCTAAGCCGATAAGGTTTGTCGCCTTTTCTTACGTGTTGCTACAGAGCTGGCACCCTTGTTGCTACCTCCCCTAGTAATTGCGGCGTAGCGTCAAAAAAATGCGGGTTGTCGGAGAGAGAAGGTCATGAGCCAGGGTATTGAGTTCAATCGGTTGATGTTGGATATGCGCTCCATGCAAATGGATGCCATGGCTCAACCGAAATCCGTCGCGCCAGCGCCGGAATTGGGCCAAAGCAGTTTCGCCGATATGCTCGGCCAGGCAATCAATAAAGTCAGTGACACCCAGCAAGCGTCGAGTCAGTTGGCCAACGCCTTCGAGATCGGCAAGAGCGGTGTGGACCTTACCGACGTCATGGTTGCTTCGCAGAAGGCCAGCGTCTCCTTTCAGGCCTTGACCCAAGTGCGTAACAAGCTGGTTCAGGCTTATCAAGACATCATGCAGATGCCGGTTTAAGGACGAGATTTAAGTCATGGCAGAAGCAGTCGTGGACAACGTACCCGCCAAGGCAGACGGCAAGCCGCCGCTGTTTGGCCTGTCGTTCCTGGAAAATCTCTCCGAAATGACCATGTTGCGTCAGGTGGGCCTGATGGTCGGCCTGGCTGCCAGCGTGGCGATTGGTTTTGCCGTGGTGTTGTGGTCGCAGCAACCCGATTACCGGCCGCTGTACGGCAGCCTGGCGGGCATGGATTCCAAGCAGATCATGGAAACCCTGGCCGCCGCCGACATCGCCTACACCGTTGAGCCCAACTCCGGTGCCTTGCTGGTCAAGGCTGATGATGTGGCCCGTGCACGCATGAAGCTGGCAGCGGCTGGCGTGACGCCGTCCGACAGCAATATCGGTTTTGAAATCCTCGACAAGGACCAGGGCCTGGGTACCTCCCAGTTCATGGAGGCCACCCGTTACCGTCGTGGCCTGGAAGGCGAGTTGGCCCGCACCATCTCCAGCCTGAACAACGTCAAGGGCGCTCGCGTGCACCTGGCCATTCCGAAAAGCTCGGTGTTTGTGCGCGATGAGCGCAAGCCAAGCGCCTCGGTACTGGTGGAGCTGTTCTCTGGCCGTTCCCTGGAACCTGGCCAGGTCCTGGCGATCATCAACCTGGTGGCCACCAGCGTTCCCGAGTTGAGCAAGTCACAAATTACCGTGGTGGACCAGAAGGGCAACCTGCTGTCCGACATGGCAGAAAACTCCGCGCTGACCCAGGCCGGCAAGCAGTTCGACTACAGCCGCCGCATGGAAAGCATGCTGACCCAGCGTGTGCACAACATCCTGCAGCCGGTACTGGGCAACGACCGCTACAAGGCCGAAGTGTCTGCCGACGTGGACTTCAGCGCCGTCGAGTCGACCTCCGAACAGTTCAACCCGGACCAGCCGGCCCTGCGCAGCGAGCAGTCCACCAGCGAACAACGCACCGCCGCCAATGGCCCGCCGCAAGGCGTACCGGGTGCCTTGAGCAACCAGCCGCCAGCCCCGGCCTCGGCCCCGCAAACCACGGGTGGCGCCGCAGCCACCGCTGGCGCGATCCAGCCCGGTCAGCCACTGCTGGATGCCAACGGTCAGCAGATCATGGACCCGGCCACCGGCCAGCCAATGCTTGCGCCGTACCCGGCGGACAAACGTAACCAGTCCACCAAGAACTTCGAACTCGACCGTTCCATCAGCCACACCAAGCAACAACAGGGTCGCGTCAATCGCCTGTCGGTTTCGGTGGTGGTGGATGACCAGGTCAAGGTCAACCCGGCGGACGGCAGCATTACCCGTGCGCCGTGGGCGCCGACGAATTGGCGCGCTTCACTCGCCTGGTGCAGGACGCCGTCGGTTTTGACGCCAGCCGTGGTGACAGCGTCAGCGTGATCAACATGCCGTTCTCCGCCGAGCGTGGCGAAGTGATCGCCGAAGCGGCGTTCTACACCAGCCGTGGTTCTGGGACATCGTCAAGCAAGTGCTAGGTGTGTTGTTCATCCTGGTGCTGGTGTTCGGCGTGCTGCGCCCGGTGCTCAACAACATCACCGGCAACGGCAAGAAGCAACTGGCGCTGGCCGGTGGCGACGTGGAACTGGGTGGCATGGGCGGCCTGGACGGCGAACTGGCCAACGACCGCGTCAGCCTCGGCGGCCCGCAAAGCATCCTGTTGCCAAGCCCGAGCGAAGGCTATGACGCTCAGTTGAACGCAATCAAGAGTCTGGTGGCAGAAGACCCGGGCCGTGTGGCCCAGGTCGTGAAAGAGTGGATCAACGCAGATGAGTGATAATCGAGCCGCTGTTGCCAAGCTCACCAAGGTCGATAAAGCCGCCGTGTTGCTGCTGTCCCTGGGTGAAACCGACGCCGCCCAAGTGCTGCGCCACATGGGCCCCAAAGAGGTCCAGCGAGTGGGCGTGGCCATGGCGCAGATGCGCAATGTGCACCGTGAGCAAGTCGAACAGGTGATGAGCGAGTTCGTCGAGATCGTCGGCGACCAGACCAGCCTGGGCGTTGGCTCCGACAGCTACATCCGCAAGATGCTCACCTCGGCCCTGGGCGAAGACAAGGCCAACGGCCTGATCGACCGCATCCTGCTGGGTGGCAATACCAGCGGCCTCGACAGCCTCAAGTGGATGGAGCCGCGTGCTGTCGCCGACGTGATCCGCTACGAGCACCCGCAGATCCAGGCCATCGTGGTTGCTTACCTCGACCCGGACCAGGCCGGTGAAGTGCTTGGTCACTTCGACCATAAAGTGCGCCTGGACATCATCCTGCGCGTGTCGTCGCTGAACACTGTGCAGCCGGCTGCCCTGAAAGAACTCAACACGATTCTGGAGAAGCAGTTCTCCGGCAACTCCAACGCTTCGCGCACCACCCTGGGTGGTATCAAGCGCGCAGCCGACATCATGAACTTCCTCGACAGCTCGGTCGAAGGCCAGTTGATGGACTCGATCCGCGAGATCGACGACACCCTGTCCGGCCAGATCGAAGACCTCATGTTCGTGTTCAACAACCTCTCCGATGTCGACGACCGTGGCATCCAGGCGTTGCTGCGCGAGGTGTCCTCCGACGTGCTGGTGCTGGCGCTCAAGGGCTCCGACGAAGGCGTCAAGGAGAAGATCTTCAAGAACATGTCCAAGCGTGCGTCCGAACTGTTGCGCGACGACCTCGAAGCCAAAGGCCCAGTGCGCGTCAGCGACGTGGAAACGGCGCAGAAAGAAATCCTCACCATTGCCCGCCGTATGGCCGAAGCCGGAGAAATCGTTCTCGGCGGAAGGGCGGCGAAGAAATGATCTAAGGCGCCTCTGATGTCGAACAAAGATGAGGCACCCAGCGATCTGATTCGCGCACGGGATGTCGGCGGGTTCGACATCTGGTCGTTGCCCAGCTTCGACCCGCATGTGCCGGAGCCAGAGCCGGAACCAGAGCCCGAACTGCCGGTGGAGTCCGAGGAAGTGCCGCTGGAAGAAGTCCAGCCACTGACCCTGGAAGAGTTGGAAAGCATCCGCCAGGAAGCCTACAACGAAGGCTTCGCCGCCGGTGAAAGGATGGTTTTCGCGCAACGACGCTCAAGGTGCGCCAGGAAGCCGAGGCGGCGCTGGCCGTCAAACTGGAGAGCCTGGAACGCTTGATGGGCGTGCTGTTCGACCCTATTGCCGAGCAGGATTCGCAGATCGAAAAAGCCATGGTTGGCCTGGTGGAGCACATCGCTCGCCAGGTGATCCAGCGTGAGCTGGTGCTGGACTCCAGCCATATCGAAAGCGTCATGCGCGAGGCCCTCAAGCTGCTGCCCCTGGGCGTGGGCAACGTGCGGCTGTACATCAATCCCCAGGATTTCGAACAGGTCAAAGCCCTGCGCGAGCGTCATGAAGAAACCTGGCGGATCGTCGAAGACGCCGCGTTGCAGCCCGGTGGTTGCCGCGTCGAGACCGAACACAGCCGTATCGATGCCACGGTGGAAACCCGCATCAGCCAGATCATGGCCAAGTTGCTGGACCAGGTTCACGAGCAGGTACTGAACCCGGCCGAACCTGACCTGAGCGTGGACTTGGACGCCGCCGATGCGCCTTGATCGCACCAGCTTCGCCAAGCGCCTGGGCAGCTACGCCGAGGCCACCGAATTGCCCGGCCAACCGATCCTCGAAGGACGCCTGTTGCGCATGGTCGGCCTGACCCTCGAAGCCGAGGGCCTGCGCGCCGCCATGGGCAGCCGCTGCATGGTGATCAACGACGACAGCTACCACCCGGTGCAAGTCGAAGCTGAAGTGATGGGCTTTTCCGGCAACAAGATTTTCCTGATGCCTGTTGGCAGCCTGGCGGGCATCGCCCCGGCGCCCGCGTTGTGCCGTTGGCCGACACCGGTCGCTTGCCGATGGGCATGAGCATGCTCGGTCGTGTGCTCGACGGCGCCGGGCGTGCGCTGGACGGCAAGGGCGGCATGAAGGCCGAAGACTGGTGCCGATGGACGGCCCTACCATCAACCCCCCTCAACCGTAACCCCATCAGCGTGCCGCTGGACGTGGGCATTCGTAGCATCAACGGATTATTGACGGTGGGCCGTGGCCAGCGTCTGGGCCTGTTTGCCGGTACCGGTGTGGGTAAGTCCGTACTGCTGGGCATGATGACCCGCTTCACCGAAGCCGACATCATCGTGGTGGGGCTGATCGGCGAGCGGGGCCGTGAGGTGAAGGAGTTCATCGAGCACAGCCTGGGTGAAGAGGGCCTCAAGCGTTCGGTGGTGGTGGCATCGCCAGCCGATGACGCGCCCTTGATGCGTTTGCGCGCCGCCATGTACTGCACGCGTATCGCCGAATATTTTCGCGACAAGGGCAAGAACGTCTTGTTGCTGATGGATTCGCTCACACGTTTCGCCCAGGCCCAGCGGGAAATCGCCCTGGCCATTGGCGAGCCGCCGGCCACCAAGGGATATCCGCCGTCAGTGTTCGCCAAGCTGCCCAAGCTGGTGGAACGCGCCGGTAACGCCGAGGCCGGTGGTGGCTCGATCACCGCGTTCTACACCGTGCTGTCCGAAGGCGATGACCAGCAAGACCCGATTGCCGACTCGGCGCGGGGCGTGCTCGACGGTCACATCGTGCTGTCGCGGCGCTTGGCGGAAGAAGGGCACTACCCCGCCATTGATATCGAAGCGTCCATCAGCCGGGTCATGCCGTCGGTGGTCACGCCGCAGCACATGGCCCGCGCGCAACAATTCAAACAGCTGTGGTCGCGTTATCAGCAGAGCCGCGACTTGATCAGCGTCGGTGCCTACGTGGCCGGTGGTGATCGCGAGACCGACTTGGCGATTGCCCTGCAACCGCAACTGGTGACCTACCTGCGCCAGGGCCTTAACGACAAGATCAGCATGGGCGAAAGCGAAGCGCACCTGGGCTCGATCTTCGCCCCGGCGCCAGGCGGCTAAGCCATGGCCAGCAACCGCTCTTCACGCCTGGCCCCAGTGGTCGACATGGCCGAAAAAGCCGAAAAGACCGCCGTGCAGCGCCTGGGTTATTTCCAGGGGCAGGTGCGTTTGGCAGAAAGCAAACTGGGCGACCTGGAGCGCTTTCGTGGTGAATACCAGCAGCAGTGGATCGAGCGCGGTACCAAGGGTGTGTCGGGGCAATGGTTGATGGGCTACCAGGGCTTCCTCAACCAGCTTGAGACGGCCGTAGACCAACAGCGCCAGAGCCTGGCGTGGCACCAGACCAACCTTGATCGCGCGCGGGAGAGCTGGCAGGCGGCGTTTGCTCGTGTTGAAGGGCTGCGCAAGCTGGTGCAGCGCTATATCGACGAAGCGCGGGCCATTGAAGACAAGCGCGAGCAGAAGCTGCTCGATGAACTGTCCCAACGCCTCCCACGCCAATCGCAATACTAGGCTGTCAACATGGATCCTCTGTGGGAGCTGGCTTGCCTGCGATTGCGGTGGGTCAGCTTGCTTGCCTAGCACTGATAAACCGCAATCGCAGGCAAGCCAGCTCCCACATTTGATACTGCGTGTTGCTCGCATCGCCTTCACCTGCTAAACCTTGTCTCATTGCCAATGACAAGGAAGCAGTCGCATGTCAGTCGTTCCTGAAGTGTCCGCGGACGGAAGAAGTTGACGATCGCCATCAAGGGCCGGTTCGATTTCAGCAGCCACCAGCATTTTCGTGAAGTCTACGAACGCATCTACCCCAAGCCCGACGCCATTGTCGTGGACTTGAAGGAAGCCACCTATCTCGACAGCTCTGCGCTCGGCATGCTGTTGCTGCTGCGCGATCATGCCGGCGGCGATGACGCCGATATCCGCGTGATCAACAGTAACTCCGACGTGCGCAAGATCCTCGGTATCTCCAACTTCGACAAACTGTTCGACATCAGTTGAGCGGCCTGGCCCCCGTCCTTGAGCCGCTGACCATCCTGATCGCCGAAGACAGCGCCGCCGACCTGTTGCTGCTGTCGACCATCGTGCGGCGCCAGGGCCATCAAGTACTCACCGCTACCAACGGCGCGCAAGCGGTAGAAGTGTTTACTCGCGAGCGGCCGCAGTTGGTGCTGATGGATGCACTGATGCCGGTGATGGACGGTTTTGAAGCCGCGCGGCGCATCAAGCATTTGGCGGGGGGAGGCGTTGGTGCCGATCATCTTCCTCACCTCCCTGCGCGAGAGCGAAGCCCTGGCCCAGTGCCTGGATGCCGGCGGTGATGACTTCTTGCCCAAGCCCTACAACCAACTGATTCTCGCGGCAAAGATCAACGCCATGGACCGCCTGCGCCGCCTGCAAGCCACGGTGTTGCAGCAGCGCGACCTGATCGCCAAGCACCACGACTATCTGTTGCATGAGCAGCGGGTGGCCAAGGCGGTGTTCGACAAGGTCGCGCATTCGGGTTGCATCAATGCCGCGCCGAATATCCGCTACCTGCAATCGCCCTATGCGCTGTTCAACGGTGACCTGCTGTTGGCGGCCTACACACCGTCCGGCGACATGCATGTGCTGCTCGGTGATTTCACCGGCCACGGCTTGCCGGCGGCGGTAGGCGCCATGCCCCTGGCCGAAGTGTTCTACGGCATGACCGCCAAGGGCTACGGGCTGGCGCAGACCCTGCGGGAGATGAACGCCAAGCTCAAACGCATCTTGCCGGTGGACATGTTCTGCTGCGCCACCCTGTTGTGCCTCAGCGCGCAACGGCGGGTGGTGGAGGTGTGGAATGGGGTATGCCCGAAGGCTATGTGCATGAAGTCGCCACCGGCAAGCGCACGCCGCTGGAATGGCGGCATTTGCCGTTAGGGGTGTTGTCGGCGGACGCCTTTGATGACCGCACCGAGGTCTGGCCGATGGCCTTGGGCGACCGCGTGTTCCTGCTCTCCGATGGCGTGCTGGACACCGCAGACGCCAATGACCAACTGTTCGGGGTCGAACGCTTGCAGCGGGTATTCGCCGCCAACCGTGAGCCTGACCGATTATTTGAAGATATCGAACAGGCCCTGGCGGCGTTTCGCGGCGAAGTTCGCGATGACGTCAGCATGGTGGAAATCACCCTGCAGTCCGGCCAATCGCTGCGTGCGACGGGGCCGTTGTACGCTGACAGCGGGCAATCGTGTCCGCTGGATTGGTCGGTGAGTTTTGAATTTCGCGCCGACACCCTCAAGCGATACAACCCGTTGCCCTATCTGCTGCAACTGCTGCTGGAGATCCACGGCCTGCGCGAGCAGAGCGGGGCGCTCTACAGCGTGATGGCCGAGTTGTACTCCAATGCGCTTGAGCATGGGGTGCTGGGGCTCGACTCCCGGCTCAAGCGCGATGCCCAAGGCTTTGCCGAGTATTACCGCCAGCGTAATGATCGTCTGGCGCAGTTGAACAGTGGTTATGTGCGGGTGCATATCAACGTTGTGCCGACCGCAGCGGGCGGCAAGATGACCCTGCGTATCGAAGACAGCGGCCCAGGCTTCGATGTGGATAAGGTGCTGGCGCGACCGCTGGACATCGACCGCCTGTCTGGCCGGGGCTTGAGCCTAGTGCGCCAATTGAGCAGCGCGGTGGGCTGGTCCGACGGCGGGCGCAGTGTCTGCGTGGAGTTTTGCTGGGGGCTCTGGCATAATCCGCCGATTCTTGATCAAGGAGCGAGCAAGTGGTCGATATTCATCTGGACCCGCAGGTGCTGTCGGGTTTGCAGGAGGTCATGGAAGGCGAGTATCCCAAGTTGCTCGACACCTTTCTCGATGATTCCCAAAAACGTGTAGAGGCGCTGCGCAAGGCGCGCGACGATGCCAAGGCGTTGGGGCAGATTGCGCATAGTTTCAAGGGCAGCAGTGGCAACCTTGGGGCGGTGCGGCTGGCGCATTTGTGTCAGCGGTTGGAGTCGGAGTCGGTTGAGGCGGCGGCTGATCTTGGGGCGTTGGTGGATCAGATTGATCGTGAGTTTGCGTTGGTCAGGCCGATGTATGAATTGGAGCGGGAGCGGTTTGGGGTTTGAGGTTTGAGGTTGGGTTTGGTGTACATATCCGTTTTTAGGTAACGGCGACTTAGGGTTCCGCCCTTGCGGCGGGTCACTTTTGGAAGAGCGCCAAAGTAACCAAAAACGCTTCGCCCCAACACTCGGCACCTCGCTTAGGCTCGGTGTGCCAGAACGAAGGCTTTGGAGCGTGGGCCGCCGCGATGGGCCATCCTTGGCCCAGCGCGGCTAACCCGGCGTCCTGCCGGGTTACCCACGCTCAAAAGCCTGCGTTCGGCCAGCGTGTTTGACGGGGCGCCTCTAGATCAAAAGCAAGAGCGCGGCGGCCTTAGAGCCGACCGGTTAGTGTGTGCCGATCACCGTTCAAATGTGGGAGCTGGCTTGCCTGCGATGGCATCAACTGGGTGTGTCTGATGGACTGAGTTGCCTGCATCGCAGGCAAGCCAGCTCCTACAGAAGAGCAGATTTCACACTGCCAGTTAAAAACTGTTACCTATGTGCGTGAACTGATTTGTAACCCATGTGGGTGAGTCATACCGGCAAGAGCCTTTTGGTTACTTTTGGGCTCTTTCCAAAAGTGACCCGCTGTAAGAGCGGAACCAATAGCCGCCGTTACCCAAATAACGGATATGTACTCCATAAAACGCAATCCCCAAAACCTGGCCCAACTCTTGCTCTACCTCCTGATACTGCATCCCCGATCCCCATGCAGTGGAGACCTTTACCTATGCCAGTCGCCCCGAATTCGCTTCTTCAGGCTGCCCCTGCGGCCAAGCTCAAGCGCCCGCCGCCACCCCACCGGTAGCGGCTGCGGACCCACGGGATAAGGGCCCTGGCTTCGCTCAGGTGTTCGCCAGCCAGGGTTCCAAACCCTCGGTCAAAACCGACGACAACTCGCCAAAACCCACGCGGGACAAGCCTGCCGACGCCAGCGCCAAACCGGCTGCCAGTGACGACAAGCCTGCCGCCAGCACGCCAGCGGTTGCCGATAGCGGCAATCCCTTGCCTGCCAATCCGCCGGCCAAGCCCGACGACAGCGCCAGCAAGGATGACGACGCACCGGTCGATCCAAGCCTGGTGCAACAACCCCCGACTGATCCGGTGGTAGACCCGGCCATGATTGCCGCCGTCACTCCGGTGGTCGTGCCCGTGCCGGTGGAAACCCCGACGCCTGCGCCTGCCGCCAAGGATGACAAGGCTCAGCTAGTGGTTGCGGCGCCGATTGCCGCCACCGAAGAGGCCAAGCCGGCGTTTGACCCCGAAGCCGATCCCCTGGATGCCATGCCCACCGTACGCCTGGCCATGGAGCAGGGCGGTCACGTGTCCGCCAGCAGCCAGGCGCCGGTGAAAACCGCACCGCCGCCGGCTCAGGATCAGCCGACCGCCGCGCAGAATTTTGCCGCTGGCCTAGCCAATATGGTCGACCAGCAAGCCACCAAGGACAGCACTGACCAGGGCGGCGACAAAGCCTTCAGCGGATTGATCGAAGGCGGTCTCAAGGATTTGAAAGAGGCCAGCAGCGACACCCGTGTCGATGACTTCGCCAACCGCCTGGCCGCGCTGACCCAGGCCGCCACGCCGAAGACCGCCAACGCATTGCCGCCGGTGACGAATGCGCCGTTGGCCATGCACCAGAGCGGCTGGACCGATGAAATCGTCAACCGCGTGATGTACCTGTCCAGCGCCAACCTCAAGTCGGCGGAGATCCAGTTGCAGCCAGCTGAATTGGGTCGCCTGGATATCAAGGTCAACATGACGGCCGACCAACAGGCCCAGGTCAACTTCATGAGCGCCCACCCGGTGGTGCGTGAAGCGCTGGAAAGCCAGTCTGGCCGCCTGCGGGAAATGTTTGCCCAGCAGGGCATGGGGCAGGTGGACGTTAATGTGTCCGATCAGTCCCGTGGCCAGGATCAGCAACAGCAGCAGGCGCAGACACAGGGTGTTCGCGGCAGCAGTGGGCGTGGGGCTGATAGCGACAGCGGGGCCCATGCCGACATTGCCGAGGCAGTCGCGCCGGTGACGTCTACGGTGATCGGCTCTAGCGCCGTCGATTACTACGCCTGATCCCCGTTTAATCGCGGTTCATGTGGGAGCTGGCTTGCCTGCGATGGCGGTGTATCAGCGGCAGAGATGCTAGCTGAACCGCCGCCATCGCAGGCAAGCCAGCTCCCACATTTGATTTGTGGTGCAACCTCTTCCAGACAACTCTGGCATAACACTTGCTCTTGCCTTTCCGTAGATCTATGAATCCCCGAATAGTGACGGATTATTGGCATGGCGAAGAGCGACGACGCAGCAAAAGCACCCGCAGGCAAAGGCAAGCTCAAGCTTATCCTGTTGATAGTCGTGGGCCTGCTCCTGGCCATCGGCGCCTCGGTGGGTGGCACCTGGTACATCATGCACAGCAGTGCCAGCAAACCGGCCCCTGCCGCCGAAACCGCCAGTAACGTCAAGCAACCGGCAATCTTCGAGCCGATGCTCCCGGCCTTTGTCGCCAACTTCAATCAAAACGGTCGTCAACGCTACCTGCAGGTGAGTATCACCTTGCTGGCGCGTAACCAGTCGGACCTGGATGCCCTCAAGGTGCACATGCCGGTGATCCGCAACAACCTGGTGATGCTGTTCTCCGGGCAGAGCTTCGACACTCTTGCCACCCCGGTAGGCCAGGAAATGCTGCGCCAGAAGGTCACTGCCAGCGTGCAGGAAGTGGCCCAGAAAGAGCTTGGCAAAGTCGTGGTCGAGCAGGCGCTCTTCACTAATTTCGTATTGCAGTAGGAACACGACATGGCCGTGCAAGACCTGCTGTCCCAGGATGAAATCGACGCGCTGCTCCATGGCGTCGACGATGGTCTGGTACAGACCGAAATGGCTGCCGAACCCGGCAGTGTCAAAAGTTATGACCTGACCAGCCAGGATCGCATCGTCCGCGGACGCATGCCGACCCTGGAGATGATCAACGAGCGTTTCGCCCGCTACACCCGTATCAGCATGTTCAACATGCTGCGCCGCTCGGCGGACGTGGCGGTGGGCGGCGTGCAGGTGATGAAATTCGGCGAATACGTGCACTCGCTGTACGTGCCCACCAGCCTCAACCTGGTCAAGATCAGCCGCTGCGCGGTACCGCACTGTTCATCCTCGACGCCAAGCTGGTGTTCAAGCTGGTGGACAACTTCTTCGGTGGCGACGGCCGTCACGCCAAGATCGAAGGCCGTGAGTTCACCCCCACCGAATTGCGGGTGGTGCGCATGGTGCTGGAACAAGCCTTCATCGACTTGAAGGAAGCCTGGCAAGCGATCATGGAAGTCAACTTCGAGTACATCAACTCGGAAGTGAACCCGGCCATGGCGAACATCGTCGGCCCCAGCGAAGCCATCGTGGTGTCCACCTTCCACATCGAGCTCGATGGCGGTGGCGGTGACCTGCACGTGACCATGCCGTACTCGATGATCGAGCCGGTGCGCGAAATGCTCGACGCCGGCTTCCAGTCCGACCTGGACGATCAGGACGAGCGCTGGGTCAAGGCCCTGCGCGAAGACCTGCTGGACGTCGACGTGCCGCTGAGTGCCACCGTTGCCCGTCGCCAATTGCGCCTGCGGGACATTTTGCACATGCAGCCGGGGGATGTGATCCCGGTGGAGTTGCCGGAAGAACTGATCATGCGCGCCAACGGCGTGCCGTCGTTCAAGGTCAAGCTGGGTTCCCACAAAGGCAACCTCGCTCTTCAAGTGGTCGAACCGATCAACCGCCGCTGATCAACATTAATTTTTGCTGCGCCGAGGACATGTAATGGCTACCGAACACGAAAACACTTCCGCCGAAGACCAGGCCCTGGCTGACGAATGGGCGGCAGCCCTGGAAGAAACCGGCGATGTTGGCCAGGACGATATCGACGCACTGCTGGCCGCTGACGCCGCCACCGCGCCAGTAGGCAATCGCTTGCCGATGGAAGAGTTCGGCAGCGTGCCGAAGAACAACGACCCGGTGACCCTCGACGGCCCGAACCTGGATGTGATCCTCGACATCCCGGTGTCGATCTCCATGGAAGTGGGCAGCACCGAAATCAACATCCGCAACCTGCTGCAACTCAACCAGGGCTCGGTGATCGAGTTGGACCGCCTGGCCGGTGAACCGCTGGACGTACTGGTCAACGGCACCCTGATTGCCCACGGCGAAGTGGTGGTGGTCAACGAAAAGTTCGGCATCCGCCTGACCGACGTGATCAGCCCGAGCGAACGCATCAAGAAGTTGCGCTGATATGAAACGGCTAATGGTGGGACTGTTGGCAACGCTGCCATTGGACGTTCTGGCAGCGGAGCCTGTGGCTCAGGCCGCCGCCGCCGCACCGGCCAGCCTCGGTGGCCAGTTGACCCAACTGGTGCTGGGCCTGTTGCTGGTGGTCGGCTTGATCTTCGTGCTCGCCTGGCTGATGCGCCGCGTGCAGCGCGTCGGTCCGGGCAACGGCCAGGTGATCGAGTTGGTCGGTTCGCGTGCCCTGGGCCCGCGTGATCGGCTGGTGCTGGTGCAAGTGGGCGAAGAGCAGATCCTGCTGGGCCTTACGCCTGGTCGCATCACCCGTTGCACGTGCTCAAGACACCGGTGAACGTGGACCAGTCCCAGTCCGCCACGCCAGAATTCGCCCAGCGCCTCATGGAGTTGCTGGGCAAGGATCAGAAGGATAAGAAGTAATGCGCGTTTTATTGACGCTCATGCTGTTGCTGGTCGCGCCATTGGCGCTGGCCGCCGACCCGTTGTCGATCCCGGCGATCACCTTGGGTACCAATGCGGCAGGCGCACAGGAGTATTCGGTCAGCCTGCAGATCCTGCTGATCATGACCGCGCTGAGTTTTATCCCGGCGTTCGTCATGCTGATGACCAGCTTCACGCGGATCATCATCGTGTTCTCGATCCTGCGCCAGGCCCTCGGCCTGCAGCAGACGCCGTCGAACCAGATCCTCACCGGCATGGCCCTGTTTCTGACGCTGTTCATCATGGCGCCGGTGTTCGACAAGGTGAACCAGCAAGCCCTGCAGCCTTACCTCGCGGAGAAGATGACCGCCCAGGACGCCATCGACAAAGCCCAAGGCCCGATCAAGGACTTCATGCTGTCGCAGACTCGTTCCAGCGACCTTGAGCTGTTCATGCGCTTGTCCAAGCGTACCGACATCGCTACCCCGGACCAGGCTCCCCTGACCATCCTGGTGCCGGCGTTCGTGACCTCGGAACTGAAAACCGCGTTCCAGATCGGCTTCATGATCTTTATTCCGTTCCTGATCATCGACCTCGTCGTGGCGAGCGTGCTGATGGCCATGGGTATGATGATGCTGTCGCCGCTGATCATCTCGTTGCCATTCAAGATCATGCTGTTTGTGCTGGTGGACGGCTGGGCGCTGATTATCGGCACGTTGGCCGGCAGTTTCGGAGGGTATAGCGCTATGACGCCAGAAGTCGCCGTCGACCTGTTCCGTGAAGCGCTGTGGCTGACCACCATGATGGTTGCCGTGTTGGTGGTGCCGAGCCTGTTGGTGGGCCTGCTGGTGGCGATGTTCCAGGCCGCGACCCAAATCAACGAACAGACCTTGAGCTTCTTGCCGCGTCTGCTAGTGATGCTGATCACCCTGATCGTCGCTGGCCCGTGGCTGGTGCAAACTTTCATGGAATACATCCTGCAGCTGTACGGCAGTATTCCGCAGTTGATCGGCTGACCCGATGCAGTCTTTGCTGGCATTGACCGACGTCCAGATCAGCACCTGGGTGGCGTCTTTCATCCTGCCGCTGTTTCGCGTCACGGCGATGCTGATGGCCATGCCGGTGTTCGGCACCACCCTGGTACCCCGCCGCGTGCGCCTGTACTTCGCGGTGGCGATTACCGTGGTGATCGTGCCCGGCTTGCCGGCGATGCCGCCGGTCAATGCCATCGACCTGAGTGCGTTGCTGCTGATTGCCGAACAGATCCTCATCGGCGCCATGCTGGGGTTTTCCCTCACGCTGTTCTTCCAGGCATTTGTGATTGCCGGGCAAATCATTTCGATCCAGATGGGCATGGGCTTCGCGTCCATGGTCGACCCTACCAACGGTGTGTCGGCGGCGGTGATCGGGCAATTCCTGACCATGCTGGTGACCTTGTTGTTCCTGGCCATGAATGGGCACTTGGTGGCGTTCGAGGTGCTGACCGAGAGCTTCACCACGTTGCCGGTGGGCTCGGGTCTGGTGGTCAATCATTTCTGGGAAATGGTTGGGCGCCTCGGTTGGGTATTGGGCGCATCGCTGCTGCTGGTGCTGCCGGCAATCACCGCATTGCTGGTGGTCAACATCGCATTCGGCGTGATGACCCGCGCCGCACCCCAGTTAAATATCTTCTCCATCGGCTTCCCCCTGACTCTGGTGTTGGGCATGGGGATTTTCTGGATCGGCCTGGCTGACATTCTCAATCAGTATCAACCGCTGGCGACTGACGCCTTGCAGTTCTTACGTGACCTGGCACGGGCGCGCTGAGCCATGGCCGAGAGCGAGAGTGGTCAGGACAAAACAGAAGACCCCACGGAGAAACGAAAAAAGGACTCCAGGAAAAGGGCGAGATTGCGCGCTCTAAAGAGCTGAACACCGTTGCGACCATGATGGCGGGGGCCGGCGCGTTGCTGATCTACGGCGGCGGCTTGGCGCTGGACCTGATGGAGTTGATGAAGCTCAACTTCACCTTGCCACGCGAGGTGTTGCTAAGCCCCGGTGCCATGGGCCAATACCTGCTGCATTCGGGCAAGATCGCGATCCTGGCGGTGCAGCCCATCCTCATCACCTTGCTGTTGGCCGCGCTGATCGGCCCGATTGCGTTGGGCGGCTGGTTATTTGCTGCCGGCAGCATGGCGCCCAAGTTCAGCCGGATGAACCCGGCGGCGGGGCTCAAGCGCATGTTCTCCGCCAAGGCCTTGGTGGAGCTGCTCAAGGCCTTGGCCAAGTTCATTCTGATCCTGTTCGTGGCGCTGATGGTGTTGACCTCCGACATCGACGACCTGCTGCGCATCGCGCATGAACCACTGGAGTCGGCGATCATCCACAGCGTACAGGTGGTGGGTTGGAGCGCACTGTGGATGGCCGCCGGGCTGATCATCATCGCGGCCATCGATGCACCGATCCAGCTCTGGGAAAGCCACAAGAAACTGCTGATGACCAAGCAGGAAGTGCGCGATGAGCACAAGGACCAGGAAGGTCGCCCCGAGGTCAAGCAGCGCATTCGTCAGCTGCAACGGGAAATGTCCCAGCGCAAGATGATGGCCTCGGTGCCCGACGCCGATGTGGTCATCACCAACCCGACGCACTACGCCGTGGCCCTCAAGTACGACCCGGAGAAGGGCGGCGCGCCGATGCTGCTGGCCAAGGGCAGCGACTTTACCGCATTGAAGATTCGCGAAATTGCGGTGGCCAATGACATCCTGTTGCTGGAGTCGCCGGAATTGGCGCGGTCGATCTTCTATTCCACGGAACTCGACCAGGAGATCCCAGCCGGGTTGTACCTGGCCGTGGCCCAGGTGCTGGCGTATGTCTATCAGATTCGCCAGTACCGCGCGGGCAAGGGTAAGCGGCCTGATCCGCTGAAGGATCTGCCGATTCCGCCGGAGCTGCGCCGCGATTCTTGATTTGTCAGCCCGTTTGACGTTTACCGCTCGTCGTAAATCCCCCTCGACCTGTCAACGTTGACAGTAGCCATCCTTATTTCGAAACGGTTTGATGAAGTGCGTGTCCTCAAACTATGAGTCTGGAGAAGGCGATGGCGACGGGTTCAGTGAAGTGGTTCAACGCAGAGAAGGGCTTCGGTTTTATCAAGCCGGATGATGGTTCAGACGATGTGTTTGTGCATTTTTCGGGAATAAGCGCCGAGGGCTTCAAGACTCTGGAAGAAAATCAAAAGGTCAGCTATGTGCTTGCGAACGGTCCCAAGGGGCTGCAAGCCATTGAGGTAACTCCTTCCCCATAGGTGCAGAGCGTTTAGAAAACACCGACTCGTCTCTTCAAGGCAAAAGTTGGAAGGCTTCTTGCAATACCGCCTGCAAGACGCCAAACCGCGTCAAAACTTTGCTTCAAGGAACACGAGGAATACCGGTGGTAGATCGCTCTCAAATGCTCAGCACGGCCCGTGGCACCCTGACTGACTTGTCGCGGGGCAATCTGGGTGTGCCGTTGTTGTTGCTGGTGATGCTGGCAATGATGATGTTGCCGATGCCGCCGTTCCTCTTGGACGTGTTCTTCACCTTCAACATTGCCCTGTCCGTCGTGGTCCTGCTGGTGTGCGTGTACGCGCTGCGGCCGCTGGACTTTGCGGTATTCCCCACGATCCTGCTGGTGGCGACGCTGCTGCGGCTGGCGTTGAACGTGGCCTCGACCCGTGTGGTGATGCTTCACGGCCAGGACGGCCACGCCGCTGCCGGCAAGGTGATCCAGGCCTTCGGTGAGGTGGTGATCGGCGGTAACTACGTGGTCGGTATCGTGGTGTTTGCGATCTTGATGATCATCAACTTCGTCGTGGTGACCAAGGGCGCCGGGCGGATTTCCGAGGTGAGCGCGCGGTTTACCCTCGACGCCATGCCCGGCAAGCAAATGGCCATCGACGCCGACCTCAACGCCGGCCTGATCGATCAGAACCAAGCCAAATCCCGTCGCCTGGAAGTGGCCCAGGAAGCCGAGTTCTACGGCTCCATGGACGGTGCCAGCAAATTCGTACGCGGCGACGCCATCGCCGGCCTGCTGATTCTGTTCATCAACCTGATTGGCGGCATGGCGGTCGGGATCTTCCAGCACGGCATGACCTTCGGCGATGCGGGCAAGGTCTACGCGTTGCTGACCATCGGTGACGGTTTAGTGGCGCAATTGCCATCACTGTTGTTATCTACAGCGGCGGCCATCATGGTGACCCGTGCGTCGGGCTCCGAAGACATGGGCAAGCAGATCAGCCGGCAGATGTTCGCATCGCCCAAAGCGCTGGCGGTGGCGGCAGGCATCATGGCCATCATGGGGATCGTGCCGGGCATGCCGCATGTATCGTTCCTCAGCATGGCGGCCATGGCGGCTGGCGGCGCGTACCTGTTCTGGAGAAAACAGAACCAGGTCAAAGTGATTGCCCAGCAGGAAGTCGCCCGCCAGCAAGAATTGCTGCCATCCCCGGCCCGCGCCCAGGAAACCAAGGAGCTTGGCTGGGACGACGTGACCCCAATCGACATGATCGGCCTGGAAGTGGGCTACCGTCTGATTCCTTTGGTGGACCGCAACCAGGGCGGCCAATTGCTCGCGCGGATCAAAGGTGTGCGCAAGAAATTGTCCCAGGACTTGGGCTTCCTGATGCCCACCGTGCACATCCGCGACAACCTCGACCTGGCCCCAAGCGCCTACCGCCTGACCCTGATGGGAGTGATCCTGGCCGAAGCCGAGATCTACCCGGACCGCGAGCTGGCAATCAACCCCGGCCAGGTGTTCGGCAGTCTCAACGGCATAACCGCCAAAGATCCGGCTTTTGGCCTGGACGCGGTGTGGATCGAAATCAGCCAGCGCAGCCAGGCGCAGTCCCTGGGTTACACCGTGGTCGACGCCAGCACCGTGGTTGCGACTCACCTCAACCAGATCCTGTACAAGCACTCCCACGAGCTGATCGGCCACGAGGAAGTCCAGCAATTGATGGGTTTGCTGGCCAAAGCCTCGCCAAAATTGGCCGAAGAACTGGTGCCGGGTGTGCTGTCGTTGTCGCAACTGCTCAAGGTGTTGCAGGCGCTGTTGGCCGAACAAGTGCCGGTGCGCGACATCCGCAGCATTGCCGAGGCCATCGCCAACAATGCCGCCAAGAGTCAAGATACTGCCGCCCTAGTGGCTTCGGTGCGCGTCGGATTGTCGCGTGCAATCGTGCAAAGCATTGTAGGCACTGAGTCTGAGCTGCCTGTGATCACCTTGGAACCAAGGTTGGAACAAATATTGCTCAATAGTATCCAGAAGGCAGGACAAGGCCAGGAAGAGGGCGTTCTGCTGGAGCCAAGCATGGCTGAAAAACTGCAGCGTTCGTTGATCGACGCCGCGCAGCGCCAGGAAATGCAGGGCCAACCGGTGATTCTGCTGGTGGCGGGCCCGGTCCGAGCGATGTTGTCGCGGTTTGGACGCCTGGCAGTTCCGAATTTGCACGTTTTGGCTTATCAGGAAATTCCTGACAACAAGCAAGTGACTATCGTCGCGACAGTAGGGCCCAACGGCTGAGGTAGTGGGTTATGCAAGTTAAGCGTTTTTTCGCCGCCGATATGCGTCAGGCCATGAAACTGGTACGTGATGAGCTGGGCGCCGACGCCGCGATTATCGGTAACCGTCGTATTGCCGGCGGTGTCGAGCTGACGGCTGCCCTGGATTACACCCCCAGGCACTGGCGCCCCGCGTGCCGAACATGGAGCTTGAAGACGAGCTGCGCAAGACCGCCTCGCGCATCGTCTCGGCCCAGGCTGAGCTGAGCATGCGTGGCGACAGCGACGCCACCACCAATCGCCAGTTGTTCGCCGGCTTGCCGCTGACGGCTGCCGAGCCGCTGGTTGAGCCGACCTTTGTCGAGCCGCCACGTCCTGCCGCGCCAGCCCCGGCCGCCGCAGTCGATGCGCGTGTGTTCGACTCGATGCGCTTTGAACTCAATGGCCTGCGCGAACTGCTGGAAGTGCAGCTGGGCTCGCTGGCATGGTCGCAGTTGCAAGGCAGCAAGCCGCAACAGGCCAACCTGTGGCGCCGCCTGCAACGCATTGGCCTGTCCGGCCCGTTGTCCCGCGACCTGCTGGCGTTGACCACCGAAATCGAAGAACCTCGCCAGGCCTGGCGCATGTTGCTGGCCCATTTGGCGCGGATGATCGTCACCCCGGAAATCGAACCCCTGGAAGAGGGCGGTGTGATCGCCATGGTCGGCCCTGCCGGCATGGGCAAGACCACCACCCTGGCCAAGCTGGCGGCGCGTTATGTGCTCAAGTACGGCGCGCAGAATATCGCGCTGGTGAGCATGGACAGCTATCGTATCGGTGCCCAGGAGCAGCTCAAGACCTTGGGGCGCATCCTCAATGTGTCGGTGACCCACGTCGACCCGGGCCAGTCCCTGGCCAACGCCCTCGACCCATTGCTGCGCAAACGCGTGGTGCTGATCGATACCGCCGGCCTGCAAGCCAGTGATCCGGCGCTGCGCATGCAGTTGGAAAGCCTGGCCGGACGTGGCATCAAGTCAAAAATTACCTGGTGCTTGCAACCACTAGCCAGAAACAGGTTCTGACGGCTGCGTACCACAGCTACAAGCGTTGCGGGCTGGCCGGTTGCATCCTGACTAAACTGGATGAAACCGCGAGCCTTGGCGAGGTGTTGAGCCTGGCTATCAGCCACGAATTGCCGGTCGCCTACCTGACCGATGGCCCGCGGATTCCGGATGACCTGCATCTGCCGCGTCGTCATCAGTTGGTCAGCCGTGCAGTCAGTGTGCAAATGCAAGAAGAGCCTAGCGAGGAAGCGATGGCCGATATGTTCGCCGACCTTTACCACAACCCGGCAAAGCGGGTGGGTTGAGGGCAGGACGAACACCGTGAAATGTACCTACATCGATGGTCTGCAAGATACACGCGGCCAAGCCATGTAGCCTGCGTCTAAGCAAGACAAGGTAAAGAAATAAAATGGGCAGCATGCATCCCGTACAGGTGATCGCGGTGACCGGCGGCAAAGGTGGCGTCGGGAAAACTAACGTGTCAGTGAATTTGTCCCTGGCCCTGGCAGAGCTTGGCCGTCGCGTCATGCTGCTGGATGCTGACCTGGGGCTGGCGAACGTCGACGTTCTGCTCGGGCTGACACCCAAACACACCCTCGCCGATGTCATCGAAGGGCGCTGCGAGCTGCGCGATGTGCTGCTCCAGGGCCCGGGTGGCATCCGCATCGTACCGGCCGCCTCCGGTACCCAGAGCATGGTGCACCTGAGCCCGGCGCAGCATGCCGGCCTGATCCAGGCGTTCAGCGATATTGGCGACAACCTGGATGTGCTGGTGATCGACACCGCCGCCGGGATCGGCGAGTCCGTGGTCAGCTTTGTGCGCGCGGCGCAGGAAGTCCTGCTGGTGGTCTGCGATGAACCCACCTCGATCACCGACGCCTACGCCCTGATCAAACTGCTTAACCGTGACTACGGCATGAACCGCTTCCGCGTATTGGCCAACATGGCCCAAAGCCCGCAGGAAGGGCGAAACCTGTTCGCGAAGTTGACCAAGGTCACGGATCGCTTCCTCGATGTCGCCTTACAATATGTCGGCGCAGTTCCCTATGACGAGTGTGTGCGCAAGGCCGTGCAAAAGCAGCGTGCGGTCTATGAAGCGTTCCCTCGTTCGAAATGCGCACTGGCGTTCAAGGCCATTGCCCAGAAGGTCGATACCTGGCCATTGCCCGCCAACCCTCGGGGGCATCTGGAGTTTTTCGTCGAGCGATTGGTGCATCAGACGAGCGCAGGACCCGTGCTATGACAGCGACCGGCTACAACGCGTACAAGAAGTCTGCCCGTGACAGCCAGGGCGAGTTGATCGAGCGCTATGCGCCGCTGGTCAAGCGCATCGCCTACCACCTGCTGGCACGCCTGCCCGCCAGCGTCCAGGTCGAAGACCTGATCCAGGCGGGCATGATCGGCCTGCTCGAAGTGTCGACCAAATACGACGCGAGCAAGGGTGCGAGTTTCGAGACGTATGCGGGTATCCGTATCCGGGGTGCGATGCTCGACGAGGTCCGTAAAGGTGACTGGGCACCGCGTTCGGTGCATCGCAATACGCGCATGGTCAGTGATGCAATTCGCGCAATTGAAGCAAAAACCGGTCGCGACGCTAAAGATCATGAAGTTGCGGCCGAACTCCAATTGAGTCTCGACGATTACTACGGGATTTTGAACGATACCTTGGGCAGCCGCCTGTTCAGTTTCGACGACCTCTTGCAGGACGGCGAACACGAAGGGCTGCACGAGGACGGCGCGAGTGCTCATCTTGAGCCGTCGCGCGACCTGGAAGATGAACGCTTCCAGGGGCGTTGGCGGACGCGATAGCCAATTTGCCGGAGCGTGAGCGACTGGTGTTGGCGCTGTACTACGACGAAGAGCTGAACCTCAAGGAAATCGGTGAGGTCCTGGGGGTCAGCGAATCACGAGTCAGCCAGTTGCACAGCCAGTGCGCAGCCCGCTTGCGGGGGCGTTTGGGAGAGTGGCGAGCGCGCTGACAGGCAGTGTGGGGACACTGCAGACGAGACCGTGAAGCCGCAGGCTTTCGCGGGGGCGCTCCGTGGTACCCCGGCAGTCCTTTTGTGTAATGCCTGTTGATTGAAATGGCGCGTCCAGGTGCTGGGCGCGTTTAAGACTGCTTGGAGGTCGAATTGGACAAGAACATGAAAATCCTCATCGTTGATGACTTCTCAACGATGCGGCGGATCATAAAAAACCTGTTGCGTGACCTTGGGTTCACAAACACGGTCGAGGCGGATGACGGCATTACGGCGATTCCGATCCTCAACAGCGGGAGCATCGACTTTCTGGTAACGGACTGGAACATGCCGGGCATGACCGGTATCGACTTGCTGCGCCACGTGCGCGCTGACGAAAAACTGCGCAGCCTTCCTGTGCTGATGGTGACCGCCGAAGCCAAGCGTGAGCAGATCATCGAAGCCGCCCAGGCTGGGGTCAACGGTTACGTGGTCAAGCCTTTCACTGCACTGGCCTTGAAAGAGAAGATCGAGAAAATCTTCGAACGCATCCACGGCTAATGCCATCGCGGGGGAGCTATGGAGCATAAAGAAACATCACAGGGAGACTTCGAGTCGACCCTGAAAAGCATGCTCACCAATTGGTCGACAGCCTTGAAAAAGGCCAGTTCGGCGACGCGGTGCAGTTAATCCATGAGCTCAACCAGACCCGTGACCGCGGCCTGTACCAGGAAGTGGGCAAGCTCACACGCGAGCTGCACAGTGCGATCGTCAATTTTCAAATTGACCCGCACATGCCTCAGGCCGAGGAAATCTCGCAAATTACGGATGCCACCGAACGCCTGTCCTATGTGGTCAGGCTGACTGAGGCGGCGGCTAATCGCACCATGGACCTGGTGGAAAACGCCACGCCTCTGGTCAACGGCATGGCCACTGAAGCCCAGGCCCTCAGCGTTGACTGGGGCCGCTTCATGCGCCGTGAAGTGGGGGCTGAAGAGTTTCGTGAGTTGGCGCGTCGGGTTGAAGGTTTTCTGTCTCGCAGCGAGCAGGAAAACCGCACGGTTTCCAGCAACCTCAACGACATTCTGCTGGCCCAGGATTACCAGGACCTCACCGGTCAGGTGATCAAGCGCGTGACCCAGCTGGTCACCGAAGTGGAAAGCAATTTGCTCAAATTGGTGCTCATGGCAGGCCAAGTTGACCGTTTTGCCGGCATCGAACATGACCGCGAAGCGATCCTCTCGGAAAAGATCCGCAAAAACATCTCGCCAAGGGTGAAGGTCCGCAGATTCATGCCGATAAACGTGAAGACGTTGTATCGGGTCAAGATGATGTTGATGACCTGTTATCCAGTTTAGGCTTCTAAGGAGCACCCACATGAGCTTCGGCGCCGATGAAGAAATCCTTCAGGATTTCCTTGTAGAGGCCGGCGAAATTTTAGAGCAGTTGTCCGAGCAACTGGTCGAGCTGGAAAGCCGACCGGATGATGCGAACCTGCTCAATGCAATTTTTCGCGGTTTTCACACTGTAAAGGGGGCGCCGGCTTCCTCCAGCTCCATGAGCTGGTGGAGTGCTGCCACATCGCCGAGAACGTGTTCGACATCCTGCGCAAGGGTGAGCGTCACGTTGATTCGGAATTGATGGACGTGATTCTCGAAGCACTGGATGCAGTCAACGGCATGTTCAGCGAAGTGCGCGAACGTGCACCGATCACTGCGGCCACCCCGGAACTGCTGGCCGCCCTGGCGCGCCTGGCGGAACCTGCCGACAACTCGCCCGCGCCGGTTGTCGAGGTGGCGGTCGCTGTCGTTGAAGCAGAGCCGGATGTGACCGACAGCGAGTTCGAACAGCTGCTCAACTCCCTCAGTGCCGTGAAGGCCGAGGCAGAAGCGCCAGCTGCGCCCGTTGCGGCACCGACCAGCGAAGACATTACCGACGCAGAGTTTGAATCCCTGCTCGACCAGTTGCACGGCAAAGGCCAGTTCGCGGCCGATGCGGTGGCCACTGCCGCTGCGCCAGAAGCCCCTGCGGCTAGTGCCAGCACCGACATTACCGACGATGAATTCGAAGCGCTGCTCGACCAACTGCACGGCAAGGGCACCTTCGTGGCCGACGCCTTGCCGGAAATCGCTGCGACTGCTGCAGCGCCTGCTGCCAGTGTTGAGCCGGCCGGCGACGGCCTGATCTCCGATCACGAGTTCGAGTCCCTGTTGGACGAGTTGCACGGCAAGGGCAAGTTCACCGAAGTGGCCCCGGCTGCCGCAGCCGCCGTTGCCGCGCCGGCTCCGGTTGCCGCCAAGGCCGCTGCGCCTGTCGCCGCCAAACCTGCACCTGCCTCAGCGCCTGCTCCAGCACGTGCCGCAGCGGCTCCGGTTGCCGAAAAGGCCGCCAGCGAAGCCGAAACCACCGTGCGGGTGGATACCGCACGCCTGGACGACATCATGAACATGGTGGGCGAACTGGTGTTGGTGCGTAACCGCCTGGTGCGCCTGGGCCTGAGCAGCGGCGATGAAGCCATGCAAAAGGCCGTGTCGAACCTGGACGTGGTGACGGCCGATCTGCAGACCGCCGTGATGAAAACGCGGATGCAGCCGATCAAGAAAGTCTTTGGCCGCTTCCCGCGTTTGGTTCGCGACTTGGCGCGCCAATTGAAGAAAGAGATCAACCTGGAACTGGTGGGTGAAGAAACCGACCTCGACAAAAACCTTGTCGAGGCCCTGGCCGACCCGCTGGTCCACTTGGTGCGCAACGCGGTCGACCACGGCGTGGAAACCCCGGAAGAACGCGAAGCCTCGGGCAAGTCCCGCAACGGCAAGGTGATTCTGGCGGCCGAGCAAGAAGGCGACCATATCCTGCTGTCGATCACCGATGACGGTAAGGGCATGGACCCGACCATCCTGCGCAACATCGCGGTCAAGCGTGGCGTGATGGACAAGGACGCCGCCGACCGCCTGACCGACACCGAGTGCTACAACCTGATCTTCGCCCCGGGCTTCTCGACCAAGACCGAGATTTCCGATGTGTCCGGCCGTGGTGTGGGCATGGACGTGGTGAAGACCAAGATCAGCCAGCTCAATGGCTCGATCAATATCTACTCGACCAAGGGCCAGGGCTCGAAGATCGTGATCAAGGTGCCGTTGACCTTGGCGATCATGCCAACCCTGATGGTGATGCTGGGCAACCAGGCGTTCGCTTTCCCGCTGGTCAACGTCAACGAGATCTTCCACCTCGACCTGTCGCGCACCAACGTGGTGGACGGCCAGGAAGTGGTGATCGTGCGCGACAAGGCGTTGCCACTGTTCTACCTCAAGCGCTGGCTGGTGGCATCGGCCAAGCATGAAGAGCAGCGCGAAGGCCATGTGGTGATTCTCTCCGTGGGCACCCAGCGCATCGGCTTTGTCGTCGATCAACTGGTGGGCCAGGAAGAAGTGGTCATCAAGCCTTTGGGCAAAATGCTGCAGGGAACCCCGGCATGTCGGGTGCGACCATTACCGGTGACGGTCGGATCGCGCTGATTCTCGATGTTCCGAGCATGCTCAAGCGTTACGCCGCTCGGCGTATTTGATTCTGGTGGGGCAGGGCGGTTTGCCCGCCCCACCTAACGGAGTGTTTATGGCAGTCAAGGTCCTGGTGGTGGACGATTCGGGTTTCTTCCGCCGCCGCGTCTCGGAAATTCTTTCCGCCGATCCAACGATCCAGGTGGTCGGCACGGCCACCAACGGCAAAGAGGCGATCGATCAAGCCATTGCGTTGAAACCTGACGTGATCACCATGGACTACGAGATGCCGATGATGGATGGCATCACGGCCGTCCGGCACATCATGCAGCGCTGCCCGACCCCGGTGTTGATGTTCTCCTCGCTGACCCACGAAGGCGCCCGGGTAACCCTCGACGCGCTGGACGCCGGTGCGGTGGACTTCCTGCCGAAGAACTTCGAAGACATCTCGCGCAACCCCGAGAAGGTCAAGCAACTGCTGTGCGAGAAAGTCCACAGCATTTCCCGCAGTAACCGTCGCAGTCTGTTCAGTGCGCCAGCCCCGGCGCCTGCACCGGTGGCTACGTCGACCGCGCCGACGTCATCGTTTGCACGCCCTGCACCTGCGCCCGTTCCACGGCCTGCGGTAGCGCCGGTACGTGCGCCTGCACCTGCTGCGACAGCGCATTCGCCGGCGCCCAAGCGCAAGGCTTACAAGCTGGTCGCCATCGGCACCTCTACCGGCGGCCCGGTTGCCCTGCAACGTGTGCTGACCCAGTTGCCGGCCAACTTCCCTGCGCCGATCGTGTTGGTCCAGCACATGCCGGCCGCGTTCACCAAGGCCTTCGCCGAGCGCCTGGACAAGCTGTGCCGCATCAGCGTCAAGGAAGCCGAGGATGGCGATATCTTGCGTCCTGGTTTGGCGCTGTTGGCTCCGGGTGGCAAGCAGATGATGGTGGACGGCCGTGGCGCGATCAAAATCCTGCCGGGCGATGAACGCCTGAACTACAAGCCGTGCGTGGATATCACCTTCGGTTCGGCAGCCAAGTCCTACGGCGACAAAGTTCTGGCGGTGGTGCTCACCGGCATGGGCGCCGATGGCCGCGAAGGCGCGCGCCTGCTCAAACAGGGCGGCAGTGCCATCTGGGCCCAGGACGAAGCCAGTTGCGTGATCTATGGCATGCCCATGGCCATCGTCAAGGCTGACCTGGCCGACGCCGTCTATAGCCTGGACGACATCGGCAAGCATCTGGTGGAGGCCTGCCTCTGATGGATGTTTTAAGCCTGATCGGCATCATCATGGCGTTTGTCGCAATCATTGGCGGCAACTACCTCGAAGGCGGTCACCTCGGCGCCCTGGCCAACGGCCCGGCGGCGTTGATCGTGATCGGCGGCACCGTCGGCGCTGCGTTGTTGCAGTCGCCCTTGAGCTCGTTCAAGCGCGCCATGCAGATCCTGGTGTGGATCATTTTCCCGCCACGCGTAGACCTGCCCGGCGGCATCGACCGCGTGGTCAACTGGAGCCTCACTGCACGCAAGGAAGGCCTGCTGGGCCTGGAAGGCGTGGCCGATGCCGAGCCCGACAGCTACGCACGCAAAGGCCTGCAGTTGCTGGTAGACGGCGCCGAACCGGAAGCCATCCGCAGCATTCTGGAAGTGGATTTCTATACCCAGGAAAGCCGCGATATCAACGCTGCCAAAGTCTTTGAAAGCATGGGCGGCTACGCGCCGACCATCGGCATCATCGGCGCGGTGATGGGCCTGATCCACGTGATGGGCAACCTGGCTGATCCGTCGCAACTGGGTAGCGGTATTGCCGTGGCGTTTGTCGCCACCATCTACGGCGTGGCCAGTGCCAACCTGGTGCTGTTGCCGGTGGCCAGCAAGCTCAAGTCGATTGCCATGCGCCAGTCGCGTTATCGCGAAATGCTGCTTGAAGGCATCCTGTCGATTGCCGAAGGCGAGAACCCGCGCTCCATCGAATTGAAGCTCCAGGGCTTCATGGATTGATGGGGAGGATCGTCTATGAGCCGTCGCCGTCGCGAGCCTGAGGAACACGTCAACCATGAGCGTTGGCTGGTGTCCTATGCGGACTTCATCACCTTGCTGTTCGCTTTTTTCGTGGTGATGTACTCCATCTCGTCGATCAACGAAGGCAAGTACAAAGTCATTTCCCAGGCGCTGATCGGGGTCTTCAACGACGCCGACCGCGCCCTAAAGCCGATCCCCATCGGCGAAGAGCGCCCCAAGACCGTCACCCCGGCCAAGCCGCTGGTCAACGACAGCGACGAAACCGCCGCCGGCGTGGGCGGTACCAGCGACCCGCTGAAAAGCATCGCCGATGACATCAGCGCAGCCTTTGGCGACTTGATCAGCTCCAACCAGATGACCGTGCGCGGCAATGAGTTGTGGGTGGAGATCGAGCTTAATTCCAGCCTGTTGTTCGCCAGTGCCGACGCGTTGCCGAGCGACCAGGCGTTCACCATCATCGACAAGGTGGCGGCGATCCTCAAACCGTTTGAGAACCCGATCCACGTCGAAGGCTTCACCGACAATTTCCCGATCAGCACCGCGCAGTACCCGACCAACTGGGAGCTGTCCTCGGCACGTGCGTCGAGCATCGTGCGCATGCTCGCGATGCAGGGCGTGAACCCTGGGCGGTTGGCGTCGGTAGGCTATGGTGAGTTCCAACCGGTGGCCAATAACGCCACGGCAGACGGTCGTGCGAAGAACCGCCGGGTGGTGCTGGTGGTGTCGCGCAACCTGGATGTACGTCGCAGCCTGACCGGCACCGGCACGGCCAATGCAACACCGGACGCCGCCTTAAAGCGCGCTGGCACACAAACTGCTTTGCCTCCTGTTAAGCCGCCGGTTCGTCAGGGCACCGTCAATACTCCGTCACCGGCTCTATAACTTATGCAATGTCTCGGTCGCGCCTGCGCCAGCCGGGAGGAACCAACCGAATGAGAGTCTGGGCAGTTGCCAATCAAAAAGGTGGAGTCGGCAAGACCACCACCTCCATCGCCTTAGCCGGCTTGCTGGCCGAGGCGGGCAAGCGCGTGGTCGTGGTCGACCTGGACCCCCACGGCTCCATGACCAGCTATTTCGGCTACGACCCGGATGCGCTGGAGCACAGCAACTACGACCTGTTCCTGCATAAAGGCAGCGTGCCGGCCGACCTGCCCGGGCAACTGTTGCTGCCCACCAGCAATGCAAGCATTTCGCTGCTGCCATCCAGCACCGCGCTGGCCACTCTGGAGCGCCAGTCGCCGGGGCAGAGCGGCCTGGGCCTGGTGATCGCCAAGACCCTGGCGCAGCTGTGGCAGGACTTCGACTACGCGATCATCGACAGCCCGCCGTTGTTGGGCGTGCTGATGGTCAATGCCTTGGCAGCGAGCCAGCAGTTGGTGATTCCGGTGCAGACCGAGCACCTGGCGGTCAAAGGCCTTGAGCGCATGGTCAGCACCTTGGCGATGATCAACCGGTCGCGCAAACAGGCGCTGCCGTTCAGCATCGTGCCGACCTTGTTCGACCGCCGTACCCAGGCGTCCCTCGGCACCTTGCGCGTGCTGCGTGATGCTTACCCGGACACCATCTGGAATGGCTACATCCCGGTGGACACGCGCCTGCGTGACGCCAGCCGCGCAGGCCTCGCGCCGTCGCAGTTCGACCCGAAAAGCCGTGGTGTGCTGGCCTATCGCGCGTTGCTCAAGCATCTGCTGTCGCAGCAACTTGTGGCGCAGGTGGCGTGATGAACCGGCCTATCGAGCTCAAGACGCGGCCGCAACTGGCGCTGGAATCCTACCTGGATGCCTTGCTGCAGGATGCGACCGAAGAAGAATTGCCGGCACCGATCCTGGTCCTCGAGCCTGCGATAGAGCCGCAAAGCACGCTGGATGAATTCCAGTTGGCGGTATTGGAAGAACAAGCGCGTGATGCTCACGTTGTCGTCGCGCCCGTCGTGGTGCCGATCGCTCCGGTGGCAGTAGTAGCGGTGCCTGTGGCGCCTGTGGTGGTCGAGCCGGTTGTCGAGGTTCATCTGCCGCCGAGCATCACGCCGCCGCCAGTGACCGGCGACGGTCGCCCGAGTTGGGCGGCCGAGCCGTTCGAATGCCTGCTGTTTGATGTCGCCGGGTTGACCCTGGCGGTGCCGCTGGTGTGCCTGGGGTCGATCTATTCCCTGGAAGGCCAGGAACTCACGCCGCTGTTCGGCCAGCCAGAGTGGTTCCTCGGCATCCTGCCCAGCCAGGCCGGCAACCTCAAGGTGCTGGACACCGCGCGCTGGTGATGCCCGACCGCTACCGCGATGATTTCCGCCAGGGCCTGCAATACGTGATCTCGGTGCAGGGCTACGAGTGGGGCTGGCGGTGCATCAAGTCAGCCGCTCGTTGCGCCTGGACCCGAATGAAATCAAGTGGCGCAGCCACCGGGGCCAACGGCCTTGGCTGGCGGGCACCGTGATCGAACACATGTGCGCGTTGCTCGACGTCGCCGAACTGGCCGAGTTGATCGCCAGCGGCGCCGTCAAGACGATGCCGGTGACCAAACGCAGTTGATTGAACAATAAGGGCCACGCGGTTGCGTGGCCAATGAAGCATACACGCCGCATACAGCGGCATTTGAAGGGGTCAGGGGTATGAACAAGTCAGCGTCCGCACAAGGTTTGGATGATCCGATCCTGCAATGGGTGACCTTCAAACTGGACAACGAGTCCTACGGCATCAACGTAATGCGCGTGCAGGAAGTGCTGCGCTACACCGAGATTGCCCCGGTACCGGGTGCGCCAAGCTATGTGCTGGGCATCATCAACCTGCGCGGCAACGTGGTCACCGTGATCGACACCCGCCAGCGTTTTGGCCTGGTGCCGACCGAAGTCAACGACAACACCCGTATCGTCATCATCGAAGCCGACAAGCAAGTGGTCGGGATCATGGTCGACAGCGTGGCCGAAGTGGTTTACCTGCGCCAATCGGAAGTGGAAACCGCGCCGAACGTGGGTAACGAAGAATCCGCCAAGTTCATCCAGGGCGTGTGCAACAAGAACGGCGAACTGCTGATTCTGGTTGAGTTGGACAAGATGATGAGCGAAGAAGAGTGGTCGGAACTGGAGAGCATCTGATTGTTCCTTGAGGCAGCGGTGATTGTCCTGGCCCTGTTGTGGGCCGGGACGCTGGCGTTTGTGCTGCGCTACGTGCGCCAGCAGCGGGAGTTGGCCTTGCAACAGGCCGAGCGTGACGCGGTGCGTGATCGGCGCCTGGTGGAGCTGGTCAAGCGTGTCGACCACTTCCAGCAGAGCGCGGTGAAGGTCGGGGACGAAGTGCATGAACTGCGCGCGATCCTCGGGCCCTTGCCGGACAAGCTGGCGCAGATCGAGCAGCGTGATCCCTCAAGCCTGTCATTTGCCCAGGCGGCGAAGTTGGTGGGCATGGGCGCGACGGTGGATGAATTGACCCAGTCGTGCGGCCTGACCCAGGCCGAGGCGCAGTTGATGAGCAAGTTGCACAAGGGTAGTTAAGAGCTTCAAGCTTCAAGTTTGCAGCTACAAGCTTGTAGCTGCACTTTTCCTATCAGTTCAAGGTCAACATCCTTCAAGCACCTTTGAACTCAGGAGAACTCCACCATGACCACCCCCAAGGCCCTGTTGATCCTTCACGGCAAACAAGCCCTCAACGAGGACGTGCGCGCTGCCGTGCAGGCCAGGCGCGACCTGGGCTGGGAGCTGGCCGTGCGGGTGACGTGGAGGGCGGCGATGCCCAGCGGCTGGTCAACGAAGCCCTCGATGACGGCTATACCCACCTGATTGCCGGCGGCGGCGACGGTACCTTGCGCGATGTGGCCGAAGCCATGGCCCTGGCCAAGACTGACGCCAGCCTGGTGCTGATGCCCCTGGGCACTGCCAACGACTTCGCGCGTGCGGCAGGGGTTCCATTGGAACCGGACGCGGCTCTCGCGCTGCTGGATGTGCCGGCCAGGGCAATCGACCTGGGCCAGGCCGGTGGGCAGATCTTCCTCAATATGGCCACCGGCGGCTTTGGTAGCCAGGTCACGGCCAATACCTCCGAAGACTTGAAGAAAGTCCTCGGCGGTGCTGCCTACCTGTTCACCGGCTTGACGCGCTTCAGCGAGTTGAAGGCTGCCTATGGCGAGCTGGAAGGCCCGGGGTTTCACTGGAAGGGCGATCTGCTCGCGCTCGGCATCGGCAACGGGCGCCAGGCGGGTGGCGGGCACGTGTTGTGCCCCGGCGCATTGGCGGACGATGGGCTGCTGGACATCAGCATCCTGCCGGCGCCTCAGGAAGTGGTGGGCACGCTGCTCACGCTGATGAGCGACGGTTGGGGGCTGGACAATATGTTTGTGCGTGCACGCTTGCCGTGGGTGGAGATCAAGGTTGCCGAAGGGTTGTACATCAACCTCGACGGCGAGCCTCTGAAGGGCGACGACCTGCGCTTCACCGCCTTGCCCAAGGCGCTGCGGGTGCACTTGCCGGTGGGTTCGCCGCTAGTCGTCCAGGCTGATGATTTGCTCGCGCACGGCGAATAGCACCAGGCCCGCCACGTCGAAAATCTGCAGGCGCTTCATGATCTGCGAGCGGTGGGCTTCCACCGTCTTGATGCTCAGGCCCAGGCCATGGGCAATTTCGCGGGTGGATTTACCACGCACGATCAACCGCAAAATCTCCAATTGCCGCGCCGTGAGGTTATGGCTGTGGCCAGCGGGCGTGGTCGGTCCCTGGCTGCGCACCAGCGCCTGGTTGATCACGGTGTGGGCGATTGCCGGGCTCAGGTAGCGCTCGTTGTTGCGCAACGCCAGCAGCGCGTGTTCCAGCTCGTTGGCGCTGGTGTCCTTGAGCAGGTAGCCGTGGGCGCCGGACTCCAGCGCGCACATGATCAACTCGGGGTCGGTGTGCATCGACAAAATCAGCACACGGCTCTTGGGGTAAGCGCGCTTGAGCTGTTGCAAGGCGTCCAGGCCGCCGGTGTGCTTCATCGACAGGTCCAGCAGGACGATATCGGGTTGCAAGGCACTGAACTGTTCAAGCAGTTGCGCGCCATCGCTGGCTTCGCCGACCACTTGGTAGCCGGGAATATCCTGGACCAGCGCGCGTACGCCGGCCCTGATCAGGGCGTGGTCATCCACCAGGAGTAATGTGCAGGTCACTCGAGAACCTTAGGGGAACTGGCCCGTTCGAGGGCGCGGGGCGCCCAGGGAAAAAGTGCGTCGATCCGCGTCCCTTTGCCTGGCTGGCTGCTAACGGACAACGAGCCTCCCAGTTGATCAATTCGCTCGGACATCCCCGCCATGCCCCGTTGGCCTTCCAGGCCTGGGTTGATGGCGGGGGAAAAGCCCTGGCCGTCATCGCAGATCGTCAGCGACAGGCCCTCAGGCAAACGTTGCAGACGTACCAGCAGATTCTGCGCCTGGGCGTGGCGAAGCATGTTGGTCACCGCTTCCTGGGTAATACGAAAGGCTGCCACGGCCATTTCTTCGGGGATACCGGTCAGCCGTTGCTGGCACTCCAGGCTCCAGTGCACAGGCGTGTTTTCCAGGGTCTTGAGCAGGTGCGCGCGCAGGCTGGCCTCCAGGCCCAGGCTGGCCAACTGCCGGGGATTAAGGATGGCGGACACGTCGCGCACCTTGGCCAGGGTTTCACTGAGGGTATTGCACAGGACCGTGCACTGGTCTTGCAGGTCTTCGGGCAGGCGGCGCTTGAGCCATTCGCTTTGCAGCTTCGCGGCAGTCAGTAGTTGGCCGATATCGTCATGCAGTTCGCGGCTGAGGCGGTGGCGTTCGTTTTCCTGCACCTGCAGCAAGCGGTCGGCCAGTTCCTGGGGCTGGAACTTGATGGACTTGCGCGAGTGCCACTGTTGCAGGCCGACCACCACCAGTGTTGCCAGGTTAAGGACCACCAGCAGAGGCAAGGCCGCGGAAAAACTGTAGGCCCACAGGCTCAGCAGCAGCGAGCCAAGGCACAGGGCAAGGATCAAACGACGTGCATTGCTGCGGGACGCGGACCTTGCGATGAGTGTCTTGAGGTTGGCGTACATAGAGGATGGAGCCAATGAAGGTTCGCTGCGGGAAGTCCGGTCACGGCGGCTGACGGGGCTCTGTTTGGAATGCTCTATCGAATCGGTTTTAAGCATGGTGAAGTTGAGTCACTTCGAGCGGGGCATAGTACCACCACTCTAACCGTTGGTCGCCTGGTGGCGTGCCCGGCCGGTTTATTAAACGCGTAAAGACCCTGGGCGGTATTGCCAGAGTTCATCAAAAGGGGAGTTGTATTGTTTGAATGTGTTTGTATCGTTATTACCATTAATGGCTAATTGATATCTTTCCGCGCTTAACTCAAGCCCAGGTGTTAGTTGATTGTGTCGTTTTCAGGCAATTCATGCTTTGAATACGACCAGATATCCCTTCAAGACGAAGCGTGATGCACGCGTTGCTGAGGCTTATAACTGAAATCCTTTTGTGGGATTTGCAGTGTGACTGTCGCAATCAACGTGGCTTGTTCGCTGTCATCCATACCCAGTTCGCCAGTTCGCGAGTCGATGAGTTCCAATTGCCAGGCCAACAGGGTGAGGCAGGCGTGCAACGCATCCAGTGCCTGGTCATGCAACTGCATGGGGCTGGCGGCGTTGTCGATCAGGTACTGGATATGTCGGGAAAACTCGCTGATCGCCTGCAGGGCCAGGGTGTCGGCCTTTTCCGCCAACTTGATCAGGCTGGTTTTCATGCAGTCAATGGCGTCGCTGTCGTCACGAATCAGATGCAGGTGGTTCAAGCATTCTTCCGACTTGGCCAGCAGCATTTCAGCTTCAAGCAAAAACTCGGGAAGTGTGCTTTGCCATTCATTTGCGCTGTTCATCATGCAAGTCTCCACAACATAAGGTCGGGTGATGAGATGCCGCACCGGGTGAATGGCTTAAAACTAGCGCTGAAATATGACTGGAATCTGTAGGTCCGTTCTGAGATTTCAGTAGGACGTTTATTGAAATGCGGGCGACTGCAGCGCACGCCCCTCATGAGTGGGGTCAAGTGCACAACTTCAGTTGCCGACAAGTGAACGTCTGGAAGACCCGTGGGCCGAGGGCTTGGGATGGCAAACAAAAGCCTGACTCCATTCATGCATTGAGAATGGCGTCACATTAATGGCTATTAGATATCGCGAATATCAGGTTGGGCCCGATTGTGTGTAGGGGAATCCCTTACATAGAGGAACCTTGCGTCGAATTGAATGTCGCGCAACGTTGCCGCAAAGCCATATGAGAAGGCCCGCGCAGTAAACCATGATGTCAGTGTGACATCAATGAATTTACGTGGCATTTTACCAGGGTCAAGATCTGGCGCTCGCCGCCGATAAATAGCGTAGGAGCGAGCTCTCTCGCGAAGAATTCAAAGGCGCCGCGTTGAATCAGAACGGACGCGTTTTCGTCAGTTGCACAACCCCTTAGCGCATCAGGAGCTTTTAATGGCCGGCATTCTCGACACGGTAGATCAACGCACGCAACTGGTCGGTGAGAATCGCCTGGAAATCCTCATGTTTCGCCTGGCCGGGCGGCAGCTGTTCGCGATCAACGTGTTCAAAGTGCAGGAAGTGCTGCAACTGCCCAAATTGACCCTGATGCCACAGCGTCATCCCTTTGTCTGCGGCGTGGTCAACTTGCGCGGCCAGACCCTGCCGGTGATCGACCTGTCCCAGGCCATCGGCATGCGCCCGCTGGTGCCTGGCCCCAACAGCACCATCATCGTTACCGAGTACAACCGTTCAGTGCAGGCGTTCCTGGTGGGCGGGGTAGACCGCATCGTCAACATGAACTGGGAAGCCATCCTGCCGCCACCGGCCAGCGCCGGTCGCCAGCATTACCTCACGGCCATCAGCAAGGTCGACGACCAGTTGGTGGAGATCATCGACGTGGAAAAGTCCTCGCCGAGATCGTGCCGTACAACGCCAAGGTCTCGCGTGAAAAACTTGAAGACCCGGTGCTGGAACGCGCCCGTGGCCGCGAAGTGTTGCTGGTGGACGACTCCAACGTGGCCCTCTCGCAACTGCGCGATACCCTCGGCCAACTGGGGGTGAAAATGCACATCGCCAGCGACGGCCTCAAGGCGCTGAACATGCTCAAGGCCTGGGCCGACACGGGCCAGGTGATGACCGACAAGCTGCTGATGATCTTCACCGACGCCGAAATGCCCGAGATGGACGGTTACCGCCTCACCACCGAGATTCGCAACGACCCGCGCCTGCGCGGGCTCTACGTGGTGCTGCACACATCGTTGTCGGGCAGCTTCAATGATTCGATGGTGAAGAAGGTCGGCTGCGACAATTTCCTGTCCAAATTCCAGCCCGACAAGCTGGTGGACGTGGTACGCCAACGCCTGCTGCTGGACGAAGTGCCCGCCTGATGTAGTGAGCGGGCTTGTCCCGCGCCGTAGCGCGTATAGTGTGGGCTTTCTCCCTTCAGGAACGCAGGCCCATGCTTCGTCTCAGCGCGTTGTACCGTTACCCCTTGAAGTCCGGCAAGGCCGAGGTCTTGCAGCAGATCGGCCTGGACAAACTGGGACTGGACGGCGACCGACGTTGGATGCTGGTGGACGCGGCCAGCGGACGTTTCCTGACCCAGCGTGCAGTGGCGAAGATGAGCCAGCTGGCGGCGTTGTGGAACAGCGCCGGCGGCCTGACCTTGAGTTCGCCAGGCCATGCGCCGCTGGACGTGGCACTGCCCGGCAGCGAGGCCGAGTTGCGTGGCGTGACCATCTGGCGCGACACCTTGCGGGTGCCAGACGCCGGCGACGCGGCCGCCGCTTGGGTCAGCGACTTCATCGGCAAGCCGACGCGCCTGGTGCAAGTGCCAGTGGAACGTGCGCGCAGCACCGAGGCAGGCTTCGGCAAAGGTGATGACAAAGTCGGTTTCGCCGATGGCTTCCCCTTGCTGCTGATTGGCCAAGCCTCCCTGGACGACTTGTCACAACGCATTGGCCGGCCCATGGAGATGCTGCGCTTTCGCCCCAACCTGGTGATCGAAGGCAGCGATGCCTTTGCCGAAGACGGCTGGAAACGCGTGCGCATCGGCGAGGTGGAGTTTCGCGTGGTCAAGTCCTGCTCACGCTGCATCCTTACCACCATCGACCCCGCCACCGGCGAGCGCAGTGCCGACCGCGAACCACTGGCAACGCTCAAGACCTATCGCGAGCAGGACGGTGACGTGATGTTCGGCCAGAACCTGGTCAACGATGGAATCGGCCAGTTGGCCGTGGGGATGCCGGTAACGGTCCTGGAATGAAAAAGGCCCGTCTCCTGCGAGACGGGCCTTTTTTGAGCGGCTAAACCTTAGCCGCGGTATTCGCACAGGTAAGCGGTGTCCACGGCGACCTTCAACTGGAACTTGCTGTTGGCCGGTACGTTGAACTGGCTACCGGCGGGGAAGGTTTCCCACTCGCTGGCATCTGGCAGCTTGACGGTCAGGGCGCCGGACACCACGTGCATGATTTCACGCTGGGCAGTACCGAATTCGTATTCACCCGGGGCCATGACGCCGATGGTCGCTGGACCTTCTGCGGTGCCGAAAGCGATCGACTTGACGGTGCCGTCGAAGTACTCGTTGACTTTAAACATGGGTGAATCCTCGGAAAAGGGTCTGGAAAGGTCGGCCAGTATGCCCAAGGGCAGGGGAGCTGCCTAGACCGGCAAAATCAACGGCAACAGGCGCGCGGTGTTGCGCGCATCCTCCAGCGCCCGATGTTGTTGGCCATGGAACTGCATACCCGCCAATTGCAGTGCGCCATTAAGCCCTAAGGGCTTGTCCAGGCGCCGCGCCTTGGCGAAGCGTTGCTTGAGGTTCACATGCGGCGTGTCGGCCAGCGCGCTGGCCAGGCCATGGCGTTGCCATTCCAGTTCCAACTGCCTGCGATCGTAATCGCCCCAGCTGGCCCAGCCTTCCAGGCGGGTTTGATGCTGGCCCAGCCAGCGCTCGAACAGCGGCCACACCTCGGTGATCGCAGCGGCGCTGTCGATGTTGGCTTGGGTGATGTGGGTCAGTTGGCGGCAGAAAGGCGTCAACAAGGGGCGGCGCAGCGGCCGCACAAAGCGCTGGAAGTGATCCAGTTCGCGACCCTGGCGGTTCACCAGGCTCGCGCCGATCTCGATGACTTCCATCTCCGTCACGGGCCAGCCGCCGTCATCCGTGGTGGCTTCAAGGTCAATAATCAGCCAATGAGGCATGGTGCAGGTTCCCGTACTCGTCCTTTCCTGATGGGGATAGAGCGTAGCCCGGCCGTGTAGTTCCGCCTAGGGCGTTATTCGATCTCCAGCAGAACCTGGCGATTGCGCACCTGATCGCCCTTCGTCACCTGCACGCCCTTGATCACCCCGTCGATGCCGGCGGTCAGCGGATGCTCCATTTTCATCGCCTCCAGTACCAGCAGCAGTTGGCCTTTGCTCACGCGGTCACCGGCGTTGACCCGTACATCGACGATGGCACCGTCCATCGGTGCCTTGACCGTACCGCTGCGGGCGTCGGCCTGGCGGTTGGCGACTTGCTGGGTGCGATTGATCACGGTCAGGCCGGGTAGCCACAACTGGTTACTGTGGAGGTGGTAGGCGATACGACGGCGGATGCCATTGAGCACCACGACCGCGTAGCGACCGTCGAGGGTAATTGGCAGCGGGTCAACGCTGACGGTGTGGAGGTTGTCGTTGGCCTCAAGGCGGTAGGTTACGGGAACACTGGCGTTGTTGCGCCACCCCGCCAGGGCTTGGGGGTGGTGCTCGGCGCTGTGCTGATAAAACAGCGCGGCGGCCAGGGCCAGTTGCTCTTCTGACGCCTCCGGGTGCGAGACTTCGTTGAAGTGCTCGGCGATAAACCCAGTGCTGAAATCGCCAGCGATAAAGTCTGGATGCTTGAGAAGGTTGGCCAGGAGGCGCTGGTTAGTGGCAACGCCCAGCAGCAACGTGTCCTCCACGGCCCGCAGCAGTTTGCGCCGCGCCTCTTCGCGGGTAGCGCCGTGGGCGATGACCTTGCCCAGCATCGGATCGTAGAACGGGCTGATGCGCTGGCCTTCGACAACCCCGTGATCGGTGCGCACACCGGCTGCCGGTTGCCAGCGCAACACGTCGCCGGTTTGCGGCAGAAAACCCTGGGCCGGGTCTTCGGCGTACAGGCGTACTTCCATGGCGTGGCCGGTCAGGGTCACCTCTTGTTGGGTCAGCGGCAGCGGCTGGCCGGCGGCGATCTGCAACTGCCAGTCCACCAGGTCGAGGCCGGTGATCAGTTCGGTGACTGGGTGCTCGACTTGCAGGCGCGTGTTCATTTCCAGGAAGTAGAACTGGCCGTTGCGGTCGAGCAGGAACTCCACGGTGCCGGCGCCGACATAATTCACCGCACGCCCAGCTTGAGCGCCGCCTCGCCCATGGCGTGGCGTAGCGCGGAGTCATCACCGGGCAGGGCGCTTCCTCGATGACTTTCTGATGGCGACGTTGGACCGAGCAATCCCGTTCGCCGAGGTAGATGAGGTGGCCGTGGCTGTCGCCGAACAGCTGGATTTCGACGTGACGCGGGTCGATCAGCGCCTGTTCGAGGATCAGTTCGTCACTGCCGAAGGCGTTTCTGGCTTCGGAGCGCGCGGTGTGCAGGTTGTCCAGGAGTGCATCGCTCGTGTGCACCAGGCGCATGCCCCGGCCACCGCCGCCAGTACTGGCCTTGATCATCAGTGGGTAGCCGATGCGTTCGGCTTCGCGTTGCAGCGTGGTGTCGTCCTGGGCGCTGCCTTGGTAGCCGGCGATGCACGGCACGCCCGCGTCGAGCATGGCGAGCTTGGAGAGGCGCTTGCTGCCCATCAGTTCGATGGCTTCAACGCTGGGGCCGATGAAGGTCAGGCCTGCCGCCAAACAGGCGCGGGCGAAATCGGGGTTTTCGGAGAGGAAACCGTAGCCGGGGTGGATGGCGTCAGCGCCGGTGAGCGTTGCTGCATTGATGATTGCCGTTAGGTTGAGGTACGACTGCTGCACCGGGGCGGGCCCGATATGGACGGCTTCGTCGGCCATTTGCACGTGCAGGGCCTGGGCGTCGGCGTCACTGTAGACGGCCACGGTGCGGTAGCCCAAGGCCTGGGCGGTGCGCTGGACGCGGCAGGCGATTTCACCGCGGTTGGCGATCAGGATTTTGCTGAATGCGGGCATTGGGTTATCCCTGGGCTGATGGGGTGTTATTTCGGGCCTCATCGCAGGCAAGCCAGCTCCCACATTCGACCGCATTCTCCTGTTGGAACTCGGTTAAATGTGGGAGCTGGCTTGCCTGCGAAGGCGTCATTGCACCACCTTGGCTTACGCTTCTGCACAAACGCCTGCGTCCCCTCAATCCCTTCCTCCCCCCTCACGGCCTCGGCAAACCACTGCGCCCCCCGATCCAGCACGTCATCAAGCGGCTCCTCCCCACTCGCCAGCAACAGCGCTTTAGTCCGCCCATTCGCGCCCGGCGCGCAGCGCAACACGTGCCCCAACACCTCATCCAATCGCTCGGCCAGCGCCTGCGCATCACGCTCGGTGTAGTGCACGACGCCCAACCGCTCAGCCTCTAGCCCATCAAACCGCGCAGCCGTCAGCGCAAGCCTGCGGGCCTGGGTCAGCCCGATACGCTTGACCACAAATGGCGCAATTTGCGCCGGCAACAAGCCCAGGCCTGTCTCCGGTAAACCGAACTGAGCCTGGTGGTCGGCAATCGCAATATCACTGACGCACGCCAAGCCAAAGCCACCGCCCAGCACCGCGCCTTGCAGCACCACGATGACCACTTGCGGCACCGCTTCCACCTCTTGCAGCAAGGTGCCGAACGCACGGTTCAGCGCCTGCAGTTGGTTACCCGCAGTGACCAGGTCCTTCACGTCCGCTCCGGCGCAGAAGTGCCCACCGGCGCCGCTGATCACCACGGCCCGCGTTTGTTGTCCAACCGCGCCAATACGGCGCGTAGTTCGTTGACCATTTCCAGGCTCATGGCATTGCGGCATTCGGGGCGGTTGAGGGTGATGTGCAGCACGCCGTTATGCGGTTCCAGCAGCAGGGTGTTCATGGCTTTTCCCAGGCAGAGTGCCCATCAGTTTGCAGATAATGCCCAGCATGATTTCGTCGGCGCCGCCGCCAATCGACACCAGCCGCACATCGCGATAGGCCCGCGCCACCGGGTTGTCCCACATAAAGCCCATGCCGCCCCAATATTGCAGGCAACTGTCACTGACTTCGCGGCCCAGGCGACCGGCCTTGAGCTTGGCCATCGACGCCAGGCGCGTCACGTCCTGGCCCTTGATGTATTGCTCGGTGGCCTGGTAGACCAGCGCGCGCAGGCATTCGATTTCGGTGGACAGTTCGGCCAGGCGAAAGTGGATCACCTGGTTGTCGATCAGCGCCTTGCCGAAGGTCTGGCGCTCCTTGCAGTACGCGATGGTGCTGTCGACGCAGTGCTCCAGGCCCTTGATCATATTGGCCGCGCCAAACAGGCGTTCTTCCTGGAACTGCAGCATCTGCATCATGAAGCCCGCGCCTTCGTGGCCGATGCGGTTGCGCTGGGGGATGCGCACGTTGTCGAAAAAACACCTGGGCGGTCTCGGAGCTGTGCATGCCGAGTTTTTCCAGGGGTGGGCTGACGCTGATGCCGGGGGTGTTCATCGGCACCATGATCAGCGACTTGTTGATATGTGGCTTGTCGTCGGACGTGTTGGCCAGCAGGCAAATGAAGTCGGCACTGGGGGAGTTGGTGATCCACATTTTGCTGCCGTTGATCACGTAGTCGTCGCCGTCCTTGCGCGCATGCGTCTTGAGCCCCGCCACGTCCGAGCCTGCGCCCGTTTCCGAGACGCCGATGCAACCGACCTGCTCGCCGCTGATGGCCGGGCGCAGGAACTCGTTGCGCAGTTCATCGCTGCCAAAGCGGGCGAGGGCGGGGTGCACATGTCGGTCTGCACACCGATGGACATGGGGATGCCGCCACAGTGGATGGTGCCGAACTCTTCGGCGGCGACGATGGAGTAGCTGTAGTCCAGGCCCATGCCGCCGAATTTCTCCGGCTTGGAGATGCCCAGCAGGCCGAGGTCGCCGGCCTTGCGGAAAATGGCGTGGATGGGAAAGCGCCCGGCTTTTTCCCATTCGTCCACATGGGGTTGATCTCGCGGTCGACAAAGGCGCGGACGGTGCGGCGCAGTTCCTGGTGTTCCTGGGTAAAGATCATTGTTCTTATTCTCCGGTTAGAAACGCGCCACACCAAAGCTGTTGGGTTGCAGCTGCCGCACCTCGGCCTCGTGGCAGATATCCAGCACAAACCCCAGCAACGTGCGGGTATCCCGTGGATCAATCAACCCGTCGTCCCACAGGTTGGCACTGCCGTACAGGGCGGTGGACTGGCTGTCGAGCTTCTGTGCAGTGACCTGCTCCAGCATGTCCAGCACCTTCGGGTCAGGCACCAGACCGTCCTTCAATTGCTTGGCCTCGGTGACAATGCGCAGCACTTTGCCCGCTTGTGCGCCGCCCATTACCGCCGTGCGGCTGTTGGGCCAGGCGAAGATAAAACGCGGGTCCAGGCCACGGCCGCACATCGCATAATTGCCCGCGCCGTAGGAGCCGCCCACCACAACCGTCAGTTTAGGCACCCGTGCATTGGCCACCGCCTGGATCATCTTCGCGCCGTGCTTGATCACCCCTTGTTGCTCGGACTCGGTGCCGACCATGAAGCCGGTGGTGTTGTGCAAAAACAGCAGCGGCGTGCGGCTCTGGTCGCACAGCTGGATAAATTGCGCGGCCTTGCTGGCGCCCTTGGGCGTGATGGGGCCGTTGTTGCCGATCACGCCGACGGCGCGGCCCTGGATGTGCAGGTGGCCGCAGACGGTGTGGGCGTCGAACGCGGCCTTGAAGTCGAGGAAGTTGGACGCGTCGGCCAGGCGCGCGAGGATTTCGCGCACGTCATAGGGCTTTTTCGGGTCGTCGGGGATCAGGCCCAGCAGGTCCTCGATGGGGTACAACGGCTCTGCGTAAGCTTTTTGGGCTCCACCTGCAGCCGATCATTCCAAGGCAACGCGCTGACAATCTCGCGTGCGATGCGCACGCCATCGGCATCGTTTTCCGCCAGGTATTCGGCGGTTCCGGCGGTTTGCGCATGCATCTCGGCGCCGCCCAGTTCTTCATCGCTGGCCACTTCGCCGGTGGCGGCTTTCAATAGCGGCGGCCCGGCGAGAAACAGCTTGGCCTTGCCGCGCACCACCACCACGTAGTCCGACAACCCTGGTTGATACGCGCCGCCCGCCGTGGCCGAGCCGTGCACCACGGTGATCTGCGGCAAGCCCATGGCCGACATGCGCGCCTGGTTGGCAAAGCTGCGCGCCCCTTCGACAAAAAATATCAGCGGCGTAATTGAGGTTGGCGCCGCCGCTTTCGGCCAGGGTCACGACCGGTAATTTGTTCTCCATGGCGATCTGTTGCAGACGCAGGGACTTTTTCAGGCCGGAGGGGGAAATCGTGCCGCCCTTGATCGCACTGTTGTTGGCCACCACCAGCATGCGCACACCGCTGACGTAGCCGATTCCGGCAATCAGTCCACCGCCGGCGGCGCTGCCGTCTTTGTCATCGTGGAGTTTGTAGCCAGCCAGGCCGGCGAGTTCCAGAAACGGTGCGCCGGGGTCCAGCAGCAGGTTGAGGCGCTCGCGCGGCAGCAGTTGGCCACGCTTGTCGAACTTGGGCTTGGCCTCCTGCGCCTTGCTGAGCAGGTTGTGCTCCAACTGACGCAGGTGCTGGATGCCTACCAGCATGGCGTCGCGGTTGTGTGCGAACTGGGCGCTGTGAGCGTCGATCAGGGATTCAATCACCGGCATGGCTTAGTTCTCCCCCTTGAGCACATCCGGCACATACGCACGGTGAAAGCCGTTGAACGACTCGCTTGGCGGTTGCGCCTTGTGCAGCGGCCAGGCGCGGCTGCCCAGGCTGGCGGCGCCGTCGATGCGCAGGGTGCTGCCGCTGATAAAGGCTGCGGCGGGGCTGAGCAAGAAGACGATGGCAGCGCTGACTTCCGATTCGGTGCCGATGCGTTTGAGCGGCACATGTTCACGCAAGGTCGGAATCACCGCCTTGAAGGCGCCTTCGTAGGTGTCCATGCCGCTGGAGGCAATCCAGCCCGGTGCCACGGCATTGACGCGCACCCCGGCGTAACCCCATTCAAACGCGGCGGTCTTGGTGAAGTTGTCCATGCCCGAACGCGCAGCGCCCGAGTGGCCCATGCCGGGCATGCCGCCCCACATGTCGGCGAGCATATTGACGATGGCGCCGCCGTGTTTGCTCATGGATTGGTTGAACACTTCCCGCGCCATCAGGAAACCGCCCACCAGGTTGGTGCGCAGAACGGTTTCGAAGCCTTTTTGGTTGATCGCGGCCAATGGCGACGGGTATTGGCCGCCAGCGTTGTTGACCAGGCCGTGTATCGGCCCATGGTCCTTGAGGATCTGGCTGACCAGAGCCTTCACTGCCTCTTCATCGCGAATGTCGCAGGCTTGCCAATAGGCGCTGCCTCCGTCCTCGGCGATCTCTGCCGCGACCTGTTGCAGCTTTTCCGGCTTGCGTCCTACCAAAATCACCCGTGCACCCAAAGCCGCCAGTTCATGCGCGGTGCAGCGGCCAATGCCACTGCCGCCGCCGGTGATAATCACGGTTGTCCCTTGGAACAGGTCGGCTTTGAAGATCGAGTCGAAGGGCACGGCAACGCTCCTTTATTGGAATAAGTCTGCGATGTGTTGCGGCACGGCGATGGGGATTTCCAGCAGTTGCTGGGCGAACGCCTTGCCTTGCGGGTCGATGCGCAGGCTGGCGATACCGCCGCCGCCCAAGGCGTTTTCCAGCAGGAAATTGAGGCTGTGGCTGCCGGGCAAATACCAGCGCTCGACGCGACCGTGGAGCGGGTCGAGAACGTGGCCCATCCAGTCGACGATCACGGCCGGGGTCAACGCTTCGGCGATCCACGGCAGGTACTCGGGGGCCCGGGCGATCACGCCGATATTGCTGTGGTTGCCTTTGTCACCGGAGCGCGCCACGGCGAGTTTGACCAGGGGCACGCTGGCGTCGGCAAGGCCTTGGGGCTTGGGCGGGTCAAATGATGCAGCGGGCGTGACCGGCGCCTGGGTGGTGGGCAAGTCGCACAGGTGGCGCTGGCCCTGGAACTCGATCACGGGTGTGCACAACGACTTATCGACCAGGAATGAAAACAAGCGGATCAACGGGTACACCGTCGGCCGTCCACCGACGATGCCGGTGAGCCCCGGTGCCATGCCTGTCGCCGCCTGGGCGATCTCCCGGGCAAACAACACCAAGGCCTGTTTGCTCGGGTGACGCACCGCCAACTTCACCACCACTTCACGGCAGTCGTGACGCCTGGCGTGGGCGCCGTAAGTGGCTTCGCTGCCGAGCAGTTCGATATTCACATCGGTGTAAGGCGCCCAGCCGCGTTGGCTGAACAGTTCGGCGGTCTTGCTGATGATCGCCTGGCTGACTCGTTCGGCCTTGGCCACCGCGTCGATGCCGGCGATCAGGCAACTGGCGGTGCAGCGAAAGCCATCCGGGTACGTAGCACTCACCTTGTACTGATCGGTGGGTGGCAGGCCCTTGGCCCCGTGCAGGCGCACACTGTGTTTGCCCTGTTGCTGCACTTTGACTTGGCTGAAATCGCAGATCACGTCCGGCAGCAGGTAGGCACGAGGGTCGCCGATTTCATACAGCAGCTGCTCGGCCACGCTGAGTTCACTGATCAGCCCGCCGCTGCCCTCGACCTTGTTCACGGTGAACTGCCCGTCGGCGCTGACTTCGACGATGGGAAAACCGATGTGCTCGTAGTCCGGCACATCGCGCCAATCGGTGAAGTTACCGCCGGTGCACTGGGCGCCGCATTCGATGATATGCCCGGCCAGTGCGGCGTGGGCAAGGCGGTCGTAGTCGTGCCACGACCAGTTGAACGCGTGCACCAGCGCGGCGCTGACCACCGCGCTATCCACCACGCGGCCAGTGATGACGATATCGGCACCCAGTCCAAGCGCTTGGACGATACCGGGTGCGCCAAGGTAGGCGTTGGCGGACACACACATCGGCGGCAGCGGTGTGCCGTTGAACATGTCGGTGATGCCGTGGAATTTTTTCAGCTGGGGTTGCAGGTCATCGCCCAGCAGCACGGCGATTTTCAGCGGGATCGCAGCCTTGTCGCAGGCCGCTTGCAGGGCCGCGGCACAGGCTTGTGGGTTAATGCCACCGGCGTTGCTGATTACGCGGATGCCCTGGCGCTGGATATCCGACAGCAGGGGCGTAAGCACTTCGACGAAATCCGTTGCGTAGCCGGCCTGGGGATCTTTCATCCGCGCACCAGCCAGGATCGACATCGTGACTTCCGCCAGGTAGTCGAACACCAAGTAATCCAAATTGCCGCCATGTACCAACTGGGCGGCGGCGGTGCAGGTGTCACCCCAGAAGGCGCTGGCGCAGCCGATACGAACCGTCTTGCTCATGAGAAATCCTTCTCCAAGTGGCTGTTGCCGAGACTACCAAGCAAGCGCTTGGTTTGTAAACTCTCGACACAAAGTTTAAGCCAAGCGCTTGCTTGGGTAGCGGCCACGGCCTAAATTGCCGGCCAAGACGTCCGTAGAAGTGAAGGTGAGGAGAGCAACATGGATGAGCACAAAGCCCTGCGGGTGATGCGCACCATGGTCGACGGCGGCCAATTGACCGACCCCGACAGTGCCCGGGGCAAGTTGTTGCAAACCGCGGCCCACCTGTTTCGTAACAAGGGCTACGAGCGCACTACGGTGCGTGACCTGGCCAGCGCCGTGGGCATCCAGTCCGGCAGCATCTTTCATCACTTCAAGAGCAAGGACGAGATCCTGCGGGCAGTGATGGAAGAAACCATCCACTACAACACCGCGATGATGCGTGCCTCCCTTGAAGAAGCCACGAACGTGCGTGAACGCGTGCTGGCGCTGATCCGCTGCGAATTGCAGTCGATCATGGGCGGCAGCGGCGAGGCCATGGCGGTGTTGGTGTATGAGTGGCGCTCGCTGTCGGCCGAAGGCCAGGCCCAGGTGCTGGCGCTGCGCGATGTCTATGAAGCTATCTGGTTGCAGGTGCTGGGGGAGGCCAAGGCGGCCGGCTATATCAAGGGCGATGTGTTTATCACGTATGTTTTCCGTGCCGAGGGCAGCCTCACGCTTGAGCAACTGGCCGAAGAAGCCCTGTTGATGGTTCTGACGGGCGGCCTTGGAAAGTTGTCTGGGACCCTACCCACAGTGGTGTGTGCCGTGCCGAGGGCAGGCCTGGCCGAGCAGGGCGCAGAAGCCTGCTGCCGCAGCTGGTTGAGGCGCTCAATGCCTCTAGTGATTACCAATTTGTACTGGTACCCACCTCGATCCCCCGGCGTTTCCGGGACTTTGAGCAGGGCCGCGTCGACATGGCGATATTCGAGAACCCTGACTGGGGCTGGCAGAAAATTGCTCACACCAGTGTCGATATGGGCCTGGAAGACGCAGAAATCTTCGTCGCCCAGCGTGAGGCCGGTCGCGGCCAGGACTATTTCGCCGACCTCACCGGCAAACGCCTGGCGGTGTTCAGCGGTTATCACTACGCCTTTGCCAACTTCAACCCCGACCCCAAGTACATGGCCGAGCACTTCAACGTTGATATGACAGCAACCTGTTGATGGTGGCGCGCGGGCGTGCGGACATCGCCTTGGTCACCCGCTCATACCTCAGTGATTTCATGGTGCGCAACGCGGAGATGGCCGCGCAGTTCCTGGTGTCGGAACGCATCGATCAGGTCTAACACCACTATGCGTTGCTGCGACCCGGCGCGTTTGCCGGGTTGCTCAAGCGCCTGCGGGACAACGGCGAGTTGCTGAAAATCTTCGAACCCTACCGCATCGATGTGATGCCCACGCCCTGAACGACCGTCTATCGGACGGAAGAAAAACCTGTCAACTTCGACAGTAGCCAACGCCATGTGGGGCGGTCAGCCTAGTTCTTGATCTAAGAGCTTGTTTACTGTCCCCTTCCGTTGGAGGTTGACCATGAATACGTCTAAAGGTTTGTCCAGTAACAGCATCTGCAGCTTTATCGCTGAACCCCCGGCGCCCACCGTACGGCAGGCAATGAATGGGAACTTGCTTTATCCTATTTTATCAACTGCAAAACCCTGGATATACGAACTTGAGGTTAAATATCCAGAGATTGATAACGACCATCTAATTGACGTGAAGATAATGGGGAAGGACTTGATGATATTCTGCTAGAGCCTAAGCCCGGAGATAAAGCCAACGGATTTGTTGTGTTCGAACTCACGGAAGCGATGATTGCTCTGTTTATTGATGGTGAAGCCTATATTACTTATTGGGTGACCAGTGGCTCTGTCTCGGTACAATCCATAACACTCGTGCTCACAGTGCAACGCATAAAAGACTCTGATCAACCGATACCGGCTATGCCTCAAGCCAAAGGCAAGGTTTTGGACCTTAGAGAGATTCGCGAACTGATCCGTTGCACGTTAGGCGCTATACCCTTCGCGTCTACAAATATGCGTGTTTGGTTCGATCTGCAAGGCTTGGATGGAAGTTCTACGCCAATAACCCACCACTTACTCCAGGGGGAAAAGCTGGATGGAAATCAAGTAACAAAGGGGCTAGATTTGACAGTTGATCGCGATTTTTTACACTTGTTCCAGGACTATGCGGGGCTCACATTAGTGATTTATGTGAGTTACAAGGGCCTCAATGATAAAAATCTGGCCACTGAGTTGAGTCGCGATACTTATCAAATTCGCCAGATACTGCAGGCTCGCTTTGAAGAACAGGATTTTGAGACGGAGCCGTTAAGTCTGATTTCGGCGGGGGGAGTATCACGGTTAACCATATGAAGATTGATTTGTTGAGTGGGTCCAATGGGGTGGCGGGTATCGATACTTTTGCGTACGCTCTTCCGGGAATGCGCGTAGGAAATTCAATCGCGGTGTGCAAAAACATTCACTCCAATATTGATCAGCAGCAACTTCTGATTACATTCGATGAGTCGTTGACCCGTTTGAAATTTGCGATAACCTGGGTGCACTTTTATCTGCGCGCTGAACTCTTTGATGATCAAGGGAATCTGATTGATGATCTGACGTTGACTCAGTGGTCAAATGTGTGGGCTGACTTCAGTTCGGCGGCGGGGATAAAAACCATGAAGTTATATTGCCGTGACTATAGCTTCTTGGACTTCTTTCATATGTGGATTAAACCCTGACAGTAGAGTGTGATATTCAGCATCTGGCCATTCCCGCATAACGTCAGTAGATGCGGGAATGGCCAGATGCTGAAACTCTTCGAACCCTAACGCACCAATGTCATGCCCACGCCCTGACGGGCTAAATTTCTACCCCTGGCTCACGTCACTTCTCTATCTGTCGACGATTATCGTGAGCCCCTCCCATGTCCAATCTGAAAGACCTGTCGACCCTGCCGCTGCCGGCCGGGCCCGCCTTGAATGCCGATGAAACCGACGCCCACCTGAGCCTGACCCTGGAAGGCCAGCCGCTGGTGCGTTTACGCCTTGAGCGGGGCGACGTGTTGCACGTGCATTTGCAGGACGCCAACCACGTCGCCCCGGCGCGCGCCTTATGGGCGGCCAGTTACTGGTTGTTCGTCAAGGAGCCTGCTCGCCAGCACCTGGTTTGGCACCTTGAACATGCGGCTGAAGACGCCTTGCGCAGTGGTTCGCTGGTTGCCACCGAGGTGGCCGGGCAATTTCATTGCGAGCGCACGCTGTTCTGGCAACTGCCCCAGCCGTGGCTCGGGCAATCGGTGACTGGCAGCTACCCGCAACAGATGGTCATCAGCAATGGCAAGCGCCACCGCTCGCGCACCCAAGCCGCGTGGTGAGGTGTACCGGCGTTTTGACGCACGCCTGGGCGCTTGGATTTCCCTGCGCACCGTTGAAATTGATGTGGACCTGGCGCGCTTCAACCGCTGGCAGAACAGCGAGCGCGTGGCGAGTTTCTGGCAGGAAAGCGGCAGCCTGGAACAGCACCGCGAATACCTGGACAAGTTGGAAGCCGATCCGCACACCCTCACGCTGATCGGATGCTTCGATGACGAACCCTTCGCTTATTTCGAAGCCTACTGGGCCAAGGAAGACCGCATCGCACCGTTCTACGCTGCTGGCGACTATGACCGTGGCATTCACATGCTGGTGGGGGAAGAACATCACCGTGGCCCGCACAAAGTCGCGAGTTGGCTATCTGCGTTGGTGCACTACCTGTTTCTGGATGATCCGCGCACTCAGCGTGTGGTCGCCGAGCCGCGTGCTGACAACGCGAAGATGATCGGCCACATGCAGAACCAGTGCTTCCACTGCGAGATGGAATTTGATTTCCCTCACAAGCGTGCAGCCTTGATGATCCTGGGGCGCGAGCGGTTTTTTGATCGGTGTGGATTGGTCTGAAGCCCGGACGCTCTTTGTAGTGAGCGGGCTTGCCCCGCGCTGGGGGGCGAAGCCGCCCTAATTCAGCCGCCCCGTTCTTCCAGGTAGAACTCGGCTGTCGGTTTAGGGCGGCTTCGCCTCCCCAGCGCGGGCGATGCGGCGACCCGACAAGCCCGCTCACTACATGGCAGTTTGGGCGCGCTTGGCTATAAGGGGTTCAGACCCGCCGCGCAAACGTATCGCTATGGCTGCCCGACACCTTGCGGCAATGCACCAACGCATCGCGAATCATGAAGTTCACCAGCGTCGGTGATACGCCCAATTCCTTGGCGATGTCCTTCTGCGGTACGCCATGCAAGCGATACATTTCGAACGCGTAACGGGTGCGCTGCGGCAACTCGGTCAGGGCGTCGGCGATGTTTTCCAGGGTGTTGAAATTGATGTGGGAGGTTTCCGGTGAAGCGCCGTGGATGACCACATTCAAGCCTTCCTCTTCCGTCCCCGAGTATTTGAGCTCCAGTGCCTGCTTGCGGTAGTGGTCGATCGCCAGGTTGCGCACGATCTGGAACAGATAACTGAGTTGGGCCTTGAACGATGAGGTGATCGTCGGTGCCGATTGCAGTCGGAAGTAGGCGTCTTGCACCACGTCTTCGGCGCGTGAGCGGCAGCCGGTAATACGTGCTGCGATCTTCACCAGGATCAGCCGATTGTCGACAAATGCCTGAAGAAGCGGTGAGTCACACCTGCCTGTGGATACGGGTTCCGTCATGGAATTCACCTGATTGCTAAAGAGGTTAGGGGAGGGCGTCCTTGCTGAGGCCTCCTACACATCGGGCAACAAATTAGGCTTAATGATAATGATTGTCAAATGAGAAGACGAACTAATCTTATGCCTTCCCGGAAGGTGTGAACCACGTCTCGCTCATCCCCCGCGACTAATTATTTGCCGCTGCCGTCCGTTCTCATGGGTGACAGGCTCGTTAGTGAAACGGCCAAGGATCAGCACCCGCAGGAGAGCGAGATGGGTTTCGATCGTGCACACAGCATGTTTCAGTTTGGAGTCCTCAAGCGATGAGTACACCAACGCGGCTGCGCCTGTTCTGCCTGCCTTATTCGGGCGCCAGTGCCATGGTTTACGCGCGCTGGCGCCGCGCTTTGCCGGAGTGGTTGCAGGTGTGTCCGCTAGAGCTGCCGGGCCGTGGCATGCGCCTGGGCGAACCCTTGCAGCGCGATATCAAAACCTTGGCAGCGCAGCTTGCAGATGAAATCAGTCGCGACCTGGACGGCCCTTATGCGCTGTTTGGCCATAGCCTCGGCGGGCTGCTGGCGTTCGAACTGGCCCACGCTTTGGCCGCGCGTAATGCCCCGGCGCCCTTGGCGCTATTCGCGTCCGGCACAGCGGGCCCGGCACATCGCGATGTCAGCGAATACGCCGTCGAAAAAACCGACGAACAGCTGATCGCCCGCCTGCGCGAACTGCAGGGCACCGCCGAAGAGGTCCTGGCCAATGCTGAGTTGATGCAGTTGATGCTGCCGATCCTGCGCGCCGATTTTCTGCTGTGCGGCAGCTTCACCTACGGCCAGCGCGAGCCGTTGGGTATGCCGATCCACGTGTTGGGGGGCAAGCAAGACACGGTGCGCGCCGACCAATTGCTCGACTGGCAAACCGACGCGGCCAGCGGTTTTTCCCTGGACATGTTCGACGGTCACCACTTCTTCCTCGTGCAGCACGAAAGCGCCGTACTGCGCTGCGTGCGGCGCTATGCCGACGAGCACCTGGCCCGCTGGCGCAATGACGCGGCACGGCAACTGGCTGCTGGTTGAGCGCCTCACATTCCCCGATTTCCCCGTAAGCCGATTTCAGGCAGGAACCCCATGATGGACGCCTTCGAACTTCCCCGCACATTGGTCCAGTCCCTTCAACGTCGCGCCGCGCAAACCCCGGACCAGGTGGCCTTGCGCTTCCTTGCCGAATCCGCCGAGCAGAACGTTGTGCTCAGCTATCGCGACCTCGACAGGCGTGCCCGCACCATCGCCGCCGCGTTGCAGGCCGATGCGGCGCTCGGCGACCGTGCGGTGCTGTTGTTCCCTAGCGGCCCGGATTACGTCGCGGCGTTCTTTGGTTGCCTGTACGCCGGGGTGATCGCGGTACCGGCGTATCCGCCGGAGTCCACCCGTCGCCATCACCAGGAGCGCCTGCTGTCGATCATCAGTGACGCTGAACCGCGCCTGCTGCTGACCATCGCCAGCCTCGGCGATGGCCTGGCGCAGATCGAAAATGCGCCGCCGGTATTGAGTGTCGATACCCTCGATGCGCAGATTGCCGATCGCTGGGTCGCCCCTGACCTGCATGCCGACGACATCGCCTTCCTGCAATACACCTCCGGCTCCACCGCGCTGCCCAAGGGCGTGCAAGTCAGCCACGGCAACCTGGTGGCCAACGAAGTGCTGATCCGTCGCGGCTTTGGCATCGACCTCAACCCGGATGACGTGATCGTCAGTTGGTTGCCGCTGTACCACGACATGGGCCTGATCGGCGGCCTGTTGCAACCGATCTTCAGCGGCGTGCCGTGCGTGTTGATGTCTCCGGCGTACTTCCTCGGTCGCCCATTGCGCTGGCTCGAGGCGATCAGCGAGTACGGCGGCACCATCAGCGGCGGCCCGGATTTCGCCTATCGCCTGTGCACCGAGCGGGTCAGCGAGTCGGCCCTGGAACGCCTGGACCTGAGCCAATGGCGCGTGGCCTATTCCGGCTCCGAGCCAATCCGTCTCGACACCCTGGAGCGCTTCGCCGAGAAGTTCGCTGCCTGCGGTTTCACACCAGACAACTTCTTCGCCTCTTACGGCCTGGCCGAAGCGACCCTGTTCGTCGCCGGCGGCAGCCGTGGCCGTGGCATCCCGGCCATGCGCATGGACGAACACGCGCTGGCCGCCAACCGCGCCGAGCCGGGGCAGGGCGCTGCGATCATGAGTTGCGGCACCAGCCAGCCGGAACACGCGGTGCTGATCGTCGACCCGCAGACCCTGGCAGAGTTGCCAGACAATAGCGTTGGCGAACTCTGGGCCACCGGCCCAAGCATCGCCCACGGTTACTGGCGCAACCCCGAGGCCACTGCCAAGACCTTCGTGCAGCACGCCGGGCGTACCTGGTTGCGCACCGGCGACCTGGGTTTTATGCGCTTTGGCGAGGTGTACATCACCGGCCGCTTGAAAGACCTGTTGATCGTGCGCGGTCACAACCTGTACCCCCAGGACATCGAGCAGACCATCGAGCGCGAAGTAGAAGTGGTGCGCAAGGGCCGGGTTGCGGCGTTTGCCGTGAATGACCGGGGCCTTGAAGGCATCGGCATTGCCGCCGAGATCAGCCGCAGCGTGCAGAAAATCCTGCCGCCCGAAGCGTTGATCAAGGCGATTCGCCAAGCGGTTGCCGAGGCTTATCAAGAGGCGCCGAGCGTGGTGGTGCTGCTCAATCCCGGCGCGCTGCCCAAGACTTCCAGCGGCAAGGTACAGCGGGCGGCGTGTGGCTTGCGTCACGCCGATGGCAGCCTCGATAGCTACGCGCAGTTTCCCGAGGTGCAAACCCAGGTCGGTGATGCGGTGTTGGAGTCCGACCTGCAAAACCGGATCGCCGCGATCTGGTGTGAGCAGTTGCATGTCGCAACCGTCGCCGCTGATGACCACTTCTTCCTGCTCGGCGGCAACTCCATCACCGCCACCCAAGTGGTGGCGCGCCTGCGCGAAACCCTGGGCCTGGAGCTGAACCTGCGCATGCTGTTCGAAGCGCCAACCCTGCAAGGCTTCGCCACGAATGTCGCGCAATTGCAGCAGGACGGTGGCGTCGCCCAAGGCGCCATCCACCGCCTGTCGCGCCAGGATGAACTGCCCCAATCCCTGGCGCAGAACCGCCTGTGGATCACCTGGCAACTGGATCCCCATAGCAGCGCCTACACCATCCCCGGCGCCTTGCGCCTGCGCGGCGAGCTGGACGAAGACGCGGTGCGCACCAGTTTCCAGCAACTGATCCAACGCCACGAAGCGCTGCGCACACGTTTCTATGAACGCGATGGCCAGGCCTTCCAGCGCGTCGATGCCAAGGCTGATTTCGAGCTGCAAGTCATCGACCTCAGCGACCTGCCTTTGGCCGAACGCGAAGCCCGCGCGCAACAGATCCGTGAGGACGAAGCACGCACTCAGTTCGACCTGGAAAAGGCCCGCTGCTGTGGGTGACCCTGGTTCGTCTGGATGATGAAGACCACCAACTTCTAGTGACCCTGCACCACATCATCGCCGACGGTTGGTCGCTCAACATTTTGATCGACGAGTTCTCCCGCCTGTACGCCGCCGCTGCCCAAGGCCAAAGCCTGGAACTGCCGCCCCAGGCCCTGCAATACGCCGACTACGGCAGTTGGCAGCGCCAATGGCTGGCCGAGGGCGAAGGCCAGCGGCAACTGGCCTACTGGAGGGCGCAACTCGGCGAGGAGCATCCGACCCTGAGCCTGGCCACCGACCATCCGCGCTCGGCGCATCACCGCAACAGCGCCTCGCGCCATACCGTGCGGTTGAATGCGGGCCTCAGCGAAGCGATTCGCCAGACCGCCCAGGCCAACCAGTCCACGCCGTTCATGCTGTTGCTGGCGGCGTTCCAGACCTGCTGTACCGCTACAGCGGCCAGCGTGATATCCGCATCGGCGTGCCCAACGCCAACCGTCCGCGCCAGGAAACCCAGGGCTTGATCGGCTTCTTCATCAACACGCTGGTGTTGCGTGCTGAACTGGACAGCCGCCTGTCGTTCGACGCGCTGTTGGCCGCCACCCGCGAGACGGCGATGGGCGCCCAGGCCCACCAGGACTTGCCGTTCGAGCAACTGCTCGAAGCCTTCCCGCAGGCCCGCGAACAAGGCCTGTTCCAGGTCATGTTCAACCACCAGCAACGCGACCTCAGTGCATTGCGCCGCCTGCCGGGCGTGCTCGCCGATGAGCTGCCATGGCACAGCCGCGAAGCCAAGTTCGACCTGCAACTGCACAGTGAAGAGGACCGCAACGGGCGCCTGAGCCTGTCGTTCGACTACGCCGACGAGCTGTTCGAAACCCGCACCATCGAGCGCCTGACCGAGCACTTCACCCAGCTGCTGCAAGCCGTGTGCGACCAACCCCAGCAAGCCATCGGCGACCTCAAGCTGATGCAGCAAGACGAACAGCAACCCTGGAGCCAAGCGCCGTGTGCGCCCGCCGAGCAATGGCTCCCCGAATTGCTCAACCGGCAGACTTCGGACGCTACCGCACTGGTCTGGCAGGACGGCAGCCTGACCTTTGCCCAACTGCACACCCAGGCCAACCGCCTGGCCCATTACCTGCGTGACAAAGGCGTCGGCCCGGACGTATGCGTGGCGATCGCCGCCGAGCGTTCGCCGCAATTGCTGATCGGACTGCTGGCAATCATCAAGGCCGGTGGCGCCTATGTGCCGCTTGATCCGGACTACCCCGCCGACCGCCTGGCCTACATGCTCAAGGACAGTGGCGTACATCTGCTGCTGACCCAGACCGCGCTGTTGGAGCAACTGCCCACGGCTGATGGCGTGTGCGTGATCGCAATGGACAGCCTGCACCTGGACAGCTGGCCCACCCAGCCGCCGGGTCTGCATCTCAATGGCGACAACCTCGCCTACGTGATCTACACCTCCGGTTCCACCGGCCAGCCCAAAGGCGTGGGCAACACTCACGCGGCCTTGGCCGAGCGCTTGCAGTGGATGCAAGCCACTTACCCGCTCAATCAAACCGATGTGCTGATGCAAAAGGCGCCGATCAGTTTTGACGTGTCGGTGTGGGAGTGCTTCTGGCCGCTGATCACCGGTTGCCGCTTGGTACTGGCCGGCCCCGGCGAGCATCGCGATCCACACCGCATCGCGCAGTTGGTGCAAGAGCACGGCGTGACCACGCTGCACTTTGTGCCGCCGCTGTTGCAGCTGTTTATCGACGAACCCTTGGTGAGCGAATGCACCAGCCTGCGGCGCTTGTTCTCTGGCGGTGAAGCGTTGCCGGCCGAGTTGCGCAACCGCGTCTTGGCGCAACTGCCGGCGGTGCAATTGCACAACCGTTATGGCCCCACCGAAACCGCGATCAACGTGACGCACTGGCACTGCCGCGCCGAAGACGGCGAGCGCTCGCCGATTGGCCGGCCGCTGGGCAATGTGATCTGCCGTGTGCTCGACGAGCATCTCAATCCTGTGCCGCTGGGCGTGCCAGGCGAGTTGTGCATCGGTGGCATCGGCTTGGCCCGGGGTTACCTTGGCCGCGCGGGGTTGACCGCCGAGCGTTTTGTCGCCGATCACCACGGCGCTCGTCTGTACCGTACCGGTGACCGTGCACGCTGGAGTGCCGACGGTGTGCTCGAATACCTCGGCCGGCTGGATCAGCAGGTCAAGCTGCGTGGTTTCCGTGTGGAGCCGCAAGAAATCGAAGCACGCCTGCTGGCCCTGGACGGTATCGCCCAGGCGGTGGTGCTGGTGCGTGACGCACAGTTGATCGGTTACTACACCGCCCATACCGAGCTGGATGAAGATGAGGTAAAAACCGCCCTGGCCACAGAGCTGCCGGAGTACATGGTGCCCGCGCTGCTGATGCGCCTGGACACCATGCCCCTGAGCCCCAGCGGCAAGCTGGACCGCCGCGCGCTGCCTGCACCTGTGTGGCAAACCCGTGAACACGTCGAGCCACAAACCCCGTTGCAACAGCAGGTCGCCGCGATCTGGCGCGAAGTCCTTGGCCTGCCACGCATCGGCCTGCGCGATGACTTCTTCGCCCTTGGCGGCCACTCGTTGCTGGCCACGCAAATCATCTCCCGCACACGCCAGGCGTGTGACGTCGAGCTGCCGTTGCGCACCCTGTTCGAAGCCAGTGAGCTGGGGGCGTTTGCCGAGCAGGTGGGGCTGATCCAGGCGTCGGGCCAGCGTAACCAGCAAACCGCTATCGCCAAGGTCGACCGCAGCCAACCGGTGCCGCTCTCCTATTCCCAGCAGCGCATGTGGTTCCTCTGGCAGATGGAACCAGACAGCCCGGCGTACAACGTCGGTGGCATGGCGCGCCTGCGTGGCGTGCTGGATGTGGGGCGTTTCGAGGCGGCGTTGCAGGCCTTGATCATGCGCCATGAAACCCTGCGCACCACCTTCCCAAGTGTCGATGGCGTGGCTTATCAAAAGGTCTCGGCGCAAACCGACCTGCGCATGGACTGGCAGGACCTCTCGGCGCTGAATGAAGCCGAGCGCCAGCTGCGATTGCAACGCCTGGCCGATCACGAAGCGCATACGCCCTTCAACCTGGAAACCGGTCCGTTATTGCGCGCGTGCCTGGTCAAGGCCGGCGAGCAGGAACACTACCTGGTGCTGACCCTGCACCATATCGTCACCGAAGGCTGGGCCATGGACATTTTTGCCCGTGAACTCAGCGCGCTTTACGAAGCGTTTATCGATGAACGCCTATCGCCCCTGGCGCCGTTGCCAGTGCACTACCTGGACTACAGCGTGTGGCAGCGCCAGTGGCTGGAGTCCGGTGAGCGCCAGCGTCAGCTGGATTACTGGACGCAGCAACTGGGCAGTGAACACCCGCTGTTGGAGCTGCCCGGCGACCGCCCACGCCCGCCGGTGCAAAGTCACCAGGGCGAGCTGTACCGTTTCGATTTGAGCGATGACCTGGCCGCCCGCGTGCGCGCCTTCAATGCCGAGCGCGGCCTGACCCTGTTCATGACCATGACCGCTACCCTGGCCGTGCTGCTCTACCGCTACAGCGGCCAGACCGACCTGCGCATCGGCGCGCCGGTGGCCAACCGGATTCGCCCGGAAAGCGAAGGGTTGATCGGTGCGTTCCTCAACACCCAAGTGCTGCGTTGCCAGCTCAGTGGGCAGATGAATGTGGCCGAGCTGTTCGAGCACGTGCGTCACACTGTGATCGAAGGCCAGTCGCACCAGGACTTGCCGTTCGACCACTTGGTGGAAGCCCTGCAACCGCCCCGCAGTGCGGCGTACAACCCGCTGTTCCAAGTGATGTGCAACGTGCAGCGCTGGGAATTCCAGCAAAGCCGCCAGTTGGCCGGCATGACCGTGGAGTACCTGGCCAACGATGCCCGTGCCACCAAGTTCGACTTGAACCTGGAAGTCACCGACCTCGACCATCGCCTGGGTTGCTGCCTGACCTACAGCACCGACCTGTTTGATGAGCCGCGCATTGCGCGCATGGCCGAGCATTGGTGCAATCTGCTGGAAGCCTTGATCGCGAATCCGCAGCAGCGCCTCAGCGAATTGCCATTGCTCAGCGTCGTTGAGCAACAAGCGTTGCAAGACAGCCTGGGTGTCGAAAAAGGCGAGCACCGCCTCGACCAGTGCATCCATCAACTGTTCAGCCAGCAGGCGATTAATCGTCCTGATGCTCCAGCGTTGACGTTTGCCGGCGTCACACTCAGCTACCGCGAGTTGAACGAACGTGCCAACCGCCTGGCCTGGATGCTGCGTGAACGTGGCGTCGGCCCGCAGGTGCGCGTCGGCCTGGCGCTGCCGCGCTCGCTGGAAATGGTGACCGGCCTGCTGGCGATCCTCAAGGCCGGTGGCGCCTATGTACCGTTGGACCCGGAATACCCGCTCGACCGCCTGCATTACATGATCGAAGACAGCGGCATCGGCCTGTTGCTCAGCGATGCGGCGATGTTCGAAGCCCTCGGCGAACTGCCGGCCACTGTGGCGTGCTGGTGCCTGGAAGATGACCTTCCCGTATTGGCCAATTACCCGTCCGGCGAATTGCCTTTTATCAGCCTGCCGCAACACCAGGCGTACCTGATCTACACCTCCGGCTCCACCGGCAAGCCCAAAGGCGTGGTGGTGTCCCACGGTGAAATCGCCATGCACTGTGCGGCGGTGATCGAGCGCTTTGGCATGCGCCCGGACGACTGCGAGCTGCATTTTTATTCAATCAATTTCGACGCCGCCACCGAGCGTCTGCTGGTGCCGTTGCTCAGTGGTGCGCAGGTGGTATTGCGTGCTCAAGGGCAGTGGGATGCCGAAGAAATCTGCGCGCTGATCCGTACCCATCGCATCACTGTCCTGGGCTTCACCCCAAGCTACGGCAGCCAGTTGGCGCAGTGGCTGGCTACCCAGCAACAGACCTTGCCGGTGCGCATGTGCATCACCGGTGGCGAAGCGCTGACCGGTGAACACTTGCAGCGCATCCGGGCAGCGTTCCAACCGAAGGTGTTTTCAACGCCTATGGCCCAACTGAGACGGTGGTGATGCCGCTGGCCAGCCTGGCGCCTGAGCAATTGGAAGAGGGCGCCGGCAGCGTGCCGATTGGCAGCATCATCGGTGACCGTGTGGCGTACATCCTCGACGCCGACCTGGCATTGGTGCCTCAAGGTGCGACGGGGGAGTTGTACATCGGTGGCGCGGGCCTGGCCCAGGGGTATCACGAACGCCCAGGCATGACGGCGGAGCGCTTTGTTGCCGATCCGTTTGCCAGCAATGGTGGCCGCCTGTACCGCACCGGCGACCTGGTGCGCCAACGCGCCGATGGCTTGGTGGAGTACCTGGGGCGTATCGACCATCAGGTGAAGATTCGCGGTTTCCGCATTGAGTTGGGCGAGATCGAAACCCGCCTGCTGGAACACGACGCCGTACGTGAAGCGGTGGTGCTGGCGCTGGATTCGCCGAATGGCAAACAGCTGGTTGCATACCTGGTCAGCGATGCGGAACACGGCGCTCTGCGCGACGCCTTGAAGGCTCATCTTAAGGCGCAACTGCCGGACTATATGGTGCCCGCGCACCTGATCGTGCTCGACAGCATGCCGCTGACCGCCAACGGCAAGCTCGACCGCCGCGCCTTGCCGCAACCGGACCCCGAGGCCAACCGCCAACAGTACGTGGCGCCCCGCAATGAGTTGGAGCAAACCCTCGCGGCGATCTGGGCGGCGGTGTTGAACGTGCAGCAAGTCGGCCTTGACGATAATTTCTTCGAACTGGGCGGCGACTCGATCCTGTCGATCCAGGTGGTCAGCCGCGCGCGGCAGGTGGGGCTTCATTTCAGCCCGCGCGACCTGTTCCAGCACCAGACCGTGCAAACCCTGGCGGCCGTCGCCACGCGCTCCGAGCAGGTCACGGCGGAGCAGGGCGTGCTCACCGGAGGCTCGGGCCTTACGCCGATTCAGCATTGGTTCTTCGACACCGAGATTCCACAGCGTCAGCACTGGAACCAGGCATTGTTGCTCAAGCCGCTGCAACTGCTGGAACCCCATCGCCTGGAGCAAGCCCTGCTGGCGGTACTGGAACACCACGACGCCCTGCGCCTGAGCTTCACCCGGCGCGATGCCAGATGGCACGCCGAGCATTTGGCTGTGCCTCAAGGTGGCGTGCTGATGCAGGCGCAAGTGCGTGACATGGCGCAGTGCACCGCGCTGTTCACCGACACCCAGCGCAGCCTCGACCTGCAACACGGCCCGCTGCTGCGCGCCCTGCTGGTGGACGGCCCTGAAGGTCAGCAACGCCTGCTGATCGCGATTCACCACTTGGTGGTGGACGGCGTGTCGTGGCGCGTGTTGCTGGAAGACCTGCAAACGGTCTACCGCCAGTTGAGCGACGGCCAAGCCGTCAGCCTGCCGGCCAAGACCAGTGCGTTGCGAGACTGGTCGTCACGCTTGCAGGCCTATGCCGGCAGCGAATCCCTGCGTGAAGAATTGAGCGTGTGGCAGCACCAACTCGCCGGCCCTGCGGTGGCGTTGCCGGTGGACCGTTCCCGAGGCTCGCTGCGCAATCGCGACGCCGACACGGTCAGCGTGCGCTTGGACGCCGAACACACCCGCCAGTTGCTGCAACAGGCGCCAAGTGCCTACCGCACCCAGGTCAATGACCTGCTACTGACCGCCTTGGCCCGCGTGTTGTGCCGCTGGAGCGGCCACGCCTCGGCGCTGATCCAGCTGGAAGGCCACGGCCGTGAAACCCTGTTCGATGACCTCGACCTGACCCGCAGTGTCGGGTGGTTCACCAGTGCTTATCCGCTGCGCCTGACACCGCAGGCCGGGCAGGGCGACTCGATCAAGGCGATCAAGGAGCAACTGCGCGGCGTACCGCACAAAGGTTTGGGTTATGGCGTGCTGCGCTACCTCGCAGACGACCTGATCAAACAGACCATGGCCGCGCTGCCAAGCGCCGAGATCACCTTCAACTACCTCGGCCAGTTCGACCAGAGCTTCGGCAGCGATGCGCTGTTCCATCCGCTGGATGAATCGGCTGGCATCGCCCATGACCCGGACGCACCGCTGCCCAATGCCCTGAGCGTCGACAGCCAGGTGTATGGCGGTGAATTGGTGCTGCGCTGGACCTTCAGCCGCGAACGTCACGACCCACAGACCATCCGTGAATTGGCCGACGCCTACCTGGCCGAACTGCAAAGCCTGGTTGCCCATTGCCTCAAGGATGATGCCGGTGGCCTCACGCCTTCCGACTTTCCCCTGGCGCACCTGACCCAGGCGCAACTGGATGCGCTACCAGTACCGGCCAGCGCCATCGAGGATGTGTACCCGCTCACGCCCATGCAGGAAGGGCTGTTGCTGCATACCCTGCTGGAGCCGGGCACCGGCCTGTACTACATGCAGGACCGTTACCGCATCAACAGCGCCCTGGACCCCGAGCGTTTCGCCCAGGCCTGGCAGGCGGTGATCGCTCGTCACGAAGCCCTGCGCGCGTCGTTCTGCTGGAACGTCGGCGAGGACATGTTGCAAGTGATCCACAAGCCGGGCAGCACGCCGGTTGAGTACCTGGATTGGAGCCATGACCCGGAACATGAACAGGAGCCACGCCTGCAAGCCTTGCTCAAGAGCGAGCGCGAAGCTGGTTTTGATCTGCTCAACCAGGCACCGTTTCACCTGCGTTTGATTCGCGTCGGCGCGGAGCGCTACTGGTTCATGATGAGCAACCACCACATCCTGATCGATGCCTGGTGCCGTTCGCTGCTGATGAATGACTTCTTCGATATCTACATGGCCCTGGGCGAAGGCCGCGACGCGCAACTGGCCACGCCGCCGCGCTACCGTGACTACATCGCCTGGCTGCAACGCCAGAACCTGAATGAGGCGCGCCAGTGGTGGCAACAGAACTTGCAAGGTTTCGAGCGCACCACGCCGATCCCGAGTGACCGGCCATTTATGCGTGACCACGCAGGCCATGGCGGCATGGTGGTGGGTGACTGCTACACCCGTCTTGATGCCCGTGATGGTGCGCAATTACGTGAACTGGCCCAGGCCCATCAGTTGACCGTCAACACCTTCGCCCAGGCGGCTTGGGCGTTGGTACTGCGCCGCTTGAGCGGCGATCGCGACGTGCTGTTTGGCGTCACCGTGGCTGGGCGTCCGGTGGAAATGCCCGAGATGCAGCGCACCGTCGGCCTGTTCATCAACAGCATCGCACTGCGGGTGAAGCTGCCTGAGGACGATCAGCCGTGCAGCGTGCGCCAATGGCTGAGCGGTTTGCTCGACAGCAATATGCAACTGCGCGAGTACGAATACCTGCCGCTGGTGACCATTCAGGAACACAGCGAACTGCCCAAGGACCAACCCCTGTTCGACAGTCTGTTCGTGTTTGAAAACGCCCCGGTGGAAGTCTCGGTGCTGGACCGCGCACAAAGCCTGAATGCCACCTCGGACTCTGGCCGCACCCACACCAACTTCCCGCTGACGGCGGTGTGCTACCCGGGCGATGATCTGGGCTTGCACCTGTCCTATGACCAACGCTACTTCGACGAAACCACCGTGCAAGGCATGCTCGGCGAGTTCAAGCGCCTGCTGCTGGCGCTGGTGCAGGGCTTCCATGGCGACATGGCCGACCTGCCGCTGATTGGCGAGCAGGAACGTGCATTCCTGCTGGACGGCTGCAACCAGAGCGAGCACGCGTATCCGCTGGAACGCAGCTATGTCGAGCTGTTCGTAGCACAGGTGGTCGCCCACCCGCAACGCATCTCCGCCAGTTGCCTCGACCAGCAATGGAGCTATGCCGAGCTGAACCGCCGCAGCAATCGCCTGGGGCATGCGTTGATCAAGGCGGGTGTTGGCCTGGATCAACCGGTGGCCTTGCTGGCTGAACGCAGCCTGGACTTGCTGGGCATGATCATCGGCAGCTTCAAGGCCGGTGCCGGCTACTTGCCGCTGGACCCAGGCCTGCCAAGCCAGCGGTTGAGCCGCATCATCGACTTGAGCCGTACGCCGTTGTTGGTGTGCACCGAGGCGTGTCGCGAACAGGCCGAGCAACTGCTGGAAGAGTTCGCTTGCTCGGGCCGGCCCAAACTGTTGGTGTGGGAAGCATTGGATGAGCGTGATGAAAACCCTGGCGTCTACAGCGGCCCGGATAATCTCGCCTACGTGATCTACACCTCGGGTTCCACCGGCTTGCCCAAGGGCGTGATGGTGGAACAACGCGGCATGCTCAATAACCAGTTGAGCAAGGTGCCGTACCTCGACCTGAGCCCGGCAGATGTGATCGCTCAGACCGCCTCGCAAAGCTTCGATATTTCCGTGTGGCAATTCCTCGCCGCGCCGCTGTTTGGCGCACGGGTGGATATCGTGCCGAACACCATCGCCCACGATCCGCAGGGGCTGCTTGCGCATGTACAGGCCCAGGGCATCACCGTGCTGGAAAGCGTGCCGTCGCTGATCCAGGGCATGCTTGCCCAGGACCGCATCAGCCTGGACGGCCTGCGCTGGATGCTGCCAACCGGTGAAGCGATGCCGCCGGAGCTGGCCCATCAGTGGTTGCAGCGTTACCCAGAGATTGGCCTGGTGAATGCTTATGGCCCGGCTGAGTGCTCGGACGATGTGGCGTTCTACCGCGTCGATCTGGCGTCGACCCGAGGCACTTATCTGCCGATTGGTACGCCGACGGATAACAACCGTTTGTACCTGCTCGACGGCGCACTGGAGCTGGTGCCGCAAGGGGCGGTGGGTGAGTTGTGTGTAGCGGGCATCGGCGTGGGTCGTGGTTACGTCAGCGATCCGCTGCGCACCGCGCCGGTGTTTGTACCGAACCCGTTCGGTACGCCAGGGGAGAGCGGTTGTATCGCACCGGTGACCTGGCACGTCGGCGCAGTGATGGCGTGCTGGAGTACGTCGGGCGTATCGACCATCAAGTGAAGATTCGCGGTTACCGCATCGAGCTGGGTGAAATCGAAGCGCGCCTGCATGAGCAACCGGAAGTTCGCGACGCGGCGGTGGGCGTGCAGGAGGGCGTCAATGGCAAGCACTTGGTGGGCTACCTGGTGGCGGCCGACGCAGCGCTGAACCCAAGCGAACGTCTGGACCGCATCAAGCAACGCCTGCGCGCCGAACTGCCGGAATACATGGTGCCGTTGCACTGGCTGTGGCTCGACCGCCTGCCGTTGAACGCCAATGGCAAGCTCGACCGCAAGGCTCTACCTGATTTGGACATCGGCCAGTTGCACAGCCAGGACTACCTGGCGCCACGCAACGAACTGGAAACCACGTTGGCCGCTATCTGGGCTGAGGTCTTGAAGGTTGAACGGGTCGGGGTGCAAGACAACTTCTTCGAACTGGGCGGGCATTCGCTGCTGGCCACGCAGATTGCCTCGCGGGTGCAGAAGACCTTGCAGCGGGATGTGCCGCTCAGGGCGATGTTCGAATGCAGCACGGTGGCGGAGTTGGCCGAGTATATCGACGGGTTGGCGGCCAAAGAGATCAGTGCCGAGAAGGTGGATCGGTTGAGTGATTTGATGGCGGAGTTGGAGGGCTGTAGTTCCACAGCTACTCACGGACGAAGGAACCGTTGATCAGAATGCAGTGACTCTCATGGACGCACTGTGAGATCTGACAGTATCTAAATGATTTAGGCGTGGTGTTGAATACAGGTAGCCACGCACGTGAGTGGCTGCTCAACAGAGGAGTTACATTCATGAGCACGACCGCGTCTAAACCAAGAACGTACGAACCGATTGCTCCGCAATATCAGTATGCTGACCAAAATAACAACATAGATCCGATGGCTATAAGATATGGGGAAAAGCCATCATCGCTCCCGGTAGAATGGAAGTTGGAACTCCTATTACGTTGTATATATCGCGCGTCGATGATGTCGAAAACCCCGTTGTATCCTTTACCGGTGTCGCCAATGGTGATCGCGATACTGAAATTAATATTGACGCTGAATGGTTTGCGCTTTTTATAGGACGAACATTCTCCAGTAGGTATTCCGCTGTGGTCGACGGGGAGGGTGTCACATCTGCTGTCGCTGAGCTGACTGTTCGTCACTTCAAACCTGAGGATTTACCTGCTGCAAAGTTTCAGGATGTGACGCAAGAACACGGGGGGCGATGGTTGGATATGCGTAAATTCGGTGGCAGCGCCGTGATTAATTTGTGCCGTTATCCATTGATCCATGAAGGGCAGGGATTGTGGGTTCTCGCCATGAGCAATCCGGCAGACAGTGATCCGTCGTGTTTCTGGGTTCGCAATGGAGATAAAGTGACCGAAGAGGAGGCCAAGGCGACACACATCGTCATGCATCTTTCTCGGGATGCACTGAATGAGTTTAATGACTATGGTTCGGTGACGTTGAGCACCGCTGTAACCTTCAGTCGTGAAGAGGGTGAGCCTCCCACCGACCCAGAGTTGTCGCTGTTGCCGGCGAATGCGATTGAATTACCAGCTTCTTCGGAAAATTTGCGTAAAGGCGACCCTGAAGAGCCGCCTTTTGAAGAGTTTTCGGACTTTGAGAACGGTTGGGGTGGTTGGGAAGTTACGCCTGGCACTGATCCCAGGGACCTGAAGATCGTGCAAGACAGTGCTGGCATCTGGTATGTGTTGAACTATACGTATACCAACAAATCAAATGGGATCGTATTGTCAAAAGGTTATAGCCCACTTGAAGTCGGCAAGAAGTATGAATTCAGCGGGGATTTTATGCGCATTGGAAGCGTGCATTCCGTCCCCCGCCTCTCCGTCACAGTGAACGGTGAACCTCTCATACCGCCGACAGATATTTCCAACACCACGCAATGGCGTAGCTTGAAGGGGGAGTTCACGGCCAAGGCGACATTTGGAGTGGTGGAGATCGTAAGCCATGTCGCATCTGGGGCTGGAAACGACTACGGAATGAAAGGTTTCAAGCTGAAGGTCGTTTAGCGCCAGAGGTATTTACCTCGTACGCAAAGCCCGCAAATCGCGGGCATTGCCAACGCCGGGTGTGTGGCATTTATTTTGGCCCAAGTATCTTCACCAACTTCTCCGGCGAAGGCGCCCCTTGCTGTTGCTGCAACCCACCCTTGTCATCCAGATAGAAAATCGCCGGCGTCGCCGACAACTCCAATTCATCCATCAACTTCATATTGGCATCGAGCTTGGCCTCGATATCCGCCGGGATCTTGGCCAGTGCCTGCAACTTGCTGCCTTTACCGGCGGCCTCATGTTCTTCCAGTGCTTTTGCGGGTCTTTGGCGGCGAACAGTGCGGCGGATTTGCCCGGGCTGTCTTCGCGGATGATGCCGACCATGATGTGGCGCAACTGCACCTTGCCAGCCTTCACCCATGGGCGGGCCTGTTCCCAGAACATGTTGCAGTACGGGCAGTTGGGGTCGCTGAACAGGTAGACGATGCGTGGCGCCTTGACGTCGCCGTCCTGGATCCAGCTGCTTTTTTCCATCTTGGCCCAGACTTCCTTGGCCATCGGCGCGTACACCAGTTTTTCCAGGGGCGCGCTGCTCAGGTCATTGCCCTGGGCGTCGTACAGGTTGCCGGCGATTACGCTGTTGCCGTCAGCGGTCAGGTAGAGCGCCATGCCGCGGTTCTGGTATTGCGCGGCGTAGCCGGTGAGGCCGCTCGGGGCGTCGAACTTGCCGAGGATCTTGGCGCCCTTGGCTTCGATCTGTTTGATCGGTGCCGGCCAGTCTTCGGCCTGGGCCAGGGTAGCCGCCAGTGTCAGGGGCAGCAGGGTCAGCAGGTGGCGGAGGCTTGGCATGTGGGTTTCCTTATTGTGGCGGTGTCGAAGGGTTCCATGGCGCGGGCCAGGCTGGCTTGGGACAACTCGCCCAGGTGGCTGTTGATCAGGCGCCCATCGGCTTGGTAGAACAGGGTAGTAGGCAATGCCATGGAGCCGACGGCCTGGCCGAGGCGGCCGCTGGCGTCGAACAGCACGTTGTCCAGCGTCAGGCCCTGAGTTGCCAGGAAGGTACTGACGCTTTGCATGCTTTCGGCCTGGTTGACGAACAGGAAGGTCACGTCAGGCCGTTGGTGTTGGGCGCGTTCGAGCACCGGCATCTCGCGCCGGCACGGTGGGCACCAGGTCGCCCACAGGTTGATCACCAGCGGGCCGCCCTTGTAGTCGGCCAGTTGCACCACGTCGCCATTGGCGTTGCGCAGGGTGATATCCGGCAGTTGCGAGCCCTTGTCATACAGGTTCAACGCCAGGCTGGTCATGCCCCAGAACACCAGGCCCGTGACCACCCCGGCACTCAGCGGCTTGCGCAGGCCGGGCGGCGCCAGCAGTAGACCAGCGCGCCGAGGATCAGCACGATCACGCCGGGCCACGCGAGAAAACCACCGTCGCGCAGATCGACCATCTGCACCCAGTCGTTGCGGTAGTCGCTCCAGTACATCAGCACAAAGCTGATGCGCGCGGCCAGCATGCCCAGCAGGAACAGACTGAACAGCACCGATTCCGGGTTCTCACCACCGCGCTTGGCCACGCGCCAGCCCACCAGGGTGGCGAGAATCAGCGCGCTGATCAGCAGGATGTGATTCAGGGCGATGGCGAAGGTACCGATGGTCAGGGTCAGCATCAGGGCGCGTCTCGGGTTTGCGTCCAGCGTTGCAGGAAGGCGGCGGCATCCACTTCGCCGGTGATGCGGTGGGCACGGCGTTCTTCACCGTCCGGGCCGATCCACACAAAGCTCGGTGGCCCTGGCACCTTGTAGCGGTCGAGCAGCTCGCGGCTGGCGGCGTTGTCGGCGGTGACGTCCAGGCGTAGCAGGCGCACGTCTTTCAGCGCGTCCATCACTTGGGGTTGGCCGAACACTTGTTTTTCCATGATCTTGCACGACACGCACCAGTCGGCGTAGTAGTCCACCAGTACCCATTGGCCCTGGGCCTTGGCGCTGTCGAGCTGGTTTTGCAGCACGGCCGGGTCGTTGATGGTCATGAAGGCGTCGTGGGCGCTGGGTGCGTTAGCAATACGCGAGCCGCTGTAGACCTTCAGCGGCTGCCACAGGTCGTCGCTGCCCCCCGCTGCGCCCACCACCAGCACCGCGCCCCACAGGCCCAGCAGCAAGGAGCCAGCGCCAAATACCTTGGCGGCCAGGCCGTATTCGCGGGCAAGCGTCCAGCCGCAGTACGCCATGACCAATGCCAGGGCCCCCACAAGCCTATCCACAGGCTGGCATCGACCACCGGACGAATCATCAGCACAGCGGTGCCCAGGAACAGGAAGCCGAAGACCCCCTTGAGCACGTTCATCCAGGTGCCCGGTTTAGGCAGGAAGCGGTTGCCCACGGTCACCAGCAGCAACAACGGAATGCCGATGCCGATGCCCATGGCGAACAGGATCAGGCCACCATGCAGCGCATTGCCGCTTTGGGCGATATACAGCAGGGCGCCGGCCAACGGCGCGGTCATACACGGGCCTACCAGCAGGCCCGACAGCGCGCCAAGAACCCCGGCGCCTACCAGGCTGCCGCCGCTTTGCTGGCGGCTGGCGTTGTCCAGGCGATCGCGCAGGAAGGCGGGCAGTTGCAGTTCAAAGAAGCCGAACATCGGCAGGGCGAGGATCACGAACAGAGCGGCGAAGCTGCCAAGAATCCACGGGGTTTGCAGCAGCGCGGCCAGGTTACTGCCGGCCAGAGCGGCCAATACGCCCAGCGCCGCATACACCAACGCCATGCACACCACGTAGCTGCTGGCCAAGGCGAAGCCACGACGCGGGCTGGCGCCACTGCCAACGACCAGGCCAGCGAGGATCGGCAACATCGGCAACGAACACGGCGCAAACGCCAGCAACAGGCCCAGGCCGAAGAACACCAGCAGGCTCCAACCCAGGCTGCGCTGTTGCAGGCCGCTGGCCAGGCTTTGGTCCTGGGCTTGTGCGGTGGCCGCTACCGCCGGATTGCCGCCCAGGTCCACGGTGATCGATTGCGGCGGGTAGCACAGGCCAGCATCGGCGCAGCCCTGCCAGCCAGCTTGACCTGGCCAGTGACGCCGGCCGGGATCTTCACTTCCAGGCCCTGGCGGTACACTTGCTGCTCGCCGAAGAACTCGTCGCTATGGGCTTCGCCCTGGGGCAGCGTCGGTTTTTCGGCCAGCCCGTCGAATTTCATGCGTTGCTGGTACAGGTAATAACCGTCGGCAATCTGCCAATACAGCTGGGTCTCGCCGCTTTCCAGGCGCTCGGAGGTAAAGGTGAAGGCCTTGCCCACCGGGAGAAAATCGGGTTTGGTTTCAAAGGGATTGCCCGGTGACGCTTGGGCGAATCCCGCGAACAATACCAGCAGAAAGGTAAACAGATGCCGCATGGTCAAGCCTTAGTTCGATGCAAGTTAGGCACACAATGTGTGGCGTTGATTAACCGATGATTAACCGGGGCTATTCTAGAGTGAGTGCGCACCGTTTAGCGGCATAATCTGCGCTTAATCCGTTGCCCTTTTAATTCCCCCATCTTTCATGAAGGGTTCAGCATGCACGTACTGGTCTGTGAAGACGACGAACTGATCGCCAGCGGCATCGTGGCCGGCCTCACCGCCCAGGGTTTTACCGTGGAGCGTGTGGGCTCGGCGTCGGCTGCGCGCGCGATGCTCAAGGCCGCGACGTTCGACATCATGGTGCTCGACCTCGGCCTGCCCGATGAAGACGGCCTTAAGTTGCTGCAGCAACAGCGCAGCCAAGGCCTGGAGATTCCGGTGCTGATCCTCACCGCGCGGGATTCGGTGACCAACCGTGTCGATGGCCTGCAAGCCGGCGCCGATGACTACCTGCTCAAACCCTTCGACCTGCGCGAACTTGCCGCACGCCTGCAAACCCTGCTGCGGCGGGTGGCGGGGCGTAGCGTCAACCTGATCGAGCACGGGCGCCTGGCCTATGACCCGAGCAGTCGCGAGACCTTCCTGGGTGGCGAGCCGGTGGACCTGTCCCGCCGTGAACAGGCGTTGTTGCAAGCGCTGCTGCATAACAAGGGCCGCGTGCTGTCCAGCGAGCAGCTCAAGGACAGCGTCTATGGCTTCAATGACGAGCTGGAAAGCAACGCCCTCAACGTGCACATTCACCACCTGCGGCGCAAATTGGGCAATGGCATCGTCGAGACCGTGCGCGGCTTGGGCTACCGGCTGGGCCCGGCGGATGGTGGAGAGCACTCTTCGTGAAAAGCCTGCGCCTGCGGCTGACGTTCAAACTGGGCGCCGCATTTGTATTGATCTGGGCCCTGGCAGCGGCCTGGATGCTCAACGACCTGCGCAACCAGATGATGTTTTCCCTCGACCAGCGCCTGGTGGCTTCCGCGCGAATGGTCGCGGGGCTGACCGAGCAAATGCCGGGGCTGGCCAGTGTGAGTGGCGGGGCGCATTTCAGCGCTGAACAACTGCATGTGCCCGGCGGCATGGCCTGCCAGGTCAGTTCATTGCGTGGGGAAATTCTTGCGCGCAGCCATACCACCCCGGAGGAAGGCCTGGAGTCGCGCAAGAGCGGCTTTCGTGACCAGGTGATCGACGGTGTGGGGTGGCGCAGTTTCACCCTGTCCCGGGGCGACTTGCTGATCACCACCGCCGACCGCCAGGTCGAGCGTGAAGCGCTCAACCTGTCGATCTTGCTGGCGGCCTCTGTGCCAGTGGGTGTGGCGATGCTGGGCTGCTTGTGCCTGCTGTGGCTCGGCATCGGCCAAAGCCTGTTGCCGCTCAACCGCATGCGCGATGCACTGATGCGCCGCAGCGCCGACTCCCTCGAACCCCTGCAGATTCACCCGTTGCCCAGCGAACTCAAGCCGTTGCTGGACACCCAGAACCAACTGCTGCAACGCATCGCCAAGACCATCGAGCGTGAGCGCCGCCTGACCGGTGACGCCGCCCATGAACTGCGCAGCCCGTTGACGGCGATCAAGACCCACCTGCAAGTGGCGCGCATGACCGAAGGTGCCGCGCGCGACCAATCCCTGGCCCACGCCGAAGAAGGCGCCGACCGCCTGCACCGCACCCTGGAGCAATTGCTGCTGCTGGCGCGGGTCGAGGGCAGCCTGTCGTTTGACGATGGCCTGCAGTCCAGCGCGGAGGACGTCGCTCGGCTGGCCATCGAAGACGCCAATGCGGGCGACAATCAGCGCATCGACCTGATCTTGCCGGACAACCTCACTGACACCCCGGTGGAAATGCCAGTGGGCCTGGCGGTCGCGGCCCTGCGTAACCTGTTGGACAACGCCTTGCGCCACACTCCGGCGGACACCCGCGTAGAACTCAACGTGTTCACCGCTGGCGATCAGGTGGTGTTCCGCGTGCGTGACCATGGCAAGCAAATTTCTGCCGAAGACCTGCAATACCTGACCCAACGCTTCTGGCGCAATGGCAGCAGCGAAGGCTGCGGCCTGGGGCTGGCAATTGTGCAGGCGATTGTGCAGCGCTGTTCTTGCTCGCTGAAGTTCGACAGCCGGCCCGACGGCTTGCGCGTTGACCTGGGTATGCCGTTGCGGCGCTGACTGCCGTTCTCTCAAGTGCCAAATAGTTACCGCCTTCCTGAGGTTCAAGCCTTCAGGATGGCGGTAATTTGCGCTTGAACGGGCCGAAAAGACTCGGCCTGTATTGAAAAGGACGGTTCTAATGTTGGTTATCGACACCAGTTTTCCTGCCCAAGGCTTCAATGAACGTAACGGTGAGCCGGTGCGGCAGGTGATCCTGCATTACACGGCAGCAGCCTTTGCGTCATCCCTGCGTACCCTGACCCAAGACGGGGTCAGTGCGCACTATCTACTACTCGACCCAAATGAGCCCAGTTACCGAGCCGCTGGCTACGATGAGCTGCGGGCTTTTTTGCCTGGTAGGCGAGGACAAGCGCGCCTGGCATGCCGGGGTCAGTCATTGGGGCGGTCGCGATAACCTCAACAGCCGCTCGATTGGCATCGAGATCGTCAACCTGGCGCGCGATGACGGCGGTGTGTTCACCTTCCGGCGTATACCGAAGCGCAGATCGAGGTGCTGATCTTGCTGCTTCGCGACCTGCTTGGGCGATATCCGCAGATCGGGCCGACCGACATCCTCGGGCATTCGGATGTGGCGTATTGGCGCAAGAGCGATCCGGGCCCCGGTTGCCATGGCAGTGTCTGCATGAGGCGGGTGTAGGCGCTTGGTATGACGAGCCGACGCGGGCGATGTACCAGCGCAGGTTTTGCATGGGGCTACCGCCAGAGGTGGAGGTGGAGCGGGCATTTCAGCGCTATGGGTATAAGCCCGCGCAGAATCGCCAGGCGTTTGAGCACAGGACGCGGGCGTTCCAGATGCACTTTCGTCCACGGGATTATTGCGGGTTTCTGGATGCAGAGACGTGCGCGACTCTTTATGCCTTGAATGAAAAGTACCTTGGATTGTGAAGCCTCATCCGTCAGTAAAAGATCAGGGCCCCTAAATCCTTTCCTTGCTGGTGCGTTTCCAGAACAGGAACCAGATGAGGGATCAAGTAATGTCCGTCGCTATCAGCCATATCGAAGAAGCCCCGCTTCAAGAAACGCTTTATCAGTTCGAAGAAACCCCACTGCTGGCACGCCAACGCCAGCAGGAGTCGAACGCCCGTAGCTACCCTCGGCGGATTCCCCTGGCGCTCAAGCGCGCCAAGGGGATTTACGTGGAAGACGTCGAGGGCCGCAGCTTTATCGATTGCCTGGCCGGCGCCGGCACCCTGGCGCTGGGGCATAACCACCGGCAGTGATCGAAGCCATCCAGCAAGTGTTGAGCGACGAGCTGCCGTTGCACACCCTGGACCTCACCACGCCGGTCAAGGACCAGTTCGTACAGGACCTGTTCGGCCTGCTGCCGGCAGAGCTTGCACGGGAGGCAAAAATCCAGTTTTGTGGCCCGACCGGCACCGATGCGGTGGAAGCCGCGTTGAAACTGGTGCGCACCGCGACTGGGCGCAGCACCGTGTTGTCGTTCCAGGGCGGTTACCACGGCATGAGCCAGGGCGCCCTGAGCCTGATGGGCAGCCTGGGGCCGAAGAAACCCTTGGGCGCGTTGCTCAGCAATGGCGTGCAATTCCTGCCATTCCCTTATGACTATCGTTGCCCGTTCGGCCTGGGCGGCGTGGAAGGGGTGCGGGTCAACCTGCATTACCTGGAAAACCTGCTCAACGACCCGGAAGCCGGGGTGGCGTTGCCGGCAGCGGTGATTGTCGAAGTGGTGCAGGGCGAGGGCGGTGTGATTCCGGCCGATCTGGACTGGCTGCGTGGCCTGCGACGCATCACCGAACAGGCCGGCGTGGCGTTGATCGTCGACGAGATCCAGAGCGGCTTCGGCCGTACCGGCAAGATGTTTGCCTTTGAACACGCCGGCATCATCCCGGACGTGGTGGTGATGTCCAAGGCCATTGGTGGCAGCCTGCCGCTGGCGGTGGTGGTGTATCGCGACTGGCTCGATACCTGGTTGCCGGGTGCGCATGCCGGGACCTTCCGTGGCAATCAAATGGCGATGGCGGCAGGTTCGGCGGTGATGCGCTACCTCAAGGATCACGACTTGGCTGGCCACGCCGCCGCCATGGGCGAGCGCCTCGGTGAACACCTGCGCATCCTGCAGCGCGATTTCCCGCACCTGGGCGATATTCGCGGTCGCGGACTGATGCTGGGCGTCGAGTTGGTGGACCCGAACGGCACACCCGACATACAGGGCCATCCGCCCGTGCATCGCCAATTGGCGCCACGGGTGCAGCGCGAATGCCTCAAGCGCGGGCTGATCCTGGAGCTTGGCGGCCGGCACGGCAGCGTCGTGCGTTTTTTGCCGCCGCTGGTGATCACCGGCGCCGAAGTGGACCGCGTGGCCGAGATCTTCGGGCGCGCTCTGGCGGCAGCGGTGGCCAGCCTCTAATTTTTTGGCGGCTTGGCACGTTTCTACAGATATCAGTGCTGCGCGTGGTGCGCGGCCAGTCTTTCAGCGATGGAGAACAGCAATGACCTCAGTATTCGACCGCGACGACATCCTGTTTCAGGTAGTGGTCAACCATGAAGAGCAGTATTCCATCTGGCCCGACTACAAGGCCGTGCCGGAAGGCTGGCGCACCGTGGGCAAGAGCGGCCTGAAGAAGGAATGCCTGGCCTATATCGAAGAGGTGTGGACCGATATGCGGCCATTGAGCCTGCGCCAGAAGATGGACAGCGCCGCTATCGCTTAAACGATAAAATGTGGGAGCTGGCAAGCCAGCTCCCACATTCTAAGTGGTTTTTTCTTTCTCCAAACCGCCCGATGCCCCTGTCACCACCTGCACACTCAAGCGTGGTGTCGCCAAATCCAACCCCGCCTCATCCAGATGCCGCTTCAACGACAGGTTGAACGCCCGCGACACTTCCCACTGCTTGATCGGCGCGGTCTTGAAGCGTGCCCGCAGGATCGCGCTGCCTGACTCGAAACTCTCCACCCCTTGAATCTCCAGCGGCGACCAGATGTTGCGGCGCTGCAGCGGGTCGTTGCGCATTTTGTGGCCGACATCACGCATCAGCTTGATGGCGTCGTCGATCTCCATGTTGTACGGGATTGCCACCCGGAAGATCGCGTAGCCGAACTCCCGCGAATAGTTCTTGATGCTCTTGATCTCGCTGAACGGAATGGTGTGCACGATGCCGTCGATGTCGCGCAGGCGCACGGTGCGGATGGTCAGGCCCTCGACGGTGCCGAGGTGGCCGCCCACATCCACGTAGTCATCGATGGCCAGGGAGTCTTCGATGATGATGAACAAGCCGGTGATCAAGTCTGCTACCAGTGATTGCGCACCAAAACCGATGGCCAGGCCGATGACACCGGCACCGGCCAGCAGGGCGTGACGTTCATGCCCATGTTCGCCAGGGCCACGATGGCGGCAATGATGAAGATGGTCACGAACAGCACGTTGCGAATCAACGGCATCATGGTCTGGGCGCGGGCATTGGCCAGGCCTTTGCGCGAGCGTGTGAGCGCGTGGTGGATCGCCGTGTCGCTGAGAATCCAGATCAGCCAGGCAAACAGCAAGGTTCCGGCCAGGCCGAACAGCTTGACGCTGACTTCGTGGCCATCGCCCTCGGTAAACCGAATCAGTGACAAGCCCCACACCCGCAGGCCCAGTTCGATAAACACCAGCCACACCACGAGGTGCGCCAAGGTGTAGAAAAAGCTCTTCAACCGCTCGGAATACAGGGCGTGGCGCTTGTGCCCGCGCTGCGGCTTGAGGGCGTGGCGGCGTACAAGGCCGTTGATCACCATGCACAGCACCAGCAGCACCGTGCACAACAGCGATTGGCGCAAGGCGGTGCTGGTATCGCCGGCGGACACGAAGGTGGCGAACAGCGAGATGCCGACCAGCAGCAACGCCGGGATGTACCAGAACGAGCCGATGATCTCGATGGTGTCGCTGAGGGCGCGACGCGTCAGGCGGCGCGACAGCGGCTGGTTGCGGATCAGGTGGGCGATGGGCCGGCGGAAACGCAGGATAAATACGCCTGTGGACAACGCGGCCATCACATTGGCGACAGTCGCGGCGGTGTGGGATAGATGCTGGCCCAACGCTTGCACCAGGCGGGGATCGCTCAATGCCTCCCCAAACGCGGCAAAGCTGCCGATCCACCACAGCGGGCGGAACGCCTGGTGCCGCAGGATATACAGCGCACGGTGGCGGTGTGGCCCGTCGAGAACGGAGAAGGCAATGACGCAGATCGCTGAGAAACACGTGCCGACCACCAGCGCGTAGGCCAGCACCATCGCCAGGGACTTACCCAGGGACGAAGGCAGCGCGTAGCTCAGGTACACAGTGATCACCAGGGCGATCAGCCACGGCCCCAGTTTGCGCAGGGCGAAGCGCACCATGTCCCAGGTACGCGGGTGTTGCGGCAGTTCTTCGGGCAGGCCGAAACGTTCGCGTACGCGGTGGCTGAGCCAGATCAACGCGTACGCCAGCAGGCTCCATACCGCGAGGATCAACGCAAAACCGAAAATGATCGGCAGCCACTCGTTGGCCGGCAACATCAGGGCGCTGAGTTCTTCCTGGGCTTGGTCGATTTCATTGGACCAGCGCCCCAGCGGGCTGTCGGCACCGGAAAACTGTGCCTCCAGATTGGCCAAGGTGCCGCCGATCAAGCCGAGTACGCCTTCTTCGGTGGCCGGTTGGGCTTTTGCGTGGCTTCACGGAGTTTTTTCAGGTCGCTCAGCAGTTGGGTGCGCTGCTGGTCGTTTTCCAGGGTCTTGATCACCTCGTCCAGCGACTGCCCCAGCGGTACGTCGGCTTGAGGCTGAGTCTTGGTGGCGTTGCCCAGCAGACCCGGCAGGCTCACGGCGTGGGCAGGCCCGAGCGGCAGCAACATGAGCAGGGCGATCAGCAGGGTGCAGGGCAGGGCAAAGAGACGGGAGAACACTAGGCGGTCAACCTTGAAAACGACGAGTTGACCGAGTGTACGAGGGCGTGGGTCATTCGGCCAGTTTGGCGAGGATTTTGTAGACCACGGTGCCCAGGATCAGCAGCATGCCGATCCACATGCCAAAGACGCCAACGGGCTTGTCACGAAAGTTGAAGCCTACGGCCAGCAGGATCATGCCGATCAGGATAGGAATAAGCATGGCGTGGAAGGAGGACATGGAGATCATGGTGCGACGGCCTTGTCGGAGTGGGAATACTGACAAGTTTAGGTCGGATTACGGGAATTGGCGTTGATGTGTGTCAGATAGCGTTGGGGTGTTTGAAATTGCCTCATCGCAGGCAAGCCAGCTCCCACATTTGAATGTGTTCACAAATCAAAATGTGGGAGCTGGCTTGCCTGTTGCCGATATCAGGGCAAGTCACGACTCGCGTAGAAAGCCCCCAACACCTTCACCAGATGCGCCAGGTCATGGCTGCCGCACAGCTCACGAATGGAATGCATGGCAAATGTCGGCAAACCGATATCCACGGTGCGCACGCCCAGGTGGCTGGCGGTGATCGGGCCGATGGTGGAACCACAGCCCATGTCGCTGCGCACCACGAAGCTCTGCACCGGTACTTCTTCGGCCATGCACAAGTGACGGAAGAACCCGGCAGTTTCGCTGTTGGTGGCGTAGCGCTGGTTGCTGTTGACCTTGATCACCGGGCCGGCATTGAGCTTGGGGCCGTGGTTGGCGTCGTGTTTCTCGGCGTAGTTCGGGTGCACACCGTGGGCGTTGTCGGCAGACACCAGCAGGGATTTTTGAATGGTGCGTACGAATTCATCACCTTCCGGCAGCAGGCGGCGCAGGGTCTGTTCCAGCATCGGGCCATCGGCGCCGCAGGCGGAGCAGGAGCCGACTTCTTCGTGGTCGTTGCACACCAGCACGCAGGTTTCATCGGTATCGCTGGTGAGCAAGGCCTGCAGGCCGGCGTAGCAGGACAGCAGGTTATCCAGGCGCGCGCCGGCAATGAAGTCGCCATTCAGGCCAATCACCGCAGCGCTATGGGTGTCGTAGAAGCTCAGCTCGTAGTCGAGCACCACGTCGGCGTTCAGCCCATGCTCGCGGGCCAGTTGCTCGGTGAGCACGGCGCGGAAGTCTACGCGCTCGTCGCCGGCGAATTGCGCGAGGATCGGCGGCAGCTCGGTCTGTGCATTGATCGCCCAACCCTGGTTGGCTTCACGGTTCAGGTGAATGGCCAGGTTGGGGATGATGGCGATGGGCAGCTTGAAGTCGATCAGCTGGCTTTCGACCTTGCCATCGCGGCGGAAGGTCACGCGGCCGGCCAGGGACAGGTCACGGTCGAACCACGGTGCCAGCAGCGCGCCGCCGTAGACTTCGACGCCCAACTGCCAGAAACCCTGGCGTTGCAGCTCAGGCTGGGGCTTGACCCGCAGGCACGGGCTGTCGGTGTGGGCGCCGACCAGTCGAATGCCGCCCTGCAGCGGCGAATGGCGGCCGAGCTTGAAGGCGATGATCGAGGAGTCGTTGCGGGTCACGTAATAGCGACCGTTGGCTTCGGTGGTCCAGGTATCGCGCTCGTCGAGGCGATGGTAACCGGCCGCTTCCAGGCGCTGGGCGAGGGCAGCAGTGGCATGAAAAGGAGTAGGGGAGGCCTTGAGGAAGTCGATCAGGCCTTGATTCAACGCTTCGCGCATAAATAGCTCCAGACAGCAATGCGCGGAGTTTACCGTATTGGCTCGGAATTTGGCGTGAAGCTGCTGTCTTGAACCCAACACAAAACTACTGTGGGAGCTGGCTTGCCTGCGATAGCGGTCTTTCTACAAAAAATGTGGAACTGACACTCCGCCATCGCAGGCAAGCCAGCTCCCACATTGAACGCATTTGCAGCATTAGAACGGAGCAGGGCACTTTGCGGGTGCGTGTGCTGAGCATGCTCGCGTGCAGGCACAGGCGCGGCCAGGCCGCCAGGGCTTGTTCGTGGGCATACAGGCCATCACCCAGCAGCGGGTGGCCGATGGAAAGCATGTGCACGCGCAGTTGGTGCGAACGCCCGGTAATCGGCGTCAGCTCCACACGGCACCAGTCGCCACAGCGCTCCAGCACCTTCCAGAAAGTCAGCGCGTGCTTGCCGAACTCGTAATCCACCACATGACGCGGCTTGGTCGGCGGGTCGTAGCGCAAGGGCAGGTCGATGCTGCCGCTGTCCAGTTCCGGTTGGCCCCAGGCCAGGGCGGTGTAGGCTTTTTCGGTTTCACGGTCGTGAAACTGGCGGGACAGTTCGCGGTGGCTATCGGCGTCCCGGGCCAACAGGATGATCCCTGAGGTTTCCCAGTCCAGGCGATGGACGATGCGGGCTTCGGGGTAGCCGTTTTCCTGCAGGCGGGTGATCAGGCAGTCCTTGTTGTCATCGGCGCGGCCAGGCACCGAGAGCAGCAGGGTCGGCTTGTTCACCACCAGGACAGCGTCGTCCTGATGCAGGATATGGATATTGGACAGCGGCATTAAACAGCCTCGTAACAAACGCCAACGGCGGCTCGCCCACCTGGCTCCCGAAAAGGGATCAGGTGTGCGAGCCGCCGTGGCGGCCGCCTGTTCGATCAACGATCAGGCAGGGTGATATTGAGTTCCAGAATCGAGCAGCTGCCGTCGTTTTCCAGGGCGACATGTACATCGTCGTTCCCGATGTTGACGTACTTGCGGATCACCTCGACCAGTTCCTTCTGCAAGGCTGGCAGGTAGTCCGGCGTGCTGCGTTGGCCGCGTTCGTGCGCCACGATGATCTGTAGACGCTCTTTCGCTACCGACGCGGTCGTAGGCTTTTGTTGGCGCGAAAGAAGTCGAGAAATTTCATTGTTTAGTTGCCTCCAAAGATACGCTCGAAGAATCCCTTCTTCTTTACATCGAGGAAGCGATGTTCCACGGTCTTGCCCAGCAGGCGATCAACTGCATCGCTGTACGCCTGGCCGGCGTCGCTCTGGTCATCGAGGATGACCGGAACGCCTGGTTGGAGGCCTTCAGGACTGCCTGGGATTCTGGAATCACGCCCAGCAGGGTCACTGCGAGGATTTCCTTCACGTCTTCAACGCCGAGCATTTCGCCATTGCTGACGCGCTCAGGGTTGTAGCGGGTGAGCAGCAAGTGCTCCTTGATCGGGTCCTGGCCTTCTTCGGCGCGCTTGGATTTGCTGGCCAGCAGGCCCAGCATGCGGTCCGAGTCACGTACCGAGGACACTTCCGGGTTCGTGACCACGATGGCTTCGTCGGCGAAGTACATCGCCAAGTGAGCACCGGTTTCGATACCGGCCGGGGAGTCGCACACCACGTATTCGAAGGTTTCTTTCAGCTCTGCCAGGACTTTGCCTACGCCTTCCTTGGTCAGTGCGTCTTTGTCGCGGGTCTGGCTGGCAGCCAGCACGTACAGGTTCTCAAGGCGCTTGTCCTTGATCAGGGCCTGTTGCAGGTTGGCTTCGCCGTTCACCACGTTGACGAAGTCGTACACCACGCGGCGTTCGCAGCCCATGATCAGGTCGAGGTTACGCAAACCGACGTCGAAGTCGACGATGACTGTCTTGTGGCCGCGCAGAGCGAGGCCGGTACCGATAGCGGCGCTGGTGGTGGTCTTACCCACACCACCCTTGCCGGATGTAACCACGAGAATCTTGGCCAAGGTGTTTCACCCCTAAGGAAAAAGGACTTTTCGGTCCCTGAAAAACATCTCTTGGAACTCGCTGCAGGCGGACAGCCTTTGTAGGAAAAGATGTGGTTTCCGGATGGGAAACGCCAACTTCCAATTATTCCTACACAAGTAATGCCGGTTTCGCTGTGCTATCGGAGTCTAGAGATGCTTGGAAAATGCGGCAGTATCCGTTAAAGACGGATGATGTTCAACACATCGCCCGACAGGCTGACCTGCACCCCGGCCCCCCACAGCGGATCACGGCGCAAATCTTCTGAAACCTTGTACTGGCCTGCGATGGACACTAGCTCAGCGGTCAACTGCTGGCAAAAAATACGGGCCTTGGTATCACCCTTGATGCCGGCGAGGGCACGTCCGCGCATCGGGCCGTATACATGGATGTTGCCATCGGCGAGAAGTTCCGCCCGGGACTGACCGACGAGATCACCACAAGGTCGCCACCCTGGGCGTAAATCTGCTGCCCGCCCCGTACGGGAGAGGTGATGATCTTTGTAGGCTTGATCGTAGGCTCGGGTGGTTTTTCCGGTTTTTTCTTCTCTTCGCCGACCAATGGTTCTAACGGACGCTCACGCGCACCGGACGGCGGCAATACTGGCAGTTCAATGGCGATGGCCGCGGCAATGTCTTCGATACGGCTGGCACGAATTGCCAGGGTGCGCAGGCCATGGGAGCGGCACACGCGCATCAGGCCGGGCAGGTCGATGACCCCTTGGCCGGCAGGCAGTTTGTCCAGGGCCAGCACCAGCGGGGCATTGTTGAAGAAGTTCGGCGCCAGGGCGACCTTGGCGGCCAATTGGCGGTCCAGGGCGTCGAGGTCGTTGCGGGCCAGTTCCAGCACGGTGATGGCGAGCATGCTGCCTTTCAGCTGGAACACGGGATCTTGGTCTAGCGGTTCGGTTTGGCTCATGGTCGGCAAAAGCGGCTTGTCACGAAAAGTGTCGAGACTTATAACGAGAACATCCACTGGCCGCAAGCCGAGTCGAACCGTTGTAGAATGCGCGGCCCTTGTCTTTACCGGAATCTGTAATGGATCGCCCGCGTTTTCGAGCTGTATTTTTCACCCACGTTTTTGGCTGTTATGGCTGGGACTCGGCCTGCTGTGGCTGGTCACCCAGTTGCCGTACCGCGCGCTGCTGGTCATCGGCCGCGTGTTGGGTGCGGGAATGTACCGTGTGGCCGGTGAACGTCGGCGCATCGCCGCGCGAAACCTGGAGCTGTGCTTCCCGGAAAAATCCGCCAAAGAGCGAAAACATTTGCTTAAGGAAAACTTTGCCTCCACCGGCATCGCCTTCTTTGAAATGGCCATGAGCTGGTGGTGGTCGCGCCAGCGTTTGGCGCGCCTGGCCCATGTCGAAGGCCTGGAGCACCTCAAGCAGGCTCAACTGGACGGCAAGGGCGTGATTCTCATGGCCCTGCATTTCACTACCCTGGAAATCGGCGCAGCCTTGCTGGGGCAAAAGCACACCATTGATGGCATGTACCGCGAGCACGGCAACCCGCTGTTCGACTATATCCAGCGCCGTGGCCGCGAGCGCCACAACCTCGATTCCCTGGCGGTGGAGCGCGAGGACGTGCGCGGCATGCTCAAGCTGCTGCGCGCCGGCCGTGCCATCTGGTATGCACCGGACCAGGACTACGGCGCCAAGCAAAGCATCTTCGTGCCGCTGTTCGGCATTCAGGCCGCTACCGTGCCGGCCACCAGCAAGTTCGCCAAGCTGGGCAAGGCGCTGGTGGTGCCGTTCACCCAGCAGCGCCTGGCCGACGGCAGTGGGTACCGCCTGGTGATCCACCCGCCGCTGGCTGACTTCCCCGGCGAAAGCGATGAGGCCGATTGCCTGCGCATCAACCAGTGGGTCGAAGCCTCTGTACGTGAATGCCCTGAGCAGTACCTGTGGACCCATCGCCGCTTCAAGAGCCGGCCACCGGGTGAGCCAAAACTGTACGAAAAACGCCGTCGGTAATCCCGATGTTCCCCTACATGGAGTGATGCGATGCGCCCAGCTGAACCGGTTACAGGCTTGATTCTTTCCGGCGGTGGGGCGCGAGCGGCATATCAAGTGGGGGTGTTGGCGGCGATTGCCGAATTGCTGCCGCCGGGGCGCCGAACCCGTTTCCGGTGATCGTCGGCACGTCGGCCGGAGCGATCAATGCGGTAAGCCTGGCCAGTGGGGCCATGGATTTCACCGCCGCGATCCAACGACTTACCGCGTTCTGGCAAGGCTTTCGCAGCCATCTGGTGCTGCGCAGTGACTGGCCGGGGTGATTCGCCAGGCGAGCCGGTTTTTTTCCACAGTTTGCTCGGCATGGGCGCGCAGGTGCCAGTGGCACTGCTCAATAGCGCGCCGTTGCGCGATTTGCTCAACGACAAACTGCACCTGCACGGTATCGACGAAGCCATCCGCAAAAAGCACCTGCATGCGGTGGCCGTGACAGCCTTCGGTTATGAGTCCGGGCAAGCGGTGACCTTTTATCAAGGCGGGCGCACCATCGACGCGTGGTTGCGCCATCGGCGTATCGGCGTGCCCACTCAGCTCAGCGTTGAACACCTGCTGGCCAGTTCGGCGATCCCCTTGTTGTTCGCCCCAGTCAAACTTGACCATGAGTATTTCGGCGACGGCGCTGTACGCCAGTCGGCCCCATCAGCCCGGCGCTGCACCTGGGGGCCAGCCGTGTCTTGGTGGTTGGCGTCAGCGGCAACCCGCGTGGCAATGAGCCAGCGGTGCAGCGAACCTTCACCGGCCAGGAGCCGACCCTGGCGCAGATCGGTGGGCACATGCTCAACAGTACGTTCATCGACAGCCTGGAAAGCGATATCGAACTGCTGGAGCGGCTCAACCAGTTCAGCCATTTCCGGCCTGCCGACAGCACCGCCCAGGGGTTGGCTCCGGTGGAAGTGCTGGTCATTGCGCCCAGCCAGCCTATCGACGAAATCGCAGCGCGACATCGCCAGGAATTGCCGGCGGCGTTGCGTTTGTTCTTGCGTGGGCCGGGGGCGACCAAGACGAGTGGGGCGGGGGTGTTGAGCTACTTGCTGTTCGAGGCGGGGTATTGCAGCGAGTTGATCGAGCTGGGACGGCGGGATGCGTTGGCCAAGCGTGATCAGATCACGCGATTCCTGGGCCTGCCACCGAACTGAATGTGGGAGCTGGCTTGCCTGCGATAGCGGTGGGTCTGACAGATCGCTATCGCAGGCAAGCCAGCTCCCACAGGGACTGGCGGTGTGCGTTAGAAGTGGTACTTGACCAGGAAGCTCGCCGTGTCCTGATTGGTCTTGAACGCGCCTGAATCTTCGATCCCGTACTTGTTCTTCCAGTAGTCGTATTCAAAGCCGACGTACAGTTGTTTCTCACCCCAATGCAACGCCTTGCCCAGGTCATATTTGACCTGTGGGTTGAAGTGCAGGTTGGCGTGGTAAGTGCCACGGGCGTTCTTGTCGTTGTCCGTCACCCAGTCCATGTAGCCGTCGATCAGGATGTTGGAGTTGCCCACCGGCAGGGTGTACGACCACACCGGCGTGATCTGCCACACGCCATCACCCGGGCGATTGCCTTCGGTCTGGCGCTGGTAGAAGTTCAACTGGAAGTAGTCGAAACCCGGGATGTTCAAGTCAAAGCCAGGGCCCAGCAGGTACGACTCGTTATCGCCTTCGCCGAACTCGTAAGTGAAGGCCAGCAATACGTCTTTGATCGGGCCGAAGGACAGGTCCTTGTCAAAGATCTTGCCGAATGACAGGCGTGGGCTGAACTCGCCGTAGTAAGTACTTGGGCCGACGTTGCCGTCTTCCTTGCCGTTGTAAAAGATGCGGTCGACAAACAAGAAGTTGTCGCCGTACTTCCATGCGTCCGCATGTTCGAACGTTACGGTTTGCTGGATCTGCGGGTTAACGGTAAAGCTCTTGCCCCACAGATAAGTCAGGCTGTTGTTCTGCCACTGCAACAGGTCACCGGCCACGGCTTGGCCACCGGCCAGCAGGGAACCCGCCAGCATCAGGCCTTTGAACATAGGTTTCATTCGGTTGCTCCCGAGTTAAAGTTTTATGGTTTTTCTTCTACGCAGGCGCTCTGGTGTGGCGCCTTTTGGATCGCTGCAAAAATCGTCTATTCGGTCAGCTTTAGTGCTTTTAGCAAGAGCTGCGCCAAGGTGTTTAAAAAGCCAAAAAATCCCCGTCGGCTGCAATAAATGCAGTCGAATTCAGAGACTTTTGCGCACGATGGCTGCAGACATGAGGCCGGGATAAGTTGGCCTTGCAGTCAGCTTTTACATTTGCTGTTTTTTTTTGAGTCGATTCGAGCGGGCGCGGAGAATACTGGCTCCAAAGCCTTGGCTCAAGTGCGCTGTAACAGAGCGCGTGGGGCAGAATGGGGCACGGCGTGTGGCCGGCCCCAGGTGAATGCTGTGCATGTGGATATTCCCGGTTTCGTTATTGTTTTTATTTGAACGAAGGAATCAATGCGTATGGGCGACGGCAGGTCGTTCAGAGCCACCGAGAATGTTGAACAGGATATTCAGCGACAACGCGCTGAGCGTGGCCATGGCGATGCCGCTATGGGTAATCGGGCTCATCCACAACGGCAGCTGCGCGAAGAACTCCGGACGCACCACCGGGATCAGGCCCATGCCGATACTCACCGCCACCAGCAACTGGTTGCGGCGGTCGGCGATATCGGCTTCCTGCAGGATCTTGATCCCGGTAGCCGCCACCATGCCGAACATGGCGATTGCCGCACCCCCAATACCGCAGGCGGAATCGACGCCACCAGGAAGGCCGCTTTCGGCAGCAGGCTGAGCACAATCAAAAGGCCCCGGCCATGATCGTCACCGAACGGCAACGCACGCCGGTCATCTGCACCAGGCCGATGTTCTGGGCGAAGGAGGAGTGGGTAAAGGTGTTGAAGAACCCGGCAAAGAACGACGCGCCGGCGTCACACAGCAAGCCACGGCGCAGCATCTTCGGCGTGACGTCCTGGCCGGTGATCTTGCCCAGCGCGAGAACATCCCAGTGGATTCGACAAAGATGATCACTACCACCAGGCACATCGACAGGATCGGCGCCAGCTCGAACTTGGGCATACCGAAGTGCAGCGGCGTTACCACCTGCACCCACGGCGCCTGCGCCAAACCGCTAAGGTCGACCATGCCGAGCATGCCGCACAGGACGTAGCCCAGGCCCATGCCGATCAGCACCGAGATATTCACCCAGAAGCCGCGCATGAAGCGGTTGATCAACAAGATGGTGCCCAGGACCAAGGCAGCAATCGCCAGGTAGACCGGCGAGCCGAAGCTGGCTGCAGCGCTACCGCCGCCGGCCCAGTTTACGGCCACTGGAAACAGCGACAGACCGATGGCGGTGATCACAGTGCCCGTCACCAGCGGCGGAAAGAAGCGTACGACTTTGGACATGAACGGCGCGATGACCATGCCGAAGAACCCAGCGGCGATCGTCGCGCCGAAGATCCCCTGCAAACCTATACCGGGCATGCCGGCCATGGCGACCATGCTGCCGACGGCGGCGAAACTGGCACCCATCATCACCGGCATGCGAATGCCCACCGGGCCGATGCCGAACGATTGCACCATGGTGGCGATACCGGCCACGAGCAGGTCGGCGTTGATCAGGAAGGCGATTTCTTCACGGCTCAGACCGGCGGCCTGGCCAATGATCAGGGGCACGGCGACGGCGCCGCCGTACATCAGCAAGACGTGTTGCAGGCCTACCAGAATCAGTTGCAGAGGGGCAGCCGCACCATGGCGGGTGCGGCAGGAATCTGCGGTTCGGCTAACTCGGTCATGCAACACCTCGGATCTTTTTTATTTTTGTGTTGTTCGGCATTCAATTGCCGGGTGGAACTCAATCTACAAGCCTGCGAGGGTCGAAATGTGGGAGCTGGCTTGCCTGCGATAGCTTTGGGTCAGTCACATATCTGCTGACTGATGCACCGCCATCGCGGGCAAGCCCGCTCCCACATTTGATCTCCAACAATCAGTTAGTGCGGGCTCCCTGGTTGATCCAGGTGCCAATCAAATCCCGCTCCTGCTGGGTCATCTGGGTGATGTTGCCCAATGGCATGATCTGGCTGGCCACGGCTTGCGCCTGAATACGCGCTGCCTGCTGCTGGATCTGCGTCGGGTATCGAACATCACCCCTGCCGGCGCAGTGCTGAACAGCGGGCTGGTGGGCTTGGCCGAATGGCAGACGGCGCAGCGTTCCTGGATCACCCCGTGCACTTTGTCGAAATCAATCGTGGCCTGGGCCGGTGCAGGTTCAGCCGCTGGTGCAGCGGGCGCTGCCGGTGCAGCAGGTTTCAAGCCACCACCCAACGCCGTTTCCGGCAGCGGTTGGTACTCGATGGCCGCTGGGGCCTTGGCCACTTCGGCAACGGGCTTGGGACCGGTCACGTACGCCAGGCTGATCATTGCCAACGCGCCGACTGGCAGCGTCCACGCATACTTCTGGCTGTTATGCCGGGTGTTGAAGTAGTGACGCACCAACACTGCCGCCACCGCGATACCGGCCAGGATCAGCCAGTTGTATTGGCTGCCATAGGTGCTCGGGAAGTGGTTGCTGATCATGATGAACAGCACGGGCAAGGTGAAGTAGTTGTTGTGACGCGAACGCAGCAAGCCCTTGGCCGGCAGTGCCGGATCCGGCATGCGGTTCTCGGCAATCGCCGCTACCAGTGCACGCTGCGCGGGCATGATGATGCGGAAAACGTTACCCACCATGATGGTGCCGATCACCGCACCCACGTGCAGGTAGGCGCCACGGCCACTGAACACTTTGCTGAAGCCATAAGCTGCGGCAATCAACAGCACGAACAGGATGAAACCCAGCAGGGCAGGGCGTTTGCCCAGGGCCGAGTCGCAGAGGAAGGAGTAGATGAACCAGCCGGCGAACAGTGAGCCGATGCCCAGCAAGACGCCTTCGGTGCCGCTGAGCGTGCTGCCGGGGGCGAGCAGGTACAGCGTCGGGTTCCAGTAGAACACCACGCACAGCAGCGCAATGCCCGACATCCAGGTGAAGTAGGCTTCCCATTTGAACCAGTGCAGGTTGTCCGGCATGGTCGGCGGGGCCAGTTTGTATTTTTCCAGGTGGTAGATGCCGCCACCGTGGATCGCCCACAAGTCACCGGCCAGGCCGCTCTTGGGGTTGACGCGATTAAGGTTGTTTTCCAGCCAGACGAAGTAGAAAGAAGCGCCGATCCACGCGACGCCCGTGATCATGTGAACCCAGCGCACGCTAAGGTTCAGCCATTCCATCAAATGTGCTTCCACAGTCTTTACCTCTCGCCTGTCACCCTTGTTGTCGGGTGATCAGACCTTCTCTTATTGGTGGGGGCGAGGATCAACCGCTCATCCTCTTTGAAAAAATGCTCATCGCAGTTATTGCCTGTGCCACTGCGATCAACCACCAGGAAGTCATCCCGCTTTTCGATCGTCAGCACCGGATGGTGCCAAACGCCGCGATGGTAATTAATGCCCTGCCTGCCGTTGGTAACGAAGGCGCGGACCAAGCCCGATACAGGTTCATCGCCAACTGGCGCGACCACGATCAGAAAGGGGTTGCCGAGCAGCGGTATAAAAGCCTGGCTGCCCAGCGGGTGTCTCTCCAGCATGCACACGGTCAGCGGCATGTCCTGCGCATCGGCGCGGAAAATGCTGATGATGGCGTGGTCTTCCGGCTTAGCGGTTTCGACCGTGGCCAGTTTGTGAAAGCGCATGGTCGACCCGTTGTTGATCATGAAGTGATCGCTGCCGTCCGTTTCGATAACGTCTCCGAAAGGGGCGAAGGCTTCTTTGGTCAGGGGTTCGATCACTAGTGTGCGCATGGCTGTCTCTTATCCGAATTCTGTGTTGTTTGTTCTGCTTGCTTTTGTAGTGAGCGGGCTTGTCCCGCGCTGGGCTGCGTAGCAGCCCCAAAAGACAGGGCCGCTTCGCGCCCCAGCGCGGGGCAAGCCCGCTCACTACAGGGTGCGGCGCTTACTTGGCGACTTTGCCCAGAACACGCAGGCGGCTCACACCACCATCCGGGAACACATTCAGGCGGATGTGGGTAATCGGGCCCAGCGCCTTGATCTGCTCGGCGAAGGTGTGCTCAGCGTGCATTTCCAGCTTCTGCGCCGGCAGCAGTTCGCGCCAGAACAGCGATTGGGTTTCGATCTGGCTGTCGGTGCCGCCCTTCACGAACGCACCCTGGATCGAGCAAGTGTCCGGGTAGTTGCCCTTGAAGTGCAGGGTGTCGACGATGACTTTCTCGATCTCGCCCGGGTGGCCCAGTGCGACGATCACCCAGTCATTGCCCGGTGTACGACGACGCGCGGTTTCCCAGCCGTCGCCCATGTTGATGCCACGGCCTGGGTTGAGGATGTTGCTCATGCGGCCAAAGTGCTCGTCGGAGCAAGCCAGCGCACGACCGCCGTTCAGGGCAGCAGCCAGGTCAACCTGTTCGTTGTCGCCCACCGAGGACCAGTCGCGGAACGGTACGCCGTAGACGCGCAGACGCGCCACGCCGCCATCTGGGTAGATGTTGAAACGCAGGTGGCTGAACGCCTTGTCGTTGTTGATCTCGTGGTAGTGGTGGCTGTTGCCTTGCAGCTCGACGGCCGACAGCACTTCCACCCACTGGGTGTTTTCATCAGGGTCGCCCGAGGCCAGGAAACAGGCTTCCAGGGAGGCCGACGGCGGGAAGTTGCCGGTGAAGAATGAAGTGTCGATGTCCACGCCTTTGATCGAGCCAGGCACGCCCAGGCGGATCACTGCGCTGTCGTAGCCTTCGAAGCGCTTGCGGCGCGACTCCCAGCCGTCCATCCACTTGCCGTTGTCATCGAAAACGCCCTCCTTCCACACGGCCGGGGTCGGCTGGAACAGGCGGTTGGCGTCAGCGAACCAGTCATCGGTCACCGAAAGGATCTTGGTGCCCAGACGGGCGTCGGCCAGGTTGACGAACTTCTCGAAAGGTACGGCGTAAGCTTTCATTCTTCTTGTCTGCCTTGAATTGAGTGGCTTGGGATGCTCGCCAGGCCCTGGGCGTCATGAACGCTCGGGCCAGGGTTGCTTTAAAGGGTCAGTAAACGGAACAACGCGATCTTGTTGATCTCGGCCAGTGCACATTTGAACTCGGCCTCAACCGAGTTGTGAATGCGCGTTTCGAACGCGGCCAGGATCTGATGCCGGTTGCTGCCTTTTACCGCCATGATGAAGGGAAACTTGAACTTGGCCTTGTAGGCATCGTTCAGCTCGGTGAAGCGAGAAAACTCCTCGCTCGAGCATTGGTGAATCCCCGCGCCAGCTTGCTCATCGGTGCTGGCTTGGTGAGTTGGCCCTGGACGGCAGCTTTGCCGGCCAGGTCCGGGTGAGCGTTGATCAGGGCCAACTGGCTGGCATGATCGGCGCTCAACAGGATGTCGCTCATGCGCTGGTGCAGGGTTTCGATCTCGTCAATCGAAGCGTCCTGGCCCAGGTCGTAGGCCTTTTCGGCAACCCATGGCGAATGTTCATAGATGTCGGCGAAGGCCTGGACGAATTCGTCGCGGCTCAATGTCGAAGGTTTCAGGGTTTGGAACGCAGTCATTTCGCCGCTCCCTTGAAGGGGTGGGTTTCGTGCCAGTGACGGGCAATGTCGACACGGCGAGTGAACCACACGTGATCGTGACCTTTGACGTACTCGATGAAGCGCTTCAAGGAGGCCAGGCGTGCCGGGCGGCCGATCAGGCGGCAATGCAGGCCGATGGAAAGCATTTTCGGCGCCTCCGCGCCTTCGGCATAGAGCACGTCGAACGCGTCCTTGAGGTATTCGAAGAAGTCATCGCCCTTGTTGAAGCCCTGCACCTGGGTGAAGCGCATGTCATTGGTGTCCAGGGTGTAGGGGATCACCAAGTGCGGCTTGCCGGTGGGGTTGTTGGGCTCCCAGTAGGGCAGGTCGTCGTCGTAGGTGTCGCAGTCGTAGAGAAAGCCGCCTTCCTCCATCACCAGCCGCCGTGTATTGGGGCCGGTGCGCCCGGTGTACCAGCCCAATGGGCGTTCGCCGGTCAGTTCGGTGAGGATGCGGATCGCTTCGAGCATATGCTCGCGTTCCTGGGCTTCGTCCATGTACTGGTAGTCGATCCAGCGGTAGCCGTGGCTGCAGATCTCGTGGCCGGCATCGACCATGGCGCGGATCACATCCGGGTGACGCTGGGCGGCCATGGCCACGGCGAAGATGGTCAGCGGAATATCGAATTCTTTAAACAGCTTGAGGATGCGCCATACGCCGGCACGGCTGCCGTATTCGTACAGCGACTCCATGCTCATGTTGCGCGCGCCTTGCAACGGCTGGGCCGAGACCATTTCCGAGAGGAAGGCTTCGGACTCTTTGTCGCCGTGCAAAATATTGCGCTCACCGCCTTCTTCGTAGTTGAGTACGAAAGACAGCGCAATGCGCGCCTTGCCCGGCCAGTGGGGTGAGGAGGGTTACTGCCGTAACCGATCAGGTCGCGTGGGTAGTCAGCGCTCACTGCAGTCTTCCTTCTTGTTCGTGATCATTCATGTGGCGGCCGGGCAGTGAAATGACTGGGTGGCGTCACAGCGATGAGTGATTGTATACAACTTATCATCGACTTTGTAAGCCTACATTTCCGCATTTTTTCTGCAGGACTCCCTATGAAGGGTGTAGCAAGAAACTTGCCTGGTTGGTCAGCAAATGGACAAAAGGTCGTTTAAAAGCAAGGATTACTCGCCAATTACCTGTTGAAGCAATGAGGACGGGGTGATGCAAAGGTTTGTGATTTTTATTGTGTACAATTTTTTTAAAAAGTGTCTTAATCAGTCATCGCCGGCTTTTTCACTGCCCTGAAAAGTGCGGACTTCTTTTCTACTGACTTCAGGAGGCGCGTAGACGCCATGGGACGTTTGACCACACACGTTTTGGACGCTGCGCACGGCTGCCCTGGCAGCGCGATCAAGGTGGAGCTGTACCGCGTCGAAGGCGCGCAGCTGGAACTGGTTGCCACTGCTCTGACCAACAGCGACGGGCGCTGCGATGCCCCGCTGCTGCAAGGCGATAACTACCGCAGCGGCGTGTACCAACTGCAGTTCAGCGCCGGCGACTACTACCGTGCTCGTGGTGTGCAACTGCCGGAGCCCGCGTTCCTGGACGTGGTGGTGCTGCGCTTTGGCATCAGTGCCGAGCAGGATCACTACCATGTCCCGCTACTGATTTCGCCCTACAGCTACTCCACCTATCGCGGTAGCTAGCGTCACTTCGTTTCACGCCCCAAGGCTCTTCGTTGGTTTTTCGCCCGCCCACACTGCGGGCTTTTTTTTGCCTGCCGTGGGCTCAATTATCTAGTGCCGGTTGGGCGGCTGCGGTGATTAGGCTGGGTGTTTTCCTCCTTTAGATGAAAGCACCATGAGTCCTGATAATGACGACCCAGACATGGCTGACCAAGACGCGCGCCAGGAGATTCAGAACCAACTGCGACGGCGAATCAACGCTTGCACCCATCCCAGCCGAATCATTAATCAAATCAGCCTTGCTGATATGCGGTGCGATGAGTCGACACGAGCGCTCATGAATCTGATAGGCCGCTCGCCGAAAGTCTTGAGTGTGATTCGGGCTGCGTTACGCAAAGCGTTCAACGTCGATCCGGATAGCCTGTTGTTTACTGAAACCAGGCCTCCCGACGCACCCGAGAAAGTCGACACGCTGACCGATAGGGCATTGTTGCTGTTGGTCGACCCTTCGGTGGCAGTCAACGTCAATTCGTTCACCGCCCTGAGCGTCAAGGGCGAGCCGAATCGCCGATTGCCCTGCACTCCGTTGGAGGTGTTGCAACAGGTTGTAGAGATGCGTCTGTCTGACCAACTGGCCCGCGCACATGAAGCCTATTGGAATGCCCTGGCCGAGGGGCCTGGCTCACAAGGCGGGAACGTTGGATTGAATTGCATACGGGGCTGTTCGCTGATCGTGCGTTTATCGCGCAGCAACTGGAAGAGCTGTCGAATGCAGGAATGACCCTGGTCCAGGCCGTGATTGATGCCCCGACTGCTGAGGCTCGCCAGCGGGCAGGTGGGCATTGGGCAAGCGTGCATGTGAGCCAGTTGATGTGGCCGGGTACACCCGCGGTGGCGGTCCCTGGGGCATTGCATTTTTATCGGGCGGGTGATCCCGGTACCGCCCCTCACGTGATTTATCTTCCAGGAGTGGTTCGCAACTTTTACGAATACCCGACCTTCACCGCCCTTCAGTGCGGCCTGCTGGAGCTGGGCCGAGAACGTTTTCATCAGCTCTGGCAATGCTTGCCGTTAGATCGACGCAATGGGTTATGCCCACCCGCTGGCTTGTCGCCGGCAACCGGCTTTACTCGCGGTGCGCAGGTTCTGGAGGATGCACTGGCAGTGGGCGCGCGGGCGTTGCTGGAGGGGCAATGGGCGAATGAAGTGGCTTGTGCCTTGATGGTTAATCTGGCGCACGTCTTCTCTACGGGGCACCCCCGGCCTCAACCGCTGGAGGCGGTGCCCTTTCTTAAGTTCATGGAGGGCACCAGAAAGCAATTGATCGGTGGCGTTCGCCTGGGCCCCATTCGTGATCAATTACTTAAATGGGACCATCAGCGACGACGAGAAGAAATAGCCTTCGCCAATCTGCCGCCCGGCCTCGCGTTACACACCTCAGAGAGGCAGGTCAAACGCTACGAAAAAGGCCTGCTCGCGCTGTTGGCCCCGGATGATCCCAGTGCAGAGACACCTGCCTACAAAGAGGTCCTGTCGTTGATGAGCCAATTGGAGGTCCATGCACAGGAGCTGAAGACGTTGATGAAGTGCGCGCCGCAGCAGTTGCTGCTTGTGGACTTTTGGGCTGAGAGACCCGGTGGGGAGGGAACGCCCAACCGTATTTCGCTATTCATCAACGCTCAGGTTGAGGCCCTGCGCAGTGAGGTTCAGTTGCAGCACCGGCTCAAGCTGCTCAGCACGGCTCATCGGGACTTAATGATTGAGGTGATAGAGCAGACTTATGCAAGCAAGCGCCCCGACAGTCAAACCCAGGTGCTTTCGATCATGATTGGCACTGATCCAGACACGTTCTACCCGCTCCATAACGCATGGGTAGTCACCACGGCAGCGGCGCTGAGGGAGCCGACCCGCCAACTTCCTGTGGTTCTGTACGTTTTTGGGGCGGCGGGTGGGGTGTTGGCTTTTGCCGGGGTGGAGGCGCTGACCCGAAGCATCAAAGCCAGTCTCGCCAGTCGGGACGATTCCGTGCTGTGGGGCGGTGTGGAGCGCGATAAGCGGAATGCCTTACGCATGCACGCGGCAGGTGAAACCTTGGCGACGCGCTACGTGCCCATCGATGGCAGATATGCAAGGGTTTTCATCCGTGACCTCGTTATGTCCTATGAGCGCTTGTGCAACCGCACCGACGACATCACGCGCATTTTCAGTGAAGTGACGGATGCCGAGTTGGCCCGTGCACTACTGCTGACGGAACTGGTGCAACAACTGCAAATTCCCGTCAATAGTGCTCTGAGCCATGCGCAGAAGAATATTGAACTGCTGCGCAAGGTCGCGCTTGAAACGAAAAAACTGCCGGCATGGTTGGCGGGGGCTAAGCATGCGCAGCGTAAAATTTTCTTGCGCTTGCAAAAGCTTTACCTGGGCAGTGCCTGGGCATTCCTGGCACGGCAAGAACAACGTTTGCCGGATTTGTACACGTATGCCCGCGAGGAGTTGACCGCGCGTTTACGTCGCGACGGGATCTCTCTGGGGATGGGTCTTGATGAGCCCTTTATAGCGATGTCAGGGGATATTCACGGCACCTATTGTGATTATCAAGATGCTTGCCTCCTGAAAGATCCGAAAAATGTACTGCCTAAGTCTGCTGCTTCATGCAGAGCCTTCAGCTTGTTGGAGCTGGCCCTGCAAAACCTGGATCCGGAGGCAACCTGGACGGAACATCAATTAAAGCGTGCTTGCTATCTGCGATGGACGTGGCCAGACCATCTTTCTCCCTGGCCATCTGAGGAATATGATCTCTTCGCTAAATATCGGCGGCCGGTACGACGCACTGATCGGAGAAGTTTTCTATCCGCCCGTTCACCCCGAGCACTTGCTCTCGGAAGGACGTATCCCTGAGTTATTGAATCGCGCGCTGTCTTCGGGCGCTGAGTATCATCTGTTTTTAGCCGTTCAACAGGGGTTGTCGGTGAAAGCGCAAAGCGTATTCAGCACGGCAATGGCTGCCCGAACGCCACAGGATCTATTGAGAAACCAGCATGAGTTACAACTGCATGTGGTTTTTTGGGTGGGGCATACCATGCTGCATGATCGCTACGTCGCAGGAATAGTAATCGTGCAAGACAAGCGCTCGGCGCTTTGCGTGGTCTACTGGCCACAGGCCCCGCAGGCGTTGGTGCTCACTGAGTACAGCAGCCTTGAAAAGGCCAGTGCTGAATTGAATCGCTTTGCCGCATTGCCAGATAACGCCAAGACGCTCGCACGGCAGGTCACACCAGGCTGGGCGTTTCGGGCATCGTTCGGGACTCTGTTTCAACCTCCCACTTCCATCGACGTTCGTAGAGAAAGGGCTCATATCTATTTTGTGAAAGGAGAGTGGCATTTATCTCGCGAGTCCAAGGCAAAGTATCTGGAACCATCGCTTTCGCTTGATGAGATAGAAGCGCAGGTGTTCGAACAGATTGCCAGTCATCCACAGGATTGGCTGGTGATTGTCGCCTTGACCAACTGCAATGCCCAGGCGTTGCTGTACCGTGCCCATGTGCATGAACTGCAACGCCAGACACAGGCGGCCAGTTACTCCAATGAGGCGCTCAGGGACTATCGAATCCGGCGCAAAGAAGACGAGAGCGTAGCCAAAACGAAGATGGTGTTAAGTATTTTTTTCCGTTATTCGGGTTGTTGAATAGCGCCCATGAATTGTACTTGGCGGTGCGACGTTATCAGCGTTCCAGCGACCCTCTTGATAAACGCGTGTTGGCCGATTCGATAAAATTCTTTTTGGTCGATCTGGCGACGCTTTTCATACCCAGCCCCTTCCCCAAGAACGCGGGTGCCGTGGCGTCTGCTGCTATACGGCCTGCTCTGCCTCAGGCTTTGGGGCGGATACGCCGCTGGCGTGTGGAACCGGGAACCGTTTCTCGTCCGGCGTCATCGGTGAGGCAACTTCCGGCGCTGGAGTCTTTTAAGGTCAAGTTGGTGCCGGAGGGCGCTGTGGCGCTCAAAGGGCCGAGTGAAAGGGGTGTGTATGCGAAGGATGGCGCGCTGTTTGTTAAGGATGGCACGCACCATTACCCGGTTTACCGGCGTAGCAACGAAGCGTTATTTCGCCTGAAAAACCAGCAGGTAGCGGGTCAGGATGAACTGATTCTGAACATTCACGAGCCGGGCGAGTGGCTATTGGTGCGGACGCGCCCCTGCCGGTGGCGGGGACGAGTTCGGGAATGCTCAATCCGTGGCAGCGGCCAGTGTCACCCCCGCCTGATTGGTGGCCGCCGGTTGTACGCACGGCGACGGAAAATTCGATTCTTCAATCATCTACGACGACGAATCATTGGTTGAGTTGGGGTATGACTCCCCCGGATTATCGGCAATTGATTTCTCCTGCTCCGGGTGTTTTTCACGTTCCCAGTGGGGCCTCTGGTTTTTCTTACAATGTTGCGCGAGTCGCCCCACCGAATGTTGCCTTTGACCATCTGACCAGCGGTTTTTACAGGTTGCTTCCTGAAGGTCATCAGGCACCTTTGAACCGTATTGTATTCATGACAAAGAACGAGCCGTTGGCTTCAAATGCGCTCGATGATATCAAGCGCTGGACAAGCACGGCGCTGCATGAACAACCCCTTCCAATGTCATTTACCTCGAAGAACGGGTGGGCACTTCATGCTCCACTGTTCGACAGGCCGTTGGCTCAGTCTGTAGGTGCGGCCTTTCCTACCATGACAACCAGGAGTCGAGATTTCACGGTCATACGCATCACTGAGTTGTCTGGGCCGGAGGGGGCTGCAACGGCTACTCATTTGCTTAACATTCGTTCGACGTTGGACAAATGGTTGCCGCCACTGCCTGCCCTGCCAGGGCAAACGGACGATCTGCTGAGAATGTTGCGGCCTCTTGAAAGGCGTCGCCACCATTTGTTTATCAGCTACCAAGGCGTTACCCCTGGCTTCACGCGTGTTGACTTTAAACCGCATGGTTTAGACCCCTCATTGTGGGTCGTTACATCTCATGCTGCTTCTATGCGCAGCCCTGCAATGATTGCCGCTGTTGAGTATGTGCTGCTGCAGCAAGGCTTCACGATTCATCAGCTAGGGGTGGTGCGCCACGGTGCTCGTTCATTTGAGTTTGCAGCGACGCATGCCGGTTCGAATTCCCTTTATTACGTGTCACTCCACTGGGTGGAGAAAGGGAGTGTCAGCTTAGGACAAAGGCTAACTGATGGATGGTTCAACAAGACCATTAGCAATAACGCAATAAATCCAAGATTCGCGCCAGTCAGAAGTGCCTGGGGGAGGGGCGATTGGTTCGGATCGTGGCAGGCATTCAATGGCCTATCATGAGTACGGTCCCTCCCACCGTTTATTTCGTCAAAGTGAGTCCATCCTGACCTTCATCAACGCCATCATGCCTGCACCGCCAAACAATCCCGCACTGACGCGGTTGAACCAGCTCTGGCCCTTGCCGCTGCGAAGGTAACGAGCAGCACCATGAGCGCCCAAGCCATAGGCCAGCTTGCAGAGCAGGTCGAGTACGGTCCATGTGGCGATCATGATCAGCAGTTGTGGCAGGAACGGCAGCTCGCCACTGAGAAACTGCGGCAGGAATGCGGCGAAAAACAGGATGTCCTTGGGGTTGCTGGCACCCAACACAAACGCGCGACCAAACAGCGTGCGAAAGCGCGGCGTAGCAGCCAACTGCGGAACTTCAGCGCCCTGCGCCGGCTGGCGTGATTGCATCCAACTCTGCCAGGCGAGGTAGAACAGGTACGCCGCGCCGACGATCTTCAATGCGCTGAACAGTTGTTCCGACGCCAGTAACAAGGCGCCCAGGCCCAGGGCCGAGGCGCTCAGCAGGCAGATCGAGGCAAACACCCCACCGAGAAACGCTGGATACGAACGGCGCAGGCCGTAGTTGAGACTGTTGCTGATCATCAACAGTGACAATGGTCCCGGGATCAGGATCACCACCAATGCCGCGCCGCTGAACAGTAGCCAGGTTTCCAGGTTCATCCGTTACTCCTTTTATAGAAATATGAATTTGGCGATAAAGATCGCGCACAACACCCACAGGCTGACGGAAATCTCGCGGTACTTACCAGTGCCGGCCTTGAGCGCCACGTACGTGATGAAGCCCAGGGCGATACCGTCGGCCACCGAGAACGTCAGCGGCATCATGATCGCGGTGACAATCGCCGGAATGCTGTCGGTGGCTTCATCCCAGTTGATATGGGCCATGCTCGCCATCATCAGCATTGCCACATAGATCAATGCACCGGCAGTGGCATACGCCGGGATCATGCCGGCCAGTGGTGCAAAAAACATCGCCGCCACAAACAGCACGCCCACGGTCACGGCGGTGAGCCCGGTGCGACCGCCAGCGGCCACACCCGCAGCACTTTCAACATAGCTCGTGACCGGTGGCACACCGACCATCGCGCCAAATACGCTGGAAGCACTATCAGCCTTTAGTGCGCGGGACAGGTTGTCGATCTTGCCATCGGCATTCACCAGGCCCGCCCGTTGCGCGACGCCCATCAGTGTACCTGCGGTATCGAACATGTGTACAAAAGAAACGCGAAAACAACGCTAATCATGCTGACATTGAATACACCTTTGATATCCATAGCCATCCAGGTAGGCGCCAGGCTCGGTGGCGTGGAGAGAATGCCGTTGTAGTGCACCAGGTCCAGGCCCCAACCCGCGAGGGTCACAGCGATGATGCTGATGAGGATTGCGCCGAATACGCGGTGGTAACTGAGGATGGCAATCAGCAGGAAGCACACCGCCGCCAGCAGTGGCGCCGGTTCGTGCAGCGAACCGAGTTTGATCAACGTAGCCGGGCTGTCGACGATGATGCCGGCGGTTTTCAAGCCGATCACCCCGAGGAACAGGCCGACGCCCGCGCCCATCGCGTGGCGCAGGCTCACGGGGATGCTGTTGAGCAGCCATTCACGCACACGGGACAGGGTCAGGCCCATGAACAGCACACCGGAAATGAACACCGCACCCAGCGCGGTTTCCCAGTGGTAGCCCATGGTGCCGACCACGGTGTAGGTGAAGAACGCATTCAGCCCCATGCCCGGCGCCAGGCCCACCGGCCAGTTGGCGTACAGGCCCATCAACAGGCAACCCAGTGCGGCGGCGATGCAGGTGGCAACAAACGCCGCGCCGTGATCGATGCCGGCGTCGGCCATGATGTTGGGGTTGACGAAGATGATGTAAGCCATGGTGATGAAGGTGGTGAGGCCGGCGATCAGCTCGGTCTTCACTGTGGTGCCATGCACGCTGAGTTTGAACAAACGTTCTAGCCAGCTGTTAGTGGGCGGGGCGATGTCCAGCGTCGGGGCTTCGGATTTGCGGCTATCCACAGCGAGTACTCCTCAAGAGTTTTATTGTTATTTCCAGCGCCGGTCACAAATGTGGGCAACAGCGCTTTGAGGTACTGGCGGGTTTTGTTGACCAATAGGTCAGGAACTCGCACGAGGCGAATTATGCTTTTGTATACAAAGAAAGCAAATAATGTTTTCGAATAGTTGGATGAAAGGCTAGTTCGCTGCACTCAGGGCCTGATTGACGGCCAGCCATCCCGTCACCGCTTCTTCCCCCGCTTCGCTGAACGCGCGTTGCAGCAGCTTCACTTGTTCGCGGCGCAGTGACTGTTCGAAACGCAGGCCTTCTTCGCTCAATTCCAACAGGCGTTTGCGCTTGTCGGTCTCGGACGCAACGCTGTTTACCAAGTGCATTTCCTGTAATTGGCGCAGCGGCATGTTCAGCGCTTGTTTGCTCACGCCGAGCAATTCCAGCAGTTCCTTCACGCTCAAGGCGGGGTAGCGCGCGATAAAAAACACGATGCGCTGGTGCACTCGGCTCAGGCCGCGGCGCTCAAGCATTTCGTCAGCCTTGGCGGTGAACGCCTGGTAGCCGAAGAAGAACGCCTCCATGGCTTCTTGCTGAGCGGTTGGGTTTTTAAGGTCAAGCATATTGACGTATCCGTGCGAGTCGTCGTAATTTCGGTCAACCAGTTTGACGTATTTCCTACAGTCTTCGCTACCGGTGACCCTATGGCCTTCTCTGAACGTGTTACGCGCCTCAAAAGCTCCTTGATCCGTGAAATCCTCGCGGCAGCCCAGCGCCCGGAAGTGATGTCGTTCGCCGGTGGCCTGCCGGCCGAAGCCATGTTGCCTGCGCTAAATTGGGAAGACATGCCACTGAACATTGGCCAGTACGGCATGAGTGAAGGGGAGCCGCAGTTGCGCGAATTGCTCGCCGCCGAGGCCCGCGCGCTTGGCGTGCCGTGCCAGGCCAGCCAGGTGCTGGTGGTCAGTGGTTCTCAGCAAACTCTGGACCTGGCAGCCAAGCTGTATATCGACAAAGGCACTCAAATCCTGCTGGAAGGCCCGACCTACCTGGCGGCGTTGCAGATCTTCCAACTGTTCGGCGCCGACTGCCTCACTGTGCAGTTGGAGGCCGACGGCCCGGATTTGGCCGCTGCGCGCCAACCTGGAGCGCCATCGCCCGGCGTTCATCTACCTGATCCCGACTTTCCAGAACCCCTCGGCGGTGCGCTACAGCGAAGCCAAGCGCGAAGCCGTCGCCGCTCTGCTGGACGAGTTCGGCGTGACGCTGATCGAAGACGAACCCTACCGTGAATTGACCTTCGACGGTGGCAGCGCCAAACCCATCGCAGGGCGCCTGAAAAAAGCCAGCTGGATCTACACCGGCACGGTGTCCAAAACCCTGCTGCCAGGGCTGCGCGTCGGTTATTTGATCGCCAGTCCGGACCTGTTCCCGCACTTGCTCAAGCTCAAGCAGTCGGCCGACTTGCACACCAACCGTGTCGGCCAATGGCAGGCAATGCAGTGGATCGGCACGGAGAAATACCAGCAACACCTGCAGGAATTGCGCAGCTTCTACCGTGAACGCCGCGATGCCTTTCAGTCCGCGCTGGAGCGTCACTTCGCTGACCTGGCCGACTGGCAAGTGCCCCAGGGCGGATTATTCTTCTGGCTGACCTTGAAACAGCCGTTGGACACCCGCACTTTGTTGGCTCCATCGCTCGATCAGGACGTCGCGTTCATGCCCGGTGAACCGTTCTTTTCCGAGCCGGACCAACACCTGGGTTCATTGCGGCTCAATTTCAGCCATATCGACCCGGCCCGCCTGGATGAAGGTCTCAAGCGCCTGGCCACGGTGGTCCGTCAAGCACAGCACGCGCAAGCGGCATAAGGGGAGCCCCATGTACAAGGTTTATGGCGATTACAAGTCGGGCAACTGCTACAAGGTCAAATTGATGCTCAACCTGCTGGGCATTCCCTATCAATGGATCGACGTGGATATCCTCAACGGCGACACCCAGACCGCCGAGTTCCTGGCCAAGAACCCCAACGGCAAGATCCCGGTACTGGAGCTGGAAGACGGCACCTGTCTGTGGGAGTCCAATGCGATCCTCAATTTCCTGGCCGATGGCAGCGAGTTCCTGCCCAGCGAGCCGCGTTTGCGCACTCAGGTGCTGCAATGGCAGTTCTTCGAGCAGTACAGCCATGAGCCGTACATTGCGGTGGCGCGGTTTATCCAGTTTTACCTGAACATGCCCGAAGACCGCCTGGAGGAATACAAGACCTGCCATAAGCGCGGCTACAAAGCGCTGAAGGTGATGGAACGCCAACTGCAGGCCACGCCGTACCTGGTGGGCGAGCAGTATTCGATTGCCGATATTGCGTTGTATGCCTATACGCATGTGGCGCATGAGGGTGGGTTTGATCTGGCGCCATACCCGGCGGTGCAGGCGTGGTTGGCGCGGGTAGCCAGCCATCCCAAGCATGTGCCGATGCTGGACTGATTCACTCGGTCAACATGTGGGAGCTGGCTTGCCTGCGATGCGGGCAACTCGGTCTGTCAGTTGTACCGAGGTGATGCCATCGCGGGCAAGCCCGGCTCCCACACAAGCCTGCTCTAACTTTAGCGCTATGTTGTGCCAGGTAATTTTTCACTGAGCAGATCGAAACAGCGCTGTGCCGCCGGGCTCAAGCTCATCCCGCTACGGCTGATCAACCCGATCTCCCGGTTAACGCCGGGGTGATCGATGTTAATCCGCTTCAACCCCTCCAGGCTGTCCGCCGCCGACTCTGGCAATACGCTGATCCCCAGCCCCTGGCGCACCAACGCCAACACCGTCGACATGTAGTTGGCCTCCATCCCCGCATTCATCGTCAGTCGCGTTTCATCGAACAACGCATCCACCTGCTCACGCACGCTGCTGTCGCGCCCCGTTAGGATGATCGGCTGGTTCGCCAGTTGCTTCAGGGTCAATTGACGATGGCGAGTGAGGGGATGATCCAGTGGCAAAAAAGCACACAAGCGATCATTCAGCACCGGCACAAAGTCCAGCCCATGGCTGAGCCGTGCGCGCACGCCAATGCCGAAGTCCACGTCGCCGGAACGCACTTGGGCGTGAATGCGGTGCGCCACCAGGTCATGCAGGCGTACTTCGATCCCGGCGAAGTGCTCGCGAAACAGGCGCAGCACCGGTGGCAGGGAGCCGGCACACACCGAGGGCAGGGCGGCGATGGTCACCACGCCCCGGCGCAACGCGGCGAGGTCGCGGGAGCCGGTGACGATGTTGTCCAGGTCCAGCAGCAGTTTTTCCATGGGACCACGGGCATCCTGACCGGCGGCGGTAATGCTGACGTGGCGCGGACTGCGGTCGAGCAGGGCGACGCCGAGCCAGTCTTCCAGTTGCTGCACCTGCACCGTCAGCGCCGAGGGCGACAGATGCAGTTCATTGGCAGCCTTGGTGAAACTGCCGGTGCGGGCCACCGCGAGAAATGCCTGAATGTGCTGGATGCTGTTCTTCATTTTGTTTTTCCGAACGTGCTAGGCCGAATATTCCAATTTACAAAGACTAACCCGCTTCCAATACTCCAGGGAAAACAATAACCGGCCACAAAGGCCGCTCTGGAGTAACCCATGCTCGCAACCCTGGGTGTCATCACCATCCTGTGCCTGCTCGCTGCCGTCATGAGCAAACGCCTCTCGCCCCTGGTGGCCCTGATCGCCTTGCCGATCATCGCCGCGCTGCTCGGCGGTTTCGGCCTGCAAACCAGTGCCTTCATCATTACCGGTATCAAGAACGTTGCCCCTGTGGTGGGCATGTTTGTGTTTGCGATTCTGTTTTTCGGGATCATGACCGACGCTGGCATGCTCGACCCCATCATTGACCGCATCCTGCGTACGGTGGGGACGCGCCCTACACGAATTGTTGTCGGCACCGCGACCCTGGCGTTGCTGGTGCACCTGGACGGTTCCGGCGCAGTGACCTTTTTGGTGACGGTGCCGGCGATGCTGCCGCTGTACACGCGACTCGGCATCGACAAACGCATCCTCGCCTGCGTGTGTGCGATGGCCGCCGGGGTGAATTTCCTGCCGTGGACCGGCCCGGTATTGCGCTCGTCGGCAGCCCTGCATGTGCCGGTGGCGGACCTGTTCCAGCCGTTGATCCCGGTGCAGATCGTCGGGCTGATCTTCGTGTTCGCTTGTGCCTGGTGGCTGGGCCGTCGCGAAGAAAAACGCCTGGGCCTGGGCGCCGGCTCCACGGTCGATGCCATGCCTCAGCGCGTGCTCAGTGACGACGACATCAAGCTGCGCCGCCCACGGTTGTTCTGGGTCAACCTGATTCTCACCGTGCTGGTGATGGTGGTGATGATTGCCGGCTGGGTCGACCCGGTGGTGATGTTCATGCTCGGCACCGTGGTGGCGCTGTGCATCAACTACCCGAACGTCGATGCTCAGCGCGCGCGCATCGACGCCCACGCGAAAACCGCCCTGACCATGGCCAGTATCCTGCTCGCCGCCGGTGTGTTCACCGGCATCATGCAGGGCACCGGCATGCTCAAGGCCATTGCCGAAGTGGCGGTGGCGCAGATTCCAGCGGGACACGGCAAGTTGATCCCGGCGGTGGTGGGCTTTATTTCCATGCCGTTGAGCATGTTGTTTGACCCTGATTCCTACTATTTCGGCGTGATGCCGGTGATCGCCGAAGTGGGCAAAGCCCTCGGCGTGGACCCGCTGCAAGTGGCCCAGGCCTCGTTGCTGGGCGTGCACACTACCGGCTTCCCGGTCAGCCCGCTGACCCCCGCTACCTTTCTGTTGGTGGGCCTGTGCAAGGTCGAATTGGCCGATCACCAGCGCTTCACCATTCCGTTTCTGTTTGCCGCGTCGGTGTTGATGACCCTGACTGCGTTGCTGCTGGGAGTGATTTGAGATGAAAACCTTGCGCATCGGTTCCGGCGCCGGCTATTCCGGCGACCGTATCGAACCTGCTGTGGAGCTGGCCGAACAGGGCGATTTGGATTACCTGGTGTTCGAATGCCTGGCTGAACGCACAATCGCCTTGGCGCAACAGGCGCGGATCAGCGATCCACAGGGGGGTTATGACCCGCTATTGAGTGAACGCATGCGCCGCGTACTGCCTTTTGTAGGCGCGAAGGGCGAGCGTCGTCGCTTGCGGGTGATCACCAATATGGGCGCGGCCAATCCGGTGTCGGCGGCAGATGAGGTGCGGCGTATTGCACTTGAGCTGGGCCTTGAGCTCAAGGTGGTCGCCGTGGTCGGCGATGACGTGCTCAATGTGCTGGCCCCCGAATTTCTGTTGGATAACGGCCAGACTGTCGGGTCGTTGGGCGAGCGGCTGATTTCTGCGAATGCCTATTTGGGCGTCGACGGCATCCTGGAAGCGTTGCGCGCTGATGCGGACGTGGTGATCACCGGGAGGGTGGCCGACCCGTCGCTATTCCTCGCGCCACAGATGTTTGAGTTCGGCTGGGCGGCGGACGATTGGCAGCGATTGGGGCGCGGTACGTTGGTGGGGCATTTGCTCGAATGCGCCGGGCAGGTCAGCGGCGGGTATTTTGCCGATCCTGGCTTCAAGGATGTGGATGACCTGGCGCGCCTGGGTTTCCCACTGGCCGAGATCGATGCAGACGGCGAAGCCGTGATCACCAAGGTGACGGGGTCGGGCGGCCGGGTAAGCCGTGCCACCTGCACTGAGCAGCTGATATACGAAGTGCATGACCCAGCGGCGTATCTGACGCCGGATGTCACGGCGGACTTCTCTCAAGTGGGTTTTGTCGAGGAGGGCATAGACCGCGTTCGAGCCGCAGGTGCCGGCGGCCGTTCCCGCCCGAACAGCTGAAAGTCAGTGTCGGCTATCTGGACGGTTGGATTGGCGAGGGACAGATGTCCTACGGCGGCCCCGGTGCTGTCGCACGGGCGCAGCTGGCGCGGGATGTCGTCCTCAAACGCTTGGAGTTGATGGGCGTGAAAGTGCAGGACGTGCGCGCCGAACTGATCGGCATGGACTCGCTCCACGGCACACGCAGCACTGTCGAACCCTGGGAAGTGCGCCTGCGTGTGGCGGCCCGTTGTGAAGATCGCAGTGAAGCTGTGCGTGTCGGCAACGAAGTCGAAACCCTCTACACCAACGGCCCATCCGGCGGCGGCGGCGCAAGCAAGAGTGTGCGGCAAGTGGTGGCGGTAGCGTCGTTGTTGTTGCCGCGCAATCAGGTCAACCCGAGGATCGAAGCATGAAGCTGCACACGCTGGCCCATTCCCGCACGGGGGATAAGGGCGATACGTCGAACATTTCGATCATTGCGTATCGGGCCGAGGATTATTCGTTGCTGTGTGAACAGCTGACGGCTGAGCGGGTGGCTGAGTACTTTGTCGGTTTGCTGGAAGCGGGGGCAAAGGTGCGGCGCTATGAGTTGCCGAATGTGCAGGCGCTGAACTTTGTATTGCCGGGGATCTTGCGCGGCGGCGTCACACGCTCGCTGGCGCTGGATGCCCATGGCAAATGCCTGGGTTCGGCGCTGCTCGACATTGATTTGCCAATACAAAACTAAATGTGGGAGCTGGCTTGCCTGCGATGGCGGTGGATCAGCTTGCATTTCTGCTACTGATACACCGCCATCGCAGGCAAGCCAGCTCCCACAGTGACAGCGGTGCTTGTTAGATGGCAGCAAACCGCGTATCCAGGTAATCAATGATCACTTTGGAGTCGTACATCCAAGTGACCTGGCCATTCTCTTCAATCCGCAAGCACGGCACTTTGATCTTGCCACCTTGTTCCAGCAGGGTCTGGCGGTCCTGTTCGTTGTTCTTTGCGTCCTTCAACGCCACCGGCACATTCAGGCGGTGCAGGGTGCGGCGGGTCTTCACGCAAAACGGGCAGGCGTGGAACTGATACAGCGTCAATTCCTTGGCCGCCGCATTCACCTGTGCCTGTTGCTCGGCAGGGCGCTGCTTTTTGCGTGGGCGGGTCAGGAAATCGCCCGCGATGATGACGTGGCCGAGGCCCACTCGAAGTGCTTTGACGAACATGGCTGAAACCTCTTGCCCATGAAGAAGGGGCCGCAGCTTACAGGAATTCTGCAGGCGAAAAAAACCGGCGATGAACGCCGGCCTTTTCCTGCGCAGCCCGTTACTTGATCAGGCTGAGGAACTCGCTGCGGGTTGCCGCGTTTTCGCGGAACTCACCCAGCATCACCGAAGTGATCATCGACGAATTCTGTTTCTCCACACCGCGCATCATCATGCACATGTGCTTGGCCTCGATCACCACCGCCACGCCCAGGGCGCCAGTCACTTGCATCACGGCATCGGCGATCTGACGGCTGAGGTTTTCCTGGATCTGCAGGCGGCGCGCGTACATATCGACAATCCGCGCGACCTTGGACAGGCCCAGCACTTTGCCGCTTGGGATGTACGCGACGTGGGCCTTGCCGATGAACGGCAGCAGGTGGTGTTCGCACAGCGAGTACAACTCGATGTCCTTGACCAGCACCATTTCGCTGTTGTCGGAGCTGAACAAGGCACCGTTGGTGACTTCTTCCAGTGTCTGTTCATAACCGCGGCAGAGGTACTGCATCGCCTTGGCGGCACGTTTTGGCGTGTCGAGCAGACCCTCGCGGGAAACGTCCTCGCCGAGCTGGCCGAGGATCGCGGTGTAATTCTGTTCCAGGGACATGAAACTACCTGTGGGATTTTCGCAAAGCGCAAGGTTACGGTGGCCGGCACATCGCTGCAAGCCTGACGATGGCACTTGTTACTCGTCGCGCCCTTCCATCATGGTGCGCTTGAGCATCACATACACCGCACCCGCGCCGCCGTGGCGGGCCTGGCATGAGGTAAAACCCAGTACCTGGGCATGCTGGCGCAGCCAGGTGTTGACGTGGCTCTTGATCATTGGGCGTTTGCCGTCCAGCCGCACTGCCTTGCCGTGGGTGACGCGCACGCAGCGGATTTCGAATTTGGTCGCTTCGGCGAGAAAAGCCCATAGGGTTTCGCGGGCTTTTTCCACGGTCATACCGTGCAGGTCGAGGCTGCCTTCGAACGGGATCTGGCCGACCTTGAGCTTGCGCATCTGGCTTTCCTGCACGCCGTCGCGGGCCCACATCAACTCGTCTTCGGGGCCGACGTCGATCACGAACTGGTCCGACAGGCCATCCACAGTGGTGGCGTCTGTGCGCACGGTAGCAGCCTGGCGCAGCTTGGCGATCTGCGCCCGGTCGGCCTTGGGTTTGCCGGTATCGGCGCGGTCGTGCTTGATCGGCTTGACGCCGCGCAGCTCGTTTTTGAACAGGGAAAAGTCGTCGTCTTGCATGTCAGCCTCCGCGAAGGGCGGGCAGTTTACCTAAATCGCGGCGGCCAGGGCGCAGGAAACGCTATCCAAGCGCCATCAGTCGTGCTTTTTCATCAGGTGAGAGGCGATGTTCAGTGACAGGGGTTGGCGCATTTTTTCGACGGCTGCGCCGCCACAACCACACGCCCAGCCACAGCACCAGCAGCCCGATCCCCAACAGGATAGCCGAGCCGCCAGGGCTGGCATTCAGTTCGCCAAGCGCGGGCGAATGGCCCAGCAAACCGGCACCACCAGCGCCGACCATCAACACACCAACAATCGCCAGCAGCGCGGCAAAGCCGGCTACCAAGCGCAGACGCCAGTTGCTTGGGCCCTTGGGGCGCAAGCGACGAGCATCAAAACCATCGGATATCTTCATTCCGACCTTTCCTCCAGGGTATCGGCCCTTCGACCGGACAATACACAGGTTGTTCCGGGAGCAGAGGTAAATGCGCCAAATGAAAGGGCTTTGCGGATGAGCGGGGCAATAAACACTGCCGCGCCGCTCATCAAAAGGGCGATCAGATCAGATCTTTGGTCAGCGCCAAGGTGGCGAAGTTGTCAGCCATGATGGCCATTTCGGTCTGTTGCACATGTTCAGCGCTCAGGATGCCGCCCTTGTAAGGCAAGTCACGGGTGGCGCAGGCGTCTTCCACCAAGGTGCAGCGAAAGCCCAGGTTCTTGGCGGCACGCACGGTGGTGCTGACGCTGGAGTGGCTCATGAAGCCGCAGACGATCAGGTCCAGCGAGCCGAGGTCCTGCAAGTGTTTCTCCAGGCCGGTGCCGTGGAACGCGCTGGGCAGCAGCTTGCCGATGATGGTTTCGTCAGCCATGGGCTCCAGGCCGGGAATGAATTCGCCGCGCTCGCCTTGGGGGTCGAATAGGCCACCGACGGTACCGAGGTGACGCACATGCACAATCGGGCGCCCGGCGTTGCGCGCTGATGACACAAGCTGCTTGATATTGCTGACTGCTGCGTCCATGCCCGAAAGGGCGAGCGGGCCGCTGAGGTATTCCTTCTGGGCGTCGATGATCACGAGGGTCGCATGGCTGAGGTTGGCTGCTGCGTAACCGCGACCGCTGAGTTGAAACATCGTCTTTGGAACGGACATTCTGGGGCTCCTGTGAGGGGGGCTTTTGTGACATTGTCCACTGGCTGAGCGGTTCTGTGAATCGCTACCATCGTAAGGTACGCCGTTGTTGACGTGCAGCGATGTCAAGAGGAGGGCCTGTTTAACACAATGATGGCAAATTGGATGAAATCCGACGTGCGGCGGCCGATTTTCGTACATCGTCGGTACAGGCGAAGGCTGTTAGAATCGCCAGTCGTTTTTTCCAGGAGTCTGCCCCCGTGATCACTTCCCGCCTGCGCACCTTGCGCGACCACATCCGTTGGGCTGTCAGCCGTTTCCATGGGGAAGACCTGTTTTTTGGCCATGGTACCGACAATGCCTGGGACGAAGCGCGCCAATTGGTGCTCGGTGCCTTGCATCTGCCGTGGGAAATCGCCGACAGCTACCTGGACTGCAACCTGGAAGAAGAAGAGATCTCCCATGTGCAGCGCTTGCTGCATCGCCGCATCCACGAGCGTGTACCCACCGCGTACCTGCTGGGTGAGGCTTGGTTCTGCGGCATGTCGTTCATTGTCGATGAGCGCGTGTTGATCCCGCGTTCACCCATTGGCGAACTGATCGAAAACCGCTTCGAACCCTGGCTGGCCCAACCGCCGGCACGCATTCTCGACCTGTGCACCGGCTCTGGCTGCATCGGTATTGCCTGCGCCTACGAGTTCCAGGACGCCGAAGTGGTGCTGGGCGACCTGTCGTTCGAAGCGCTGGAAGTGGCCAACCAGAACATCGAGCGACATGGCGTCGACGAGCGCGTGTACACCGTGCAGGGCGACGGCTTCGATGGTCTGCCGGGCCAGCGTTTCGACCTTATTGTGTCCAACCCGCCGTATGTGGACGCCGAAGACTTCGCCGACATGCCCGACGAATACCAGCACGAACCTGAGCTGGGCCTGGCCTGCGGCGATGACGGCTTGAATTTGGTGCGACGTATGTTGGCCGAGGCTGCGGACCATTTGACCGAGAAGGGCTTGCTGATTGTTGAAGTGGGCAACAGCCAGGTTCACGTCGAGTCGCTGTACCCGGAAGTGGATTTTGCCTGGCTGGACTTCCAGCGCGGTGGGCATGGGGTGTTCATGCTGACAGCGGAACAGTGCCGCCAGCATCAGGCTGTCTTCGCTGCTCGGGTCTAACAGTTCATCCGCGGTCAATGTGGGAGCAGGCAAGCCAGCTCCCACATTTCAATCCATTAGCGGTGCGTGGCAATCCAGATCAACAACCCCGCCTGAAATACCGTAAACGCCACCAGGCAAGTGATGGTAAAGCGCAGCCCGCTGTCCTCACGCTTGAACTTGGTGACCTTTTCCTCTTCCTTGCGCAGCTTCACTTCATGCTCCGCCAAGTTCTGCTCGGCCTGTTGCAGCATTTGCGCGGCTTCCAGAATCTCGACGAACTGCACCTTCTCGGTGTTCCAGCTGTCGAGCACATCACTGACCTTGCCTGGTTGCACATTGCCCTTCAGGTGCTGCACGTCAGCGTAGGCCACATCAAAGCCCTGGATGCGCAAGAAGTGATCACGGCGTAGGCGCGTGGCTTCGTTCAGCGCGTCCTTGTTAGCCAGGTCGACGCCGTCGACACGGTAGTGCGACCACTTCTTTTTTCGCCCACGCGGCGCCTTGCGCCACGAGAAAGCGGCCGATGCCTCGGTTGGCAGGCTCGATTTCCAGGCTGACGCCCGGCCCAAAATGCACGCGGTGCGCATCATGGTCGACCCAGATATCCAAGTGATTCTGCTCGCGTCGCACCCGTTGGCCCGGCAGCTGAATGACCATGCGCAGCAGGCTGTGGTGTTTGTCGTTGCGCTCGGCATAGCCAAACTGCACGAACCGCAACGGCCGCACGCCGGTGGCACGGTCAGTGGCCAACGGCGCCAGGCGCAGCATCTTGAAATGCTCGGCCTGGACATCCGCCCACGGCAAGGGCGCCGCGTCGACGGCCTCGGTTTTTTCAGCCGGGGTTTCGGCGGTGGGTTCCGGTGTTGCTTCAGTGGTTGTCATGCGGCGCGATCCTGTCCAAGCCCTGCAAGTCGACAGTCTTTTTACTGTCGACTCTGGGCTTATCGGCCGGTTTCTCTAGGACTGGAGCTAAATTGTCGCTTAACGGGGTTGAAGTCCGTCGATAAAGCGTACCAGGCGTTCGCCCAGCTCGGCGGCGAGGGGCAGTTGCGGGTCGTTGTAGGACGCCAACTGTTGTTTCACATCGTTAGGGACGATACGCATCACGTGGTTCATGCCTTCGATCACTGCCAAGTGGGCATCGGGCTTGGCCATTTTCAGTTGGCGAGCATCGCCCACCCCGACCTGAATATCGTTGGTGCCCTGGACGATCAGCGCGGGCATACGCAGCTTGGCGAAGGCGGCTGACGGATCTGCACGAAACAGGCTGATCAGATACGGCTGCACGCTCGGTCGGAAAATGCCCTCCAGCGGGCCAGGCACATCCGCATCCACTTGGCCGGCCTTGAGGCGATCGAGGATTTGATTGCTGCGCAGCAGCAGAGCAGGGGGCAAGTGGTCAGCCAGTTGCTGGCGGATCACCTCGTCCACCGGGCGGGCGCTGCCGGACAAGGAAATCATGCCGGCAGGCTCCAGCTGTGGCGCCGCGAGGGCGGCAACCAAGGCGCCTTCACTGTGACCGAGCACGATCAGCGGCCCCATGCGTTTATCGGATTTGAGCAGCTTGCCCCAGGCCACGGCGTCAGCCACGTAGGCGTCGAGCGTCAGGTTGCGTTCGTCGGGGTGGCCGCCAGGCTGGCGGCGACGCCGCGCTTGTCGTAGCGCACGCTGGCGATGTTATGCCGGGCCAGCACCCAGGCCAGACGCTTGAGGCTGTCGTTGCGCGCACCGTCGGCGCTGTTGCCGTTGCGGTCGGTGGGGCCTGAGCCGGCGATGATCAGCACGACCGGCACCGGTTTGTCGGATTGCGGCAGTAGCAACGAGCCAAACAACGTGCCGCTGCCGGTGTCCAGGCTGATAGGGCGCTGCAGCACGACGGGGGACGCGGCCTGGGCCACGGCGGTAAACAAGGTAAGGGTAAACAGTAAAACTCGCAGCATCATCGCGCCATCATTCGGGAGGTGCCAGTTGGACCAATGTCTACCGGTAAGGTTTCGAGGATGAACTAGTCGGTTGGCCCGCGTATACTGGCGCGCTTGGTTATCACCTCTGAGTGATTACAACTGATTTCACGGAGCGCCCTGCATGTCCGGCAATACCTTCGGCAAGCTGTTCACTGTCACCACCGCGGGCGAAAGCCATGGTCCGGCGTTGGTCGCCATTGTCGACGGCTGCCCGCCTGGCCTCGAGCTGTCCCTGGAAGACCTGCAGCGTGACCTCGACCGCCGCAAGCCTGGCACCAGCCGCCACACTACCCAGCGCCAGGAGCCCGACGAAGTCGAGATCCTCTCCGGCGTATTCGAAGGCCGCACCACCGGTTGCGCCATCGGCCTGTTGATCCGCAACACCGACCAGAAGTCCAAGGACTACTCGGCGATCAAGGATCTGTTCCGCCCGGCCCACGCCGACTACACCTACCACCACAAATACGGTGAACGCGACTACCGTGGCGGTGGCCGCAGCTCGGCCCGCGAAACCGCAATGCGCGTGGCCGCCGGTGCTATCGCCAAGAAATACCTGGCTACCCAGGGCATCGTGATCCGTGGCTACATGAGCCAATTGGGTCCCATCGAAATCCCGTTCAAGACCTGGGACAGCGTGGAAGACAACGCCTTCTTCAGCCCTGACCCGGACAAGGTGCCTGAACTGGAAGCCTACATGGACCAGTTGCGCCGTGATCAAGACTCCGTCGGCGCCAAGATCACTGTGGTCGCCGAAGGCGTGAAGCCGGGCCTGGGCGAGCCGATCTTCGACCGCCTGGACGCCGAATTGGCCCACGCCTTGATGAGCATCAACGCGGTCAAGGGCGTTGAGATCGGCGCTGGGTTCGCCTGTGTGTCCCAACGCGGCACCGAGCATCGTGACGAACTGACGCCGGAAGGTTTCCTCAGCAACAATGCGGGCGGCATCCTCGGCGGGATTTCTTCCGGTCAGCCGATTGTTGCGCACCTGGCGCTCAAGGCCACGTCCAGCATCACCACGCCGGGCCGTTCGATCGATGTGCATGGCAACCCGGTGGACGTGATCACCAAGGGCCGCCACGACCCTTGCGTCGGCATCCGTGCTACGCCGATTGCCGAGGCAATGATGGCCATCGTGTTGATGGACCACCTGCTGCGCAATCGCGGGCAAAACGCCGACGTTCGCGTGACGACCCCGGTACTGGGCCAACTGTGATTTTCTGGGGCGGGCGGGTTTGTTGCTCGCGCTGGGCTGCAAAGCAGCCCCCGCATGACCCCCGATCTCCCCTACTGGCGCCTCTCCAGCTTCTACCTCTTCTACTTCGCCCTGCTCGGGGCGACGGCGCCGTTCCTGGCGCTGTACTTCGACCACTTGGGATTCTCCAGTGCGCGTATCGGCGAGCTGGTGGCCATCCCCATGCTGATGCGTTGCGTGGCCCCCAACCTGTGGGGCTGGCTGGGCGATTACACCGGTCGGCGACTGGCCATCGTGCGGTTTGGCGCAGTGTGCACCCTGATGAGTTTTGCGCTGATCTTCGTCAGCAAAACCTACGCCTGGCTGGCACTGGTGATGGCCTTGCACGCGTTCTTCTGGCATGCGGTGCTGCCGCAATTTGAAGTGATCACTCTGGCGCACCTGCAAAAGCAGACGTCGCGCTACAGCCAGATCCGCCTGTGGGGCTCCATCGGCTTTATCCTCACGGTAGTGATCATGGGCCGCCTGTTCGATTGGCTGAGCCTGGACATTTACCCGGTGGTGGTCGTGGTGATCATGGCGGGCATCATCGGTGCCAGCCTGTGGGTGCCGAACGCGCAGCCCGCTAGCCATGGCAATCGCCTGGCCGGTGGAGGCTTTCTCAAGCAACTACGCAGCCCCGGCGTCTTGGCGTTTTACGCCTGCGTGGCGTTGATGCAAATGAGCCATGGCCCGTATTACACTTTCCTGACGTTGCACCTCGAGCATTTGGGCTACAGCCGTGGCGTGATCGGCATGCTGTGGGCCTTGGGCGTGGTGGCCGAAGTGCTGATGTTCCTGGGCATGAGCCGCATCCTCACGCGCTTTTCGGTGCGCCGGGTGCTGCTGGCCAGTTTTCTGTTGGCGGCGTTGCGTTGGCTGTTGCTGGGTGCATTCGCAGATTTACTCTGGTGCTGTTGCTGGCGCAAGTGCTGCACGCGGCCACCTTCGCCAGCTTTCATGCCGCAGCGATTGCCTTTGTGCAACGCAGTTTTGGCGCGAAACAACAAGGCCAGGGCCAGGCGCTCTACGCTGCCCTGGCCGGTACCGGCGGCGCGTTGGGCGCGCTGTACTCGGGTTACAGCTGGAGCCTGTTGGGGCCGACCCTGACGTTCAGCATCGCCAGCGTCGCGGCCCTGGCCGCCGCCGTTATCATCGGTTTTCGATTGCAAGAGCAGAACCAAGGAACCCCTCAATGAGTTATGTCGCCGTCTACTCCGTCGCTACGCCGGATACCCCGAACAAGGTCCTGACCCATTTCGACGATATCGTTTCGACTCTGGCCGAGCACGGCGTACGTTTTGAACGCTGGCAGCCGAGCCCGATCGAGAAGGGCGCCAGCGATGAACAAATGATTGCCGCTTACCAGGCGCAGATCGACGCGCTTGGCTATAAAGCCGTGGACGTGCTCCGTGTCACCAGTGATCAGTCGCAGCATGCTGAACTGCGCGCACAGTACTTGGATGAGCGTCGCTACCATTCGGACGAAGTCCGGTTTTTCATCGCGGGCCAAGGCCTTTTCAGCCTGCATATCGGCGACTACGTGTATGCCGTGCGGTGTGAGAAAAATGACCTGTTGGTAGTCCCGGCAGGTATCGCACATTGGTTTGATATGGGCGAGAACCCACATTTCGTCGCGTTGCGTCTATTCAATCCGGAGCAAGAGCAGGTGCCTGTGTTTACGGGCGACGATAGTGCTCGGAATTTTCCGGGACTGGATGACTAATTGCGACGTATCCAAAACTTCAACCCCTGTATGTTTGAAGTTGCTGTGGGAAGAAACTTAAAGTTCTGTAGGGTGCGGCTGTTTATTAGCAGCCCTGCGCCTTAGTTCCATTTGTTATGTAACTCTCTGCGGCATCAACGTTTATATCACCTGTCAATAGGGAGGAACTGAAGGGTGATAGGGCGCTAGCCAGTAAGAAGGAGAGAATGTAATGAAAGGCCCCAAGGAATCGGTTCTTCCACTTTATTCCGTGCCCAATGCGCTCAGGCGTCGCCTGAGCTTGTCGGCAAGCCCTTGACCCCATCGGAGCTGGAGATACTCCGCTGGGCCGTAGAGGGCAAGACCGTCTGGGAAATCAGCCAGATTCGCGCGACGTCACAAGCCACGGTGAAATTCCATCTGCGCAATATCTACGGCAAATTGGAAGTTTCCAACCGCGTACAGGCAATGAACGAAGCGGCGCGACAAGGACTGTGTTGAGCCCACGAAAAAGGGCCGCGATGCTCAATAGCGTCGCGGCCCTTTTCACGTCTTGCGTTTAAGCCGAATGATAGGTCGGCAGGGCAAAGCGGTTCTGGCTTTGCAGCATCGAAATCTGTGGCAGTTCGCTGGCTTGTTCGGCCAGATCACGGCGAATGGCGCTGATGACCCAGGTCAGTTGGTCAGCGGTGTGCAGTTGCTGGTACGAGATGGAACGCTTGACCTGTTTGCCTTCGCTGTTGCGCAGGGTCAACAGGATGCCGCCGTCTGGACGTGGCTGGGTGGTGACGTCGTAGTTGGAAAATACAGAAGCGAATTTATCTTGGATCAGGCTCATGTCTATCAGCTCCGTTGGCTCAAGTTGGCAAGCATGGAGTGATAGGTGCAGTGATTGTGCCAGCTATTGATTTTCAGAAAAATCTTTATAAATCAGTAGTTTGAAAAAATAACACATTTTCGGTTTCGTGCAATTTGCATGAATGGCCATCATGCATCCTGCATTTTGCGCTACTCGACCCACGTGGTTTGGCGCGCCGATATCCATAAAGACTTCCTTTAGGCTGCTTAATTCCTTTTTTCAGCGGACGTCCTTCGGGATACAAAACATTTCAAATCCTGCGTGTACAGCCGAAGAGGGGCTGACGTATTTTCCTGCAAGGCATATCGAACAATAAGAAAAGGACGTTCCCCATGAGCCACCCGCAAAACGACATGATCACCTGGGGCATGATGCTGCGTAAGGTGCCCGCCATTGTTCGCGCGCTGCCACGGGTTGTGCGCGGCATGCGCGCCGCCAACGTCACTGACCCTGCGCAGTCTTGTGGTCTGGGCTGGCACTTTGAGCAAGCCACCCAGCGCAACCCAGACGGTGCCGCATTGCTGTATGGCGACCGCGTGCTCAGCTACCGCGAAGCCAACCAGCAGGCCAACCGCATTGCCCACCACCTGCAAGCCCAGGGCATCGTCAAGGGCGACGTGGTGGCGCTGTTTATCGAAAACCGCCCGGAACTGCTGCTCAATGTATTGGCCGTGGCCAAGCTGGGTGGCATCTGCGCCATGCTCAACACCGCGCAAACTCAAGGCGCGCTGGTGCACAGCCTGAATCTGGTGAGTCCTGTGGCAATTGTGGTCGGCGCAGAATTGGTGGCGGCCTATGCCGCGGTGCGTGATCAGGTGGGCATTCGCGCAGAGCGCACCTGGTTCGTCGCCGATCAACAGGCCGGCGCAGTGCCCGAAGGGTATAGCGATCTGCTGGCTGACAGCGCCGAGTGCTCGGTAGAGAACCCAACCAGCACCGCGCACATCTTCTTCAACGACCCTTGCTTCTATATCTACACCTCCGGCACCACCGGGCTGCCCAAGGCCGGCATCATGAAACATGGCCGTTGGACCAAGACGGCGGTGAGCTTCGGCAGCATTGCTCTGGACATGGGTCCGGAAGATGTCCTGTATTGCACGTTGCCGCTTTACCACGCCACGGGCCTTTGCGTGTGCTGGGGCTCGGCGATTGTCGGTGCTTCCGGGTTTGCTATTCGGCGTAAGTTCAGCGCCAGCCAGTTCTGGGACGATGCGCGCAAGTTCAAGGCGACCACCCTGGGTTATGTCGGCGAACTGTGCCGCTACCTGCTCGACCAGCCGCCGAGTGCAAGCGATCGCGACAACCGCGTGACCAAGATGGTCGGCAACGGCCTGCGCCCTGGAGTGTGGGCGCAGTTCAAGGCGCGTTACGGTGTCGAGCATATCTGTGAACTGTATGCCGCCAGCGATGGCAATATCGGCTTCACCAACATATTGAATTTCGACAATACCGTAGGCTTCTGCCTGCAGCATTGGGCGTTAGGACTACGCCCACGACAACGGCGAGCCGCTGCGGGGCAGTGATGGTTTCATGCGCAAGGTGCAGACGGGCGGGCAGGGCCTGCTGCTCGCCAGGATCGATGAGAAATCGCCCTTCGACGGCTACACCGACCCGGAAAAGAACCGCAAGGTGATCCTCACTGACGTGTTCGAGAAGGGCGACCGTTACTTCAATACCGGTGACCTGGTGCGCAGCATCGGCTTCGGCCATGCGCAATTTGTTGATCGCCTGGGGATACCTATCGCTGGAAAGGTGAAAACGTCTCCACCACCGAAGTGGAAAACGTCCTGCTGCAACACCCGCAAATTGCCGAAGTCGTGGCCTATGGCGTGGAAATCGAAAACACCAACGGCCGCGCCGGTATGGTCGCCATCACCCCAAGCGAGTCCCTGGCAGCCCTGGATATGCGCGAGTTGCTGCAATTTGCTCACGGCCAATTGCCGCACTATGCGGTGCCGCTGTTCCTGCGCATCAAGGTGAAGATGGAAACCACGGGCACGTTCAAGTACCAGAAAGTGCGACTCAAGGAAGAGGCGTTCGATCCGGAAAAGGCCGGTAACGACCCGGTGTACGCCTGGTTGCCGGGGTCGGACTGCTACGTGCCGGTGACTGATGAATTGATGGCACAGATCCAGGGCGGCCACTTTCGTTATTAACTGCAGCGTTATTAACGGCAGCATTATTGATTCTGACTATGGGCGCTTTTGACAAAAAAGCCATGACATGTGGGAACTCCCTCGCGACACTGGGCGCCATATAAAGGACCAGACAAGGAGCCCCCACATGTCAGACCAAGCCAAACAAATGACCGAAGACGAAGCCGCCGAATTTGCCGAGCAGGTGTTCGACGTGGCCCGCCGAGGCGACGCAGCCATGCTTGCAGCGCTTTTGGCCAAAGGCCTGCCGGCGAACTTTCGCAATCACAATGGCGACACCTTGCTGATGCTCGCGGCCTACCATGGCCACGCCGAAGCGGTAAAAGTGTTGCTGGAATTCAAGGCAGACCCACTGATCGCCAACGACAAGAACCAGTTGCCGATTGCCGGCGCAGCGTTCAAGGGCAACCTCGACGTGGTCAAGGCGCTGATCGAAGGCGGGGCGCCGGTGGATGCAGCGTCGTCCGATGGCCGTACGGCGTTGATGATGGCGGCAATGTTCAACCGCGTGGAAATGCTCGACTACCTGCTCGGCCAGGGCGCCAACCCCAAGGCTGTTGATGCCCAGGGCGCAACCGCATTGGCGGCGGCGCAAACCATGGGCGCAGTGGATACGGCGGCGAAGTTGCAGAAACTGGTGTAGGCTTTGCGCCCTCAAAAACCAGCCCGCCACAGGATCGCCCCATGAAAACCGCCCTCGTCGAACTCATCAGCAAAATCAGCGCCGGCGTCATGGGCGAAGACGAAGTGGCGCGCATCGCCACTGAGGCGGCCCAGGCCTACGCGGATCCAGCGGCGTTTCTGGCGGCCAATCCGGATATCAACTACGACGACACTTTCCCAATTCCACTGGGTGAGTGGGTGGTGGTTGGCAGCCTGCCGGACACCGTACTGTTCCAGGCCGATACCTATGGTGACCTGTTTGCGCAGATCGTGGCGTCGTTCGGTCCCGGCGTTGCGTTCAATCTCAAGCCCAAGCAACTGGCCAAGACCGAAGACCTCACCGCGCTGAATCGCATCCAGATCCAGATGAGCGCCCTCAGCCCGGAAGACGGTGGCTATGTGCTGCTGGACTTCAGCCAATTGCTGGATGACGAGATCCAGGCCGTGCTGGTGTACGGCAACGACCTGCCTCGCGTGTTGGAACTGTGCGCCGAAGTGGGCATCAAGGGCGAGCCATCGCTGGAAGCGCTGCGAATCGCCCTACACGTCTGAAATAAAACGGAACCCACGCCAGGGCTGACTATCCTACAAGTGCATGCCCTCACTTTAGGAGCGACACCATGGGTTCCACCTTTAACGGCTTGATCGGGCTGATCATCCTGGCGCTGGATATCTGGGCGATCATCAACGTGTTCAAAAGCGGCGCAAGCACGGGCGCCAAAGTGTTGTGGATTCTCTTGATCCTGCTGTTGCCGGTGCTGGGCCTGATTATCTGGGCAATTGCCGGGCCGCGAGGCAACGTGCGGATCTGAGTGTTTCATTGATTCCAATGTGAACGCATTCCCAATGTGGGAGCGGGCTTGCTCGCGAATTCGGTGTTTCAGTCACAGATGTGTTGGCTGACCCACTGCATTCGCGAGCAAGCCCGCTCCCACATTCACTTTCGGTGAGCCCTGAAGATTTGTGTGTCGAAATATTCGGTGCACAGAATTTTCACAACTCGTTTTGGATAATTCCCACGCTTCGTTTCCTTGTCGGAAAAGTCTTTTTTTCGCTAGGGAATCCGTCATCAAGCATCTCTAACCCTCAGTAATCAATAGCGTTGCTGGCAGTGATGGGGCACCATTCGCGCCAAAGCGCTGCCTGCCCGTTCTTACATGCTTGAGTCTGGATAGGGGCCGCTGCAATATTTCGCTACTTAAACTTCCAATGGGTCCTGAAACGACATGGCAAACCCGGACGCCCTGAATCAGCAGCGAGCTTCTAATCGCCTGCTGCAACCGACCGTCAAATCCCATCTGGCATACACGCTGCTCTGCGCGCTGGTCATGATGGTGATGTTCTCCCTGCTGCGCCTGGCGCTGCTGGTCTACAACCGCGAGATGATCCTCGACACCCCGGCCTCGACCTTCCTTGAAGCGTTCGCCAACGGCACGCGCTTTGACATCCGCTTTGTGATGTATGCGCTGGTTCCGCTGCTGCTGGCACTGTTCAGCGTTCGGGCCATGGCGGCACGTGGCTTCTTTCGTTTCTGGTTGACCATTGCCTCCAGCATTGCCCTGTTCCTGGGCCTGATGGAAATGGACTTCTACCGTGAGTTTCACCAGCGCCTCAACGGCCTGGTGTTCCAGTACGTGAAGGAAGACCCGAAAACTGTGATGAGCATGCTCTGGTACGGTTTCCCGGTGGTGCGCTACCTGCTGGCCTGGGCCGTCGGTACGCTGATCCTGAGCATTGCGTTCAAAGGCGCTGACCGCGCCACCCGCCCGCGTGGCCCGTTCAGTGGCGGCAGCATCAGCACCCGCCAGGTCGCGCCGTGGTACATGCGCAGCGCGGTGTTCGTGGTCTGCTTGCTGGTTGCCGTGGTTGCCATCCGTGGCACCCTGCGCCAAGGTCCGCCATTGCGTTGGGGTGACGTCTACACCACCGACTCGAACTTCGCCAACCAGTTGGGCCTCAATGGCACTTTGTCGTTGATCGCGGCGGCCAAATCGCGTTTCTCCGAGGACCGTTCCAACGTCTGGAAAGCCACCCTGGATCAACCGCTGGCCACCCAGACCGTGCGTGACATGCTGGTGCTGCCGCAAGAGAAACTGGTGGATGCCGATATCGCCGCCGTGCGCCGTGACTACACGCCACCGGCCGAAAAGACCCTGCCGATCAAGAACGTGGTCGTGATCCTGATGGAGAGCTTTGCCGGTCACTCGGTGGGCGCCCTAGGTCGTCCGGGCAATATCACGCCGTACTTCGACAAACTGTCCAAGGAAGGCCTGCTGTTCGACCGTTTCTTCTCCAACGGCACCCACACCCACCAGGGTATGTTCGCCACCATGGCGTGCTTCCCGAACCTGCCGGGCTTCGAATACCTGATGCAGACCCCCGAAGGCAGCCACAAGCTGTCGGGCTTGCCGCAGTTGCTCAGCACGCGCAAGTTTGACGACGTGTATGTCTACAACGGCGACTTCGCCTGGGACAACCAGTCGGGCTTCTTCAGCAACCAGGGCATGACCAACTTCATTGGTCGAAATGACTTCGTCAACCCGGTGTTCTCCGACCCGACGTGGGGCGTGTCCGACCAGGACATGTTCAACCGTGGCCTGGAAGAGTTGAAGGCACGTGAAGGCGGCAAGCCGTTCTACGCGCTGCTGCAAACCCTGTCCAACCACACGCCGTACGCCTTGCCGACCCCATTGCCGGTCGAGAAAGTCACCGACCGTGGCAGCCTCAACGAGCATTTGACGGCGATGCGCTACTCCGACTGGGCCCTGGGCCAGTTCTTTGAAAAGGCCCGCAAGGAGCCGTACTTCAAGGAAACCTTGTTCGTGATCGTGGGTGACCACGGCTTCGGCAACGAGCAGCAAATCACCGAGATGGACCTGGGGCGCTTCAACGTGCCGATGCTGATGATTGCACCGGGCATGCAGGAGAAGTTCGGCGAGCGTGACCACACCGTGGGTACGCAGATCGACATCGTGCCGACCATCATGGGCCGCCTCGGTGGCGACACCCTGCACCAGTGCTGGGGCCGTGACTTGCTGAACCTGCCGGAAGGCGACAAGGGCTTTGGCGTGATCAAGCCATCGGGCAGCGATCAGACCGTGGCGCTGGTGACAGCAGACCGCATTCTCGTACTGCCCAAGGAAATGCCGCCGAAACTGTGGGAATACGAACTGGGCGCCAACCCTACCGGCAAAGTGATTCCTGAATCGCCGGACGAGGCGGCGCTGAAGCAGAAGCTTGAGTCGTTCTTGCAAACGGCTACCAAGAGCCTGTTGGACAACACCGCTGGTGTGGTTAATGGCAAGCCGGACTAACTAACCGGCAATAAAAAGAGGCCTGTAGAGGCCTCTTTTTTTGCGCTGTCTTTATATCCGACCGAGCAACAACAGCACCAGCAGAACAACCAGGACAACCCCGAGGATACCCGACGGGCCATAACCCCAGTTACGGGAGTGCGGGAATACTGGCAGGCCACCGACCAGCAGGAGGATCAGGATAATGATCAGAATGAGGCTCATATTTTTTTTCCTTATAGGCCTTCTGCAAGACCGGTTATTCAACGATAGGCCCGCAAGTTAATTGCGGACGCCTTACCAACTCCGACTGTGTGCACTCGTAGAAAATTCCAAGTTTTTTTAAAGCATTTCGCAAACATGCTTATTTCTTTTAATTCGCTCGCACTCCTGACGGCCTAGTTGAAAAGATTGAACTTAGGTCATAGGAGAGCATCCGACCCGCCCGCGGGTTTGCCTGGGGCATTCATCACCCTGATGGTGCGTGGGTGCAGGAAAAACCTTCGCTACACTGCCGATCACTTCTACCGTGAACCACAAGGCTACTTCCTATGCAAAATCGCATGATGATCACTGGCGCCGGGTCCGGCCTGGGTCGTGAAATCGCTCTGCGCTGGGCCCGTGAGGGTTGGCAGTTGGCGTTGTCGGACGTCAGTGAGGCAGGCCTGCAGGAAACCCTCAAATTGGTTCGCGAAGCAGGTGGCGATGGTTTTATCCAGCGCTGTGATGTGCGCGATTACAGCCAGCTCACTGCGTTTGCCCAAGCCTGTGAGGTCAAGCTCGGTGGCATCGATGTGATCGTCAACAATGCCGGCGTGGCTTCGGGCGGGTTCTTCGCCGAGCTATCCCTGGAGGATTGGGACTGGCAGATCGCGATCAACCTGATGGGCGTGGTCAAGGGCTGCAAGGCGTTCCTGCCGCTGCTGGAAAAAAGCAAGGGGCGCATCATCAACATCGCCTCCATGGCAGCGCTGATGCAAGGCCCGGCCATGAGCAACTACAACGTGGCCAAGGCTGGCGTGGTGGCGCTGTCGGAAAGTTTGCTGGTGGAGCTCAAACAGCAGGAAGTCGGCGTGCACGTCGTTTGCCCATCGTTCTTCCAGACCAACCTGCTGGACTCGTTCCGTGGCCCAACGCCAGCCATGAAAGCCCAGGTCGGCAAGTTGCTGGAAAGCTCGCCCATTTCGGCGGCCGACATCGCTGACTATATTTACCAGCGCGTTGCAGAAGGCGAGTTCATGATCCTGCCCCACGAGCAGGGGCGCATGGCATGGGCGTTGAAGCAGAAGAACCCGCAGTTGCTCTATGACGAAATGACCAGCATGGCCGACAAGATGCGTGCTAAAGCTCAGGCAGCCAGAGGCTGATCAGTCTGTGGTCTGTCAGGAAATTACCCATGTATGTAGGGTCTGACTGATTTCGCTGCAAGGCATTGATGCCTCTTCTCCCTGCGCGCATGGTCGAAGTCCTTTCACTGTTAAAAGGACAAACGCCATGCTGGTCTTAAGCCGCGCCGTAGGCGAAGTCATCTCCATTGGCGATGACATCGCCGTGCACATCCTTGAGTTGAACGGTAACCACGTGAAGTTCGGCGTTGAAGCGCCGGCCGGGGTGCACGTCCATCGCGCCGAGGTCTATCAAAAGATCCTCGATCGCCACTGCGCCACCACTCACCCGGTGCAAGTGCCCAACCTCTAGGCGTCAGTCGAACAGATGCTTGGGCACATCGTGCTTGAGCATCAACTGGCACTGCTCGCTTTCCGGGTCGAACACAATCAGTGCCTGGCCTTTGGTCAACGCCTGGCGCACACGCAGCACGCGGGTTTCCAGGGGCGTGTCATCGCCGTTGTCGGTGCCGTCACGGGTGACGAAGTCTTCGATGAGGCGCGTCAGGGTGTCGACTTCAAGTGCGTCGTAGGGAATCAGCATACAAGCCTCAGGTGTTGGGTCCCGGCGATGCTACTGCGCCGGGGCCCTTGTTACCAGCAGTTGCCAGCGTCAGGACTTCTGGCCAACCAGGCTATCCACCGACGGCACCCGTGTATCGCTCTCCATCTGCGTTTCGTGCTCCAGTTGATGACTGAAACGGTCCAGTGAGCCTTGGGCCGGCTGCGCATCGCTGGCGAACACCGGCGGGCTGAGAATATACGCGCCGAGCAAGCGGCTTAGCGCCGCGAGGCTGTCGATGTGGGTGCGTTCGTAGCCATGGGTGGCATCGCATCCGAATGCCAGCAACGCGGTGCGGATATCGTGGCCGGCGGTCACGGCCGAATGGGCATCGCTGAAGTAGTAACGGAACAGGTCGCGGCGTACCGGCAAGTCGTTATCCGACGCCAGGCGCAGCAAATGCCGGGACAAATGATAGTCATAAGGCCCGCCCGAATCCTGCATGGCCACGCTCACCGCATGCTCGCTGGAATGTTGGCCGGGGCGACCGGGGCAATGTCGATCCCCACGAACTCACTGACATCCCAAGGCAGGGGCAGCGGCAGCGCCACTGCCGGTTTCTTCGGTGATGGTGAACAGCGGATGGCAGTCGATCAGCAACGGCTCGCCGCTGTCGATGATTGCCTTCAGCGCAGCGAGGAGGGCGGCGACACCGGCTTTGTCATCCAGGTGACGGGCGCTGATATGCCCGCTTTCGGTGAACTCGGGCAGGGGGTCGAAGGCCACATAGTCACCGACGCTGATTCCCAGCGAATCGCAATCGGCGCGGGTTGCGCAGTAGGCGTCGAGGCGCAGCTCCACGTGGTCCCAGCTCACCGGCATCTCATCCACGGCGGTGTTGAACGCATGCCCGGACGCCATCAATGGCAACACGCTGCCACGGATCGCGCCGTTGTCGGTGAACAGACTGACCCGGCTGCCTTCGGCGAAGCGGCTGGACCAGCAGCCTACGGGCGCCAGGGTCAGGCGGCCGTTGTCCTTGATCGCTCGCACGGCGGCACCGATGGTGTCCAAGTGGGCGGACACCGCACGGTCTGGGCTGTTTTTCTGGCCCTTGAGGGTGGCGCGGATGGTGCCGCGCCGGGTCATTTCAAACGGGATGCCAAGTTCTTCCAGGCGCTCGGCGACATAGCGCACGATGGTGTCGGTAAACCCGGTGGGGCTGGGAATGGCGAGCATTTCCAGCAGCACTTTTGCAGGTAGTTGAGGTCCGGTTCGGGGATGGTTCGGCTCATAAAGACTCCTGTTGGCTTGTAAGGATGTAGTGCCTCTAAAGGCCTCATCGCGGGCAAGCCCGGCTCCCACAGTTAATCGCATTCCAATGTGGAGCGGGCTTGCCCGCGATGAGGGCAGATCAGGCAACCCACCTCTCAAGCACTTGGCTAACTGTGGGGAAACAACAAATCCACAAACCGCTCAGCCGTCGGCTGCGGTTCATGATTGGCCAATCCGGCCCGTTCGTTGGCTTCGATAAACACATACTCGGGTTGGTCGGCGGCGGGCACCATCAGGTCCAGGCCCACCATCGGGATATCCAGAGCACGGGCGGCGCGTATGGCGGCGTCCACCAGCGTGGGGTGCAAGATCGCGGTGACGTCTTCCAGGCAACCGCCGGTGTGCAGGTTGGCCGTGCGGCGCACGGCCAGGGTTTGGCCTTGCGGCAAAACGCTGCTGTAGTCGAAGCCGGCCGCGTGAAGGGTGCGTTGGGTTTCGGCGTCGAGGGGGATTTTACTTTCGCCATCAGTGGCCGCCTGACGGCGACGGCTCTGGGCCTCAATCAAGGCGCCGATCGAGTGATGCCCATCGCCGGTGACTTCCGCCGGGCGACGAATCGCCGCCGCGACCACCTCGAAACCGATTACCAGGATGCGCAGGTCCAGGCCTTCGTGAAAACTCTCCAGCAGCACCCGGCTGTCGAACTGGCGCGCCGCTTCAATGGCGTGCTGCACTTCTTCAATCGTCCGCAGGTCCACGGCCACGCCCTGGCCTTGCTCACCGTCCAGCGGCTTGACCACGATGCGCTGGTGCTCGTCGAGAAACTCCAGATTGTCGTCGGCGCTGCCGGCCAATTGCTGCGACGGCAGTTGCAAACCGGCGGCTTTGAGCACCTTGTGGGTCAGGCTTTTGTCCTGGCACAGGGTCATGCTGATGGCGCTGGTCAAGTCGCTCAGGGATTCACGACAACGCACGCGGCGGCCGCCGTGGCTCAAGGTGAATAACCCGGCATCCGCGTCATCGACCTGCACATCGATGCCGCGCCGATGGGCTTCCTCGACGATGATTCGCGCATAGGGGTTAAACCCTGCCTGTGGCCCAGGGCCAAGAAACAGCGGTTGGTTGATGCCGTTCTTGCGCTTGATTGCAAACGTGGTCAGCGCGCGAAACCCGAGCTTGGCATAGAGGTTCTTGGCCTGGCGGTTATCGTGCAACACCGACAGGTCCAGGTAGCTCAGGCCACGGCTCATGAAGTGCTCCACCAGGTGGCGCACCAGCACTTCACCCACACCGGGGCGGGTGCATTGTGGGTCCACCGCCAGGCACCATAGGCTGCAACCGTTTTCCGGGTCGTGAAAGGCTTTCTGATGATTGAGGCCCATCACGCTGCCGATCACCGCGCCGCTGTCCTCGTCTTCTGCCAGCCAGTACACCGGGCCACCTTGATGGCGCGGCGTGAGGCGTTCGGCATCGACCGGCAACATGCCGCGCCCTTGATAAAGCTGGTTCACCGCCAGCCAATCCGCCTCGCTTTGGACCCGGCGAATCCGAAAGCCGCGAAACACACGGGTGGCGGGGCGATAGTCGGTGAACCACAAGCGCAGGGTGTCGGACGGGTCGAGGAATAACTGCTGCGGGTCGATCCCCAGGATCTGCTGGGGCGCGGCCACATACAGCGCGATATCCCGTTCGCCGGCTTGCTCGTTGAGCAACTCCTGAGCGAGGCTGGCGGGGTCGGGAAATGTATGGCCGATCAACAACCGGCCCCAACCGCAATGTACGGCGATGGGTTCTGCGCCCAGTGGGCTGCCATCTTCAGCCAGACGGGCTTGCAGGCGTTCGTAGGTCGGCGCCTGGCCCTTGAGCAAACGTTGGCTGTAAGCCGCCGCGAGAGGTTTCATCAATCAGATTCCTTGTTCGCTGAGCCACAGGTTCAGCGCCGCCAGTTGCCACAGCTTGGAGCCGCGCAATGGGGTCAGTTGGCCCTGCGGGTCGGTGAGCAGGCGGTCGAGCATGGCGGGGTTGAACAGGCCGCGATCCTGGCTCGGATCCAAGAGCAGTTCACGTACCCAGTTGAGAGTGTCGCCCTGCAAGTGCTTGAGGCCGGGGACCGGAAAGTAGCCTTTCTTGCGGTCGATGACTTCGCTGGGAATCACCCGGCGTGCGGCTTCTTTCAAGACCTGCTTCCCGCCGTCGGGCAGTTTGAATTTGCCCGGCACGCGGGCCGACAGTTCCACCAAGCGGTAATCCAGGAACGGCGTACGCGCTTCCAGGCCCCAGGCCATGGTCATGTTGTCGACGCGTTTGACCGGGTCGTCCACCAGCATCACCGTGCTGTCCAGGCGCAAGGCTTTGTCCACCGCGGCGTCGGCGCCGGGCATGGCAAAGTGTTCGCGCACGAAGTCGCCAGCGGCGTCATTGGCCGTCAGCCATTTCGGCGCGACAGTGGCGGCGTAGTCATCGTAGCTGCGGTCGAAAAACGCCTCGCGATAGGCCGCATACGGGTCGCTGGCACCGTCCACCTGCGGGTACCAGTGGTAACCGGCGAAGAGCTCGTCGGCACCCTGGCCGCTCTGCACCACCTTGCAATGCTTGGCCACTTCCCGCGACAGCAGGTAGAAGGCGATGCAGTCATGGCTGACCATCGGCTCGCTCATGGCGCGGAACGCGGCGGGCAGTTGCTCGATGATCTCGCTTTCGGCGATGCGCAACTGGTGGTGGCGGGTGCCGTAGTGCTTGGCAATCAGGTCCGAATACTGGAACTCGTTGCCGGCCTCGCCACCGGCGTCTTCGAAGCCGATAGAGAAGGTCGAAAGATCCTGTACGCCGACTTCACGCAGCAGGCCGACGAGCATGCTCGAATCGACGCCCCCGGAAAGCAGCACGCCCACGTCCACCGCCGCACGTTGGCGGATGGCCACGGCTTCGCGGGTGCTATCCAGCACGCGGTCGGTCCAGTCTTCCAGGGTGAGATTGCGCTCATCCTCACGGGGCCGTAGGGCAGGGTCCACCAGGTTTTCTGTTCGGTCTTGCCGTGGGCATCGATGCGCATCCAGCTCGCCGGTGGCAGTTTTTCAATGCCTGCAAGCAAGGTGCGCGGTGCCGGCACCACGGCGTGGAAGTTCAGGTAATGGTTGAGCGCCACCGGATCGAGGATCGGGTTGATGTCGCCGCCTTTGAGCAGCGCCGGCAGGGCGGAGGCAAAGCGCAAACGCTGGCCGGTGCGCGACAGGTACAACGGTTTCACGCCAAGGCGATCCCGGGCGATAAACAGACGCTGGGCATCACGCTCCCAGATGGCAAAGGCAAACATGCCGTTGAGCTTGGGCAGCAGTGCTTCGCCCCAGGCGTGATAGCCCTTGAGCAGCACTTCGGTGTCGCCACCGGAGTAGAAGGCGTAGCCCAGGGCTTCCAGCTCTTCTCTCAGTTCCGGGAAATTATAGATGGCGCCATTGAAGGCCAGGGACAGGCCCAGGTGGGCGTCTACCATCGGTTGGGCCGAGCCGTCGGACAGGTCCATGATTTTCAGGCGTCGGTGGCCTAGGGCAATCGGCCCCTGGGCATGAAAACCCCAGGCGTCGGGGCCACGAGGGGCCAAGTGGTGGGTGATGCGCTCAATCGCAGCCAGGTCGGCAGGTTGGGCATCGAAACGTAATTCTCCAGCTAATCCGCACATAAATTCCTTACCGGTTTTTCCGTTGGGGAGACTAAAACTCACAGCGCCTGAAGGGCGCACACCCAGAAACTGACCCGAGGCATTTGTGGGAGTTTTAGAACAATAAGTTATAAGTCGACTTGATGGCTGGCGCGTAACGGCGGGCATCGACCCACGGGGCCTGTAATTGAGGGGTGGTAAAGGGTTATGGCTTCGACGCAAATTCCGGGTCAATCCGACGGCTGACCGGGGCACTATTCGAATGGGTTCCGGCACTCGTCGCGCTTAGGCTGTGGGGTCATCAATTTCCGCATTTAAGGAGCGTTTTGATGACGCAACAACGTGAATGGAGTGGCGTGGCGAAATCCGTCACGCACGACGAACTGGAGACGGTCTTGCTTGATTTGACGGGTGACCTGAGCAAGGCCCGGGTACTGCGCCAGACCTTGCCGCACTGGTTGGTCAAGGCCAAGCCCGAAACATCGCGTGCGCTGGAGCAAGCGCACATTGACAGTGAAGCGCTGCGTAAACGCGCCAAGGAGCGCCTGGCCCGCCTGCGCCCTTTGGATCGCTTCTGTGTGGAGCAGCTCAAGTTTTTCCTGGAGGGCAAGGGGATCAATACGCTGGATGTGGAGCGTGACGTGTTGGAACTGCCCAAGCGCGAACTGAGCGGTGTGCTTCCGAGCCTGGGTGGTCAACTGATAAAGACGGTCACTGTTACCCGGCACACATTGGTGCAGGCCGCTATGCAGAATTTCACCCAGGCCCAAGCCGACGGTGCCTTACCGGTTGATGCCGTGATTCGTTTGGCGTCTTCCAAACAGGTGGCGCCGAGTCTTTCGGCAGAGGCGTTTGTCGGTTATTGCCGCGAACTGGACCTGGGCGCGACCTATCAGAAACACATCGTCGATATCCTCGGGCTGCCGCCTTCGGCCACCGTCAGCGAGGGGGAGTTGAGCTACAACCCCGCGGTCGCGGACATCGGCCAGTCCCGTTGCCTCGACATGCAGACCGACCTGCATATCGCGTTGGCCAAGGGGGACATCCGTGAAACCACTCACGCTCGAATACTCGCACTGATCAAGGCTGACCGCCCAGTCCTGGAGCTTGGATACTTGTCGCCGGGCGGGAAGCCCATGATCTGGCAGGGCCTGAACATAGGGGGGCATGCCTCTGGGGTGTACTGGTGTTCTGTGAGGCTGCCTCGGGCAGCCTTGCGGCTGGCGGGTTTGCAATCTATATGCCCAACGAGCCGGTGCGACCCTGGTTTGAGTATCAGAGCCTGGACGACTTCAAGGAGTACCTGTCGTTGAAATTGCAGGTGCCCAGCTACCGGGCGTTTTTCAACGGGTATCTGGATGAGTCCGAGCGAGTGGATTTCTATGCCGAGTTCGACAAGAACCGCACGGTGGGTCGCCTGGAAGCCGTAGTGAGTTCACACAGCCTGTCGGCGTTTTTCTTCGGTGCCTGTGTGGGGAAACTCCAGTTCGACGCCTTGGCATTGGCGGTACCCGTGGCACAAGTGGACGAAGACGCGCGTGAGAAGCGCCTGCAAGGCTACCTGGATGCGGCCCTCGACGTATTGAATGTGGCCGCGTTTGTGGTGCCTGTCTTGGGGCAACTGATGATGGGTGTGGCCATCGGTCAATTGCTGGGAGAAGTGTTCGACGGTGTCGAGGACTGGGCCCATGGCGACCAGACTGCAGCGCTGCGCCATCTGATCAATGTGGCCGAGAGCATTGCGACCATGGCGCTGTTTGCCGCGGGTGGGCGCGTGGTGGGTTCGCTCAAACGCAAGCTTACGGGGTCGACGCAGTTCTTCGACACGATGGAGGCAGTGACCCCGGCCAATGGGCAGTCGAAGTTATGGCGCCCGCGGTTGTCTGCTTACCGCCAGGCGCTGGTGCTGGATGAACAGGCGGTGCCCAGTGCCCAGGGGGTTTACCAAGTCAACGGCCAGTCCTGTATCAAAATGGACGGCGATCTCTATGCCATTGACTATGACGCTGACATCGATCAGTGGCGCATCAACCACCCGCGACGACCCGATGCGTATCGTCCGCCCCTGGTGCATAACAACGAAGGAGGCTGGCAGCATGTTTTTGAGCGCCCGGAGCGCTGGCATGACCCGGTTTATCATTTGTCTCGCCTGGATCCCAGCCTGGCCGTTCTGCCCCATGAACATCTGGAAAGCTTGGCCTCTGTCGTCGGAATATCACGCGAGCAATTGGCTCGATTGAACCTGGAGCATGAGGCGTTGCCCGCACGGTTCCAGGACTGTGTGGCGCGCTTTCGACAATTGAGCAAGATTCACGACTTGAAGTACTTCCTGGAGCGCGACATGCGTCCCCATGCCCGTACGGCTCGCACTCAGCTACTGGCCTTGCCCTTGCTGAGCGGCTGGCCCAAGGGACGTTTTTTCGAAGTGCTGGATGCGCACGGTGACCTGGTGGAGCGCTACCCTGAGGTGGCTCCTTTTGACTACGAGGACCTGAGCATTCATATGACTCAGGAGCAACTCAAGGCCGGGGAGGTGATGTCGACTCTGTTGAAAGCGTTGGACGGTGAGGAGTGTAGGCAATTGTTGGGGAGGGTGAGCACTCCGAGAAAGTGTTGTCGAAGCGCTTGCTAAACGCGATCAAGCAACACCAGCAAACGCTCCATGAGCAGTTGTACCGCGACCATGACGGCGTTGCCACGCATGAGTTGGTGGCGATGAGAGCGCGATTCCCGCAGTTGCCGGCACGGATCGGCCAGGAGTTGTTGAACCAGGCAAGCAGCGCGCAGCGACTGCACGTGCGCAACACCAAACGGCTCCCCCTGAGCCTTGCCCAGAAGGCCCGTGAGGCGGCTGTCGTCATTGAGGAGGACAACGCGCTACTGGGGTTGTACCTTCCGGCACTGGCCAACGATGCGACACGCCGCGTGGCTGTCGGGATGCTGGGGCATCTACCGGACTGGCCGAAGGAGCTGTTGCTACAGGTTCGCGATCAGACGTTGCTTGGCACTGTCGTGAACGAGGTCGGCCCGGCAACTGCCGCCACAAAATGCACGGTGCTGCAGACGGCAGCCGGCTTTCAGGCTGTGAATGACATTGGATTACCGTTGGGCGATGTCTCGGCCGAGCCGGAGGGGTTTTACCAGGCAGTGGTCGATGCCTTGCCTGTCGCACGCCGCACGGACATGGGCGTGGATGCGCCGTCGGGAGCCGCTATGTTGCGCCATAAGATACAGATGGCGGTCCAGAAAAACCGGCGTCGTGTCTCCGGCTACCTGTGGCCGGAGCGGGGAATGCCCGAGGAGCCGACTGCGTGCATCCAGGCGCAACTGCTGCCGGTAGAGGCGCCGCCGGCGGCGCTGGCGCGCAAGGTCAGGAAGCTCTACCCGCTGCTCACCGACAGGGAGGTGTCAGCATTCATTCAGCAAGCCGGCACCGACCACCTGTCGCGGGCCAGGGCAGTTGAGGCCCTTGAGCAAGAGTACCAACTGTTGCATCGCGCGTTGAAAGCCTGGCGCAACGATATATCGGGCTACACCGCTGAGGATGGCTCGTTGTGGGACTTTCGCCTGAGTCGCACGCAAACGGTGAATGCCCTCGAGCATTGTTGGCGGCGCATGATCCGTGTGCCGGGTCGCGACGGTGTAAAAGTGCCCGGTGTGTCGTTGGATGACCTGCTTCGAGGACGCTTGCCCACGTTGCCGCCCCAAGTGAGTTTTGAACATGTGCAAAGCTTGTCGCTGGCAAACCTCAAGCTCAACGATGATGTCGGCTATTTTCTCAAGCATTTCAAAGGGCTGCACAGTCTGGACTTGGCCGGTAATCAACTGACCCGCTTGCCTGAAGTGTTGTCGCAGATGCCGGAGTTGGAGCAATTGGTCCTGGCCAACAATAAACTGCAATTGAATCAGTATGACCGCGGCCGCCTGGCCAACATGCAGGACCTGCAGACGCTGAACCTCAGTGAAAACCCGTTGGTGGACCCTCCGGATGTCAGGCGCATGTTCGGGCTGCGTGAACTTATCCTGCGTGACTGTCAGCTCAAGGCGTTCCCCAACGGTTTACTGCGCCTGCCTCACCTGGACCTTGTCGACTTGCGCCAGAATGACATCCTGACGCTGCCCGACGGGCTGTTCGCGTTGCCCCTGCGCCTGGCCGAGACCTTCAACCTGCGGCACAACCCGCTGGATGTACCCACACGGCAAGCACTGGAGGATTTGCGCACTCGAATCGGCACTGGCATGGGGTTCATGGAGGATGACATTCCGCGGTTGAACGAACAGCGTGCCCGTGAAATCTGGCTGCCGGATGATGGGGTGGATGGGTTTGCCGATAAAGATGTTCTGTGGGCCGGGCTCAAGGACGAGCCGGCTTCCGACAGCTTGTTTCAGTTGCTGGTCAAGCTGGGAGGGACCGCCGATGCCGCTCACGTTCGTGAAGATCTGGATCGACGTGTCTGGCGGGTGCTGGAGGCCGCTGCGGACGATGCCGAGTTACGCAGTGAGATATTTGAGCGGACGGCCACACCCTTCAACTGCGATGACGCCGTGGCGGATAGTTTCAGTCAGCTGGAAGTTTTGCTGGAACTGCGCGACATAGCTAAACGGGTCGAGCGTGGCGCGGCGACAGGGACGTCCTTGCTGGATCTGGGTAGACGGCTGTTTCGCCTGGATCATCTGGAGACGCTTGCACGTCAATACAGTCTCGAACACCCCGGCACCGATGCGCTGGAGGTAGGCTTGGCGTATCGGACTGGCCTTGCCGACAAATTCAATCTGCCGGGCCAGCCCAAGCATATGCGTTACGCTCGACTGGCCGGTGTGACCGCAAAGGCGCTGGAGCAGGCGCAAGCGCAACTGCAGGCGGCCGAACTGTCACCGCAACTGATGCAGTACCTGTCCCGTCTTCCGTTCTGGGTCAGCTACCTTAAACGCACGGCAGGCAGTCGGTTTGCCGCGCTGAATGAGCCGTTCGATCAGCGGATGGCGCAGGTCTTCGAGCAGGCCGAGACCTTGAGTGATGCCCGCTACCGCGAACAGATGGACGCCATTCTGCGCGAGCAGAAACTCGCCGAAGGCGCCGAGATCGTGCGTCAGACGGATCAAGCGTTGAAGGCCAGTGAGTTGAGTGGCTGCCGGCTGCGTTAATCATGCCTTCGCCACATTACTCCGAACCAAGGCCCGCACAGCAAAACGGTTCGGATGGCAGGCTTCGGCCACACTGCGCGGCAGTGGCAATGGTTCATCCTCCAGCCAGGCCGCCAGCAACTCGGCGGACAACGGTGCGGTGATCAGGCCACGGGAGCCATGGCCGCTGTTGACGTACAAACCATCCAGCCAGGGGCACGGCGTGTCGGGGGTATGTCGGGCGTCTTTGCGCAGCACGGCGTAGGCGTCGGCGAAGGCCGCCGCGTCGGCCAGCGGCCCGACGATCGGCAGGTAGTCCGGGCTGGTGCAGCGGAACGCCGCGCGGCCTTGTAGGGTGGCGGCGTCGAGGGCGTCGGCGTGCAGGCGCTGGGTGAGGTCGGCGGAAATGTCGTTGAGCATCGCTAGATTGCCGAGGTGATCGGCGGTCGTGGGCGTGAGGTCTTCGTTCTTGAAGTCAAAGCTGGCGCCGAGGGTGTGTTCGCCCAAACGCGGCGGGGCCACATAACCTTCGGCGCAGACCACAGTCGCCAGTGCCTGGCTTTCAGCGGTCTGCGGCAGGCGGGTGATTTGCCCGCGAATGCGTTTGAGGGCAGGTCGGCGAAGCGTTGGACTTCTGCGGCGCCAGCCAGTACCACCACCGGCGCGCTGGCCAGCAGTTGGTCTCCATCCCAGGCCTGCCAGAGTCCATCGGTTTTGCGCAGGTCGAGAACTTCGTGATGAGGCAGCACACTGATGCCGGGATGCCGCGCTTGCCATTCACACAAGGCAGGCGGATGCACCCAGCCGCCTTCAGGGAAGAACAAACCGCCGTGCGCCAAGGCAATCCCGGCTTTCGCTTGGGCCTGATCACGGTCGAGCAGGTGCAGCAGGTCGGGAGCGAAAGCGTCGGCCAACTGCGCCTGGCGCTGACCTTCCTTGGCGTCGAAGGCCAGTTGCAGCACGCCGCAGCCGTCCCAGTCCACGCCTCGGTGCAGGTGTTCGAGCAGGCGGCGGGTGTGACCGAAACCAGCGACGATCATCTGCGAGAGCGCAGTGCCATGGGCGGACAGCTTGAGGTAGAGCACGCCCTGCGGGTTGCCCGATGCTTCCCGTGCCAGGCCGTCATGGCGTTCCAGCAGGTTCACCTGCCAGCCCCGCGCCGCCAGGCTGGCCGCCGTGGCACAGCCGGCCAGGCCACCGCCGATGACCAGGGCCTTGCGTTCACCCCTTACAGGCGCCGGTCGGGCGAACCACGGTTTGGGGTTGGGCGGCGGTGGTGTGCCTTCGGGCCAACCGAGAAATGCTCCGCGCAGGATCTCCCACTTGTGACCGATCCCAGGTGTGCGCTTCATCTTGAATCCGGCGGCGTTGATGAGTCGCCTTACCCAGCCGGTGCTGGTAAACGTACTAATCGTCGAGCCGGGTGCCGCCAGGCGCGCCAATTCGGCAAACAGTTCGGCGGTCCACATGTCCGGGTTTTTCGCCGGCGCGAAGCCGTCGAGGAACCATGCATCGACCTGGGCATCCAGTTGCGGCAGTTGCTCCAGGGCATCGCCGATCAACAAGGTCAAGGTCACGCGGCCGTTATCCAGCACCAAGCGCTGGAAGCCTTGGTGGATGGCGATGTACTGCTTGAGCAATTGCTCGGCGAACAATTGCAGCTCTGGCCAGAGGGCGAGGGCGCGTTGCAGGTCGGCGTGACTTAGCGGGTACTTTTCCACGCTGACAAAATGCAGGCGCGCCCCGGCCACTGCGTGTTGCTCGAACAGTTGCCAGGCACACAGAAAATTCAGGCCCGTGCCGAACCCCGTTTCACCAATCACCAACCGACCGCCCTCTGGCAGGGCGGCAAAGCGCTCCTGCAAACGGTTCTGTTCCAGGAACACATAGCGGGTTTCTTCAAGGCCCGACTTATCGGAAAAATACACGTCGTCGAAGACCCGCGAATGCGGGCGGCCTTGGTCGTCCCAGTCGAGCTGGGCGTGGGATACGGGGTTCATGGGCGGCTCATAATATGAAGCAGGTAAAGACAAGGCGGCCATTCTAGCCGATCAAGCGGCAATGAATTGACCCACGGCAAGCGCGGATGGAATTTCCTCCCGCGTGTTGCTGCCCAATCCGCTAGTCTTGAGCCATCTTGAAACGGAGCTGCCCATGTTCGAATCCGCCGAAATCGGTCACGCCATCGACAAAGACACCTACGACGCCGAAGTGCCGGCCCTGCGCGAAGCGTTGCTGGAAGTGCAGTACGAACTGCAACAGCAGAAGCGCTTCCCGGTGATCGTCCTGATCAACGGCATCGAAGGTGCCGGCAAGGGCGAGACCGTCAAGCTGCTCAGCGAATGGATGGACCCGCGCCTGATCGAGGTGCGCACCTTCGACCAGCAGACCGACGAAGAACTGGCTCGCCCGCCAGCCTGGCGCTACTGGCGCCAACTGCCTGCCAAGGGCCGCATGGGGATCTTTTTCGGCAACTGGTACAGCCAGATGTTGCAGGGCCGCGTGCATGGGCAGATCAAGGACGCCCGTCTCGACCAGGCCATTGCCGGTGCCGAGCGCCTGGAAAAGATGCTCTGCGATGAAGGCGCGTTGATCTTCAAGTTCTGGTTCCACCTCTCCAAGAAGCAGATGAAGGCGCGACTCAAGGCCCTGGCCGACGACCCGCTGCACAGCTGGCGCATCAGCCCGCTGGACTGGCAACAGTCCGAGACCTACGACAAGTTCGTGCACTTTGGTGAGCGTGTGCTGCGTCGCACCAGCCGTGACTACGCACCGTGGCATGTGATTGAAGGGGTCGACGCGCATTACCGCAGCCTCACGGTGGGCAAGCTGCTGCTGGAAGGCATGCAGAATGCGCTGAAACTGCCCAAGGGCAAGGCCAGTGGCATGAACCCCGCGCCGTTGATTCCATCGGTGGACCAGAAGAGCCTGCTCGATAGCCTCGACCTGAACCAGCGCCTGGAAAAGGACGATTACGAAGAACAGCTGATCACCGAACAGGCGCGCCTGTCTGGCCTGATGCGCGACAAGCGCATGCGCAAGCACGCACTGGTCACGGTGTTCGAGGGCAACGATGCAGCGGGCAAAGGCGGGGCGATCCGCCGTGTCGCCGCCGCGCTCGACCCGCGCCAATACCACATCGTGCCGATTGCCGCGCCGAGTGAAGACGAACGCGCGCAGCCGTACCTGTGGCGGTTCTGGCAGAAGATCCCGGCGCGAGGCATGTTCACCGTGTTCGACCGCTCGTGGTATGGACGCGTGCTGGTGGAGCGTATCGAAGGCTTCTGCACCCCGGCGGACTGGATGCGCGCCTATGGCGAGATCAATGATTTTGAAGAACAACTGCGCGATGCGGGCGTGATCGTGGTCAAGTTCTGGCTGGCCATCGACAAGGACACCCAGCTGGAGCGCTTCCAGGCCCGCGAAGAAATCCCGTTCAAGCGCTTCAAGATCACCGAGGACGACTGGCGCAACCGCGATAAATGGGACGACTACCGCACGTCGGTTGGCGACATGGTTGACCGCACCAGCACCGAAGTCTCGCCCTGGACGCTGGTGGAAGCCAACGACAAGCGCTGGGCGCGGGTCAAGGTACTGCGCACCATCAATCTGGCGCTGGAAGAGGCGTTTGCCAAGTCCGACAAGCACGACAAGAAAGGCAAGAAGAAGTAAGCCTATATGCGGGGTGAATGATCATCGCGGTTGGAATCAGCTGGATCTATTCTCGATCCATCTCCCAACAACGACAAGATCGAGGTAGCCCATGCGTGAAGTAGTGATCGTCGACAGCGTGCGAACCGGCCTGGCCAAATCCTTTCGCGGCAAGTTCAACCAGACCCGTCCGGATGACATGGCGGCCCATTGCGTCAACGCGTTGCTCAGCCGCAACGGCATCGACCCTGCGACGGTGGAGGACTGCATCGTCGGTGCCGGTTCCAACGAGGGCGCCCAGGGCTACAACATCGGGCGCAATGTGGCGGTGCTGTCGCAACTGGGCACCGGCACGGCGGGCATGACACTCAACCGTTTCTGCTCGTCGGGCCTGCAGGCCATTGCGATTGCGGCCAACCAGATTGCCTCGGGGTGCAGCGACATCATTGTGGCCGGTGGCGTCGAATCCATCAGCCTGACCATGAAAAGCGTCAACACCGACAACCTGATCAACCCACTGCTCAAGGAGCAGGTGCCGGGCATCTATTTCCCCATGGGCCAGACCGCCGAGATCGTCGCCCGCCGCTACAACGTCAGCCGCGAAGCGTAGGACCTGTATGCGCTGCAAAGCCAGCAGCGCACCGCCCAGGCCCAGGCCGACGGCTTGTTTGACGATGAAATCGTACCGATGGCGGTCAAGTACAAGGTCGAGGACAAGAACACCGGCGCGGTGCAGATCCTCGACGGTGTGGTTGACCGCGACGACTGCAACCGCCCCGACACCACCCTGGCCAGTCTGCAAGGCTTGAAGCCGGTATTTGCCGAAGACGGCTCGGTGACGGCGGGTAACTCTTCGCAGCTATCCGACGGCGCCTCGATGACGCTGGTGATGAGCCTGGAAAAAGCCCTGGCGTTGGGGCTCAAGCCGAAGGCGTTTTTCCGTGGGTTTACCGTGGCTGGTTGCGAACCGGACGAAATGGGCATCGGTCCGGTGTTCTCGGTGCCCAAGTTGCTCAAGGCCAAGGGCTTGCAGGTGGCGGACATTGACCTGTGGGAGCTGAACGAGGCGTTTGCGTCGCAGTGCCTGTATGCACGCAATCGCCTGGAGATTGATAACGCGAAGTACAACGTTAACGGTGGCTCGATTTCCATCGGGCATCCGTTCGGCATGACGGGTTCGCGGCAGGTGGGGCATCTGGTGCGTGAACTGCAACGGCGCAATCTGCGCTACGGCATCGTCACCATGTGTGTGGGCGGCGGCATGGGCGCCACGGGTTTGTTCGAAGCCGTGCGCTAAATCCCACTGGAGAAACCGGATCAAAAGGTGGGAGCTGGCTTGCCTGCGATAGCGGTGAATCAGTCAGCATCTCTAGGGCTGACACGGCGCCATCGCAGGCAAGCCAGCTCCCACCTTTAAATTGTGTCGTAGCCCAACGCTTCTGCTTACCTCTAGAATGCCTCACCACTTCCTCTGGCTTCTGGGGCACTCATGCACATCTCTTCCGGCCGCTGGGTCTACGGTTTTCTCCTGACCCTGCTGACCGCGCTGCTCTGGGGCATCCTGCCGATCAAGCTCAAGCAGGTGCTGCAGGTGATGGACCCGATCACCGTCACCTGGTTTCGCCTGACCGTCGCTGGCGGTTGTCTGTTCATCTATCTCGCCCTCACCAAGCGCTTGCCCAGTCGCAAGGTGCTGGGACCCAAAGGTGGCTGGTTGGTGGGCATGGCCGTATGTGGGCTGGTGGGCAACTATGTGCTGTACCTGGTGGGCCTGCAAATGCTCAGCCCCGGCACGGCGCAGTTGGTGGTGCAGATGGGACCGATCTTCCTGATGATTGCCAGTGTGTTCGTGTTCAAGGAGCGCTTCAGCGTGGGCCAGGTAGTGGGACTGGTGGTGCTGATCTGTGGTTTTGGCCTGTTCTTCAATCAGCGCCTGACGGAGCTGCTCACCTCCCTTGGCACCTATACCGCTGGCGTACTGACGATTTTGCTGGCGACGACCATCTGGGTGTTCTACGCCCTGGGCCAGAAGCAATTGCTGACGGTGTGGAATTCATTGCAGGTGATGATGGTGATCTACCTGTCCTGCGCCGTGTTGCTCACGCCTTGGGCGCACCCGCTGGAAGCGTTGGACCTGAGCCCGTTGCAAGGTTGGCTATTGCTGGCGTGCTGCATGAATACCCTGGTGGCCTACGGTGCGTTTGCCGAAGCGTTGGCTCACTGGGAGGCCTCGCGGGTCAGTGCGACCTTGGCGCTCACGCCGTTGGTGACCTTTGTGGCAGTCGCCGTGGCCGCCTGGCTGTGGCCGGACTTCGTACAGGCCGAAGAGATTAACGCCCTGGGCTACGCCGGGGCGTTGGTGGTGGTGCTGGGGTCGGCAACCGTGGCCTTGGCGCCGTCGCTGATTGCCGGGCTCAAGGCCCGGCGCGTGCGCATGGCGTCTTAATTGCCCAGCATGTTTTCCGGGCGTACCCACTGGTCGAACTCGGCGTCGGTGAGGTAGCCCAGGTCGAGTGCCGCCTCGCGGAGCGTCAACCCTTCGGCATAGGCCTTCTTGGCGATTTCTGCCGATTTGTCATAGCCGATATGCGGGTTTAGCGCCGTTACCAGCATCAGCCCGCGCTCCAGGTGGTCAGCCATTTGCACGGCATCCGGCTCTAGCCCGGCCACGCAGTGCTCCTGGAAGTTGTTGCAGCCATCGGCCAGCAGGCGGATCGATTCCAGCAGGTTGTGGATGATCACCGGCTTGTACACGTTCAACTGCAAGTGACCTTGGCTGGAAGCGATGCCGATAGTAACGTCATTGCCCAGTACCTGGCAGGCCAGCATCGATAACGCTTCGCACTGGGTGGGGTTGACCTTGCCCGGCATGATCGAGCTGCCGGGTTCATTGGCCGGTAGCTTGACCTCGGCCAGGCCCGCGCGAGGGCCGGAGCCGAGTAGGCGCAGGTCATTGGCGATTTTCATCAGGGCCACGGCCAAGGTTTTCAACGCGCCGTGCAGTGTGACCAGCGGCTCATGGCCGGAGAGGGCGGCGAATTTATTCGGCGCGGTCACGAACGGCAACCCCGACAACGCCGCCAGCTCGGAGGCAATTGCCTCGCCAAAGCCGTGGGGGCATTGAGCCCGGTGCCAACGGCCGTGCCGCCTTGGGCCAGTTCGCACACGGCGGGCAGGGCGCTGCGTACAGCGCGTTCGGCGTAGTCGAGCTGGGCGATGAAGGCCGAGAGTTCCTGGCCGAATGTGATCGGCGTGGCGTCCATCATGTGGGTGCGACCGGTCTTCACCAGCTTCATATGCCGAGCAGCCAGTTCGGCCAAGCCACCGGAAAGCGTAGCGATGGCTGGCAACAGGCGCTGATGCACCGCTTGGACGGCCGCGATGCTCATGGCCGTGGGGAAGCAGTCGTTGGAGCTTTGGGAGCGGTTCACGTGGTCGTTGGGGTGCACCGGGCTTTTGCCACCGCGGGTCTTGCCCGACAGCTCGTTGGCGCGGCCGGCGATCACTTCATTGGCGTTCATGTTGCTTTGGGTGCCGCTGCCGGTTTGCCAGACCACCAAGGGGAACTGGTCGTCGTGTTGGCCAGCGAGCACTTCGTCGGCGGCCTGTTCGATCAGGCGGGCGATGTCAGCGGGCAAGTCGCCGTTGCGGTCGTTGACCCGTGCCGCAGCCTTTTGATCAGGGCCAGGGCGTGTAATACCGCCAGGGGCATGCGTTGCTCCCCAATGGCGAAATTCACCAGCGAACGTTGGGTCTGGGCGCCCCAGTAAGCGTCATCCGGGACATGGACGTCTCCCAGGCTGTCGGTTTCGATACGGCTCATCGGGCACACTCCTTCAGGTTCGTTTGCGCAGTTTAGGCCCTGATCGGGCAGGTGGGTTCCCTAAAAGACTTTTCATCGGGCAATCCAGGCCCGACAAGGCCTGGGGTTGAGCCGCGAGGTTTTTAGGCGCAGAATGGGCGCCCTTGGGGTCTTACCTCGCCTGCTAGAAAAGGAAACTCGATGACTCGTCTTCGTGCCATCTGTACCGCGGTTGCTCTGGTGTGCGCCAGCGGCCAGGTTCTTGCCGATACCGCCAGCCACAACGCCAGTGCCGAAGCCTTCCTTACCCTGGCCCACGCTGACAAGCTGGGTACCCCGGTGTACATGCAAGTGCAGCAAATGTTCGCCCAGCGTTTCGAACAGACCCAAGCGCCTGCCGCCAAGCAGTCCGTACTGGACAGCTACCAGGCCAAGGCCAACGCAGCTTTGGATCAGGCCATTGGCTGGCCGAAGCTGAAACCGGACATGGTCAAGCTCTACACCACCAACTTCAGCGAATCCGAACTCAAGGACCTGGTTGCTTTCTACCAGTCGCCACTGGGCAAGAAAGTCCTGGAAAAATGCCGCAACTGACCCAGCAATCGGCCCAAATGACCCAGGCCAAGCTGGAAAGCGCCGTGCCTGTGGTGAACAAGCTGTTGGAAGACATGACCAACGAGCTGGCGCCTAAAGCCGCCGCCCCGGCCAAGAAGAAGTAAGCAGGAATGACCATGCAACAGCGTATCGAAACGGCGCTTGCCGCCTTGGGCACCGACCACCTGAGCGTGCTGGATGAAAGCCATATGCACAGCCGTGGGTTGCAGACCCACTTCAAGGCCGTGCTGGTCAGCCCGCAGTTCGAGGGGCTCAACCGCGTCAAGCGCCACCAGAAGGTCTACGCCACCCTGGGTGACCTGATGAGCGAGTTTCATGCACTGGCGCTGCATACCTATACGCCCGATGAGTGGGCGAAAATCGACGCAGCCCCGGCCTCGCCGACCTGCGCCGGCGGGCATGACTGATGATCAGGTGTCTCTGACACCCGGCATTTGTTAGAATCCGCAACGCGCCGCTTAGCCGGCGCGTTTTTTTGCATCCGGTTCACCCTTTACGAGGGTAGCCACCTGGAGAGAACACCCATGACTCAACCGATTGTCGTGGCGGCACTGTATAAGTTCGTCACCCTCGAAGACTACGTCGCCCTGCGCGAGCCACTGCTGCAGGCGATGGTCGATAACGGCATCAAAGGCACCTTGCTGATCGCCGAAGAAGGCATCAACGGCACCGTTTCCGGCAGCCGCGAAGGCATTGATGGCCTGATCGCGTGGTTGAAGACCGACCCGCGCATGGTAGATATCGACCACAAAGAATCCTACTGCGACGACCAGCCGTTCTACCGCACCAAGGTCAAGCTCAAGAAAGAGATCGTGACCCTGGGCGTCGAAGGCGTCGATCCCAATAAAAAGGTCGGCACCTATGTCGAGCCGCAAGACTGGAACGCGCTGATCAGCGACCCGGAAGTGCTGTTGATCGACACCCGTAACGACTACGAAGTGTCCATCGGCACTTTTGAGGGCGCGATCGACCCGAAAACCACCAGTTTTCGCGAATTTCCCGACTACATCAAAGCCAACTTCGACCCTGCCAAGCACAAGAAAGTCGCCATGTTTTGCACCGGCGGCATTCGTTGCGAGAAAGCGTCGAGCTACATGCTGAGCGAAGGCTTCGACGAGGTGTATCACCTCAAGGGCGGCATCCTGAAGTACCTCGAAGAGGTGCCGCAGGAGGAAACCAAGTGGCAGGGCGACTGCTTTGTTTTCGACAATCGTGTGACCGTGCGCCACGACTTGAGCGAAGGCGACTACGATCAATGTCATGCTTGCCGCACGCCGGTGAGCGTCGAAGACCGCGCATCCGAGCACTATGTGGCCGGCATCAGTTGCCCGCACTGCTGGGACAAGCTGCCGGAGAAGACTCGCCGCAGCGCCATCGACCGGCAGAAGCAGATCGAGCTGGCCAAGGCGCGCAACATGCCGCACCCGATAGGCTTCAACTACAAGCAATCACCTTCCGAGGCCTGAGCCATGTCCGCGCGCCTGCTCTATGTAATGGACCCGATGTGTTCCTGGTGCTGGGGCTTTGCCCCGGTGGCCGCAGCGTTGGTTGAGCAGGCCCACGCGGCCGGCGTGGAGCTGCACCTGGTGGTGGGCGGCTTGCGCACCGGCAGCGGCGCGGCATTGGAGCCGACCACGCGACGCTACATCCTTGAGCACTGGCAGGCGGTCACCGAGGCTACTGGCCAGCCGTTCAAGCGCGAAGGCGCGTTGCCCGACGGTTTTGTGTATGACACCGAACCCGCGTGCCGCGCCATTGTGACGGCGCGCAGCCTGGCACCCGATTGTGCGTGGACGCTGCTGGGGCTGATCCAGCGCGCGTTTTATGTCGAGGGCCGCGACGTGACCCTCGCCAGTGTGCTGGTGGAACTGGCCGAGGAGGCGGGCATCCCGCGTATCGAGTTTGCTGGCGCGTTCGATCGTGCCGAGCAACACGCGGCAACCGCTGCCGATTTTACCTGGGTGCAGGATCTTGGCATCGCCGGTTTCCCGACGTTGTTGGCTGAGCGCAATGGTCAGTTGGCGTTGTTGACTAACGGCTATCAACCGCTGTCCGAGCTTTCGCCACTGCTCGCCCGATGGCTGGAGCGAGCAAGCTGTGCATGAACCTGGCAAGCGTGCTGATCGACTGACCTGGGCGGAGATTCGCCGCCTGGCCCTGCGCCATAAAAAAATCCCTGTGGATCGCCAACGGCGTCGCCGTATTGGCGACGCTGTGCAGCGTGCCCATTCCCTTGCTGTTGCCGTTGCTGGTGGACGAAGTGCTGCTGGGCCATGGCGACGCCGCCCTCAAAGTAATGAACCATGCACTGCCGCTGGGTTGGCAGAAAGCTGCCGGTTACATCGGCCTGATGCTGCTGGTGACCCTGCTTTTGCGTTGCGGTGCGCTGGTGTTCAACGTGGTGCAGGCGCGGCTGTTTGCGCGCCTGGCCAAGGATATCGTGTACCGCATCCGCGTGCGCCTGATCGAACGGCTCAAGCGCATCTCGCTGGGCGAATACGAAAGCCTGGGCAGCGGTACGGTCACCACACACCTGGTCACCGACCTGGACACCTTGGACAAGTTCGTCGGCGAAACCCTCAGCCGCTTCCTGGTGGCCATGCTCACCCTGGTGGGGACGTCGGCGATCCTGGTGTGGATGCATTGGCAACTGGCACTGCTGATCCTGCTCTTCAACCCGCTGGTGATCTATGCCACGGTGCAGTTGGGCAAACGCGTCAAACACCTGAAAAAGCTGGAGAACGACAGTACTTCGCGCTTCACCCAGGCGCTCACTGAAACCCTCGACGCGATCCAGGAAGTGCGTGCCGGCAACCGCCAGGGCTTCTTCCTTGGGCGTCTCGGCCAGCGCGCCCAGGAAGTGCGCGACTACGCCATTCATTCGCAGTGGAAGACCGATGCCTCCAGCCGCGCCAGTGGCCTGCTGTTCCAGTTCGGTATCGACATCTTTCGTGCAGCTGCGATGCTCACCGTGCTGTTTTCCGACCTGTCCATCGGCCAGATGCTCGCGGTGTTCAGCTACCTGTGGTTCATGATCGGGCCGGTGGAGCAGTTGCTCAACCTGCAATACGCCTACTACGCCGCAGGCGGGGCACTGACGCGCATCAACGAGCTGTTGGCGCGCGCCGACGAGCCGCAATACGCCGGTGGCGAAGACCCGTTTACCGGACGGGAAACCGTTGGCATCGAAGTGCGCGGCCTCGATTTTGGTTACGGCGAAGACCTGGTGCTCAATCAATTGAACCTGGCCATCGCGCCCGGTGAAAAAGTTGCAATTGTCGGTGCCAGTGGCGGCGGCAAAAGTACCTTGGTGCAACTGTTGCTCGGGCTGTATACGCCACAGGCCGGCAGTATTCGTTTCGGCGGTGCAACCCAGCAGGAAATTGGCCTGGAGACCATTCGCGAGCACGTTGCCGTGGTGTTGCAGCACCCGGCGCTGTTCAACGACACCGTGCGCGCCAACCTGACCATGGGCCGCACCCGCAGTGACCAGGCATGCTGGCAGGCGCTGGAAATCGCCCAGCTGGATGCTACCGTCAAGGCATTGCCGATGGGGCTGGACAGTGTGGTCGGGCGCTCCGGCGTGCGTTTTTCCGGTGGGCAGCGTCAGCGCCTGGCGATTGCACGCATGGTGCTGGCCGAACCGAAAGTGGTGATCCTCGACGAAGCGACTTCCGCCCTCGACGCCGCTACCGAGTACAACCTGCACCAGGCGCTGGCGCGGTTTCTCAGTGGTCGTACTACACTGATAATCGCCCACCGTCTGTCGGCGGTTAAACAGGCGGATCGAGTATTGGTGTTTGACGGTGGTCATATTGCTGAGGATGGCGATCATCAGCAGTTGATTGCCGACGGCGGCCTGTACGCCAAGTTATATGGACACTTGCAACAAGTACGTTGATTTAGCCTAGGCTGAGCTATCGGAAGCGAATTATCGCGTGCGTACCAAGCAGTGCATGTGCAAGGGACTTCATGAAGCAAAAGCGGACTCTCGGAACGCCTCGGCTGTTGGGCATTGTGTGGCCCTTTATCGCCGTGGTGCTGTTCCAGGCATTGTTGGGTTGCGTCAGTCTCTACGTGCTTTCAGCCGTGCGTGGCTACGTGGCTGGCGAGAGCTTGTGGTCCAAGGGCCAGAAAGACGCCATCTATTACCTGACGCTCTATGCCGACAATCGCGACGAGGCAACTTACCTCAAGTATCAGCAAGCGATTGCTGTACCCCAGGGCGGGCACGAGTTACGCATCGCCCTCGACCGCTCCACCCCGGACCTTACAGCCGCGCGGCTGGGCATCCTCAAGGGCGGCAACCACCCGGATGACGTGTCCAGCCTGATCTGGCTGTACCTCAATTTTCGTCATTTCAGCTACCTGGAAAAAGCCATCGAGCTGTGGACCGTCGGCGATGGCTACCTGGTGCAACTTGATGATCTGGCGCGGGAGATGCATCAGTCGATCCGCCGCGACCAGGTAAGTGCCAACGATGTGCGCCAATGGAAGGCCCATATCATTGCCATCAACGATGGTGACGCCAGCGGCCAAGGCCTTTAGTGATGCGCTGGGCGAAGGTTCGCGGATGATTCTGCGGCTGCTGTTGATCACCAACCTGGCCACGGCCCTGGGCCTGATCGTGCTGGCGTTGTTGCGCACCCATAAGCTGCTGACCCAGCGCCACGCCTTTGCCGATGCCTTGCAGGAGGAGAAGGAGCGGGCGCAGATTACATTGGAGTCGATTGGCGACGGCGTGATTACTACCGACGTCGATGGCGCTATCACCTACATGAACCCAGCGGCCGAAGCGTTGACCCACTGGAATTCCGCCCAGGCCCAGGGCCTGCCTTTGGCGGCGCTGTTCAACCTGCTGGATGACAATGCCCAGCCCGACGGCTTTACGCTGATCGAACATATCGTCAAAGGGCAACTCCGGGGCGGCAGCGAGCATTCAAAGACCATCCAGCGTCTGGATGGCAGCACGGTTTCAGTAACGCTGGTGGGGCGCCGATCCGCAGCGCCGGCAAGGTCAGCGGCGCGGTGCTGGTGTTGCATGACATGACCCAGGAGCGTCAATACATCGCCAACCTGTCGTGGCAGGCGACCCATGACGCCCTGACCGGCCTGGCCAACCGTCGCGAGTTCGAGTTCCGCCTGGAGCAAGTGCTGCACCCAGCCGGGCTTGCACAGGGCGGGCGGCATGCGCTGATGTTCCTTGACCTGGACCAGTTCAAACTGGTCAACGACACCTGCGGCCATGCGGCGGGCGACGAGCTGCTGCGGCATATCTGCGCGCTGTTGCAATCGGACCTGCGTGAAGGCGACACCCTGGCGCGCCTGGGGGCGATGAGTTCGGCATCCTGCTGGAAAACTGCCCCGCACCGGTGGCGGAAAAGATCGCCGAGAGCCTGCGCCACACCGTGCAAAGCCTGCATTTTGTGTGGAAGGGGAGGCCGTTCATGACCACCGTCAGCATCGGCCTGGTGCATATCTCCCAAACCCCGACCACCCTGGAAACCTCGCTGCGCGCCGCCGACATGGCCTGCTACATGGCCAAGGAAAAAGGCCGCAACCGCGTGCAGGTGTACCACGCCGATGACTCGGAATTGTCCCTGCGCTTTGGCGAAATGGCCTGGGTGCAGCGGTTGCACATGGCCTTGGAAGAAAACCGGTTTTGCCTGTACGCCCAGGAAATTTCACCCCTGGGCAATACCGATGGCGGTAATGGGCATATCGAGATCTTGTTGCGCCTGCATGATGAGGCGGGCCGCATCATCCTGCCGGACAGCTTTATCCCGGCTGCCGAGCGCTATGGCTTGATGACGTCGCTGGACCGTTGGGTGGTGGAGAACGTGTTCAAGATCATCGCTCGCTGCATGCAGGAACGTCCGGGCCTGCCAATGGCGATGTGTGCGATCAATCTGTCAGGCATTACTATTGGCGATGAAGACTTTCTCGGGTTCTTGCGTGAGAAGTTTGACGCTTACAACATCCCGCCGGCGATGATCTGTTTTGAAATCACCGAAACCAGTGCTATTGCAAACCTCGGGAGTGCAATCCGCTTTATTAATGAACTCAAAGCCTTAGGTTGCTACTTCTCCCTGGATGACTTTTGTGCCGGAATGTCCTCATTCGCATATCTTAAACATTTACCTGTAGACTTCCTGAAGATCGATGGAAGTTTCGTAAAGGATATGCTGGACGACCCGATTAACCGTGCGATGGTCGAAGTGATCAACCACATCGGCCACGTCATGGGTAAGCGCACAATTGCAGAATTTGTCGAGACACCACAGATCGAACAGGCATTACTCGAAATTGGTGTGGATTACGCTCAGGGTTACCTGATTGAACGACCGCAATTGTTTACCTTTGATAGCCTGCAGTGTCGACCTGTGCGGCCGCAGCCTTTGTTGTTCAAGGCGCCCGGCACATTCCGCTGAAACGTTTGCTGGTCTGTACAATCACACATCAAAAGGAGCCCGACAGTGATCGACACATTCAACAGAACCGGCCCGCTTATGGAAGCCTCTAGTTACCCCGCCTGGGCGCAGCAATTGATCCAGGACTGTAGCGAGAGCAAGCGTCGCGTTGTCGAACACGAACTGTACCAGCGCATGCGCGATAACACGCTCAGCGCCAAGACCATGCGTCACTACCTGATCGGTGGCTGGCCCGTCGTTGAACAGTTTGCCTTGTACATGGCACAGAACCTCACCAAGACCAAATTTGCCCGCCATCCTGGGAGGACATGGCGCGCCGCTGGCTGATGCGCAATATTCGCGTGGAACTGAACCATGCCGACTATTGGGTGCATTGGGCCCGCGCTCACGGTGTCAGCCTGGAAGACTTGCAGGCCCAGAACGTGCCGCCGGAATTGCACGCACTGAGTCACTGGTGCTGGCACACCAGCTCGGCTGACTCGCTGATCGTGGCCATTGCTGCGACCAACTATGCAATCGAGGGGGCGACTGGGGAGTGGTCTGCCGTGGTGTGCTCCACCGGCGTCTATGCGGCAGCCTTCCCGAGGAAGACCGCAAGCGTGCGATGAAGTGGCTGAAGATGCACGCCCAGTACGATGACGCCCACCCGTGGGAAGCCCTGGAAATTATCTGCACCCTGGCCGGGATGAACCCGAGCAAGGCTCTGCAGGTTGAGCTGCGCCAGGCCGTGTGCAAGAGCTATGACTACATGTACCTGTTCCTGGAAAGCTGCATGCGCCTGGAGAAGGAAAAAGCCCCTTCGGTAGCGGTGCGTGAGCGCCCGACGCGGGTCGCCAGCGAAGCGTGATGTGAATGCGGTGGCGGGGGACTTACCCCGCCATTGCCAAGCGATTACGACCTTCGCGCTTGGCCACGTACAGGGCGTTGTCGGCCCGGCGCAACAGGCTTTCGGCAGACTCGGCGGCCAGTAGGGTCGAGCAGCCCAAGCTCACCGTCAATTCGATCCGCGTCCCATCCGCCCAATAATCCTGGGTCTGTGCTGCCTGGCGCAGGCGTTCACCGACCATTGCCGCGGCATCGCGACCGGTGTTGGACAGCAGGATCAGGAACTCTTCCCCGCCAAACCGGAACACCATATCCACGTTACGCAACTGGCCCTTGATCGCCCCGGCAACGGCGCGCAGTACGTTATCGCCGGCGGCGTGGCCGTAGGTGTCGTTGATGTTCTTGAAGTGATCGATGTCCAGCATCAGCAAAGACAATGGGTTCAGATGCCGGCGCGCCATGTCGATTTCCCGTTGCAGGGTTTGGTCCATGGCCACGCGGTTACCGGTCTCGGTCAACGGATCGCGCAGCGCGCTGCGGGTGGCGGCGCGATAGAGCAGGGCGTTGCGCATGGGGTATAGCAGCGTCGCCAACAGGGATTCGAGTTGGCCGAGTTCCTCTTCTGTCAGGCGCTGGTTGCGGCGAAAGATCAGCTCACCCAGGTGCTCACCTTCATGGCTCAGGCTGTAGCTCACCGAGTGGTGGCCGCGATGGCCGAATTCAAGGCGCAGGTCGCTGGCTTCGTGGCGGTATTGCAGGGCGTCCAGAGGCACCAGGCGCTGCACCTCGCGAAAGAACACCCCGAGGATGCGCTCCGGCTCCAGGCTGGTTTGCAGTTGCAGGCCCAATTGCTGGCGCAGTTGCGTAATGGTGGTGCGGCGACGTGGAAGCAGGGACGGCTGACCAAAACCCAGGCGTTGCAATTTGGCACTGTCGAAGTCAATTGCGTTGGTCTGGGTGGGTGTTTTCATAAGCGAACGGCCTCTAAGCACTTAGCTGTCTTACAGGCTGGATGAGAGTGGCAAATGCCAGGCGTCTTACTGTTCCTTCAGTTCCGTAAAACATGAGTAACAGTTTAAACCGCTTTGCAACCGGTTATAACCCCTGGGCACCGCCGCACGTCTTGTCATCGCCTAACCTGCTTGAGAAAAGTTAGAGCGATATTCATGCCAAATCGTTCTGATTAAATAAAACTCCTTATAAATCAGTCAACTGTTCTTATCGCTAAAAACAGTCGCTGAACTATGGCGCCAGTTATTTGGCAAGTAAGGGCTCGGCTTACTGTTTTTGCGGGTCGAATTGTTTATCGCGAATAAACAACGCGGGGATTACACCGCAGATAAAGTACGCGCCGCCCATCACCAGGAAACCTATGCCGATGGAACCGTGGGAGGCGAGGAAACCGATCGCCGCCGGCGCCACGGCTGCACCAATGCGCCCGATGTTGTAGGCGCCGCCCACGGCCGAACCGCGAAACTTCGCCTCGAAGCTTTCGGTCATGTAGGTCGCGTTCACACCGTAGGGAATCCCGTACAGGAAGCCGAATACCACCAGCATCCACAGGATGTTCTCCGGGCTCTGGAACAACACGATCACCGGCAGGAAGATCGCCGTGCCCAGGGCGCCGAACGCAAACACCGCGCGGCGGCCCAGTCGGTCTGCGGCCAGGCCAGCGAGGATCTTGCCGAAGATCATTGCCGCGTAGGTGCCGACCATGTAGCTGGTCATCGACTTGAAGTTCATCCCCAACTCGCTCTCCAGGTACGACGGCATCCAGTTGTTCACGCCGTAGTAGCCGAACTGCAGGAAGCCGGCGGTCAGGGCCCAGAGCAAGAACATGCGGCTGGCCTTCGGGTCGCTGAAGATCAGCTTGAACATGCCGTCGGGCTTTTTTCTTCAATGCGTTGCGAGTGCCGCTGGCTTTCTCCTTGGCGCGCTCGGCTCTGGCGGTGATCCAGGCTTGGGGCTCCGGAACCAGGCGTTGCATCAATACAGCGAGGATCACCGGGATGATCGCCACGTAGAACAGCCAGCGCCAGCCGTGCTCGGGCAGGATCCAGCCGGCCAATAACGTGGCAACGATGTAACCCACCGACCAACCGGCCTGCAGGGTGCCCAGCACGGTGGTGCGGTAGCGAGTTGGCACGTATTCCGCCATCAAGGTGTTGCACGCCACATACAGCGCGCCCAAGCCCAGGGAGGCGAAGAAGCGCGTGCTCGCGAACTGCCAATAGCTGTGGGTCATGCCCAGGATCGCGGTGCCGACGGAGAACAGCACGATGCTCCACACCACGGTTTTTACCCGGCCGAAACGGTCACAGGCCCAGCCACCGTAGATGCCGCCGATGGCCATGCCGGCCAGGGTAAAGCTGCCGAGGCTGCCGGCTTCGACGCTGGTCAGGCCGAACTCGGCCTTGAGACTGCTGAGGCTGTAGGACAGCAACATCAGGTCTGCGCCATCGATCAACAGACCGAGGAAGCAGAAGATGAACACGATAATCCACAGTTTGCTTTTTGCAGGCGACAACGCGCCCGCCGATGCGGCGACTTCCATAGCGATACCTTGCTTGTAGTTGTTAGGGCATTGGGTATGGGTGGAGCGGTAAGGCCTAGCGTTGCGCCGCGCGAATCATGTTGCGGGCAATCACCAACTGCTGGATTTGCGTGGTGCCTTCATACAGGCGGAACAGGCGCACATCCCGGTAGAAACGTTCGATGGCGTACTCGCTGATATAGCCAGCGCCGCCATGGATCTGCACACAACGGTCGGCGACCCGGCCGCACATCTCGGTGGCGAACATCTTCGAGCACGAGGCTTCGGTGCCAATGTCCTGGCCCTCGTCACGCTTGCGCGCAGCGTCCAGCACCATGCAGCGCGCGGCGTAGATCTCGGCTTTGCTGTCGGCGAGCATGGCCTGGATCAATTGGAATTCGGCAATCGGTTGACCGAATTGCTTGCGGTCGATGGCGTAGTGCAAGGCGTCGTTCAGCATGCGCTCGGCAGCGCCGACACTCACGGCGGCGATATGCAGGCGGCCCTTGTCGAGCACCTTCATCGCGGTCTTGAAACCCACACCTTCCACGCCGCCGATCAACTGGTCGGCGGGCACGCGCACATTGTCAAAGATCACGTCGCTGGTATGCGCACCTTGCTGGCCCATCTTGTGGTCACGCTTGCCGAGGGACAGGCCTGGCGTGTCACGTTCGACGATAAATGCGCTGATACCGCCCGAGCCGCGAATCGCCGGGTCGGTGCGCGCCATCACGGTGAAAATTCCGGCGTGAGGGGCGTTGGTGATAAAGCGCTTGGTGCCGTTGATCACGTAGTGGTCGCCATCGCGCACGGCGGTGGTTTTCAGTGAGGCGGCGTCGGAGCCGGAGTCCGGTTCGGTGAGGCAGAACGAGCTAAGCAATTGGCCGCTGGCCAGCAACGGCAGGTAGTGTTCCTTCTGCGCATCGGTACCGTCCAGCAGGATGCCGATGGAGCCGATGCCATTGTTGGTGCCGAAGTAGGAGCGAAAGGCCGGGGAGGTGCGCCCCAGTTCAAAGGCAATGGTCACCTCTTCTTCCATGGTCAGGCCCAGGCCGCCGTAGGCTTCGGGAATGGTCAGGCCGAACAGGCCCATGTCCTGGAATTGGCTGACGATGTCCGCCGGGATTTCATCGGTCTCGGCGACTTCGTTTTCCCGGGGGATCAGCGCTTCGTTGACGAACTGCGCAATGGCGTCCACCAGGATATGAAGCGTTTGTGCGTCTCGGATCATGTGCAGTCCTCAGCGGCCCGTTCAGCGGGCCTGTTATCGTCAATCTGCCGAGGCCATGCACCTGTCCTGCTAGCGGGCGGCGGCCTCGATATTGTTCACCATGTGCTTGAGGCGAGGTCCGATGTCGTCTTCGAGTTTCTCCCGTGAGAGGTGGAAACTCGGTCCGCCACAGTTGAACGCCAGCAAGCCGTGTTGGGCATGCAGCAGCGGTACGGCGATGGCATTGACATCGCGGTGCCACTCACCGATCGACATGCAATAGCCGAAGTCGGTGTAGTCCCGGAAGGCGCGTTCGAGCCCCTTGCGGATGGTCGGCCAGTCCTCCAGATGACGCTGGCGGATGTGGTCGAGGATGAACTCCCGCTCGTTTTCCGGCATCGCTGCCAGGCAGGCGCGGCCTGCTGAACTCAGGTGCAACGGCAAGCGCGTACCCACCTGGCGGCGCATGGTCATGTTCGCTTCGCCCTGGACCACGTCCAGGTACACCGCGTCCAGCCGGTCCCGGGTGGCCATCGCAACGGCCGCCTGGGCGTACTTGGCCATGGTCTCCATCAACGGATGGGCCACGGCGCGCACCGACAGGTTCGACAACATCGCGTAACCGAAGGCCATCACGCCCACATCCAACTGGTACCGGCCCGACTGCGGCAGGTGCTTGAGGTAACCCAGGCGTGTCAGCGTGTGGGTCATGCGGGTGATCGTCGGCTTCGGCAGCCCGGTCTTGCGCGCCAAGTCCTGGTTGCCCAGTACGCTCTCGCTCGGCGTGAAACAGCGCAGCAATTCCAGGCCGCGTGCCAGGGCGGTGACGAACTGGCGGTCTTTGTCTTCCTCCTCATCGCTGTTCATCGGGTCAATCAACAAATGCTCGAAGGCATTGTTGCCTGCAGGGACTTCGGTGCTGTCCGGGTCCGGGTTTCGACGGCGCATGTTAATCCTCATTTTTTATAAAATCAACAAAACAAAATCATATTCCGCACAGCGAAACTAAGCAACTTTTTGAGAGTGGATTTAATTGTTGGATAATTCCCAATAAAACAGCGGGTTAATGGCTGTTTTCATAAGTAGTTGGGTTTTTACGTTTACACCTGTCAGGTCCGTACTTATGATCATGGCTAAATACGGAATGTTATTTCGCATAGCGAAACAAGTAACAGTCCAACTAACAAGAACATTGCAGTAGGAGAGCATGTGACCAGCGCAGACCCATCCGTGGTGACCCTCGACGTTCAGGACAATGGTGTGGCCGTCGTACGTATCCACCGTCCTGAGGTGAAAAACGCCCTCAACGCCCAGGTGCGTGAGGCACTGGCCGAACACTTCCGTGCATTGGCCAAGCGCCGGGATGTGCGCGCTATCGTGCTCACCGGTGGCGAGCAGTGCTTTGTGGCCGGAGCGGACATCAAGGAGTTCGCCCATGCCGGTGCAATCGATATGTACCGGCGCCACACCGAATACCTGTGGGAGGCCATCAGCCGTTGCCCCAAGCCGGTGATTGCGGCGGTCAATGGATTTGCCTTGGGCGGTGGCTGCGAGTTGGCGATGCATTGCGACCTGATTGTGGCCGGCGAGTCGGCACGGTTTGCCCAGCCGGAAGTGAAGCTGGGCTTGATGCCGGGCGCGGGCGGTACGCAACGCTTGATTCGTGCGGTGGGCAAATTCCAGGCGATGCGCATTGCGCTGACCGGTTGCATGGTCACGGCACCGGAGGCGCTGGCCATGGGCATGCTCAGCGAAGTCGTCAGCGATGACCGGACACTGCCGCGCGCCCTGGAACTGGCCGCGCAGATCGCCGCGTTGCCACCGTTGGCCGTGGAGCAGATCAAGGAAGTGATGCTGGCCGGCGCCGACCTGCCGCTGGAAAGCGCGCTGGTGCTGGAGCGCAAGGCGTTCCAATTGCTGTTTGATTCCAAGGACCAGAAGGAGGGCGCTGCCGCTTTCTTCGAGAAGCGCACGCCTGAATACCGGGGGAATAAGCATGACCGATCCCATTAATACCTTGGGCCTGGTGGGCACCGGTGTCATGGGCGCCGGTATCGCGCAAATCGCGGCACAGGCAGGTGTGGTGGTGCGCCTGTTCGATGCCCGCGACGGGGCCGCACACACTGCGCGTGAGGGCCTTGCCGTCACGTTCGCCAAGCTGGTGAGCAAGGGCAAGATCAGCCAGGCAACCATGGACGCTGCGTTGGCCAACCTGCAGGTCGCGCACGTCATCGATGCGCTGAAGGATTGCGACCTGGTGGTCGAAGCCATCATCGAAAACCTCGACGCCAAGCGCGGCCTGTTGCAACAACTTGAGGCCATCGTCAGCCCGACCTGCATCCTCGCCACCAACACGTCTTCGCTTTCCGTCACGGCCATCGCCAGCGGTTGCCAGCGTCCTGAGCGGGTAGCCGGGCTGCACTTTTTCAACCCTGTACCGCTGATGCGCGTGGTGGAGGTGATCGACGGCCTGGCCACCGCGCCAGCAGTCGGCAATGCACTGCTGGCGTTCGTCGCGCGCACCGGCCATCGCGGTGTGCGCGCCAAGGATACGCCGGGGTTCATCGTTAACCACGCTGGGCGAGCCTACGGCACCGAAGCCCTGAAGATGCTCGATGAAGGCATCGCCGAACGTGGCGATATCGACCGTATCCTGCGTGAAGGCGCCGGTTTCCGCATGGGGCCGCTGGAGCTGTTGGACCTCACCGGCCTGGACGTCTCGCACCCGGTGATGGAGTCGATCTACAACCAGTTCTACCAGGAACCGCGCTACAAGCCGTCGCCCCTGACTCGGCAGATGCTGGTGGGTGGGCGCTTCGGGCGCAAGACCGGCCACGGTTTCTATCAATATGAGAATGGCCAAGTCATCAATGGCCCGCAGCCGCAGCCAGTGCCTTCGGTTCACGCCAGGCCACCGGTCTGGATCGCCACCGAAAACAGTGAAGACTACGAGCGCCTAAGTCGCCTGGTGATAGACCTCGGTGCCCATCTGGAAAGCACGGCGCAACCTTCGTCCGAGGCGTTGTGCCTGCTGGCGCCATACGGCCGTGATGCCACCAGCGCCTGCGTGCGTTTCGACACCGACCCGGCGCGCACGCTGTGCATCGACCTGCTGACCGACCTGTCGCGCCATCGCACGCTGATGCAAAACCCCTCACATCACCCGCCATGCGCGATGCCGCCCATGCCTTGCTGGCAGCGGACGGGGTGGGGGTCACGGTGATCGGCGACAGCGTCGGCTTTGTAGCCCAGCGCACCTTGGCGATGGTGGTCAACCTGGCCTGCGATATCGCCCAGCAACGCATCGCCAGCGTCGACGATATCGACCAAGCGGTGCACTTGGGCCTGGGCTACCACACGGCCCGCTGGCCTGGGGCGATGCCCTGGGGCCGCGGCGCATCCTTACGATTTTGCAGCGCATGAGCGAACTGACCCATGACCCGCGCTACCGCCCCAGCCCTTGGTTGCGGCGGCGGGCGATGCTGGGGGTTTCCCTGCGCCATGAAGAGCCGGCAGTCGGCTGATTTCACCACCCTCACAGGATAAGAACAATGGGTGCTTTGACAGGTTTGCGGGTATTGGATTTAAGCCGTGTGCTGGCCGGCCCCTGGTGTGGGCAAGTGTTGGCCGACCTGGGTGCGGAAGTGATCAAGATCGAACGTCCAACCAGCGGTGACGACACCCGTGGCTGGGGGCCGCCCTGGATGAAGACCGACAGCGGCGAGTCGTCCGGCGAGGCCTCGTATTACCAGTCCACCAATCGCGGCAGAATTGTCCGTGGCCATCGACATGGCCACTCCCGAAGGGCAGGAGTTGGTGCGCGCCCTGGCGGCGAGTTCCGATGTGTTGATCGAGAACTACAAGGCCGGCTCCCTGGCACGTTACGGCCTGGACTACGCGACCCTGGCCGAGATCAACCCGCGCTTGGTGTATTGCTCCATCACCGGGTTCGGCCAGACCGGCCCGCGTGCCGAAGAGCCGGGTTACGACTTCATCATCCAAGGCATTGGCGGCTTGATGAGCATCACTGGCGAGCGCGATGACTTGCCGGGCGGTGGCCCGCAAAAAGTCGGCGTGGCGTTTTCCGACCTGATGACTGGCCTGTATTCCACGGTGGCGATCCAGGCCGCTTTGCTCAGCCGTGAACGCACTGGCGTGGGTCAATACATCGATATGGCGCTGCTGGATGTGCAGGTCGCGACCTTGGCCAACCAGAGCATGAACTACTTGGCCTCGGGCAAGGTGCCGCAGCGCTATGGCAATGCCCACGCCAATATCGTGCCGTACCAGGTGTTCCGCGCTGCCGACCGGGACTTCATCATCGCCTGCGGCAACGACAGCCAGTTTGTTGCCCTGTGCCAGAGTATCGGGCTGCCGCATTTGCCGGATGATCCACGCTTCCGGCGGAATGCCGACCGTGTGGCCCACCGTGAAGAGATCGTTGCGTTGCTCTCGGCGCATTTTCTCGGCCGCAGTGCGGATGAGTGGGTGGCATGTATTCATGCGTCGAAAGTGCCGGTGGGGCGATCAACTCCATCGCCCAATCGTTGGAAGAACCCCAGGTGATTGCGCGCAACCTGATGGTGAACATCCCACATCCACAGAACCCGGATTTCGCCATGGTCGGCAGCCCGATCAAGATGTCCGGCACACCCGTGGAGTACGTGCGCCCGGCGCCGATGCTGGGGCAACACACCGACGATATCCTCGGGCAACGGTTGGGCCTGTCAGCGGAGCAACTGGCCCATCTCAAAGAGCGCGGTATCGTCGAGCAGAAGGCTTAGACCAGGGTAGAGCGGTCGATTTGCGCGATGGAGGTCACGCCCGTGAGGGTCATGGCCACGCGCATTTCCTTGGCAAAGATGTCCAGCAGGTTTTCCACACCGTGCTGGCCATCGGCGGCCAGCGCGTAGGCGGTAGCGCGTCCCAACAGGCAGGCCTTGGCACCCAGGGCGAGCATGCGCACCACGTCGAGCCCGGAGCGGATGCCGGAGTCCACCAGCACCGTGAGGTCATCGCCCACGGCTTCGGCAATCGCCGGCAAGGCCTTGGCGGTGGACAACACGCCGTCCAGCTGACGGCCGCCGTGGTTGGATACCACAATGCCGTCGGCCCCGAAACTCACGGCGTCCTTGGCATCCTGAGGGTCGAGGATGCCCTTGATGATCATCGGGCCTTTCCAGAAGTCACGGATCCACTCCAAGTCTTTCCAACTGATCGACGCGTCGAAATTGTTTGCCAGCCAACCGATGTAGTCTTCCAAGTGAGTCGGTTTGCCCAGGTACTTGGAGATATTGCCCAGGTCGTGGGGGCGGCCCATCAAGCCCACATCGAAAGCCCATTGCGGCTTGGTGACGGCTTGCAGCATGCGCCGCTGTGCCGCGAACGGCCCGGACATGCCCGAGTGCGCGTCACGGTAGCGTGCGCCGGGCGTCGGCATGTCCACGGTAAACACCAGCGTCGTAACGCCCGCGGCCTGGGCGCGCTCCAGCGCATTGCGCATGAAACCACGGTCCTTGAGCACGTAGAGCTGGAACCAGATCGCCTGCGCACTTTGCGACGCGACTTCTTCAATCGGGCACACCGACACCGTCGACAGGCAGAACGGGATGCCCTTGTTCGCCGCTGCCTTTGCCGCCTGCACTTCACCCCGTCGCGCATACATGCCGGTCAGGCCCACCGGGCTTAGGATGACCGGCATGTCTAATTCCCGGCCAAACAGCGTGGTCTTGAGGCTCAGGTTGTCGACATTGCGCAGGATGCGCTGGCGCAGGCTGATCTCGGCCAGGTCCGAACTGTTCGCACGCATCGTGTGCTCGGCGTAGGCACCGCCGTCGATGTAGTCGAACAGGAAGCGCGGCAGCTTGCGCTTGGCAGCTGCGCGGTAGTCGGAGGCAGACGAGATGATCATGAACAGTGGCTCCACAGGGCAAGGTAGGTTAAGGATAGGCAAACATCTGTCATGATAAAAACAACTTTTATCACTAGTAGCCAGTCGCGAAAGGAATACCGATGAACCTGAGAACCGTGCAGGCCTTTGTCGAAGTGGTGCGCCAGGGTGGTTTCTCCCAGGCCGCCGAAGTGGTGTCCCTGACCCAATCCACCGTGAGCAAGGCAGTTAAGACGCTGGAAGACGAACTGGGGATGCCGTTGCTCAACCGCTTGGGCCACCGCAACGAACTCACCGCCGCTGGCGAAATCGCCTATCGCCGTGGCCTGGTGATGCTCGCTGAGCGCAACGACCTGGTGGCCGAAATCAACGACCTGCGCGGCCTCAAGCGCGGCCAGCTGCGCATCGGCCTGCCGCCGGTAGGCTGCGGCGTGTTGTTTGCGACCATGTTCGCCACTTACCGCAGCCGCTACCCGCACATCGACATCGAACTCACCGAATACGGCAGCAAAAAACTGCGCGAATGCCTGGAAGCAGGGAGATCGACCTGGCGGCCCTGTTGTTGCCGACAGACGAAGCGTTCGACTTCCAGCCCGTGCGCAACGAACCGCTGATCGCTGTGCTGCCCATGGACCACCCCCTGGCCCAGCGTAAGCGCATCGACTTCACCGACCTTGCGGACTCGCCGTTCATCCTGTTCGAAGCCGGCTTTGCCCTCAACGCCAAAATCCTCGCCGCGTGCGAACGCAAAGGCGTCACGCCACGGGTGACCGCCCGCAGCGGGCAGATCGACTTCATCGTCGACCTGGTGGCCGCCGGCCTGGGCGTGGCCTTCCTGCCGCGTATGCTGGCGCACAAGCATCAACACAACGGTATCGCCCTGATCCCCCTCGACGAGCCTCACACCGACTGGCACATCGCCCTGGCCTGGCGCGCCAGCGCCCACCTGCCACCGGCTGCGCTGGCCTGGCTGGAGTTGGCCAAGGAACAACAGCTATCAACCGGCCATCCGGTTTAATCGACCGGGTCGCCACAGAAAGCTTGACTTCCCCTTTTTAATCAGTAACATACGGCGCATTCCGCGATAGCTCAGTTGGTAGAGCAAATGACTGTTAATCATTGGGTCCCTGGTTCGAGTCCAGGTCGTGGAGCCAGATAGAGAAAAGCCTGCAGAGATGCAGGCTTTTTTTTGCCTTGGATTTGGCTGGGGTGATCAATGCGTACAGCGTGGCAGGCATGGGCGCTGTCACCTGCATTTGCTCCGTTCGCCATGTCGCTGTGAACCACTGGAAAACAGCAGCATGCCACCCGCTCAGGCAAGCACCTAGTCTCAGGGCCCCGCCGGCAGAGTCCCTAAGAGAAGTGCGTGACCAACATCTCTCGAACCGCGCTGACCAGCGGCGCCTCACCAGGGCGCGGCGGTAACAGGCTGAACTCAACATCGGGCAGCGCCGGAAGCGATTGAGTCGACCGGTAGACTTCGGCTCCAGCAGGCACCGCTGAGCTGTTCAGGCAAGCCACTCCCAGGCCTGCCATCAGCGCCGATTGCAGGCCCCCGACACCCGACGCTGAATGTGCAATGACATACGGTACCCCACGCGCATCCAGCAGATCGATGGTGAATCGCTGCAAACTGCAATCCTGGGGAAGCACCACCAACGGCAGCGGCGCCAAGTGCTCGCGCTGCGCGTCAAACCCACTGAGTGCTACCCACCGCAGGGCCTCTCGTCGCACAGGGATGCCTTCGGGGAGGCTGCGCCCGTCAAGGATGCGCATCGACAGGCCGATATCGAATTCGCCGCTGTTGGAGCCATTTTCGATTTGCAGGCTTTTGCGCACCGAAACATGCAACCGAAGCTGCGGATAGCGCGTGCGCAACCCCTTCAACATACCCGCGATGGCGCTCGGTAAAAAATAGTCGGTGATGGCCAGGCGCAGTTCCCCGGTCAGGGTCACACCGCGCATGTCCTCCAGCACACAATCACTCAGCGCGAGCAATTCAAGTGCATGTGCCAACAACCGCTCTCCGGCGGGTGTAGGACTCACGCCTTTTTCCCGCGCTCCAGCAGTGTTACGCCGGTAAATGTTTCCAGCTTGCGAAGTTGTTCACTGAGCGCTGACTGCGAGCGGAGCAGCTTAGGCGCGGCCGCTGAAAGGCTGCCGCACTGCAGGATCGTGACGAAGGAGCGCAGTTGCTCGAGATCAAAAGGGCGCATATCTATCCTGCGTTTTTCCGATAGATACCATTATATCTTCCCGCTTTTCAGAATCTAATACTTTTCTTACTCTGGCACCTCACCCTATCCATACGAGGAATTCCCCATGCCAGGTATCACCCTGAAAATCTCCGGCGAACGCAATCCCGAGCTTGTCCGCCAACTCGTCCCGCAGCTCACCGCGCTGACGTGCGAGGTGCTTGAAAAGCGTCCGGAACAGACCTTGCTGATTCTCGACTTTGTGCCTCATGAGCAGTGGTTCATTCATAACCGCTCGCTGGTCGAACATGGACGTAATGCATTCCGCCTGGAAGTGACCGTCACCGATGAGACCAACACCAAAGCGCAAAAAGCGCGCTTCCATCGTGAGGCCTACGTGCTATTAGCCGAGTTGATAGGCAACCTGCATCCGCACTCCAATGTGCACATCATCGACTGCCGAGCCAGTGCCTATGGTTATGAAGGGGTTACCCAGGAGTACCGATATCAGCATGCTTGAGAGCGGGCGTTGTATGCGGATGCTGGATAGGCCGGTGCCAATCACCTGATCAACTACAAGCGCGATTCAGACCGTTGCCCCCTGCAGAATGAAGTCGGCGCAACGTTCGCCGATCATGATGCAGGGTGCATTGGTGTTGCCGCTGATCAGGCTCGGCATGATCGACGCGTCGGCGATACGCAGGCCCTCGACACCGCGTACCTTGAGTTGCTGATCCACCACCGAATGCTCGTCCGAACCCATCTGGCAAGTTCCCGAAGGATGGAACACGGTCTTGCACACCCGGCGAATGTGGTCCGCCAGCGCCTGGTCCGAATATTCCCGGCGGTTGGGAAGAAGAATCGGGCTTTCGATCAATTCGGCCAACGGCCCGCAACGCAGAATTTCGAGGGAAATACGCACCCCTCGAATCATCGTCGCCAAGTCTTCGGGATGGCTCAGAAAGCCCGCATCCAACAACAATGGGTCGTGCGGGTTGTTGCTGCGAAGCCGAGCCGTTCCTCGTGATTTTGGCCGCAGAGCGCAAGGGTTGATGCTAATGCCATGCCCCTCGGGTGGCGGGCGGTCGACGTCTCCCACCAGCGTCGGTGTCATGTGAATCTGGATATCCGGGCGACCGCCCGCGCCCGTGCTGTCAAAGAACGCACCTGACTCGATGACGTTGGAAGACAGCAAGCCTTTTCGGCCATACAGATACTCAAGGCCATGGCCTATCGCGCAGATGCCCTTGTCTTGGCCTAGCAAGCTGATGGGCGCGCGGGTACGGCCATAGACCGACGACGTGAGGTGGTCCTGGAAGTTCTTGCCGACTTGCGATGCGTCGACAACCACGTCGATACCGTGCTGCCTCAGTTCATCGGCCGGACCAATCCCCGACAGCATCAGCAGCTTCGGGGTCGCCACGGCGCCGGCTGCAAGAATGACTTCGCCTCGGCAGCGGAACTCTACGGCGGGCTGCTCATGAAGGCTCACCCGCACCCCGACAGCACGGGCCGACTCGATCAACAACTGTTCCACCCCCGCATGGGTGATGACCTGCAACAGTGGGCTGGTTAACACCGCCTTGAGGTAAGTGGCAGCGCTGCTCCCGCGACGACCGTTGCGCGTGGTGGTCTGGTAGTAACCCGCACCGGCCTGCGTGGGGCCGTTGAAGTCATCGGTAAACGGCAAACCGTAGGCGACTGCGGAGTCAACGAATGCCTTGCTCAGTGGGTGGCAATGGGTGTTGTCGCTGACGACCAAAGGCCCATCGTTGCCGTGCAGTGCAGTGTTTAATCGACGGTTGCATTCACTGCGCTTGAACACGGGCAGCACATCCTCCCAACCCCACTGCGTGCAGCCTGCCTTTTTCCACTCTTCGTAGTCCTCGGCCTGGCCACGGATATAGATCATGCCATTGACCGAACTGCCACCGCCCAATGTGCGCCCTTGCGGTATGTACATCTGCCTGCCGTTGACGTGGCTCTGGCTGACCGTCTCATAGCGCCAGGTGCGGTGGGTGCCATGTACCTTGAAGAACGTGGCCGGGATGTGGATAAACGGATGGTTATCCTTGGCCCCGGCTTCGAGTAGCAGCACGCTGTGTCCAGCTTGGATCAAGCGGCAGGTAACGGCGCAGCCTGCCGAACCTGCGCCCACCACGATGTAGTCGAACTCTCGCATGATGCGCGTTCCCCGTCTGTTTGCTTAGTGTTGTTGGTAATGTGCTGGGCGCGGTGTTCAGCCCAAACCAAGTTGTGCAATTGCGTAGTCGCGCAGGCGGTTTTTTGGATCTTGCTGGATCCGGTCATGCCGATGCTTTCGAAGTCTTCGACCACCTGCAGGTAGCGAGGCACCTTGAAGTTGGCGCAGCGTGCCTTGCAGAACGCGATCAACTCTTCACTGCTGGCCAGGCTTCCGTGCTTGAGGGTGACAAAGGCAGCAGGCACCTCGCCCAGGCGTGGGTCGGGCACGCCAATCACCTGTGCCAACTCGATAGCGGGGTGTTTGAGCAGCACTTGTTCAACTTCCAGCGGCGCAACGTTTTCACCGCCTACGCGAAACATGTCCTTGAGTCGACCAATAAACTGCAGGCGGCCGTCTGCGGACAATGTCCCGAGGTCTCCGGTGTGCAGCCAGCCATCACGTAGGGCGGCGGCGGTTTGTTCGGGCAGCTTGTAGTAACCCTTCATCAGGCTCCAGCCGCGGGCGCAGATTTCACCGGGTGTGCCTGCGGGCACTGGCTGGCCGCTGTCCGGGTCAAGAACGCTAATCTCCAGGCCTTGGTGTGTGGTCATGGAGCCGTTGAGGCGCAGTGCCAATGGCTCACGGTAGTCAGAAAAGACCAGGTTCGGCGAAGCCTCCGAAAGACCGTAGGCATTGCAAATGTCCTTCGCCCCCATCTTCTCGACAACATCGTGAAGTATCTGTGGGCTGGCGGCCGCCAACCGCCGCGCAGGGACAATCGTTGGCCGTTGAATCCAGGCTCAGCCAGCATCATCAGAAACATCGTGTCGTTGCCCGACGTCAGCGTGCACTGTTCACGTTCCATGATCGCCAATGCCTGAGCCGGATCGAAGGTCGCGGATGTAATCAGGGCGGCGCCGTGAACCAGCGCAACCAGCAGCGACATGGTGCTGCCAGCCACATGGTAGAACGGCCGTGGGCTGAAGTAGCGGTCCTGCGGGCCGGCCCCCATGCGCACGGCCACGCATTTGGCGATGCCCAGCATTGAGGCGTGGCTGAGCATCACGCCTTTTGGAAAGGCGGTGGTGCCCGAGGTGAACTGGATCAACAGCGTATCGTCCGGCACGACGTGCGCGCGCAGCGGCCAACTCAGCAGGTGGGATGTGGCTGCCCATTTCGAGGAAGGCCGCTGCGCCGAGGCCCGCCGCCGGTACGTGTTGGCCGAACACCACCAGATGCTCCAACAGCGGCAGGTGGGTACCTGGCAGCTCTGTGTTGATCGCCGGTTCGACTGCTTCGAGCATGCCGACAAAATCGATTTTATTGAGGAACCTATCCACGCAGAACAATGCCCGCACGTCCTCGTGGGCCAGGCCGTAACTGAGCTCGTCGCTACGAAAACGTGTGTTGAACGGCACGCAAACCAGCCCGAGCGAGGCCGCGGCATACCAAATCACCGCCCATTGAGCGGAGTTGCCCATCAGTACGCCGATGTGCTCGCCACGTCGCAGGCCCAACCCGAGCATGGCGCGAGCGGTGATATTTACCTGATCGAGCAGCTCGCTATAAGTGAGTCGGCCGTCGTCGGCAATCAACGCGTCATTGTTGGGGTAGTGCTGGGCAGCGTCGCTCAATACGGTCCACAGGGGCCGGGCAGCGGAGAAGTCGATACAGTCATGGGCATTCCTCAGGCGAAAGATGTCATGCCGGCACGCCAGGTGCCTTCGGTCAGGTTGTCCTCTATCGCGAGGATCTCGTGGGCCAGGGCACCCGCGCGGCTGTCATCCGCGCCTTTGTCGAGGGTGCGTTTGGCACTGCGAATAGCGTGGGTGGGGGCCGAGGCGATCTCGTGGGCCAGCCCCTCGACATAGCGTTCGAACTCGGCGTGAGGCAGTACCTGGTTGACCAGCCCGATGGACTTGGCCTCCTGTGCGCTGACTTCGCGGCCAGTGAACATCAGCTCTTTGGCAATCCTGCGGCCGACGATGCGTGGCAGTCGCTGAGTTGCACCCACCGTCCCCCAGCGGGCCTCCGGGTAACGGAAGCTGGCCAGGTCGCTGGCGACGATGAAGTCACAGGCGCTGGCGATCTCGCAGCCGGATCCCACCGCCGGCCCCTGGATCACGGCAATCACTGGCATGGGCAGGTTTTCCAGTGCTGCATACAGCGCGAACGCCTTGATGCGTCGCGCGCGGATCTGGTCCTCATCCATCAGCTTGCGTTCTTTGAGGTCGGCACCGGCACAGAACACCGGGCCGTTGGCGCGTATGAGCAGCACATGGATGTCGGTGCGTGCGCCGATTTCGCGTAAGGCCACATGCAGTTCGACGCACAGTTGGGTATTCAAGGCGTTGCGGGCATGAGGGCGGTTCAGGGTCACGGTGGCGATGTTTCCCGCTACCGCAAGGCTTACCACGGATGGAACGTCGGGCTGAGTCATGGTCATACAGCTCCTGCGCGGTGCAAGGCGTCGATGTCTTGCGGGTTGTATCCAAGGTCTTGGAGTACCCGGTCAGTGTGCTCGCCCAACAGGGGCGGGCGGTTTGCCGTGGGGTTGTCATAACCATTGAACAGAAACGGCAATTGGATGGCCGGGAAACGCCCGCTCTCGGGGTGTTCGAAGTCGGCGAACACGCCGCGTGCGCGCAAGTGCGGGTCGACAATTACTTCGTCGAGCGTATTCAACGGCCCGGCGGGCACACCCGCCGCGTCGCAGGCCGCGCAAAGCTGAGCGCGGGTGAGCAGGGCGATGGCGCCCGTCAGGTGCTCCATGACCTCGTCGCGGTGCAATACGCGGCCACTGTTGTGCTGCAGTCGCGGGTCGGCGCCCAAAGCATCGAGGCCCAGCAAGGCGCAGAGCGGACGCCAGTGCTGATCGGCCCCCGTGATGTGCACGTAACCGCCATCAGCACACAGGAAACTGGCTGAAGGGACGCGGCCAGGGTGTTCGGTGCCCAGGCGTTCGGGCACTTCATCCAGGGCAAAATAGCGCGCGGCGGCCAAGGCCAGCAGGCTGATTTGCCCGTCGAGCATGGAAAAGTCGAGGTAGGCGCCCGTGCCGTCTTTTGCCGACCCTGGAGCATGGAGACAATCCCCAGGGCGATCCACAAACCAGAGCTCAGGTCGGACACCGGAATACCGGGCTTCACCGGGCCACCGTCTTTTTTCGCCGGTCAGGCTCATGATCCCACTCATGGCCTGGAACACCGTGTCGTAGCCTTTGCGACTGGCATAGGGGCCGGTCTGGCCGAACCCTGTGCAGGAGACGTAGAGCAGGCGTGGGTTGATAGCCTTGAGTGCCGGCCAATCCAGGCCATAGCGCTTGAGGGTGCCCACCGGGAAATTTTCCAGCACAACGTCGGCGTCACGCGCCAGTTTGCGCACGATCTCCTGTCCCTCGGCGGTGCGCAGGTTCACCGTGATCGACTCTTTGCTGCGGTTGAACGCATAGAAGTAAGCACTGCGCTCGCGCCCCATGGCTTCGGCCTGGGCGTCTTCGTCCAAGTGGGCGAGGCTCGCGTCAGGCTGACCGACAAAGGGTTCATAACCTCGGGTTTCGTCACCCTCGACGGGCTGTTCAACCTTGATCACCCGGGCGCCCAGTTCGGCGAGAATCATGCCGGCGAAGGGCACGCCAGCACGCGCGCCAGCTCCACCACCGTTACACCTTCCAGGGGTTTCATTCGGTCGACTCCGCTTGGCGAAACGCGCGCATGTGTGCGTTCAATTGCTGGCCGATTTTCAGGCCTTCGCTGAAGGGCAGTTCGGTGACCCGATGGAAAATCCCCTTGGTGGCTTGCATCGCTTGTAAAGGATGGGCCGCAAGTTGCTGCGCCAGGGTTTGCACTTCACCCAGCAGGTCGGCGTCGGCCACAACCCGGTTGACCATGCCCAGTTGTCGGGCCTCATGAGCGTCCAGGGTGCGTCCGGTAGCCACCAGGTCGAACGCGGCCTTGCGCCCGACATGCTCGACCAGCCCTGCCATGACGATTGCGGCGACGATGCCATGCTTGACCTCTGGGTACCCGAAGCGGGCGCTTTCACCCGCCAACGCGAGGTCGCAGGAAAGCGCCAGCCCGCAGCCACCGCCCATGGCGTAGCCATTCACGGCGGCGATCACCGGCTTGCTCATCTGTTTGACCAGCCCTTGTAACTCGGTGGTCAGCGCAGCACGGCGTTCGACCAGCGCTTGATTGTCCGGGGTCAGCACCTGGAACTCGCGGGTATCGGCCCCCGCACAGAAGCCACGGCCAGCACCGGTGACGATCACGACGCGAATCGACGGGTCGGCATCGGCATCCTTCAACGCCTGGACCAGCCCCTCGGTGAGGGCGAAATCCAATGCGTTGAGTTTGTCCGGGCGGTTGAGCTTCAGCGTTTGAACGCCGTCACGGGTTTCGCGCAGAACGACCTGTCGTTCGGTCATATAAAGTGCTCCTGTCAGGGTTGCATGGCGCGCAGGCGGGCAAGGGCCTGTTCGAGTTCTTCAATGAGCGATTGCATGATTGCGCTGGCGGGCAGCAGTTGATGGATGAGCCCGGCACTTTGTCCGGCTTCCACCTTGCCGTTGCTGACATCGCCGTCGAACGACGCCTGTTTCAAGCTGGCCGAAGCCAGCAGAGCGGCGTAGGCCTCGGGGGCGGTCTGGGGCAAGCCATCGCGCTCGGCCTGTGCGACACGTTCGGTAAACGCGTTGCGCACGCTGCGCACCGGCAACGCACCACGCCCGACCAGGACGGTGTCACCAATGTCAGCCTCAAGGACTTTTTTGTTTATAGGCCGGGTGCAGGAACGCTTCCTCGGAGAGCATAAAGCGGGTACCCAGTTGCACGGCGTCAGCACCGAGGGCAAGCAGCGCGGCGATGCCGTGGCCATCGGCGACACCCCCACCGGCCACGAGCGGGCAGTCGACTTCCTGCAACACGCGGCGCACGTTGACCAAGGTGCTGACTTCGTTTGCCGGCGGATGCCCGCCGGCTTCGCTGCCGACCACCACCAGCCCATCGACCCCGGCTGCGGCGGCCTTGCGTGCGTGGTCGACAAAGGCGACCACGTGCAGCCAAGTCGCCCCGTACGCCTTGAAACGTTGCAAGTGAGCCTTGGGTGAGCCTTGGCTGGCAATGATCACCGGTACCTGCTCGGCCACCAGCAAGTCCAGGACTTCGTCGGCGCCCTTGCGGTACAGCGGGATGTTGACCGCAAAAGGTTTATCGGTCAGCTCGCGCATTTCGCGCAGTGTCTGCGCAAGGTCGGCCAAGCGCATCGGCCCTGCCGCAATCACGCCCAGGCCACCACCATTGGAAACGGCAGCGGGGAGGGCGGCGCAACTGGATGCCCAACTCATGCCCGCCTGGATAATTGGATAGCGGATACCCAGCAAGCGAGTCAGGCGGGTGTCGAGCGACATGCTTCAATCCTCATCGTCATTCTCCGGACTCAGGTTGTACGGATTGTTTTTCTTGAGTTCGCCGTAGTACTCAAGGCTGTTGTTGAACACGCGCTGCATCAGTTCGCGCAATTGCTTGAGTTCGCTGTCAGACAAGCCGCTGAGCATGCGTTCGTTACGTTCGTTGGAGTCATCGAGGATGCGACGCACCATCTCCTTGCCTTCCGCGCTCAGGCACAGCAGGGCGCTGCGTCCGTCTTCCGGGTTGGGCTGGCGCTCGATCAACTCGCGTTTGGTCAAGTGGGTGACGATCCTGCTCATCTGGCTTTTCAACACGCTGGCGTGCTTGGCTACGCGCACCAGGGGGGCTTGGCCGAGGTAGTCGAGAATCGCCAGGGTTCGCCACTCCAGCACCGTAATCGCGAAATGCTGGGGGATGGTCATGGCGGCGATACGGCTCGACAGGCCGGCCAAACGTTGCAGTTGGACGGAAAACAGGTCGCGCATGTCGGTGGTGATTTCGGGCTCTCGTTCGGCTGCGGTGGTCGTTTTTTCATAAGGCACCTAGGGGCTATCTGGAGGAAGGAATTAGCCTCTCATTGTTCTGGAGTACCTACACCAGCTCAACCGTTGAAGCGCGATTGTTCGCGCAATAGCGCCAGGCTGGCATCCAGTCCTTTGGTAAAGGCTTCGAGCACCAGGTCGACTTCGCTGTCGGTGATGATCAAGGGGGCGCGAACACCACGCTGTCGTTCAGCGCACGCGCGGTCACGCCGTTGGCTTCGGTTTGCCGAGACACGCCCAGGCCGACTTTCCAGTCTTTCGGGAAGGCGGCCTTACTGGCTTTGTCGGCAACCAACTCGACGCCCACATCAGGCCTGCGCCACGCACTTCGCCTACCAGAGGATGGTCGGCCAGCTTGCGCAAGCCGGCGCCCAGGCGTGCGCCGACCTTGTCGGCATGCGCGGGCAGTTGGCGCTCGGCGTAGATGTCCAGGCACTCCAGCGCGACAGCGGCAGGAACCGGGTGGCCGCCGTAGGTGAAGCCGTGGCCGAACACGCCGATCTTTTCGCTTTGGCTTTTCATGGCCTGGTACACCGGTTCGGAAATCATCAGCGCGGAAATTGGCAGATAGGACGCCGACAGCGCTTTGGCGCACGTCAACATGTCGGGCTGCAGGCCGAACGTCTGTGAGCCCCACCAGTTGCCGGTACGACCAAAACCACAGATGACCTCGTCCGCCACGAGCAAGATGCCATGGCGTTTGAGCACCGCCTGGATTTTCTCGAAATAGCCCACCGGCGGGGTAATCACGCCACCGGTTCCCATCAACGGTTCGGCAAAGAATGCGCCAATGGTCTCGGGGCCCTCGCGCTCGATCAGCGTTTCAAGCTCGGCGGCCAAGCGCGTGGAAAAGGCTTCTTCACTCTCGCCTGGCAGCCCCTCGCGGTAATAGTGCGGGCAGGTCACGTGCAGGAAACCCGGCAGTGGCAACCCGAAATCCTGGTGCAAATGCCCAAGGCCGGTGAGGCTGGCACTGGCGATGGTGGTGCCGTGGTAAGCGCGATTGCGGCTGATGATCTTGCGCCGTTGTGGCTGGCTAAGCGCGCTCCAGTAATACCAGACCAATTTGATCGCGGTGTCGTTGGCCTCGGAGCCCGAGCACGCGAACAACACCTGGACATCGGCACCGGTGCCAGCGAAATCAAACGCTCTGCCAATTGGATGGCCGGTTCGGTAGAGCGGTGTGCAAAGTTCTGGTGATAGGGCAGTTGCTTCATTTGCCGCAGCGCGGCTTCTTCCAGGCGCGTCTCGCTATAGCCCAGTGCAGCACTCCACATACCGGACATGGCATCCAGGTATTGCTTGCCTTGGTCGTCCCACGTGTAGATGCCCTCGCCGCGAACCATCACGGTCGGGCCGACCTGTTCATGACTGGCAAGGTTGGTCTGGCTGTGAATGTGAAAAGCGATGTCGCTGGCGTGCAATGAGCGTGACATAGCGAAACTCCGTTCGGGTGGGGCGACGTGCAGTCTGGGTGCAGTGGTTGTTAATTTGCCTGATTTCAATATGGTTGACAATGTGAATCATGTGGTTCATGTTGTCAACCATCTTCTGCCGCTCATACCGCTGAAGAAAAACGACCGGGAACACGGCCGGGTTCATCGATAACTGCGCTAAGGTTTGATCTTTATCTCTGCTTAATAACAAGTCCGCGCTCATCGGGCGCTAGAAACAGGAGATGGAAAATGTTCAACACCCTGAAAAAATCAGCATTTGGGCTTCATGTGTTGGCGGTTGTGAGTGCGGTGTTGATCGCACCGCAGGCCTGGGCGGCCGACCCGTCGACAGTGACCGTTGCAGGCTATGGCGGAGGCTTGCAGGATGCATTGATTGCCACGTTGTGGGGCCCGGCGGCAGAGAAGGCAGGATTGAAGCTGCGCACCGAATCGCATGACGGCCAGCCCGCCGTGCGACTGCAGGTGCAGTCTGGCAAGCCCGCATGGGATGCCATTCATATCGGTGCCAATGACTGCGCAGCGCTGGACAAGCAGGGGATGCTGGAACCGTTGGACTACTCGGTCATTGATGCCAAGGGCGTGCCGAGCCTGGCGCGGGATAAAACTGGATCGCGACCAACAGCTATTCTGTGGTCATGGGCTGGCGCACCGATAAATTCAAGGAAGGCCCCAAGAGCTGGAAGGAGTTCTGGGACGTCAAAAAATTCCCCGGGCGCCGCGCGTTGTCTGTCGCGCCAGACGAAATGCTTGAAGTGGCCCTGCTGGCCGATGGCGTGCCCCGCGACCAGCTCTATCCTCTGGATATCAAACGGGGCTTGCCTCGTTGGAAAAAATCAAACCTTACGTAGCGGTCTGGTGGACCTCCGGCGCTCAGTCGGCGCAGCTGATCAAGGACGGAGAGGTCGACCTGATTGCGATCTGGAGCAGCCGCATCGACTCCGTCGTGAAGGACAAGGCGCCTGTGGCCTACACCTATGAAGACGGCCTGCTCGGCTACGGTTGCATGGCCATCCTGAAAGGCGCACCCAATGTGCCTGGCGCGCAAAAGCTGATCGCCAATTCGATATCCCCGGCCATTCAGGCACGGATTCCAACGATGATGGGTTACTACGGCCCCACCAACAGCCTTGCGTTCGAGCAGCCCGGTGTTCCCGCCGACGCCTTGAACAGTTCAAACATGTCGCCCGCCAACAGGGCCAAGCAAACGCTGATGGACGCACGCTGGTGGGGCGAGCATGTCACGGACGTCCAGGAAGACTACAAAGAATTGATCGCACAGTAACAGTGGCTTTTGTGGAGGTCGGAATCATGCAAGGCAGTATTGCAATTCGGGATGTCTATAAAGGCTACGGGACATTTACCGCTATCGATCATGTGTCCCTGGACGTCAATCCTGGTGAGTTTTTAACGCTTCTCGGCCCTTCGGGGTCCGGGAAAACTACCTTGCTGAATGTGTTGGCAGGCTTTATTCGCCCGGATGCAGGCAGCATCAAGGTGGACGGTGTGGAGTTCCTGACCTGCCCGCCACACAAGCGTGACATTGGCATGGTGTTTCAGAACTATGCCTTGTTCCCGCATATGACCGTCGCAGAAAACGTCGCCTACCCCTTGCGCTTGCGCAAGGTCAGTGGCGCCGAGCGAGCCCGCAGGGTCAAGGCCACGCTGGAAATGGTGCAGATGGACCACCTGGGTGAACGCGGCATTCACCAGCTGTCCGGTGGGCAGCGCCAGCGAGTTGCACTGGCCAGGGCAATGGTATTCGAACCCAAGATCATGCTGATGGACGAACCCCTTTCGGCCCTGGACAAAAACCTGCGTGAACACATGCAACTTGAGCTCAAGCGTCTTCATGCTCGATTGGGCATGACCACGATTTATGTCACCCATGATCAGAAAGAAGCACTGACGCTGTCACACCGTATTGCGGTGTTGAACAAAGGCAAGCTGGCGCAATTGGATACACCGGACGCGCTCTATGAGCGGCCGAGTAATCGCTTTGTGGCGGGGTTCATTGGCGAGAGTTGTTTTTTTGCCGTGGAGGAGGGGCGGATGCCGTCACGTTCCAGGGGCGAGCGCTGAAACTGCCCAAAGGCACCGCGCTTAAGGTGTCGCAGGCACGGGTGCTGATGGTGCGACCGGAGCGCCTGCAATGGCAGGTGCCGTCGGACACCAGCGCGATGAACCGGATCGATGCAATTGCACGTGACGTGGTTTATCAGGGGGACAGCTATCACGTTGGCCTGGTGCTTTCCGATGGGAGTGAACTCACCGCGCGCCATCAAAAGGGTTTTCGTGAAGTGCCGGTGCCCACGCCGGGTTCAGCCGTCCAGCTCTGGCTGCATGCTGAAGACACGTTGCTGGTGGCGGAGGGTGCATGAATGCCAATTTCCCCATCTGCCCAAAGCCATAGAGAGGCTGCGCCCATGAAGCAAGTCGGTCTATCCGGGAGTGCCAGAAGCGGCGCGGTTCCAGCTAAAGACCCGATGGCCAGCCTTCTGGCGCGCGCCGAAGCCCGTGAGCGCCGGGCCCTGCTGTCGTTGACGCTGCCGGGGTTCATCCTGGTGTTTGTGGTACTGGCCGTGCCGCTGGGTTGGCTGTTCTGGTTATCGGCTTTTGACACCAACGGCGCGCTGACCCTGGACAACTATCTACGCTTGCTGCGGCCGGTGTACCTGAGCAGTTTCATCATCACGTTCCAGATGGCGTTCTGCGTCACGGCGGTGTGCGTGGTGCTGGGCTATCCACTGGCGTACCTGCTTTCACAGTTGCCGGAACGCGCCAGCCAGATCTGCATGGCCTTTGTGCTGCTGCCGTTCTGGACATCGATTCTGGTGCGTACCTATGCCTGGCTGGTGTTGTTGCAGCGCCAAGGCGTCATTAACAACGGGTTGCTTGATCTGGGTCTGATCCATGAACCACTGGCGCTGGTGAACAACTTCTTCGGAACCGTTGTTGGCATGGTGCACGTCATGCTGCCGTTCATGGTGCTGCCGCTTTACGACAAGATGAAAAACATCGATCCGTTGTTGATGTCAGCGGCGGCCAACTGCGGCGCTACGCCGGCCCAGGCGTTTCGCCAGGTATTTTTCAAGTTGTCGCTGCCAGGCCTGGCCTCGGGCATCACGCTGGTATTCGTGATTTGCCTGGGCTTTTACCTGACGCCGGCGCTGCTGGGGGCGGACGGGTGTCCATGTGGTCGATGAAAATCAGCGACACCATCGCCCTGTACGGAAACTGGGGAGCCGCGAGTGCGTTGGGCGTCGCTTTGTTGGTGGCCACGGTGTTGATCCTGTGGGGCATGCGCAAGTTGTTCGGGCTCAACGAACAAGGGAGGAATCGCTAATGTTCAAACTCCATCAAGCGGTGACGCCGACGCAGATCACCCATGCGCATCGGCTCTGGTTGTATGTGTTGGTTGGGTTGATTCTGCTGTTCCTGATCATCCCGTGCCTGATCGTTATCCCGATGTCGTTTTCCGCCTCGCAGTACCTGGAGTTTCCGCCGCGAGCGTGGAGCCTGCGTTGGTATGAGGCTTACCTGGGTTCGCCGGAGTGGATGACGGCAACCTGGATAACGCTGAAGGTGGCAGTCCTGTCGACCTGTATCGCCACGGTGTTGGGGACATTGGCCGCCTATGGCCTGTCGCAGGTGCGCGGCGGCGTGGCCAGGCTGATCAACAGCTTGATGATGCTGCCCATGCTGGTGCCGATCATTCTGGTCGCGGTGGGCGTGTTTTTCGTCTACTCACGCACCGGGCTCAACAACAGCATCACAGGGTTGGTACTGGCGCACAGCGTGCTGGCGATACCGTTTGTCCTGATCGCCGTCGGCAATGGCCTCCAGGGGTTCGACATGAACCAGGAAATGGCGGCTCGCAACCTGGGGGCCTCACGGCCGTGGGCGTTTCTCAGCGTTACCTTGCCGCAACTGCGCTTGTCGATCTGCTCTGGCGCGTTGTTCGCGTTTATCGCGTCATTCGACGAGGTGGTGATTGCCCTGTTCATCGTCGGTGGTGAGAGTTCCACGCTGCCTCGGCGCATGTTCGCCAATATCCGCGATCAGATCGACCCGACCGTCGCCGCGGTTTCCACATTGATGATTCTGTTGTCGATTGTGTTGCTGGTAGCGATGCAATACATCAAGCGCTTGGAGCGTCGTCAGTCGCACTGATTCGGCGGCCATGAAAAAGGCGCATGGGCTCAGGTCCGTGCGCCTTTTTATTCCCCCTCGGCGGGTCAAGCGCGGGTGTGAATAAGCGGGTTCAACCCACTGCGCAGGGTACGGCTGTGCAGTTCACGACCGAGGACGGTTTCGCATTCGGCGGCAACATCAAGCAGGCGTTCAAGATCAATCCCGGTACGCACGCCCATGGACTCCAGGAGACTCACCCAGTCTTCGGTGCTGACGTTGCCGGTGTGACCGCCACCGTATTTGACCTTGGCCGGATGCCCGCCAATGCCCCCGAAGGCACAGTCGTAATGCGTGACGCCGGCTTCCAGGGCGGCGATGTAATTCACCAGCCCGGTGGCGCGGGTGTCGTGGAAATGAGCGATGGGCGTGACCTCGGGGAACAACGCCTGCACCGCACGAAACAGGCGCTTGACGCTCTGTGGCGTGGCAACACCCGTGGTGTCACCCAGCGTGATGTACTTCACGCCGCATTGGGCAAACTGTTCGATATCCGCCAGCACGTCGGCTTCGTTGACGCGTCCTTCGAACGGGCAGCCAAACGCCACGGAAACAGTGCCGATCAAACGGAACTGCCCTCGGCCTTTTCGACCATCTGTTTGATGTTGCGCCACTGATCCTCCCGGCTGCGCTTGAGGTTCTTCAACGAGTGAGCATCTGAAGCAGACACCAGCAGGCTGATCTCATTGGCACCGTGCCCAGCGCAAAGGTCGTTGAGCGCACGTTCTACCGCGCGCACGTTGGCGCAAGTGGCTTTGTAGAACACTCCGGGCCGACGCTGCAGGTCTGCCAGCAAGGCGCTGGCGTCGGAAAATTGCGCAATAACCGCAGGGTTGGAGTAGGAAGTAGCCTCGATCCTTTGAAAGCCGATGTCGGCGAAACGCTCCACCAACGTACGCTTCAGGTGGGTAGGCAGAAAGTCTGGCTCGTGTTGCAGACCATCACGGGCGAAGCATTCACACAGGATGACGTCTCTCATTGGGGCCTCATTATGACCATAAAACATGGTTGACATAGTGAACCAAAGTTACGAGTATGTGGTTGACGGTGTCAACCTGTTGCCTGTTTTATTTGTCTGCGCGCACGTTGCTCGCCGCTATGCGTTTTCCTGCGTCAAATGCCAATTATCGAGGAGTGATCCATGTATACCGATCTGTTGTTCTACATCGACGGCCAATGGACTGCAGGGCGTTCGGGCAATACTTCAAATGTCATCAATCCGTCGACAGGGGAGACGATCGGGCAGTTGCCGTTAGCGTCGAACGCGGACCTGGACACCGCGTTGGCAGCCGCCGGGCGAGGGTTTGAAACGTGGTCAAACACGTCGGCCTACGACCGCTCGGCCATCCTGCGCCGCGCCGCGGCACTGGTCCGTGAACGCCATGCGAGGATGGCCGAATGCATGACTCTGGACCAGGGCAAGCCGTTGGCCGAGTCCACCCTGGAGGCCAAAAGCGCCGCTGACCACATTGAGTGGTATGCCGAGGAAGGCCGGCGCGCCTATGGCCGCATCGTGCCGTCGCGCAATGCAGCCGTGCGCCAACTGGTGGTGCGCGAGCCCGTTGGGCCTGTGGCAGCCTTCACACCGTGGAATTTCCCGATCAATCAGGCAGTGCGCAAAATCGCCGGCGCCTTGGCGGCAGGCTGCAGCATCATCATCAAGGCACCGGAGGAGGCACCTGGCGCCGTGATCGAGCTGGTGCGCTGTTTCCATGATGCGGGCTTGCCCAAGGGGATATTGAACCTCGTGTTTGGCGTGCCGGCGCATGTCTCCGATTACCTGATCAAGTCACCGATCATCCGCAAGGTGTCCTTTACCGGCTCGACCGCCATCGGCAGGCAACTGGGCGCCTTGGCTGCGGCGCATTTGAAGCTGACGACGATGGAATTGGGCGGGCATGCGCCGTTTATCGTCTGCGAGGATGCAAATGTGGAAGCTGCCGCCGCACTGGCGTGCGTGCTCAAGTTCCGCAATGCGGGGCAAGTCTGCGCCGCCCCCTCGCGTTTCTACGTGCACGATGCCGTCTTCGAGCTGTTTGCCCGCAGGTTTGCCGAGCTCGCGGCACAGCTCAAGGTGGGCGACGGTTTCGACCCCGCCAGTCAAATGGGGCCACTGGCGAACGCGCGTCGGTTGATGATGGTTCAAGAGCTGGTCGCCGACGCCCGGGAGCTGGGGGCAACGCTGCTAACGGGTGGACAACGGATGGGGGACAAGGGCAATTTCTTCCAGCCGACGGTGTTGACCGACTTGCCGGAACAGGCGCGACTACTCAATTAAGAGCCTTTCGGGCCGGTGGCACCGCTGTTGCGTTTCAGCGATCTGGACAGTGTCATCGCTCAAGCCAATAGCTTGGAGTATGGCCTCGCAGCGTTCGCTTTTACCCGCTCATTGAAAACCGCGACCGAACTGGGCAACCGGCTACAGGCCGGCATGGTTTCGATCAATCACTTCGGCCTCGCCTTACCCGAAACACCGTTTGGCGGGATCAAGTCCAGTGGGCATGGCAGTGAGGGGGGGAACTGAAGGCCTGGATGCTTACCTGACCACCAAATTTATCAGTCAGGTCGGCATTTGACTGATCTGTCTCCTTTCACCAACGGGGTTGCCTATGTCCAGACTTGCCAAGTTTCGCCGCTTGAATCAGCCCAATGCCCAGCAGTCCATGGACGACGTTGCACTCCAGGAAACCTTTGAGACCGCGCTACGCAAATTGCTCGGTGAGTACAACATGAACCTGGGCGATGTTGTCTCGATTCTTGATTTGAGTCGCATCGCCAAAACCGTGTCCACGAAGCGGACGGTTCGAAGGGCCTAAGCGTTTCAACCCGGCCTCGCGTGGCAGTGCACCCGCACCGCCACGCGAGCGCCACAGGCTTACAGCGTCTGCACAATAATCTGGCTTTTCAGGTCATTGACCATCCCCTCGATCGCCGGCTTCATCGCGACAAAATCCTGCGGGCTGCACAGCGCCTCAGGGTGGGCAAATGCGTAGCTGCGGGTGATCAACACGCTGTTGCCTTCCTTGACGTAGGTGGTCTGGTAGTTGAAGCCGCCGATGTCCAAGGACGCGCCCTTGGGCACCGCCAGAATGTTCACTTCCTTGGGGAAATCGAACCGCGCGGTTTTCCTTGATCGTGCCCGAAGCGCAAGAGAAGCTCTGCGTTCGGTCCTTCTCCGACATGAAGCTGAACACGTTCTGGCCGATGCCGCCGGCCAGGCTGCTGAGGGTCGGTACGCCGGTGGGGCCGGGCAGGTTGACCAGGTTTTCGGTGCGGCCCGTGACCGTGGACTTGAAGGTCGGGGCGTTGCTGTCCAGTGGGTCTGTCTCTATCTCGCCGCTGCCGGTTTGGCCGTACATGCTCAAGACTTTCTGGGTCAATTGACTGCGGTCGGTCGGGGTCATGGATTTGAACAGGAACCGGTTGAACTCTGTGCCCCAGCCTTGCACCGTGTTGTCGTTGGTGAAATCCGCCGCGCCTTGCGGGTTGATCTTGAACACCAGCGCGCCGTCCACCTGGCTCAGTTGGCGGGACGGTGTGTGCGCGAGCTTGCCGCTCTGGGTCAGCACCACCGGTTTGCCCAACTCGGGAATGGGCAGGTAGCCCGCCGCGATGGGGGTGGCGGTGGAGTCCAGGTACAGGTCCAGGCTTGGTACGTAGGTGATCGCATGGTTGAGCAACCCCAGCGTCGGCACCTTTGGCAGCACGTAGGCGTTGCCGAAGTTGATCAGCACGGGCGAGCTTTCGATGGCGACGGCCTTGAGCAAGGCTTCCAGCAGGGCGACGTGGTCCTTGCAGTCGCCATAACGGTTATCCAGCACGGCCTGGGCAGCGTGCGGAACCACGCCACCGTCACCAATGTAGACCGCGACGTAGCGAATGTTCTTGCGTACCCAGTCACTCAAGACCAGGGCTTTGGCGTGGGGTGTGTCCAGCTTGGCCGTGAGTTCGGTGGCTAGCTTAGTGATGGCCGGTGTCACCTCGACGTGCGCGCGAGCAGCGTAGGCCTGAGCGAATTGCGCGTAGTCGCTGAACGTCGATACGGCGAGGAATTGTCCGTAATCGGTGTACGCGACAGCGCCGTTTTCCGGGCGGGCTTTTTCGGCGGGTAACAGCTCCCAGCGGTAGACCTTGCGCCCTTTGCGGCGTCGGGCGTTGAGGCCTTGAAGCCTTTGAAGTCGGCATGCAGCGGCATATCGGCGGGCATGTCGTAGGTGAACGTTACCGTTTCCTGCTGGTAATAATCCGGCGCGGAGAGGTCTTCGAACTGCCCGGGAAACAGCGGTGTGGTGCGATGACGCTGGTAGTGCAGGACCAGGCGATCACCTACGGCGACCTCCGGGAAAATCACGACCTTGACCAGCGAGTCCTGGAACATCGGCGCTTCGACCGAGGCCTTCTCTTGTTGCTCCTTGATCTGGTCGGCGCTGACCTTGACCTTGCGCCCATCGGCCTTAAGCGTGTAAGCCTCGGCGATGTCGAGGGTTTCCAGCGTGCGGTTGAAACTCACCGAACGCTGGGCGTTGGGCTGGATCGCGCGCTCTTCGTTGATGCGCGAGACGAGTTCGACATCCAGTACAAAACTGCCGTCGGCATTGACCACATAGGACTGGATGTTTTTTCGACGGTCAGGGAACGGTCGGTACCGTCGGCGTTGGCGTGTGTAGTCAACAGGCCGCAAACAAGCACGGCCAGCACACCGAACAGGCGTGCCGGGGAGGGAGTAAAGCCTTGCATAAAGATCCTTCTGAACGATGACGCGCGCCGTCGACAAGAGGGCGCGCGTACCTTGGGCAAACCGCTTAATGCGAAGCGTTACTATATAGAAGTGGCGATAGGCCTGCTCTTGGCGTTCGGGAACGACAGTACGAAGATTCCCTCGCTGATCGGTATGCCCTCGAACGGGAAGTACTTACCGTCGTTGAAATCGAGCTGGAACTGACCGTTATCATCCAACCCGTGGGACAACGCCACGGCCTTGCAGCCGTCCGCGAGGGGATGGGCGGACGCATACTGGAGCACTGCCTGGACGTCCTGGTAAGGGCCCAGCACCGCCGGCAACGACACGCTCAGTGTCTTGATCAGGCGCGATGTGCCCAGGTTCAGTGCATTGGGGTAATCATCAACGATCTGCATGGCATTCAAGTTGAACCGGATCGCCAGCAGGCTGCCCTCCAGGTTTACCTCGATCACCTGGGGCTTGGTGGGCGGGATGATGTCATTGAGTAGGTCTTGCACGGCTTTACTCAAGGTGTGGTTTGACAAGTGCTGCAGCGAAACAGTGCGGTGCACGTCCAGCGTGCGGCGGTCCCAGTCCAGGTATTTGTTTTCCAGGCGCTGAAGGCTGAGTACCAGGCTTTCACCGGCCAAGAGGCCCTGATAGGTATCGCTCCAATTGCCTGGACGCAGATAAGCGGCGGTGTCTCCCGTTTCCCATTGGTAGCTGCGCTGCGCGCGTGCGCACAGGCCAACGGTCAAGTCATAAAGTTGGTAATAAAGCGCTGCCAGGCGGCCGGCCTGCCAGTTGAAGAGTGTCTGGCCGTTGAAGCGGGTGCGCAGTTGGTCTAGTACCACTTGGCTATAGGCCTGCTCCAGTTCTGTTTGCGCAACCTGTTTGCGCGCCATGGCGATCTGCTCTGTGGCTGATTTGATCTGCTCGTCCAGTTGGGCGATGTCATGCACGCTCTGGTCACGCACGGCCTGCCATTCTTCGCGCCGACGTGCATATTGCTCGGACGCCTCCAGTTTGTTGGCATCGCCATTGTCGGACAACGCACCCAATTCCAGCACCTGTGCCGCCGCATGGGCCAAACCGCCAAACTCCTTGAAGCCGATGCCAAAGGCCAGGCCACCTGTGAAGTGAGTGGGAATCAAGTTTAAGACGGCGCCAGCTACGTTCAACTTCCCGGCGCTGGACTGTTTGCTGTTGGCGCTGGTACGCAAATCCAGGGCACGTTGTTCGTTGTGGGTGATATGCCGGTCATACAAGCGAGCGTAATGCAGTCGGCGCTGCTCGATGCCGACGCGGCTGGCCCGCAGCGAGGCCAGGTTATGCTCCAGCGCCGCGATGTTGGCCAGATGCACCTCGTTGGCCATGCCCAGCAACGCGCCCTGTTGGGTCTGTTGCAACACACCCAGCGCATCGGCGTCGCGCCGTTCCAGGATCCCCCTGCAAGTTGGCGCCAAACTGGATGACCTGTTGCACCGCCGTACGTGCCCGCTCCAGCAGCAGTGGGAAGCGTTGGGTCCAAAGCCCCAGGCCGGCCATTGATGGTGCCGGGTCGCTGCCGTCGCCGGCTTGCCGGGCCTGTTGCAACTCGGTGGGCGAGACGGGCGGCTCGAACAGCGGCAAAATTAGCGGCTGGCCATCGATGGAGCGGTTGTTGCGCAGATTGAACAGACGCTGCTCCAGCCGCCGCCAGTAATCCAGCACGGCGTCGTTGAATGGCGCCTTGAACGGGCCGTTTTCCACTTGGATCTGCCCGACCAGTCCGGGCGCCAGTGCCGTGGGGTTGGCACCGAACAGGTTTTCCAGCAGTTTCAGGGATACGCTGTTGTCGACACTCGCCTCATCTAGCGTTGGGTCCGCCCAGTTCAGCAGCAGTGGCATCTTCGGGCGCGGGCCTAGCAATTGCAGGGCCTGTACGTACCACATCTTGGCCTCGGTCAAGCTGTCACGATTTTGCTGACGGTACAGTTGATCGCCCCGCGCCAGCAGCAGTTCCAGCCACCGCAGGTACACAGCCAGCTTGTAGTGCATGGGGTCGGCGGCAGCGATCAGGTCGGGGTCGTCGGTGTTTTCCGGCGAGGAAGGGTTCCAAGCGGTGTCCAGTTGCAACGGTCGTACATTCCAGTAGCGCGGCGAGTTGCCGATCATGTCCAGGCTGCCGTCTGCCTTGCGATAGCCGGCTGGACTGAAGATGCGCTTGAACCATTGCTCGGCCTCGTCGAAGCGCTGCTCGGCCAGCAGCCGATTGGCGATGAGGAAGGGCACGTGGAAAAACAGCTCCCAGGTGTATTGGCCTATGCCGCCTTCGAACCTCATTGGCGAATTGATGATGGTACCGCCCCAGTCTGCGCCACTAGGGTCGACAAGGATCGCTTGCGTGTCCCATGACAGCAGCACGTCGGTGCCTTCCTGCATCCGTTGCTCCAGCAGCGGCCCCGCAAGCGTGGTCATCACCTGTTCTGAGAGGTACCAATTTGTATTTCTCTTCACTGGGTGAAATAACTGATTTTGGCCAACTTTCAAGAGCGAGGAAACCAAGTAAATATGATGGGTGGGGTGGAAGTTTATTAGTTTTGTTTTTGGTCCGATTACCGTTCTAATTAAACTATGTAAGACAAAGTCATGCCCGATTGTAGCAGTGATATATATTCTGAGATGGTATGCGTTATCTGGAAGCAAAGTTGTGGTGCGCTAGGGGAAAGTTAAAGATCAGGGTCTGCCGTATTACAGGGTTGGCAAAGTCTTGCCACTCATAGTAATGTTCATCTGCTTTGCCGATGTTTAGTGTTGTGCGGAAGTCGTGAAGGGTTGGTGCGGTTATGTCAAAAGTAATTCGTGGCGTGCCATTTGTATTCTTGGTGAAGTTAAAGTTCATCATGTTCATTTTAAAGTAAGAGAAGTAATGCGTTTCACCCTCTTTCCCAGAGATGTTATATATAGGCTCGGTCAAGCTATATTTTAGCGGTTGATAAACAAGCGTTGCCTTCATTGCTGCGGATGAATAATCCTTGAATTCGAACTCAAACTCCCATCCGTCGCCTGGTGAATCAACATGCTGAAGGAGCTTACTGAAACGGCATAAATAACGTTTCTCGCCAGTGGACTCTGGCTGAACAAAAAAGACCCCGAGGTAAGGAGCCGTCGATCCACTCTCCTCCCTTAACTCCGCTCCGAATACCCGCGCTGGGCTGTGTAAAACAGTAGTGGAGATCAAGTTTTGTAATGGATAACTACGCAGCCGCCAACGTCCGTTCGTCGATAAGGTTGCAAATTGCAGCTCCCATTCGACGACTTGTCGAGGCTTATAAATTTGGGTTTCATTTTCCGTATAAGTCACGGTCTCGTGCTCAACGCTACTCATGCGTTTGTGCAGGCACATCACATGCACACGCTGATTAAAAAATACAATCGTCGGATCGCCTTCCGGCTCAATGGGGCGTCGATCTTGCTCCATTCGCTCCAGGCCATGGGGTTACGCACGCGGCCATTGGTTCCTCCCTTGCTGCTGTCGACATAACGCCAATAGTAGGTGCCATCCGCGTCCATAGGGCGACCGACAAAATAAACCGGTGAATCTTCTATGTTCGGCTCGACCTGATAGGCATTGATCGACCTGATATCCAACACCCCCGCAACTCTCCCACATAATCACGCATCGCCTGCTCAACACGCTCTTCGGTCACCCGGCCCTGGTTGATGGTCTGTTCCAGGTTCTTGAACAGCGTGGTCTTGCGGTAACGCAATTCCGGGTCCAGGTAACTGGACGGGTAGTGCAGCAAGCGTTGCAGCCCGGCCCAGGTGGCGTAGCGTTTGTTGTAGGCGTCCCAATGGTCCAGGTAGCGACCGGGGCGTGAAGCCTCTGCCATCGCGGGTAAACTGATGCCAGGCTCCAACCACCCGCGACAGCGATGGATATACAGTTGTGTACTGGCAATGGCTTCGGCAATCCGGCTGGTGGTGACTTGGCCACTCACCTGTGGGTCCAGCAGCAGGTACTCGTAAAGATCGTTGGCGGTTTTAATGTTGGTGGCGAGGGTGCCCAGCCCGCGCAGGGGAATGACGTACTGCAGGTAGTAGCTCACCAGCGCATCGCGCTTGGCTTGGTTGAGTGAGTTTTCCAATGCAATGTTCATGATGCCTCCGGCTCAAGCGTGTGCTGCAGCGAGAATGTTGGCGGCGAATTGTTTAAGCATATTCTGGTTGGGTATTAGTCCGGCCAACACATCAAGCAAGGCCAGATCCGTCGGTGACTGGCGCAGCTTTTGGGCCAGTTGCATGCGTGCGATGAGTGGGTACAGTTCATGAAAACTTTTGGGTGTGAAGTTAAGTGAAGCCAGGTAGCTGCGTACCTGAATTTCGTCCCAGCCATGTAGCAGCGCGAGCTCCTTCGCCGTATCGGCGCTCGAGATAAACTCGCCAAGCGCAGCGCGTTGCAGGTAACGCCGCCCTTCGGCCACCGGCAGTACCAGCAGTTTTTGCCATTGCCGGTAGCGAGACAGCAGCAATAGGAACGGCAGGTCTGGCAATGGCGCCAGGATTTGGCCGGTCAGGGGCGAGCTCGGTGATGGGCCAGGCATCACCAGCTCCAGATCTTGCTCGGAGAGCTGGGCCCAATGACACAATAAGGCGAATTGGCCGAGGAGGTTTGCGTACTGCACCAGTTGGGAGTCCTCTATCTCCAGAGCGGTCAAGCTCATTGCCCCAGCGCCAGCCGCCGCCTGTATCTGCTCCCAGAACTTCAACACCGAGTAGCCGGTAAAAACCGGGTTCAAGCGCGCTGCCACCTTGTCCATCCATTCGATCAGGCGCAGGGACGTGGCCGGCTTCAGGCCGAACTGCGCGCCAATATGCCGAGAAAGCAAATCGCGCAGTGTCGGCTCATCGCGACCCTCACTGCCCGGCCCACCCAGGGTGGTATAGATGTTCTGGATAAAACTCTGCAATTCCGGAGTGGCGACCTGGCGGTAATCGCGGTGGGTCATCGCAATGAGATGGGGCGCATCCAGGCCTTCGCGTTGCATCCAGTCCACCAGGTAGCCTGTGCGCTCCAGTGCGGCGAGTGCCGCTGCCACTGGACGATCTTGTCGGGCAAGGCTCTGCGCGATCACTCCCGGAGCATTCAGCAGATCCCACAGCCGCAGTGCCTCCTCCGGCATCAGCCCAAACAGGCGTGGGATTGCCACCAGGCGATACAGGGCGTCTACATGCGTCCTGTCCAGGGCGGGCAGGACGTAGCCATTTGCGGCGCCGTCATTGATGACCCCGGGCAGCAGCCGGGCCAGTGTGATGAGTACGTCGGCGCTGATGCCCAACCCCCTGCACAAGATGGCGCGTGCCGCCTGTGAAGGGGTATCGTCCCGTGGTGGCGACAGGTACAGGCGTGTATTGAGAAAGTCATCGCCGCCAAACATTTCCTCAAAAAATGACGGCTCACCCGGGCGATAGTAGGTATTGATCGAACCGATACAGGCAACGAAAGCGTTGACGGAAAAGCCAAAGCGCTCACGCAATGGCATGTAGACGGCCAAGGCCTGAAGTGGCCGGGTCAACGGATAATCGGCGAGATTGACTGCCGCCGCCACGATCAGCCAATCGAGTTCTTCGAAGGTTAGGTTGACACGCCGCTGTAGCCGGATTACGCGGTTAAGCCGCTCTGAATGTTGACCGTGACGGTTGTATAGCCTGCTGGTAGTTGGGGTGTTGGCAGGCGGCGTCGTGGCGTGCCCCGCTTGAGGTCCGATATAGGCATATAGGGGGGTAGGGGGAGGCGCTGCCATCCCAGCCGTGGATGTAGCGAGCGCCGTATTCACGCGTAGCGGTGATCGGGGAATTTGAAAAGAGGGCACTCGATACAGGAATCATAGTCGATCTAGATGGATGGTGATATTCAAGCACCAGTATTAGGGCAAAATCAGATCGACCCAGAATATCCAACGTGATATCCAGATTTATTCTTAGCTCTTGTGTTACGCCAGCTGGCGTACTGTTGCCCCAATAGATGTGGGGGTTGTAGCTGGTGGCCGACCCGCCTTCCCAGCTCATTTCAATATGTAAAGTCTTATCGAGGTATATTTCATTAAAAACGGTTAGCCGTCCATTCACCTGAGCCACCCAAGTAATCTGAGTGGCTCCTTTTTCTATTCTCATATTAGAGATCGTGACTATCGAATGACCACCGATGGAGGGCGCGTGGTCAAACCTAAGTTGTACCGTCTGATGAAATCCGAGTTCGGAAACATCATTAAAAAATGGACCCACGCCCAGCGCCTGCAACAAAGTCTCCTCATCCAACTGGGTCCGGTCCAGCAAGTTTGGTGCACTGGCTGGCATACTCGCCTCCGAACCGACATGCATCAGGTCAGAAATGCGGCTTAAGCCATAATATTGTCCAACCGTCGCTTCAGTAAATTGCCGCGCCTGAGTCAGAATCGCGTATTCCTCAGGCGGCAACGCCAGACGATCGCGCACGCAACCCGCCGTGAGCACCTGGGTACTCCAGGCATCGAAAGTGATAGGTGAAAACGCGCGCGCTTCATTGTCGGCCAGCACGGCCCATATCTCGGCCTGCGAACTCTTCAAGGCCGCCAAGCCCTGACGGATCTGCTCCCAGGCGTGGTTGTAGGGCAGGTTCATCGGGAAGACTTTGGTACGCAATTGTTCCTCTGCATCGCCGGTCACACCTTGTTCCAATACGTCCAAGGTCAGGGCCAGGGTAGAGATCTCTTGATTCAGGTGGGTGTCACTCAGCGTCAGGCCTTTCAGGTCGGGACGCCGCTTATCCAACTGCAAGCCATGGGTGATGGGATGCAACGGTTTTGCGACCCGGTACAGCGTAGTCAGGTAACTGCCGGGGAAAACAGCGAACCCACCGAATCGGGATGGGCATAGAGCAGGCTCTGGCCGAACCATTCGTGATAATTGCCACTGGAACCGATGGCGCGATCCAGCCACTCGGCATCATAGGCAATGCCCAACTTGGCCACTGCCTGGGCGAGCGGTTCGCCGCGCGCAGTCAACTGGCGATGCAACCGGGTCAAGGCCGCCGCGTGGGCCTCGGCTTGTTCATAGAACTGCTCAGCCGCTGCCCGCTCGCGCTTGGCGGTTTTTCTGCCCAAATAGCTGGAAATAGTGGCGGCGCGGCCCTGGCGGACCACGTCGAACACCGACCCGTAGCCCCGCTCGCCGAGTTGTTGGCGCAACGCCTTGATCTGCGCCACATCTTCTTCGGCGGGTTGGGAGGGCTGCGGCAGTAGCTCTTCGGTGGCGGGGGCTCGCTCTTAACTGCCTTACTGACTGCCTTGCGCGGGCGTGCGGGCGCCTTGGTCTTCTCAGCGGGACCGCTGGGTGAGCTTTTCTTAGCCATACGTTTCTCCTAACGTACAACAGTTGAAATGCGCACACTGCGGTGGACCGTGCATCAAGTTAAGTGGGTAGTCTTGAGTTCTAGACGATTTCTCTTCGTTAGCAACACCGTGTGTCTGAAGTCCCTTCGGACTCGGCTTGCTCCTCAGTCAAATGCCACCGCTACTACCAGCGATAAGTCACGGAACTGACCAACTGCCGCTCATCCCCATACCGGCAAATCGCAAATTCGCAGTAGGTGTAGCGTTTGTTGGTGACGTTGTTGGCGTTGAGCGCGACCTCCCAATGCGGGTCGATTTCGTAGCTGGCGCGGGCGTCGTACAGGGTGTAGGCGGGCATCGATGACGGTACGCCGGAGGCCTGGGTGGTGCCTTTGTAGCGGGCGCCGCCGCCGATGCGCAGTTGTGGGATACCCAATGCAGCCAGTCGGTAATCGGCCCAGAGGGCTGCTTGGTGGTAGGGGTGTCTTCGCTGCGTTGGCCGATTTCGCTGGCCACTTCGCTCTGGGTGATACGTGCGTCGATGTAGGCGTAGGAGGCGATCAGGCTGAGGTTGGGGTGGCTTCGGTCTTGGCTTCCAGCTCGAAACCCCGGGAGCGCACTTCGCCGGTTTGCACCGAGAAGTTGATGTCGGTGCGGTCCTGGGTCAGCACGTTTTTCTGCTCCAGTTGATACACCGCTGCACTCAGCAGCGTGGCGCTGCCTTCGGGTTGATAGCGGATGCCCACTTCATATTGCTTGCCCTCGGTGGGAATGAACGCTTGCCCGGCCTTGTTGGTGCCGGCCACCGGAAAGAACGACTCGCTGTAGCTGATGTAGGGCGCCAAGCCATTGTCGGCCTTGTAGACCAAGCCCGCGCGCCAGGTGGTGGCTTCGTCGCTCTGGCTGCTTTTGGCCGAGTTGCGGAACAGTTCGGTGTGCTGGTCTGCCCAGTCATGGCGCCCGCCCAACAGCAAGATCCAGTGTTCGTCGAACTTGATCTGGTCCTGGAAGTAGATGCCTTTTGCAGCGTGTCGATCTGCAAACCGCGGTCGGTGGCCGGGTCGCGATTGACCACCACCGGCTGGCCGTAGGTGTAGGTCGCCAGGTTCAACGACGGAGCATTGCCGCGGAAGTTGTGGGAGTCGTAGCTGGTGTCATAGCCATCGAAGCCCAGCAGGAAGGTGTGCTGCCAGTCACCGAACTGCCATTTGCTCTCGATATTGGTGTCACTGGCCAGGCCGCGCGAGCGCTCTTGGCGGTCGCTGTACTGGCGGCGCAGGAGGCCAGTGGTTTGCGCGGTGGCGATGTTGGTACCGCCCGTGTTGACCTGCAGGTAGCGCCACGTGACATCCGACTGGTAGTAACGCAGCTTGTTGCTGATGCGCGTGTGCTCGTCGAAGCGGTGCTCGAACTCGTAGCCCAGCGCCGACATCTCGCCGTTCATTTCGTCGTAGTCGGGTTCGCCGATGAAGTCATGGCGGCCGATCTGGAACTTGCCGCTGCCCACGCCTTTGGTCAGTTGGTAGGGCAGGGGCGCGGAGAAGCCGGTCTCGGTCTTCTGGTAGAACGACAGCAGGGTCAGCGAGGTATCGTCATCGGGCCGCCAGGTCAGCGCCGGGGCGACGTACACCTTGTCGTTGTTGATGTGGTCGGCGGCGGTGTCACTCTTGCGGTCCAGCAGGGTCAGGCGATAGCTCAGGGTCTCGCTGTCTCCCAGCGGGCCAGTGAAGTCAGCGGACAACTGCTTGCGATCGTTCTGCCCGGCTTGCAGGTTGATCTCATGGTAGGGCGTCTGGCTTGGGCGTTTGCTCACGGTATTGATCAAACCGCCCGGCGACAGTTGGCCATACAGCACCGACGCCGCGCCGCGAATCACCTCGGCGCGTTCCAGGCCGTAGGGTTCCTGAACGCCGTCATAGGAGTTGTTCTGCAGGCGCAGGCCGTCGCGCAGGGAGCCGCCGGTGGCTGACTCCACATCGAAACCGCGAATGCGGAAGCGGTCCGAGGTACGGTTGAAGCTGGTGGGCTGGCTGGTAAAAACCCGGCGTGAGGTCGAGGGTTTGCGACAGCGTTTCCGATTGGCGGTCGCGGATCTCGTCACTGGTGACCACCGACAGCGATTGCGGGGTCTCGATGATGGGTGTGTCGGTCTTGGTGGCGCTGAGATTGCGCGTGGCCACGTAGCCCTTGACGTGCTCGGTGCTGCTTTCTTCGATGAGGCCGGTGATTGCGGTCGGGCCCAGTTCCAGCGAGCCGCTGGTATTGAGCGGCACCAGCACGTAACCGTTGGCGCCTTGCACGGCCTGCAAACCGCTGCCGAGCAGCAACTGGGCGAAACCTTGGGCGACTGGAAATTCTCCCTGCAAGCCGCGGGTATTCAGGCCTGCGACGGTCTTGCTGTCGAACAGCAGCGCCACATGAGCCTGCTGGGCAAACAGGTTCAGTGCCGGGCCAGGGGGCCGGCGGCAATCGCATAACGCGCTGCCTCTTGTGCGGCCACCGGGCTGCTGATGGCCAGGCTCAGGACCGTCAGGCTGGCGAGGTTGATCGCCAGGGCGAGGGGCAAAGGGGAACGCTTGAGGTGGCGCGACATGGAAGAAATTCCTGTTATTTGAGGTGCTTTCTTCCTTGACGGGGCAGTCGTGAAAAGCGGAACCCGGTACGCCAAACTATTTTTGCTGACGCTCGATCTGCAACCACAACGGGCTGAACGCGCGGATACGCACCGGCAACCCATCGGCAATCAATTGCAGGGCGCGGCGCGGATTATCCAGCGGCAAGACGGCGGACACCCGCAGGTCGGCCAGTTGCGCGCGGTCGAACTGCACATGCCCGCGGTATTGGCGCGCCAGCTCGTCCAACACCTCTGGCAACGGTCGGTCCTGCACCACCAGTTGATGGTGTTGCCAGGCGTCCTGGGTGGCGCGAGGGTCGATCTTGCCCAGCCGTTTCACTGCATCCGGGGTGATGCGTGCCTGTTCGCCGGCGCTGACGTGCACATCGTCGTGATGGCTGGCGTCGGTGGCGGCGACTGTGGATTCGAGCATGCTCAGCAGCGTGCCGGAGGTTTCTCGCTTGACCGTAAAGCGCGTGCCGAGGGCGCGCATCTGGCCGTCGTCGGTGACCACCGTGAACGGCCGCGTGGCATCGTGGGCCACTTGCACCAGGATTTCGCCGCGCAGCAAACGCACCTGGCGTTGCTCGCCGTTGAAGCTCAGGTCCACGGCGCTGTTGCCGCTCAAGGTCAATTGCGAGCCGTCTTCCAGGTTGACCTGTTGCCATTGCGCTGGCGCGGTGCGTTGGTCGGCCAGCAGGTAACTTGGCGGATACACCCGTAATGCCAGGGCCACTGGCAACGCCACCAACACCCCCAGCAACACGCGACCCGCCGGATTGCGGCGGCGTACCCGCGCGGCTTCCAGCGCGGCCTGCACCGGCACTTGTTGCGGGCGCAACGCCTGCAAACGCCCGACGAAGCCTTGCAGGCGCTCGAAGGCGGCGCCATGCCGAGGATCGGCGGCCTTCCAGCGTTCGAATTGCTGTTGCTCGCGCTCGCTGAGGTTGCCCTCATTCAGGCGGATCACCCAGTTGGCCGCTTGTTGGTCGAGATCGGTGCTCATACGTCCAGCGCGTGGTTGCAGTGCATCAGGGCATTCATCAGATGCTTGCGCACCATGCGCTCGGAAATTCCCAGGCGGCTGGCGATCTCGCTTTGACGCAGGCCTTCAAGGAAGTACAGCAGGAATGCCTGTCGCGCATTCCGGGCCAGGCCGTCGAGCACGAAGGCGATTTGCTCCAGTGCTTCGAGGGTGACCAGGATCTGTTCCGGCGACTGTTGGCACTGCTCCATCATCTCGATGGTCAGCGCCAATTCGCGCAGGTAGGTGTCTTCCAACTGGCGACGGCGCGCGCGGTCGATGATCAGGTGGCGTGCCGTGGTGGTCAGAAAGGCGCGGGGTTCGCGCATGCCGCCGAGCGCATCACGGGAAGCGAGGATTCTTACAAAGGTATCGTGGGATAAATCCGCAGCGTTATGCGGGCACCCGAGCTTTTTTCGCAGCCAGCCGAACAGCCAGCCATGGTGCTCGGTGTAGAGCGCATGGACGGCCTGATTCAGGGGAAGTTCGCTGGCCGACATCAGAAGGTACGTCTGCGGATAAGAATTATTCGCAAGATTAGCGGTGTGCCATCAGCGAAAGCAAGCGCGGCCAGTACCGAGCGTTGTATTTATGCGCAGAAGGCTGATAAACAGGCTGTCTGTCTTTTAGGCCGATACCCGGTGTAATCAATCATGAAGCGCCATTTCGAAGATTTGCAGCTGGGCAGCATCGAGCTGTTCTGCCTCGCTGCCGAGGCCAGCAGTTTCACCGCCGCCGCGCAAACCGCCGGCGTTACACCGGCGGCAGTGAGCCGCAGCATCTCGCGCCTGGAAGAGCGTCTGGGTTCGCGCCTGTTTGTGCGCACCACCCGTAGCATCCGGCTGACCGACAGTGGCCGGACGTTTTTCGAGCAATGCCGCCAAGCGCTTACCCAACTGGTGGAAGCGCAACAGGAAGTGATGGGCGCACAGACCGTGCCCTCCGGCCTGTTGCGCATCAGCATTCCGACGACATATGCCCACCATCGTCTGCTGCCGCTGCTGCCAAGGTTTCGCGAGCTGTACCCGCAGGTCACCGTGGACATCCACATCAGCAATCGCAATATCGACTTCGTCGCCGAAGGCTACGACCTGGCCATCCGCGTGCGCGCCCAGCCGGACTCCTCACTGATCGCACGGCTGCTGGAGGACGGTGAACTGGTGGTGGTCGCGGCGCCGTCCTACCTGCAACGCGCCGGTATCCCGCAAACACTGGAGGATCTGCCTGGGTTTGAGTGCATTCAATACGAACTACCAAGCGACGGTCGGCGCATCCCCTGGTTATTCCAAGTAGACGGCACGGCGCGGGAGTTCGCAGGGGCGGCGGGGTACAGCTGTTCCGACGATGTGTTGGGTGGCGTAACCCTGGCCAAGCATGGGGCGGGGTTGTTCCAGACGTACAAATTCATCGTCGAGCGGGAGCTGGCAGACGGCAGCCTGGTGGAAGTGTTGAAACCGTTTGGCGGAAGGTCGCGCCCGTTTACATTGCTGTATCCCCACGGGCGGTATGTGCCCCATCGGGTGCGGGCGTTTGTGGATTTTCTGCTGGCGTGTCGTGACGAATGGGCGGGGCGATAGACGCTGCGGCGTCCCATGTCATCAACAACCCCGTGATCGCCGCATCGATGGTTGCGTGCGGCACGTTATCCCGCGCCAGGATCGAAACGCCCTGCAGGAAACTGTCAAATACCGTCGCCATGACGGCCGGGATGGTCGTGTCTGGCAACTGCCCGGCCTGCACCGCGCGTTTCACACACGCTACGATTCCGGCCCGGGTGCGCAGGCGTGATTGGTTAACGCATCCGCTACGCGCGCATTCTCCGGGCTCGGCGCGCTCATCACGCCGAGGGCCACCATGCAGCCCTTGGGATGCCCGTCTTCACACTGCATGCGTGCTGACTGGCGCAACGCGGTTTCGATGGCCTGGCGCGGTGGCAGGGTTTCCTCCCACAGGCATTCGGTGACTTGGGCGTAGGTCGCCAGGTAGCGTTGCACGCACTCATCGAACAGCGCCTCCTTGGACCCGAACGCGGCGTAAAAACTTGGCGCGGAGATGCCACCACCCAGGCCGGCCTTGAGCTGGGCCAGGGATGTGGCGTCGTAGCCGTGCTGCCAGAACAAGTGCAAGGCCTGGTCTACGGCCTGGTCGCGGTCGAAATTACGGGGGCGGCCCATTTGTGCCATGTCGTGTTTCCTGTTGGAAGTCGAGTTAAATACTAGTCGATACATAAGTCGTTGACAACGTGCTGCGGGCGCCCGCAACATCTGTATCGATCAGTATTTAAATTCGCTCAAGGAGTTTCCCGTGACACCTTCACTCAGCTTATCGGCGTCATCCGACCGCCTGCCCATTGGCGCGTTGCTCGCCCTGGCCATGACCGGCTTCATCTGCATCGTCACCGAAACCCTGCCCGCCGGCCTGCTGCCGTTGATCAGCGAAGGCCTGGCGATTTCGCCGTCGATGGCTGGGCAGATGGTCACCGCCTATGCGCTGGGTTCGGTACTGGCGGTGATCCCCATGACCATCGCGACCCGTGGCTGGCGTCGGCGCAATGTGCTGTTGCTGACTATCGTTGGTTTCCTGCTGTTCAACTCCATCACCGCGCTGTCGTCGCACTACGGCGTGACCTTGGTGGCGCGGTTCTTTGCCGGCGTCGCGGCGGGGTTGGCCTGGAGCCTGTTGGCCGGGTACGCCCGGCGCATGGTCGCGTCGCATCAACAGGGCAGGGCGCTGGCGTTGGCGATGGTGGGCACGCCGATTGCGCTGTCGTTGGGTGTGCCGCTGGGCACGTGGCTGGGTGGCTTGGTGGGGTGGCGCACCACGTTTGGCCTGATGTCGGCGCTGACGGTGGTGCTGATTGTATGGGTGTTGGTGAAGGTCCCGGACTATCCGCCACAAGCGGCGCACCAGCGGTCGTCGTTGGGAGAGGTGCTGACCACACCGGGTGTGCGGCCGGTGCTGGCCGTGGTGATCACCTGGATGCTGGCGCACAACATTCTCTACACCTACATCGCCCCGTTCGTGGCGCCTGCGGGGTTGGCGGATCGGGTTGACCTGGTGCTGTTGGTGTTCGGCATTGCCGCTTTGGCAGGGATTTGGCTGACGGCCAAATTGGTCGAGCCACTGCTGCGCAAAACCGTACTGGTGAGCCTGGCAACCTTTGCGCTGGTCAGTGTGGTGTTCGGTTTGCTGGGCGATCAACCCCAGGTGATTTACCTCGGCGTGGCGGTCTGGGGCCTGAGCTTCGGTGGTGCCGCGACCTTGCTGCAAACCGCACTGGCTGACGCGGCAGGCGATGGCGCAGACGTGGCGTTGTCGCTGAATGTGGTGGCGTGGAACAGCGCAATCGCCTGCAGCGGCGTGGTCGGCGCAGTGTTGCTGGATACCTGGGGCGTGGCGTCATTTTCCTGGGCGATGGTGGTGTTGATCGGTGTGTCGTTTGCGATTGCCTGGGGCGCACGTGGGCATGGCTTTAAACCCGGCGCGCGCAGTGCGGAAAGTCCTGCAGCGGTCGGGCACTAATCTTACATTGGCCTGTCAATAAATCCTGCAATATCATCCACTTGGCTCCGCACGGCGGAGCCTGCCGCTTTACTCCCTTTCGAAGATTTAATGCATGCGCCTTCGCAACATTGCAGTGGGGCTGTCCGCCCTTGTTTTGCTCTCCACCGGGGTCAGCGCCCGCAGCCTGCCCGACCTTTATTCCACGCAGGAAAAGCGACTGTCGTTCGACGCCTGTGCCGACTTGTTTCCCGCCGCGACCCCCATCAACACCGCCACCGTGCCGGCGAATATGAAACCCCTGGCCCTGTGTTCCGATCATTTTGCGGTGCTCTATTCGCAAACCAGCAAGACCCCGCTGGTGGTGGTCGAACGCTTGAACGCCGCGCAGTTGAAAGACGCCAAGGGCGAGGAACGTACCAACCAGTTCTACGCCGACCCGCGCATCCCCAAGGGCGGGCGCGCCGAGTTGAGCGACTACCGCGCCCAGCACATGGACCGTGGCCACCAATCCCCGGCCGCTGACGCGCCGAATGCCAATGCCATGGCCCAGTCGTTTGCGCTGTCGAACATGGTGCCGCAAGACCCCAAGAACAACCGCAAGATCTGGAGCAAGGTCGAGGCCGACGTGCGCAAGTTCGCCGTGCGTGCCGGCGGCGATGTGTATGTGTTTACCGGGCCGTTGTTCGACACTGGCTACAGCACCATTGGCGACAACAAGGTCTGGGTGCCGACGCGCCTGTTCAAGCTGGTGTATGACGCCTCGTCCAAACGTGCCTGGGCCTATGTGCTGCCCAATGCCGAAACGCGTATCCAGAAACCGATGGACTACGACACCTTTGTGAAAAGCACCGGCCTGAAACTGCTGGGCAACCTTCCCGTGTCGGGCTCGGTAGGGCGCGGCTGATCGCTACTTGGTCTTTTTCAGCGCCTTCAATCGTTGCGTGGCGCGTTGCACGGCGGCCATCTTTTCGGGGCGCTTCATGCGTTTCCATTTGCGGATGTCGTCCTTGCTGCGCCCGCAGCTCACGCAAAGGTCGCCGCTGAGCTGGCAGATGGAAATGCACGGGTTTTCGATGTCTTTGGCCAAGGGGTCACCTGGGTAGGGGAGTAAGCGGCTGTTACGCCGCACGGAACTCAACGGTGAGGTGGCTCACTTCATGGACGGGCTTGAGGCGTTCGCGAATGCGCTCGGCGTCCGTCGTCGCGCCACCGATCACGCTCACAATGGCTGCATGCGCATCGGGTCCTACGCGCCAGACGTGCAGGTCGGTGATCGTTGCATCGCCGGGTTGCTCCACCAACTCTCGGATCTCTTCGGCGACGTGTGCGTCGGTCTGGTCCAGCAGCACGCCGGCGGTGGTGCCCATCAGCGTCCAGGCCCAGCGCGCGATCACAATGGCGCCGACAATGCCCATCACGGGGTCCAACCACACCCAACCCAAGTAACGTCCTGCCAGCAATGCGGCGATAGCCAGCACTGAGGTCAAGGCATCGGCGATGACATGAACGTAGGCGGACTTGAAATTGTTGTCGTGGCCGTGATGGGCATGGCCGTGGTCGTGATCATGGCCTTGACCCTGGCCGAGCAGTAGCGCGCTGACAACGTTCACACCCAGGCCCACCACCGCGATCAACGTGGCTGTGCCGAACTGCACGTCGGTAGGAGTGAACAGGCGCATCACCGACTCGACACCAATGCCCAAGGACACCAGCGCCAGGATCAGCGCCGAGGCGAAGCCGCCCAAATCACCCACCTTGCCGGTGCCGAAACTGTAGCGCGGGTTGTTTGCATGGCGTTTGGCATAGGCGTATGCCGCCGCGGCAATGCCCAGGGCCACCACATGGGTGCCCATGTGAAAGCCGTCGGCGAGCAGGGCCATGGAACCGGTGAGGGCCCCGGTGACGATCTCCGCGACCATCATGACCACGGTGAGCATCACCACCCAGAGGGTGCGCTTGGCATTCTCTTCGTGGGCGGCGCCGAGAAACACGTGTTCGTGTGTGTGGCTGTTCAGGGCGATCATTTGGAGTACCTGCGGATGGCTTCCAGCAGTTCTTCAACACCTTGGCTACGTTGCTCGGCGTTGAGGGAAGGGTCGGCCACGTGAGCCCTGGCATGGTCTTCGATGATCTCTTCCATCAAACCGTTGATGGCGCCGCGCGTGGCGGCCACCAGGTGCAGGGTCTTGGCGCAGTCGGCGTCGGCTTCCAGTTCGCGTTCGAGGGCCTGGATCTGTCCGGCGATGCGTTTGACGCGCTTGATCAGGTTGTCTTTGTTTGTGGCTACGTGACCCATGTGTATACCCCCCTACCTATAGTGGGGCGGATCATTGCATACCCCTCCCCCCTATAACAAGGGGGGCTTTTCTGGCTGATCCAATTGGCGTCTGAGGGTATAGAGCGCCACGCCTACGGCGAGGATGCCCGCCACTGCGCCGACCACCAGCGCCCAGCGCGGGCCCAGGTGGTCGGCAACCCAGCCGACGATGGGCGCACCGATGGGCGTGCCCCCAAGGCCACGCCGACGCGCAGGGCAATCACCCGGCCGCGCATGGCGGGCTCGGTGCTGAGTTGCATCAGGCTGTTGGTGGTGTTGCTGAACGTCATGGCGCCCACGCCGATGATCACCAGCGCGACTGCGAACAACCCGTAGTTCGGCGCCAGGGCGGCCAGGGTGCAGCCGACGCCGAAGATGGCGGCGCCGTTGAGCAGCGACTTGAACTGCGGCCGCTCGCGCCCCGCGGCCAGCAGGGCACCGGCGATGGTGCCGATGGCCAGGGTCGAGGTCAGCAGGCCGTAGCCACGGGCGTCGGTGTGGAACACGGTGACGGCCATGGTCGAGATGAAAATCGGGAAGTTCATGCCGAAGGTGCCGATCAGAAACAGCATCAGCAGGATCGCCTTCAAGTCTGGCCGCGCCCACACGTAACGCAACCCCTCGGTCAGGCTGCCCTTGGTGCGCAAGGCGCGCACCTTGGTGTGTTGGCCGGATACCCGCAGGAAAAACAACGAGACCAGCACCGCAAAAAAGCTGCTGCCATTGAGCAGGAACGCCCAGCCGGTGCCCACCGATGCGATGGTCAGGCCCGCCACCGCCGGGCCGATCATGCGCGCCATATTGAACGAGGTGGAGTTGAGCGCGATGGCGTTTGACAAGTCCTTCTCGCCCACCAGTTCCGCGACGAAAATCTGCCGCACCGGCGCATCGAACGCCGAGGCGCAGCCGGACAAAAACGCAAACACATACACCTGCCACAGCTGCACGATGCCGGTAACGGTGAGCACACCCAGGGTCAGTGCCAGCACGCCCATCGTCGCCTGGGTCGCGATCAGCAATTTGCGTTGGTCGTAGTGATCGGCGGCGAAACCGGTCCAGGGCAGCAACAGCAATTGCGGCCCGAACTGCAGCGACATGACGATGCCGACCGCCGCAGCGTTGTGCGGGGTGAGTTGGGTGAGCACCAGCCAGTCCTGCGCGGTGCGTTGCATCCAGGTGCCAATGTTGGACACCAGCGCCCCGGCGGCCCAGATACGGTAGTTGGTGCTGCGCAGGGAGCGGAAGGTGCCGAGCAAACGCATGAATACTCCTTAGATAAGCCGCCCCTGGGTTTATACTCGCCCCCTCGCAATCCTCCACATTCAAACGAACCGGGATACCCCCATGAGTACCTCTCTTCCTCTCGCTCCCGCGCGCAAGCCCGTTGCGCCGCTGGTGGCCTTTATCATCCTGGTGCTTGGCGCCTTGTTCCTGCAAAACAGCGTCGGTTCCTCCCAGGTGTTGTTGCTGGTGGTCGGTGCTGCACTGGGCCTGACCCTCTACCACGCGGCCTTTGGTTTTACGTCGGCCTGGCGCGTGTTCATCAATGAGCGTCGTGGCGCGGGTTTGCGTGCGCAGATGGTGATGCTGGCGCTGGCGGTGCTGTTGTTTTTCCCGGCACTGGGGGCGGGCAGCTTGTTTGGGCAGCCGGTGGTCGGGCTGGTGGCGCCGGCTGGGGTGTCGGTGGTGTTCGGGGCGTTTATCTTCGGCATCGGCATGCAACTGGGCGGCGGCTGTGCGTCGGGCACCTTGTTCACCGTGGGCGGCGGTAATGCGCGCATGCTGGTGACGCTGTTCTTTTCATCTGCGGTTCGTTGATCGCCACACACCACGTGGATTGGTGGTTTGCGCTGCCGTCGTTTCCGGCAGTGTCCATCGTCAAGAGCTTCGGCGTAGCGCCGGCCATGGGCTTGAGCCTGACAGTATTCGCGTTGATCGCCTGGGTGACGGTGCGCCTGGAAAAGGCCGCCACGGTCGACTTGAAGAAGGCGTGACCAGCGAGCACACCGGCCTGCGCCGCTTCCTGCGCGGGCCTTGGCCACTGCTGTGGGGCGCGATTGGCCTGGCCTTGCTCAACTACGCCACGCTGGCATTGGCCGGTCGCCCATGGGGCATTACCTCGGCGTTCGCGCTGTGGGGCGCCAAGGTAGCCAGCGGCTTGGGTGTGGACGTGGCCAGTTGGGCGTTCTGGCAGATGCCGGGCAACGCCAAGGCCTTGGCTGCGCCGGTGTGGGAAGACATCACCAGCGTCATGGACATCGGCATCGTCCTCGGCGCGCTGTTGGCCGCAGGCCTGGCGGGGCGCTTTGCCCCCAGCCTGAAAATCCCCGCGCGCTCGCTGGTGGCGGCGGTGATCGGCGGCCTGCTACTCGGCTACGGTTCGCGCCTGGCGTACGGCTGCAACATCGGTGCGTATTTCAGCGGCATCGCCTCGGGCAGCCTGCATGGCTGGGTGTGGCTGGTGGCGGCGTTTATCGGCAATAGCGTGGGTGTGCGGTTGCGACCGTTGTTCTTTGAGGGGGAGCGGCGGCAGGTCGGTTTGACCGGCTGCTGAATACGCCTCAGCTCTCGGCAGGCGGTACCGGGGTTTCAGAGGCCTCAGCTTCAAGTTTCAACCGGTCCGCTTTGCTGATGTACCTGTCCTTGGATTTAGGCGCCAATTTGGCGCTGGCCTTTTGGCTTTGGCCTTGAAGAGCTGCTGCAGTTTCTTTTGGCGGTTCATGTGGTTTTACCGGGGTTGTGAAGGCCGCGATGATACCAGCTTGAGCAACTGCCGCTGTTGCCTGGGTCGCTTTTTAGCGTGGATCTGTGCATTGAATGCGCGTTGGTTTTGCCAATTGCGTTGGGTAGCCTGTTCTTTTACTTCGGCGTTGCCCTACTTAGAAAACCGCTGATCAACTCAATAATCTGCTGCTGAATCACCGCCCGTGGTCGCGCACCCTCACCATCCAGGCAGATCATGCCGTCGCCCGGCGAGCTTTCTTCAATCAACGCCACCGCGCCAGGCTTGCAAATCGGCATAAAGCTGAAGTGGGTCGCGTCGCCGATCTCTACATATTGGGTCGATGCTTTGGGCATGCGCTTGACCATGTGTGCGGACTCCAGATTTGGGTCCATATCCTCCGTCGGCACACCGCCTGCGATCACCAGCGCTGGAATCGGCAGTGCAGCCAGGCTCGCGTCGGTGAAGCCGCGTGACAGGCCCAGGTCCAGGGAAACAATGGCGGTGACGCGCTTGTCGCTCAAGTCAGCGGCGAGCTGGGCCTTACCGGCAGGCGTATTGGCTGGGTTCATCTCGTGGTAGCCAATGCAACCGCCCAATTTCGGGTGCACGTTGCAGTCGCGGCTGAACAGCTCGGGGTCAAAGCGCGCACCGCCGATTTCCAGCACGGTCCAGCCACCGAGGGAGTGGCCGATTGCGGCAATCCGGTTTTTCGCCACCGCGCCAAATTGCTCTGGCTTGGCCAGCACCGCGTCGATGGCACGGCTCAGGTCGGCGGGGCGTTGCCATAACTGTGCGGCAGCCTGCGGGCTGCGGTCTTTGGTGGTCGTGCCGGGGTGGTTGACCGCCGCCACGATATAACCCTGATGCGCCAAGGCACTGGCCAGCCACACCTGCTTGCCCCAATTTCCGCCGTAGCCATGAGAGAGCACGACCAACGGATGCTCCCCGGCAGCCGGTGGCGCGTCGGGCACACCGAGGGCACCGACGAAGACAGCGTTGTCGGCGATCAGCTCGGGTTTGACGGTGGTGGTGGCGGGGTACCAGACGGCCAGCTCAAGTGGGCGGCTTTGTGCGGCGTCGGGCAGGGTGGCGGTTTTGAAGCCGACGGGGCTTTCGGCAGCGAAAGCGGGAGTGGTCAGGCAAAACAGGAACAGGGCGCGCAAAGCGGTTTTCATTGTTGTTATCTTCCTTGATTTGGGTGGCGCATCATTACCTGAAACCTTTCGTCTGGGTATCCCCCTGTACTCACTTAAATACAGTTCCAATGTTCACCCTTGGTATCGGCCAATACAGCCCTATAACTACCTCTGTATCCATTAAGTGGAAGGACAAACCATGACCAACCCAACCGAAACCGCCATCCTTGCCGGCGGCTGCTTCTGGGGCATGCAGGACCTGTTGCGACGCTACCCCGGCGTGCTGCACACACGCGTCGGCTACACCGGCGGCGATGTCCCGAACGCCACCTATCGCAACCACGGTAACCATGCTGAAGCGATAGAGATCGTGTTTGACCCGGCGGTGATGACCTACCGGCAGATACTTGAATTCTTTTCCAGATCCACGACCCGAGCACGCCTAATCGGCAGGGCAATGACCGTGGGCCTAGCTATCGTTCGGCGATTTATTACCTGAGTGAAGAACAAAGGGATGTGGCCGAGGACACGGCTGCGGATGTCGATGCGTCGAAGTTATGGCCGGGGCGCGTGGTGACAGAGATTGAACCAGCGGGCCCGTTTTGGGAGGCAGAGCCGGAGCATCAGGATTATTTGGAACGGGTGCCGAATGGGTATACGTGCCACTTTGTGCGGGCGGGGTGGAAGTTGCCGAGGCGGGGTTGAGGGGGAGTTATAGAGAAAGGGGGAGTTGGTGCGAATCGGGGAGGGGGGGGAATGTCCGTTTTCTTAATTGGCGTGATCGTGATGGCTGCTGGGGTCGATAGTGGTTGGTCACGACTGACTGCTATCGGCCAAAAGCAGTCATTGCGTGGATACTGAATGGGATGCGGTCGGTGTCTTAAGTCATGCGGGTTCGAATCTCTCCTTCACCGCCAAATTTGAAACGACTAAACCCCTGAAAAAGTTAAAGTTTTCATGGGTTTTGTGTTTTTAGGGGGCAAAAAGGCCTACATGGGAGCGTCTATGGGAACACGGTGCTCTTTTTCGTATTCGTTTTGAATACTGGTCGTTGCGATATGACGCTCCTGGCTCTTTAGCGAGAGCCATCTTCATCACTTCAGGATTGCTGGTGAATGTCGGCCTTGGCGCCAGTGGATAATCGGGCTGTTGCATGGATGGTGTCTCTCCGACCTGATGTATGACTTTCTGTTTGGCTTGACTCCTGTGTCATCTTTGACAGAATGATCATTGAGGACTGCAACTGCGCATTCGCGGGCTTGGGTACCAGTGCTAACCCCCCGTATATTTGGCAGCAGAGGGAGCTGGTCCCTCTGAAGGTAGTGACGGTCAGCATATATAAACAGGAAGTTGTAAAATCAGGGAACTCAGTACAGGAGGTACGCACCTGAAATATGGACAAATAGGTGTAGGAACACCAATTTGCTGAACCGGATTCTGACCCCAAGGCTGAGATGCTGGGAGCTAAAGAATTGCTGCGACTACTCCTCAATAAATTTTAAAGGCGCCCTATAGGCGCCTTTTTTATTTGTTATTGTCGGAATTTACTTTTCCGATCACTTGCCCAACGAGCGTCCCGCTTGCGGTTCGTTTTGGGTACCAAGTCACTACGTAGTATCCAAAACCACGACGATCGTCACGAGGTTCTAAGACCAATAATCCTTTCGGTGTTTTCATAACCGTGAGTCGATTGTCATGACCTACCCGCTGAAATTCACAAAAATTTGAGCCTTGTGCACAACCATGTTGGCTATGTGTTGTGCTACCTGATCAATGCTGACGCAGCCATATTTGACTAGGTCGGACTGGTGAGCCTCCCAAATATGTAGGATGCCGAATCCTTTATGGGCACCCCGATGTTCACCTACACGCAGATAAATCTCCCCACGGCGAATGCCATAGCTTCGCAATTCCGGGATGGTTCCGAAGCTCTCCGAACCTGACGGATGCAGGATCAGTTTATTTTTTTCTGGGAGTACAGGTCGGACAAAACACATTCCTAACCAAGATAGGAGGTGAGAGAAAGGCGGCATTGTGCCATGTAACCGGTGTGTGTGATTTCGAATCTCTATTTTTAACGAGGTAAGTGTCACTAGGAGCCTGAATATTTTTAATATTTCAGAGGAAAAATACGTTCAAGACGAAGAGGTTATCGTTGCAATAGCTGTAGAGCAGTTCTAGTTTTCCGCTTTAGTATTGGTGCCGCAGAGAGTACCGATTAAAAATTGAGAGCGTGCTGCAGCATGCCGATGACGCCTGGTCCATCCTCGTTGATCCACATGCCGTAGTGCTGTCGGATCATGTTCGCGCTGGTGTGGCCCATCTGCTCCGCGATCCAGTCGACCGAGGCTACGCCGGTGGTCAGCAACTGGCTGGCGTAGGTGTGTCGGCACTGGCCAGGCCCGCGGTAGCGAACGCCGGCTGCTTTCAAGTGCGCTTTGATGAACCTGTCCCTTACGACAAAGTCGCTGGCGTGCGGCAAGCCGCTCTTGGTGTTCAGGAACACAAAGTGGAGCTTGTGCTTGCGAATGGTCTTGTTATCCCGCTCGAAGACTTCGACCGTGTCCACGGTTTTTAGCTGGTTGATCGCGTCCAATTTGCGCAATGCATCCCACGCCGGCTCCAGCAAATGCACCTTGCGCCTAGAGCGCCGTGTTTTCGTCACGCGATAGGCGCTCCGCACCTGGACCGGCGAAAAGTCACCGTGCCCTGCTGCAGATCGACGTCCTCCCAGGCTAGCGCAATGGTCTCCGACACCCGTTGCCCTGCCCAAATCATGAATTGCACCATCAGCAGCTCCTGGGTACGGCTGTTGTGCATTTCCAGAATCTGCTTGATTTCCGCCCTGGTGAACGGGGCCGGCGCGTCTGGATCGGGCAGGCGCACGAATAACCCCTCGGTCGGGTCATGCGCGACCTTCTTCCGGGTGCGGTACAGCCGGAACACCTGACGTACATTGCTGATGATGTCGCGGATGGTCTTGTTCTTCAGCCGCTTCGACAGCGGCCCCTGAATCCACTCTTGCAGGTCCAAGTGGTCAATCTAATCGATCTGAACGTCACCCCAGCACGGCCGAACATGGACCTCGGCCTTGTTCTTATATCCACGGAAAGAGGTAGCGGCCACGCTGTTGCTCTTGAGCCAAAGGTCCAGGTAATGCCCGAAAGTGTTCTCGGCCAGCTTGGTCGATTCGGGAAAATACCGGCGGTAATCGAAGGTGCCCGCCTGTATCTCGTACTCGATTACTGTGACCAGGCGCTTTGCATGCTCTCGGTTGGCCGGTGTGTTGCCGCCGGGAACCAGCTCCCGGCAAAGCTCGCCATTGAAACGAAAATAGACCCGTACCGAGTTGCCACGGGCCTCTACGCCATCTGCCATATGCGTCCCCACGCGATGTATCGAAAGATTCTTCCAGTCGAAGAAAAAGGCCCGTCGCCGGGCCTGATGTATTGCGGTTTTAGTGTTGCCGATCACTGCTGGCGAAGTAACCAGAACAGGCTGGCACTTTTTCTAGGTGCCGGTGTGGCCCCGGCTTGGGCCTCCTCGGCCTGACGCTTGGCGTTGGCCGCCTGGCGCGCCTTACTGCACTTCTGATGGTTGCCGTGGGCGCGGGATCTACCGCACTGGTCGCAGACGCCGGTTAGATCGAGGTTCCAGGGGAAGGCTTTGCTGTTGTTCATTGATCCCCGTGGCTGAGGTCTATTGCGGCAAAGGAATTCACACGCTTCCTCCCAGTTGCAGCTGCGGGCTCAGGCTCAAGGGTTCATTGGTGTCGACGACGGAGCCCTCCACCTCGAGTACGGACTACCCTTGCAGGTTCGCGCCGAGGAACTGTACGCGACTTAGGCTGACACGGGTCTCCCAGCGATCAGCGCCATGACCGTGCCCGCGTAAACGCGCAGGCGCGTGGCGTCGTTGAAGGGATGGTCGACCAGTTCGGGCAGCAGGCTGCCGTATTCGCGGCGCATGACGCGCGTGCCGATGCGGGTTGTGAGAATGTCCGTGATGTTCTGGCCTATGTGGTCCAGTTCGCTGATGGTTGCGCCGGTTTCGCGGTTCATTCTGGTTTCCCCGTCTTTGCGCCGCCTGGCAGCACGTCACCGTGCAGGTGCGTGACCAGGCTGATGGTGGACGCGACCACGACTTCAGAGACGGTCACCAGGCCGACCACGTTCTGGTTTCCGGTTTGGTTGTAATCGCCCTGGTGATTGATGGGGCCGATGATGTTGATCCCGCCCTTGCTGACCAGGCTGGTGGTTCCGTTTTCGGACAGGGTGGCGTTCAGGTGATGGGCCACGCTGTCGTATTCGATCACCGCGCCGTCGGCGTAAGTGCGACGGCGCAGGCCGGGGCGGTCGCCGTTGGCGGGGATGTGGTCGCTGAACAGGCCTGTTACGACGATGCCGTTGGCGAGCTGGCCGGATGGGCTGAGCAGTATTACTTGCTCACCCACGGTGGGTGGGTCCCACTCCTGGTCAGCTCCGGCGCGCAGGGCGAGCCATGGCAGCCAAGCGGTGTCCAGTGCTCCAGTTTTTACCTGCACGCGCGGGGGCTCCATCTGCACGGCGGCGATGAGGTCGAAGCGGATGAAGTTTTCGAGCATGCGAGAGAGGGCGGCGAAGTCGTTCATGGCGCCGATGTTGGCGCCACGTTCGCGGGAGTGCATCTTTCAAGTCTTGTAGACACCGAGTTTACAAGAGAGCCGAAAGGTTGCGCTAAAGCTAATCGTCGTCGAGTAAGCCATCCTTGATTTGTTTGTCAATGTGCTTAACTGTTTCATCAATCAGGACTATGAGTGTGCTTACATCTTCCATTGAAATTTTTAGCGGCTTGTTGGATGTGTCCTTACCATTTCGGTGGACGATGTCATGACGATTGTCTATTGCCTTCTTAAGCGCTGATAGCTGGTTGTTCGGGAAGTTTGTCGAGAGTACTGAGCTGTACAGCGCTGGAATTCGAGATAGATTGTGAAAGCTAATTTTGTCTATTTCCGAAATGATCATTGCGTTCATTGACATTGACTTTTCATATATTTCGGAAAGAGTAAATTTTTCTTTTTGAAAAAGTCGTGATTTTTTACAAAGCGTCTTTTGATTGCTTCCCTATTCAAAACTTGTTTTTTTAGGGTGTCTGAAAGATATGTTTCCATGGCTGTTATGGTTGCGGCGTATAATAGCCTCGCAAGTGTTTCGTTTTTGGGGGAGAGCATCATTAAACTTTGGATATCTTTTAATGATCCAGAAAATACGTCATAGAAACGGGTAAATTCTTGATGGTATTCAATCAGGTCGTCAAACTTTTCAGTCCAGCCATTATCGACCAGTTCTGTAACATCTAATACGCAGTAAGTGTTGTCTGGTGTTATTTCGAGTAGAGCAACTGCATAGCCTTCTTCTGATGTGCATGGAAAATCGTAATTTCCACATGTCGGGTAGTGTGTGAAATATAAATCAACACCGAGCATGAACTCTAGGAGTTTTTTTAGATGGATGTTTTCATTGGAGAATGTGTAAGAGTTGATATTCTTCTTGTTGTGTTTTATGATTTCTAAACAAGCTATCCATTGTTTTAAGTTTGAATTTTTTATGGTTTCATAAAGTGGCTGTACTCGCTCTGGTGCCAGTTCCAGCATATTGTCTAGATCAAACATTAACTGATTGTGCTGCTCTTCGAATTCCTTCTCCAATGTCGCATAGTTGTAACCCGCAGCATCGAGTCTTTTGCGAAGAGTTGCTGTAGACATTTTGTAGGTGTATGTACTTAAAATTGCGTCAGGTGGGCCGCCGAAATTTTCTTCGAGCTCATAAGCTTCAAAGTTTTCAATGACTCTTTCGGATTTTTGAAAGTACCATTCATCGTAGTGATTTTGAGTTTCTAAGATCACCATACCATCAAGTGAGATACCTGACCAACTTGACATTTAATTCCTCATATTCTGAATGGGTGATGTACGCTTCTGAGATTCTAATCTGTCTTGGAAGCTAAATTTTTGTTCTGCAAAGTGAGAAAGTAATTCGTCTCGAATCAAGTCGAGATCGCTGCTCGCGAAACCTAGTATTTCTCGTCGTTCGTACTTCACTGTAGGGGCGTATCGCTCTGCACGATCTTTCAAACCATACTGGTGGACTCTTGCGATCAGGGAGGCAGCGCAAATCTATGCAGCCAATGAGCTGGAGCCGATTCAGGCGCGGATGGCGCAGGTGAATGACTGGCTTGGGGAGGAGGTTGTGCGGTTCAAACCCTATGAGATTCCGACGGGGCATGATGTCCCTCCTGATGAATTAACGGAGCAGTTTAATAGGTGCTGTCTATTTTACTTTTTTCGATTTGCTTTCCTGGAGTTACTCTGAGATTTGCGCTTGGTTTTTTCTGTCTAGAACCTTTCGTTTTGTCTGTCGCGTTGCTTAATGGGGAGAGTGCGTTGTTGTGAGGGAACTGGAAGGCAGTGCTTTCGTTCACGGTCAGAGCTTCTTTATAAATGCCTAACTTTTCTCTAAGGCTTTCAACGTCGCGACGCGTATTTTTGTCATACATTTCACAAAGAAAAACAACCAAGTCTTCAGATGATCCGGTCTGGGCTTTTACTGGGTGGTCAAAACCTAATGAGATAAATGTGTTGGCGTCGGAAAACTTCAGCTTTGCGCATCGAGCATAAGCGTTTAATAAGGCTGCTCTTCGAAGTCGATATTCTTGGTCGTTTTCGTCGTCATATTTTGGAACTATTAGAAATATATAAACTATTTCTGGTGATTGTTTTGTCGTTAGTGTTCGCGCTCTCCGAAGGGTTGGCTCGGGTATTGAATTTTGTAATAGCTGGAATAAATTCTCAGTCAGCACTCTTCGCATAAAACGTGATTCTGATGCCATAAGACGAAGCGCTTTTTCTGTAAGGTCATTCTCTTGAATATAGCTTTTATCCAGTAGGGTCGGATCACCGATACGAATGAATCGTTCTATGAGTTCATCCCAGAACCTACTTTTCTTATCAGCTTCCCGCATGCCAATGTATTCGAGGGTTTCTTGGAAGGCAGGATATAGTGATTCGTCAAACGATACGAAATCAGGGCGAGGATAGGATTGAGGTATGAAATAGTTTTTATGATCATGATTATTTGATAGATATGCAGCAATTAATTGCTCTTCACCTGATGCAAAAAAATTTTGTGGTCGTATCAAGTAAGAAATTTTTCCGTGTGGTTAGGTAATTTATAAAATCGGTAACTGTACTAAGCTCGTCCATAAGGACTTCTAGCGAGAATTCGTCAAAAATGTGAATGAACTCTTTTTTTCTGTCAAGTGGCCCAGTAGTGAACGGTTGGTCAGAGTATGTTTCGAATTCGCAACTGGTATCTATTAAATGTGATCCGGTACTGTTCGGAAACTTTTTTTGCAAGCGTCTGCACTGCCTCTAGTTATGGCAACTAAGTGAAATCTAATTCCTTCTTTTGGGATTTTTACAGGTATTTGTTTGGAGCATTTGGAGTCTAAAAAAATCCGAGTAGGAAAACGCTCCAGCCAGTTCATAGCGCCGTATAGTTGTTTGGCTGATGCTGTTATGGCACGTTTGTACCAGCGCTTCCAAGCGGTTTCTAGGTTGTTATCTTCTTGGAAAGTAATATGTTTATCTGAAAATATAACTACATCACTTCCGAAGATTAGTAAAACGTCTGAGAACTCTTTAGCGCTTCCTTTACCATCACGCATATCCTGATCTGTGTGAAGGTTTGCGTGCGCCCATAGACTTAAGAAAGACTTTCGGCACAGCCGCATCAGAATCCGCTCTGACTCATTTACTCCCTCAGCATCCGAGATGTCGAAAACACTAGAATTTTCCTTGGCGTTCATAGTTTCTCCCTATCCAATATTCAAAATTTACCATTTTTGTTCGGCCCTCGGCGAATCATTGTCCCTGCACCAACATCCTCGACGGCTATGTTTTAGCGGGAGGAGTGGTTGCTGTTGACAGAGCTTGGAGCTGAGTTGGTAGTGATTACCTGGATCCGCGCGCGCCGTTTGCAGATCTGGGTGAGCACGGGGAGCAGTTCGCGGCGATTTTCACTTATGCAGCCTTAGGTCCACTTGAGGGGTATACCAGGGAGGAATTCCGTGAGGCCTTTGCAACGTTTCCACTGAAAGCGTTACAAGAGGCGGCTCAAGCTTTATCACAAGCGCTGGAGGGGCAGGTGAACAGCGGGAAGAGTATTGGCAGAATCGGGTCCTGCCTTTTTGGCAACATATCTGGCCAAAATCCAGAGACCTAATGACATCCAACATTGCTGAATCATTGGTCCGGATGTCCATAGCGGCCGGAAAACAATTTCCTGACGTCCTGAATGCGATTTACGACTGGCTGGTGCCCATCGAGCATATGCACTATGTCATCCACCTGCTTCGTGAATCAGGTCTTTGCACAGTTTTCCTGAAACAGCGTTACACCTGCTGGCTGCGGTCGTCGACGAGCAGGGTTGGCCGTCTTCTGAACTTCGCCCTTGTATGGAGGCGATTGCAGAGCAGCAGGCGAACCTTGCTGAACGTCCTGAGTACCGCAGTTTGATGGAATACATGCGTAGCCGTGGCCAGGCCTAGCGCGAATAAACCGATGCAGCGGCTGTATTGATTTTGTACAAGGAAGCGGGCTGCGGAGTAATTGGATGAGTGTTTCTAGCCGGTAGCTGCCTCCGGGTTACGGACATCGTAAACCTATATTTTCGTTAACGTTGAAGCTTAACGACAAGGCAGGTTTACCATCACTACGGCTTCACTGGGCGTCCGCTTTTGGCCGATTTTGTTGAAAAAATGGGGTGTGGCTTTAAACAGAACAGCTGGCTAGTTGAATAGATCGCTCCACATTGTGTGACCACCGATGCGGCACGGGGTATCTTCAAAGGCACTTTCTTGTGCCCTCGATCTGGATACGCAATATTGCCGGTAAATCCAGCCTGCATTTAAGGCCATACGATGAACGATATTGAGTTTGCGCACAGCGTCAGCCCTCAGTTGGGCAACTTGTATGAACAGGCAAAGAACCTGGGTGCTTCGACACCGGGTTATGCCGTTACTTTCTTGCGAAGCTTCGCCGAGTCGTTCTGCGAAACGCTGGTTCCGAATATGGATCGGGATCTGAATCTGGATCGCAAGATCGCGTACCTGCGAGATAGACGTTTGGTAGACCACAGGGTGCTGAGCCCGTTACGCACCCTGCAAAAAAACGGAAATGTTGGCGCTCACCCCAAGGCGTTTAGCTATGCCTCCCACGACGCAACTGAAATGCTTAACGAGGCGCTGCCCGCTGCCCTCGAATTGCTTGAGTATCTACATTCCCGAAGTTCAGTGCTCGGTGAGTCCCCTGAATACGCGGTCACGCCGTTCACACAGCATAACCTTCAAGCGTTGTGCTACAGCGCTGTTTTCGAGGAAGACGCTGAGGCACGCTATACGCTCGGAATCCATTTCAAAGAAAAAGCTGATGCTCTAAAAACCGCGGAGGTTGTGTTCAGAACTGATGACGGCTACGGTTTTGAATCCCGTAAATCTATTGATCAAGCCACTATGTGGTTCCAGCTCGCTGCTGACAGTTCGCATGTCGAGGCAATGTACGAGTACGGGATTTACCATGCGCATCTCCAGGGCGATGAGTTTAAAGAACAACGCCAAAAAGGTGAGCATTGGGTTTGGCGGGCAAGTACTGGAGGCTATGCCAATGCAATGGCTTTTATTGGTGACTGCCATTTTTGGGAGTCGGCTCGATACGAGCAAGATCTCGAGTATGCTAGAGATTTGTATCAGCAGGCTGCCGCCCAGTCTCACCCAGGAGCACTTGCTCAGTTGGGGGAGATGCATGAGCGGGGGCTCGGCGGTCCGATAGATTTCAACGCTTCATTCGAATGCTCTCTACAGTCTGCTGAGGCTGGATTTCCGCAGGCACAATTTCACTTGTACACGTTGCATAAACAGGGTCATGCCTTCGCCAGTAACCGCCTGAAAGCTATTGCCTGGCTAGTCGAAGCGGCAGAACAAAAGTATCCGGAAGCGATGCTTGAGCTCGGCAAACTGATCAGCCAGAAGCTCATTCCGGGCCGAAGCGAAATTGATGCACAAGCGCTTTATGAACAATGCATCAACAGCGAAAAAACTCGAATAAAAGCTCGGTATGCACTGGCTCACAGCCTGGTAAAGCAACTAGACGATCTGGACGCATTGCAATCAGCGTTGGCGCACATTACTAACTGCCAGGATGAGATCACTGCAACGTCACAACATAAGGATCTGCTTCCAGCGTGCCGAAGGCTCGCCGTATATATCTGGGACAAGATGCAGACAGCCATGGCTAACGCATTTCCTCAATTTGCTTTTCAAATAAACAACCCACCGGCCGCAGTCACAACCGAACCGTCCCCACGGGCCTACCTTGGCTCGCCGGTAGGCCGGAACGAACCATGTCCCTGCGGCTCTGAGAAAAAATACAAGCACTGCTGCCGTTGACGGCAGCATGGGCTATTGAACGGTATCTCCCAATTTTCGTGAGCGCCATCAGCTCCGATTGAGATCGATTAGGCTGCTGAAGGCCGTGCGCTTCTGGCCGAACGCCACCGCTCACGGCCTACGGCATTCGGCCAAAAGCTGACAGTAGCTGCCGGAAAAACAGTACCCTCAGTCTTTATACCTTTGAGCGCCAAGAAAACTGTGAGGCCCAAGCAGAGAGGTCTTGAGAGAAAAGAGGCGTTGGTGTACGCAAAGGAGTGTTTCAGGGCTTGCGAATTTCAAATCCCACCATTTTTTTGGGGGAGGTCGTATAGTTTTTCAAAGCGGAGCGTGCCACCGGCAGCGGGTGGCCATGCCTGCTTGAGATTCTCTGAGACCCGGACTGTGTTTGTTCCAGAGCTCAACTTGGAGGCTTCCCAAACGCATTGCCCGATGGCCTTGGGCTGCATAAACGCCGAGGTGCCGACAAGCGTCACGATGGCTTTGCTGAGAGACAGACCTGCACCAATTGAAAGATTCGGTAGCTCAAACCTCTCAGCTAGAAGCTCATTGACGATTTGCCTGGTCTGCGTAACGCAGTTGTCAGCTACCTGATAGGCGGTTCGAACAGATTTGACGCGATCGTTAGCGTCGACCTTGAAGAGGATGAGCGCCCCGTCACCAAGGTATTCCGTGACGTGGCCATCCTCAAACAAGGCTGTTGTGGCTAATGCCGGCAGTAAGGCTGACGTTTCGTAGAAGACCCTTTGAAACCGCTATCGATCGCCGGAAATTTCTGAAGATTTTGCAGGCGATCGGAAGAGTTGCGCATGTCAACGACGAGAGCGACGAACTCTGTCACCTCTGGCTTTCCCTGTTGTACATACGGATGCCCAGGAATGTTGCTTTCATTTCCCGCCCTGGATTCAATCGAGGCATTTATGCTGTCCATGATCATCCCGACCTTTTCCCACGTTCGCACAGCGCCGTCCAGGCCGTCGACTGCTGCTTTGCGGATGGCTGCAAGTTGATGGTTGTTCATTTAACTAGCTTCCTGAAATGACGTTTAACCCTGTCCCAGACCTGCTTCTCAACGGTCTCTGTCATTTCTTGAGGGTAATAGATGATGCTCAAGCCTATGAGGTCGCTGGGGAGCTTCACCTCTTTACCGCTAGGCGCCATCAACACTGTGCGCTTGCGGCCAAATCTACCCACGAAAAGACCGAGCTCGAACAATACGTTGTCACGAGGCATGGATTTCTCTGTGCCCCGAGACTTAACGATGTCGTCGTCGTTGGCGACAACTACTGCGAAGTCCGAGTTGGTCAGCTCCGCTTCAAGGTCATCCATTGGGTAGCTAGATAGCTGGAATATCTGAGGCATGCTCCATGGGGCGTATTCAAGGTCGGAGTCATGTGCGAAATGCTGGATTCCGCTGTCGACGACTGAGAGGGCTTCGGCAGAAGAGATCGCAAAGATGCGATGCTTCTCACGCGGCCGGGCGACGTTGGCATTGCGTACGGCGATCCGTTTTGCGAGATCCCTTGCAAAGGCCAGCGTTGCTTCGGGAAATTGCAGGAGAAAACCTTTGAAATGCTCTTTTGAAAGCTGAACTGCCACCACTTCTTCGCTAGCGATCACGGTACTCGTACGTGTCGTGACGTGGACGGCAGCAATCTCACCGACGTGATTGCCCGCTTCGAAATTCTCAACCAGCACACGTTTGCCGATACTGATCGCCACAGAACCCGTTAGCAGAAAGAAAACGTCCGTCGCTGACTCGCCAAACGTAATGAGCGCCTCGCCAGCTTTGAAATCTTTCAGCTCCCCGTGCTCTGCCAAATAATCCGCACGTTGTCTGTCTTGTTTGACCAGCGGTTGCACCATGAGCTGTTCGACCAGCTCGTCACGGTCTTTCCTTAATCGCTCCAGCACCACTGCATCCTTGTTATGTGTAGTGGCTAAATTATGTCTTAGCCGGTGTGCCAGTGCAATAGAAGGTTGAGATGGGACGTGGAGCCTGGAGGTAGCAAGGTCAGGTCGAGAAAATTTTCCGAGGTGCCGTTCAACAGAAAAGGGGGCAGATTTATTTAATGCACTCGCAACGTCCGCTTCTGGCCGTTAGCGGCCTCTCACAGCTACAGGACACACATTATTGCCCATCGCAGTGGCGCATACGTATTCGAACTCCCCAACTGGAAAGCACCGCGCCCGGCAGCCCCCTGAGCCGTCATAACGCATCTACGACGACTCGGCGATCTGCCGGGCCATAGACTTGAGAGTGTTTGGTTTCAGCTATCTATACCTCCCGCTCCATCAGCCTATCCATCAACAACACCCCCAACTCACTCAATTGATGAATCGCCAACGCCACATCGCGCTGCTTACCCGTCAAATCTTCCGACAGGTCCAGTAACAAGGCAGTAACCGAGGAGAAGGTTTCGTAGCTGTTAGTGATGAGGGTTTCAGTGCTGGCGTCGGGCGCGACGCTGAACAAGCCGGGCGGGGGGCAAAGGTGGGGCGGTTTCTGAATTGAGGTAGCGATCAATCGCACGATGCGCAGCCTGATTAAGCTTCAGGTCTGGTTCGTTTGGAGGGTTCGGCGTGACTTTGAACATGAGCGCAATTCCTGAGTTGGGCTGACACCGTTTCGCTACTAAACGAAAGGGTGGCAGCTGTACGCAGGTTAGTAGACCGGGGAATTACGCAAAGCCGGCGCACCCGAAGGTGCCCTGCGCACAGCCGCCATCAAGCACAGACAGGAATGTCTGATTGATGAAGCCTGTGCACTGAACGTAATTCAACCAAGGGCTACTAAACCCGATCGCTGAGTTTTCAGCGACCGGGCAACCTTAGAGACGCTCACTCAAGCGCACAAGCCGGCGGATTCTGACGCAAGCGTAGGCAAGGAGCAAGGCGCGGTCGCTTAGGACTTTCCTGTTTTACGGTTTGCTGTAGTTCATATAGTCATTCTGCAAAACAATATGATCCGCCACGTATTTGGCATCGTGCCAAACCCCATAAATAAATGACGACGCTCGGTTCACCAGGTTCGGCAACCCCAAGAAGTACACCCCACTCTGCGCCGAGATCCCGCGTTTGTGGAACGGCTCGCCTTTCTCATCAAAGGCATCGACCTTCAACCAACTGAAATCAAACTTGAAACCGGTCGCCCACAGAATTGTGGTCACGCCAGCCGCCGCCAGGTCCAGGCTCAGGATCGGCTCAACCAAACACTCTGGGTCAGGCAACAACTCCCATGCGGAAGGCTCCAGCGGAAACGGCAACCCGTTGGCCTCGATATACGCATCTGCATCGCGCAGCACATCAAAATACGCACGATCGCCTTCGGCTACGTTCTCCACCAGGCCGGGTTGGAACGTCATCACGCCATCTTTCCACTCCTGGGTAACGCCCACCAGGTTGATGCCCTGATGCGCCAACCGCCGAAAGTCCACGGTCTTGCCTCCTTCATAACCACTCACTGCAAACGCTACGTGCTTTTTCTTCGGCTGGATTTTGACCTCATCCCACAAGCCCAACGCCCCCAGCCACCAGCAATAATCGCGGCCGCGATAGGCGCGGGGAGGGCGGTAGTGTTCGCCCACGGAGAGGTACACGGTCTTGCCGGCTTTTTGCAGTTCTTCGGCGATTTGCGAGCCGGATGCGCCGGCACCGACCACCAGCACGGCGCCTTCGGGCAGTTGACTGGGATTTTTGTAGGCAGAGGAATGCAGCTGATGCAATGGTGCGCTGGCCGGCACGATGTTCGGGATGGATGGGCGTTGGAACGGGCCCGTCGCGGCGACCACGTTGGCAGCGTCAAACTCGCCAGCCGAGGTGGTCACCTTGAAGCCTGGGCGGCCGGCATGGCGTTCCACTGATTGCACTTCTACACCGGTGCGTACCGGTGCCTGCAATTGTCCACGTAGGCTTCAAAGTAATCGGCCATGCACTCTTTGGGCGGGAAGGCTTCCGGCGAGATGCCTTCGAATTTAAGGCCGGGAAAGCGGTCATGCCAGGCCGGGCCGTTGGCGACCAGCGAGTCCCAACGCTCCGAGCGCCAGCGCTCGGCGATGCGGCTGCGCTCCAGCACGATGTGCGGCACGCCCATCAGGGACAGGTGCTCGCTCATGGCCACACCGGCCTGGCCTGCGCCGACCACCAGGGTGTTGATTTTTTCGACTGACATGGGCGTTTCCTGGAAGGTTAGAGATTGTTCAGCAATACCGGATTTCCCATGTGGGAGCTGGCTTGCCTGCGATAGCGGTCTGCCTGTGGATGAGATGCCAACTGACCCACTGCTATCGCAGGCAAGCCAGCTCCCACATTTGATCGGCTGTGTTTTCACGAGGTGAGCAACTCAGCCACGGCGGTGAGTGCCAGTTGATAACCCAACACTCCCAACCCGGCGATCACACCGGTGGCAGCCTTGGAGACGTAGGAGTGATGCCGAAAGCTCTCGCGCTTCCAGATGTTGCTCATATGGGCTTCGATGATCGGGCCGTCGAATGCCAGCAGCGCATCGAGAATCGGCACCGAGCTGTAGCTGAGCCCAGCGGCGTTGATCACGATGGCGTCGGCGTGCAGGCGCGCTTCCTGGATCCAGTCCACCAGCACGCCTTCGTGGTTGCTCTGGCGAAAATCCAGGGTCAGGCCCAGCGTGGCGGCGAGGCTTTGGCAGCGTGCTTCGATGCTGGCAAAGCTTTCGCTGCCGTAGGTGCCGTGCTTGTCCAGCCCGTAGAGGTTGGCGTTGGGCCCGTTGAGGAAAAACACGCGATGTGACATGGGGCTCTCCAGGTTATTCGGCGACGGTCAGCACGACTTTGCCGACATTGGCGTTGGCTTCGAGCAGGCGATGGGCATCGGCGGCCTGGCACAGCGGCAGTTGTGCGTGGAGCTGCGGCGCGACCAGGCCGGATGCCAACCAGGGCAACATGCGCGAGCGAATGCACACCGCCAGCCGGGCTTTTTCTGCGTGGCTTTTGGGGCGTAGGGTCGACGAGGTAAGGCTGAGGTTCTTGCGCATCAGCACCTGCAAATCCAACTCGATGCTGGCGCCTTGCAGGAACGACAAGCTCACATGCCGCCCACCCATCGCCATCGCCGCCAGGTTGCGCGCCACGTATGGGCCGCCGACGTTATCCAGCACCACGTCCACGCCGCGCCCTTCGGTGCAGTCGTTGACCACACAGACGAAGTCATCGAGGTGGCGATCAATCGCGCGCCACACCCCCAGTGCTTGCAACATCGCTACCTTGTGCGGCCCGCCAGCGGTGGCGATCACCCGCGCACCGGCGGCATGCGCGCATTGCACGGCAAAGCTACCAACGCCGCTGGCGGCACCGTGGATCAATACCGTGTCGCCACTGCGCAGGCGGCCCAGTTCAAACAGGTTGTGCCACACCGTAAAGGCCGCTTCCGGCACCCCGGCGGCAGCCTCCAGCGAGAGCCCCGCCGGCACCGGCAAACAATGGGCCGCCTGGGCGACGCAGTACTCGGCGTAGCCACCGCCATTGAGCAACGCCATCACGCGGTCGCCCACGGCCAATTCATCTACGCCACTGCCCAGTGCTATCACGATGCCGGCGGCTTCCAGGCCCAATCCGTCTGGGGTGCCAGGCGGTACCGGCGCGCCGTTGCGCTGCATCAGGTCGGGACGATTGACCCCGGCGGCCACAACGCGAATCAACACTTCGCCAGCCCCGGCTGTCGGCACCGGGCGCTGCACAAGCTCCAGCACCTCAGGCCCACCCGGCTCGCGAGCAATGACGGCTTTCATACGGTCCAGTCGTCCGGCACGACGGCGATCACATCGATCTCCATCAACCACTCCGGCTGGCCCAGGCCCGAGATCACCAAACCGGTGGAAATCGGGAATACGCCCTTAAGCCATTTGCCGACTTCCTGGTACACCGGTTCGCGGTAGCGCGGGTCGATCAAATAGGTGGTGGTCTTGACGATATGGCTCAGGTCACTGCCGGCTTCTTCGAGCAGTTGCTTGACGTTTTTCATCGCCTGTTCAGCCTGGGCACGCGGGTCGCCAAGCCCCACCAGGTTGCCCTCGAAGTCGGTGCCGATCTGGCCGCGCACATAAATGGTATTGCCCGCACGCACGGCCTGGCACAGGTCGTTGTCCAGGCTCTGGTTGGGGTAGGTCTGCTTGGTGTTGAACATGCGGATGCGGGTATGGGTAGGCATGACTAATGGCTCGTCGGAAGCGGGATAAAACCAGCTTCACACCGCCATCGTTCTAGCGAAACCAGCATTTATGCGGGGTAGTGCTTAGGAAAAACCGAACCCCGTACCCCTCATCGGTTGGCACTATTACCCGGCATGAACCGTGCAATGTTGCCGGTACAGTCATTGTTGAGGTGAAGGCGTAATGCTCAGTCGTATTACTCAGCGCCAACTGGAATATTTTGTCGCGTCCGGTGAGGCCGGCAGCATCAGTGCTGCGGCCGAACGCATCCACGTGTCGTCACCGTCGATCTCGGCGGCAATCACCCATATGGAGGCGGAACTGGGCATCCAGCTGTTTATCCGGCACCACGCCCAGGGCATTTCGCTGACGGCGGTGGGGCGGTTGGTGATGCAGGAAGCCAAGTTGATCCTGGAACAGATGACCAACCTCTACACCATCGCTTCCGAATCGCTGAACTCCGTGCGCGGGCCGTTGCGGGTGGGCTGCCTGGAGTCGCTGGCGCCGATGATCACTCCGGAACTGGTATTCGGTTTTGGCCGTGCGTTTCCCGGCGTACGGCTGACCCAGGCCGAGGGCAACCACGAGGAACTGCTAGAAAAGTTGCGCAGCGGCGAGCTGGATATCGCCCTCACCTACGACCTGGTGACCAGCCCGGACATCGACTTCCAACCCCTGGCGCAGTTGCCGCCTTATGTGATGGTCGGCGAGTACCACCCGCTGGCGAGCTTGCCGGCGGTGAGCATGCAAGACCTTGAGGCCTACCCGGTGGTGCTGCTCGACACGCCCTGGAGCCGCGACTATTTCCTCAGCCTGTTTATCCAGGCCGGCACCACGCCGAACATCATCATGCGCTCCACCAACCTCGAAACGGTGCGCGCCATGGTGGGCAACGGTATTGGCTATTCCTTCGCGAATGCACGGCCAAAATCCAACATGTCCCAGGACGGCAAGCGGGTGATCCGCCTGCGCCTGGCGGGCGCCCATCGGGCCATGCAACTGGGCTACGCCACGGTCAGCAACACGCAGCTGTCGCGCGTGGTGTCGGCGTTTGCCGAGCGTTGCCGCATGTTTGTCTCCGACCAATACATCCCCGGCATGGCGCCGCCGAGCTTTTTTGACCCGCATGCGGTGCGAGTGATGAGTGAGGTGGGTTGAAAACGCACCAATAAGTGGCGTGTGCGGTGTGCTGGGTTTGCCTGTGCACCATCTTGGCTGGTGCGCACGATCCCAGAACAACGGAGATCAAAAATGTGGGAGCGGGCTTGCTCGCGAATGCGGTGTATCAGTCAGTACATCAGTCACTGACAGACCGCATTCGCGAGCAAGCCCGCTCCCACATTTGATCTTCGTTCACCGGGTTTCTGCGTGGTTTTTGGCTGCATAGGTTCTACCTACCCAGTGCCCCGGCTTTTACGAATTGACCCTAACCCCCTCCCGCCACGACTCTCAACCCATCGATGTAGATCAACTTATTCAGGGCACAGCGACGATGACATTCGACTGGAATTACATGTTTGGTTTGCTGGGCGATGCCGAGTTTTGGCGTGCGACGTGGACGGTGATCAAGCTCAGTACTTTGACCTGGGTCTTGAGCATCGCCCTCGGCTTTCTGTTGGCACTGGCCAAGCAATCCAAGCACGGCCTGCTCAGCGTGCCAGCTCGCGGTTATATCTGGTTGTTCCGCAGCCTGCCGTTGTTGGTGCTGCTGATCTTTATCTATAACTTGCCGCAAGCATTGCCGGGTACCTCGGCGATCTTGGCCGACCCGTTTTGGTCCGGCCTGCTCGCCTTGGTCATCTGCGAGACCGCCTACGTCGCCGAGATCCATCGCGGCGGCCTGCTCTCGATCCCCAAGGGCCAGGGCGAAGCGGCGCGTGCGCTGGGCCTGAAGTTTTTCGGCACCCAATGGCGCGTGGTAATCCCCCAGGCGCTGCGGGTGGCCTTACCCTCGCTGGCCAACGAATACATCTCCATCGTCAAGCTCACCTCCCTGGTGTCGGTGATCTCCCTCACCGAAATCCTGATGGTCGGCCAGCGCCTGTATTCGCAAAACTTCCTGGTGATCGAAACCATGGCGGCGGTGGCGTTTTTCTACGTGTTTATCGTCACCGTGTTCGACTTCTTGCTCAAACGCCTGGAGCGCTTTCTCGACGTCAACCAGCGTAATGTCTCCCGCGTGCCGGATGCCGAAGTGCTGGCATTGGCCATGCAACAGCGCACCGCGTTGCAGCGCCCGGTCACCAACGGTGAGCCCGCGCTGCAAGCTGCTCGCCTGCACAAGGCCTACAACGATATCGAGGTGCTCGGCTCGGTGAATCTGCAGATCCAGCCCGGTGAGGTGGTGTCGGTGATCGGTCCGTCCGGCTCTGGCAAGACCACGCTGATCCGCTTGCTCAACGGCCTTGAGCAACTGGACAACGGCGAGATCAAGATCAACGGCCAGCCGTTCATTCACCTGAACAAAGTCGGTGCGCAGAAGCCCCAGTACATCGAACACGCCGAGCACCGCCTGAACATCGGCATGGTGTTCCAGAGCTTCAACCTGTTTCCGCATTTGAGCGTGCTCGACAACCTGCTCATGGCGCCGAAATACCACCGCCTGGGCGCAACCTCCGAGCTGAAACAGCAGGCCTACGCGCTGTTGCACAAGGTCGGCATGCTTGATCACGCCTGGAAGTATCCGCACCAGCTGTCGGGCGGTCAGCAGCAGCGCGTAGCCATCGCCCGCGCCCTGATGATGCGCCCGCAAATCATGCTGTTCGATGAGCCCACCTCGGCGCTCGACCCAGAGAAAGTCAACGAAGTGCTGCAAGTGATCGAAGCCCTGGCCGAGGAGGGCATCACCATGGTGATCGTCACCCACGAGATGAACTTCGCCTTCAAGGTCTCCGATCGCATCGTGTTCATGGAGAAGGGCCGCGTGGTCTGCGACGACACACCGGGTGCCTTGCGCAGCGGCCACAACCCACGCGTGGAGGCGTTCCTCAAGGACGTCTCGCTGGCGTGACCTCTTTAACGTTCAGGAAAACTAAAATGATCTCGCAATCGCACATCGAACAATTCCAGCGCGACGGTTTCTTGGTGGTCGAAGACGTGTTGTCGCCGGACGAAGTCGCCGCCCTGCAGCACGATTTCGACCAGTGGGTAGAAGAAAGCCGCAGCCATGATCAGGGTTGGGGCGCCACCGTGGATGGCCGCGAGCGCTTTGACCTGGAGGGTGACCACCGCGCCGATCACCCGTCGCTGCGTCGGGTCAGTTCGCCCACCGAGATTTCCCCAGCGTATGAGCGCGTGGCGTTGCAGTCGCGCATGGCGGCGATTTCCGCGCAGCTTATTGGCGGTAACGGCGCGCGTTTTCACCACAGCAAGATCAACTCGAAACTGCCCCACACCGCGACGCAGGTGAAGTGGCACCAGGACTTTTGTTCACCCCCCACAGCAACGACGACATCGTCACTGCCTTGTTGATGGTCAGCGAAGTGACCCCACAAAATGGCCCCTTGAATGTGATTCCCGGCAGCCATAAGGGCCCGCTGTGGTCTCATTGGCAGAACCAGCGCTTCACCGGTTCCGTGGACGATGCCGTCGTCGCAGAACACTGCCAACAACCGGTGGCCTGCTACGGCCCGGCCGGCTCGGTGTGCTTCATGCACACGCGTCTTTTGCATGCTTCCAGCCCTAACGACACCGAACTCCCGCGCACTCTGTTCATCAGCGTATACGCCGCTGAAGACGCGCTGCCATTCGGCGAAAACCCGTTGCCCAGTGCACACGCCGGCCTGTTGGTGGCCGGTGAAGAGAGCGGCTTGGTGCGCTCCACGGACAACCACATGCGCTTGCCGCAGAAACCCCGTGGTGCGTCATTCTTCGTGCAACAGGCCGGACAAGATTCAGCCACTGCCTAACTTCCCTAAAACCTTGCGGGTAAAAACCATGACAGCGTTTCGTATGCGTGTTCGTCCCCTTGCCGTCTGCCTGATGGGCGCAGCGGTTGCAATGACCTCGTTGGCGGCTTCGGCGTTCCAGCAGGAAGGCAAGATCATCGCCGGTTCCGATGTGACCTTCTTCCCTTATGAGTACATGGATAACAACAAGCCGGCAGGTTTCGATATCGAGTTCATGGACGGCTTGGGCAGGTGATGGGGCGCAAGGTCGAGACCCTCGACACGCGCTTTCCCAACCTGATCACCGGCCTGCAAGCCGGGCGTTTTGATGTGACCAACTCGTCGATGTACATCACCGCAGAGCGGGTGAAGGTCATTGACATGATTCCGTATCTGAAAAGCGGCGAGTCGATCCTGACCCTCAAGGACAGCGCCTTCCAGCCCAAGACCCCAGAAGAATTCTGCGGCCACAAGATCGGCTCCATGGGCGCTACCTCGTGGCTGGCGCAGATGAACAAACTGTCGGCCGAATACTGCGTGGCCAAGGGCTTGAAACCGATCCAGATCAGCGAGTACAGCACCGACCCGCAGACCACCCAGGCCCTGTTGGCTCACGCCGTTGAAGCGCAAATCACCGACGCCGCCGTGGCCCGTGGCGTGATCGACAAGCTGGGCAGCCGCGTGGTGATTTCTTCCGACACCCTCATCTACCCAGTGCTCAACGGCTTTGGCGTGAAGAAGGGCAATGACACCGTGAAGAAAGCCCTGCTCGACGGCCTGGAAAAATACCGCGCAACCCCGGAATACGCGGCCTTGCTCAAGAAGTACAACTTCCAGGCACCCACCGATGCCGACATCGCGGCGCTGATGCCGCAGTAAGCCTACAGCGCGTGCCGCAGCCCGCTGCGGCCGCGCCCTGCGGAGACCGATTCATGGCGTTATCCCACGAAGAACAGACGCGCATCGACCTGGCGGCGACCTTTCGCATCATCGCGCACCTGGGCATGCACGAAGCGGTTGCCAACCACTTCAGTGCCGCCGTGTCGGCCGATGGCAAGCAGTTTTTGCTCAACCCGAAGTGGAAGCACTTCTCGCGTATCCGTGCCAGCGACCTGCTGTTGCTGAATGCCGATGACACGTCCTGTGCCGATCACCCGAACGTGGACTCTACCGCCTGGTCGATCCACGGGCAGATCCACCGGCTGTTGCCGCAAACCCGCGCGGTGCTGCACTTGCACCCGGTGTACACCACGGCGGTGGCATGCCTGGCCACGCCGCATATCCCGCCTATTGACCAGAACACTGCACGTTATTTCAACCGCGTAGCAGTGGACGAACTGTACGGCGGCATGGCTGATACCGAAGCCGAAGGTGCACGCCTGGCCGGGCTGCTGGACGGCAAGAGCCGCCTGCTGATGGGCAACCACGGCGTGATGGTGACGGCATCGTCCATCGGTGAAGCATTCGACGATATCTGGACCCTGGAACGCGCCTGCCAGATCCTCGTCACAGCGTGGTCTACCGGGCAGCCGTTGCGGGTGTTGTCGGATGAAGTGGCGGAAAAAACCGCACGCGGCTGGGAAGGTATCGCGGACTTTTCGCGCCAGCACTTCGAAGAAATGAAGCAGTTGATGATCGACGCTGACCCTTCCGTGCTCGACTGAGGAAAACCCATGACTTTTTCCGTTGTCGCCCGCTGCGCTGAAACCGGCCAGTTGGGTATTGCCATCAGCTCGTCGAGCATTGCCGTGGGTGCGCGTTGCCCGTGGTTGCGGCGGGGCGTGGGCGCGGTGGCGTCGCAGAACATTACCTTGCCGAGCCTGGGGCCGCAGGGACTGGACTTGCTCGAAAGCGGCATGGCGCCCAGTGAAGTGTTGGCCGCTCTGGCGGGACAGGAACACAGCGAGTATCGCCAGGTGACGGTGATTGATCGCCTGGGGCGCACGGCACATTTCAGTGGTGCCAAGACCCTTGGTATTCATAACGCGGTCAGCGGTGAGCAGTGTGTCGCAGCGGGCAATATGCTCGCCAATCCTGGGGTGATCGAGGCGATGGTGAGGGCGTTTGAAAACGCACCGGGGCATCTTGCCGACCGGCTGCTTGCGGCAATGCACACCGGCCAGGCTCACGGCGGTGAAGCGGGGCCGGTGCATTCGGCGGCGCTGATCGTGGTCGACGACTTGCCGTGGCCCATCGTCAACCTGCGCGTCGACTGGGCCGATGAAGACCCTATCGGCGCCCTCGACCAACTCTGGCAGGCCTATCGCGGGCAACTGCAAGACTACATCGACCGCGCCCTCAACCCGCAGATCGCGCCGGGTTATGCGGTGCCGGGAGACGACCGATGAACAGTCGCGAGTTGCTGGCGCAACTGGTGCGCTTCGACACCACCAGCCGCGAGTCCAACCTGGCCTTGATCGACTTCGTGCGCACCTACCTGCAAGACCACGGCGTGGCCTGCGAGCTGGTGTACAACGCGCACAAGAGCAAGGCCAACCTGCTGGCGACCATCGGCCCGGCGGATGTGCCGGGCGTTGTGTTGTCCGGGCACACCGATGTGGTGCCGGTGGACGGCCAGCGTTGGAGCGTGGCGCCGTTCGAACTCACCGAAAAAGACGGCAAGTTGTACGGTCGGGGCACGGCGGACATGAAGGGCTACATCGCCTGTGTATTGGCCTGCGTGCCGGCGCTGGTGAAGGCGCCGCTGCGCATGCCGGTGCATATTGCGCTGTCTTATGACGAGGAAGTGGGTTGCCTGGGCGTGCGCTCGTTGATCGAAAGGTTCCACGGTCAGGCGGTCAAGCCGCTGCTGTGCGTGATCGGCGAGCCCACCGAGCTCAAGCCGGTGCTGGGCCACAAAGGCAAATTGGCGGTGCGTTGTGAGGTGCACGGCGCGGCGTGCCATTCGGCGTATGCGCCGTCGGGTGTCAACGCCATTGAATACGCGGCGCGTTTGGTCAGCGAACTGGTGCGGCTTGGCGAAGGGCTCAAGACGCCCCAGCAGCTGGATCAACGTTTCGATCCGCCGTTTTCCACGGTGCAGACCGGAGTGATCAACGGCGGCAAGGCGCTGAATATCGTCCCGCAAAATTGCAGCTTCGATTTTGAAGTGCGTTCGTTGCCGGCCCAGGACTCTTGGCAGGTTGCGCAGCAATTACAGCGTTATGCTGAACACACCCTGCTGCCCGCGATGCAGGCGGTGAGCGCGCAATCGGCGATCACTTTCAGTGAACTGTCCAGCTATCCGGGGTTGGCTACGTCGCTGCAAAGCCAGGCTGCCGAGTGGGTTGCGCAGTTCTGCGGCTCCCAGGAATTCGGCACCGTGGCCTTCGGCACCGAGGGTGGCCTGTTTGATCAGGCGGGTATTCCCACGGTGGTCTGTGGCCCCGGAAGCATGGAACAGGGGCATAAGCCGGACGAATTTATCAGCGTTGCACAGTTGGACGCGTGCGATCAGATGCTGGCGCGGGTGGTGGGGTTTGTGAGCGATCGCTGATAACGAGAACGCCGGTACTTGCGACATCGCACACGGTGGGCGTTCACTCGTGCACCTTGGCTAACGCGGTTGCGAGGCGACTGTCCTTGGTCCACTCCAACGCCATCCACCCCAGCGCTCTTGCTGCCAGCACATTGGCAGGCGTGTCATCCAGCAAGAGGAGTTGGTCCGGGGCAAGGCCTGAGCTATCAGTGATTTTTTCGTAAAACCCGGGATCAGGTTTTTGCAGCCCAGTGCCGCCGAATAATAGATGCCGTCACAGTACTGGCTCAGCCCCAGTTGCTCGATCAGGAACGATGCACGAAGGTGCTCTTGATTGGTCGCCAAATACACCTTGATTCCCGCCCGACGCTGCTCGTCGAGTTCGTCGAGCAACTGCGTGTCCAGTCGGGCGTCGTTTTTGAACCAGTAGGCGGTGAAGGCCTCCGTACTGACGGCCGGTGCAATACGTGCGAGCACGGGGCCCAGTTGTTCGTGCAGGTTCAATCGGCCGGTGACGATGGCCTCCCAATACGGCACAAAGAACTCGCGCTGCAAATCCGCAGGGCTCACCCCTTGCAAAGATGACGCCCAAGGTTGGCCATCGTCGGGTCGGCCGTGAACCAGGACACCATCGACATCGACCATGATTGCTTTGATCACTCAGCGCTTCGCTCTACCAAACGGTGAGCCACCCTAACGCGGGTGCAGGAAAGTGCTTAATACGAAAAGCAGCTATCGAGCTGGGGAGTGGTTCTATACACGAAGCTCAAAGGCGGTTCGAAAACCCGTTATGAGACGGTCCAGAAGCTCATGCTGGCGCTGGGTGTGGAGTTGACGGTGCAGCCGATTGCGGCCCCTAAGGCGCGGACTTGAACATAACAAAGATCTAATGTGGGAGCGGGCTTGCTCGCGAATGCGGTGTGTCAGCTTGAGCATCTTTAGCTGAACCACCGCATTCGCGAGCAAGCCCGCTCCCAAAGCCAGCATCCACATTTTATTATCTGTGTTTGCCTTATCGCACCAGGCACGGCTGCTTATTGTTAAACGCCCAGCCCGGAATCAAAAATTGCATCGCCACGCTGTCATCCCGCGCCCCAAGCCCCATGCCTTTGTACACCTCGTGGGCCTTGGCCACGGCGTCCATGTCGATGTCCACCCCAAGGCCTGGCTTGGCCGGCACCTTCACGTAACCGCCTTCGATTTTTAGCGGTGACTGGGTCAGGCGCTGGCCGTCCTGCCAGATCCAGTGGGTGTCGATGGCGGTGATTTCGCCCGGTGCGGCGGCGGCGACCTGGGTGAACATCGCCAGGGAAATATCGAAGTGGTTGTTGGAGTGCGAACCCCACGTCAGGCCCCAGTCATTGCACATCTGCGCCACACGTACCGAGCCCTGCATCGTCCAGAAGTGCGGGTCGGCGAGGGGGATGTCCACCGACTGCAACTGGATCGCATGGCCCATTTCGCGCCAGTCGGTGGCGATCATATTCGTGGCGGTTTTCAACCCGGTGGCACGGCGGAACTCGGCCATGACTTCCCGGCCCGAGTAGCCGTTTTCTGCGCCGCATGGGTCTTCCGCATAGGCCAGCACCTTGTGCTGGTCGCGGCACAGGCGGATGGCTTCCTTGAGGGACCAGGCACCGTTCGGGTCGAGGGTGATGCGTGCATCGGGGAAGCGTTCGGCCAGGGCGGTGACGGCTTCGATTTCTTCATCGCCACTCAAGACGCCGCCTTTGAGTTTGAAGTCGTTGAAACCGTACTTGGCCTTGGCGGCTTCGGCCAGGCGCACCACCGCATCGCTGGTGAGTGCCTTCTCGTGACGCAAGCGGAACCATTCGTCATCGGCGTCGGCTTCGTTGCGGTAAGCCAGGTTTGTCGCGTTGCGGTCGCCGACATAGAACAGGTAACCGAGCATCTTCACCGCGTCACGCTGCTGCCCTTCGCCGAGCAAGGCCGCCACCGGCACTTCAAGAAATTGCCCCAACAGGTCGAGCAGGGCGGCTTCCATGGCGGTGACGGCATGGATGGTGATGCGCAGGTCAAACGTCTGCAGGCCACGACCGGCAGAATCCCTGGAGGCGAAGGTGGTGCGCATCTGGTTGAGGATGCGTTGGTACTGGCCGATCGGTTGGCCGATCACCAGGCTGCGCGCGTCTTCCAGGGTTTCGCGGATGCGTTCGCCGCCGGGCACTTCGCCCACGCCGGTGTTGCCGCTGCTGTCCTTGAGGATGACGATATTGCGTGTGAAGTAAGGGCCGTGGGCGCCGCTCAGGTTGAGCAACATGCTGTCGTGGCCGGCGACGGGGATGACCTGGAAGTGGGTAACGACGGGCGTATTCATGGCAGGTTCCTAGACAGGTTCAAAGAGGTTTGCTGATGGCGGCGCCGGTTGGCACGGCACTGGGCGAGGTCAACACGGCAGAGGGCGATGTCTTGGCAAAGAACACCAGAATCGCCGCAAGCACCGAGGTACCGGCCAGGCCATAGAGGCCACCCTGGATCGAACCGGTGGTTTGTTCCAGGAGGCCGAAAGTGGTGGGCGCAACGAACCCGCCCAGGTTGCCGATGGAGTTGATCAGCGCGATTACCGCTGCGGCAATGCGCACATCCAGGTAGCCCTGTGGGATCGGCCAGAACAGTGACGAGGCCGACTTGAAGCCGATGGCCGCAAAGCAGATTGCGACAAAGGCAAACACCGGCCCGCCGGTGGTGGACATGAACATCCCCGCTGCGGCAATCAACAGCGCTGCTGCAACCCATGCCTGCTGGTTCTTGAACTTGCCCGACAGCGATGCGAAGGCGTACATGGCGATGATCGAGATCAGCCACGGGATCGAGTTGAAGAAGCCCACCTGCACATCACTCAGGTCGCCCATCTTCTTGATGATGCTCGGCAGCCAGAACGTGGCGGCGTAGATCGTCAGCTGGATGCAGAAGTACAGGACGCAGAACAACAGGATCTGGCGGTCCTTGAGCAGTTTGCCGAGGGTTGGTTTGACGGTGGTCAGCGCTTCGCGATCGCGCTGTTCCTGGTCAATGGCGTTGACCAGCGCGTCTTGCTCCTCGCGCGTCATCCACTTGGCGTCGTGGGGTTTGGAGTCGAGCCAGAACCACACAAAGAACCCCAGTGCCACCGAGGCCAGGCCTTCGATGGCAAACATCCACTGCCAGCCGTGGAAGCCAAAGCCTTCGATCTGCAACAGCGCCCCTGACAGCGGGCCGGAGATCAGCGAGGCAACCGCCGACCCGCTGAGGAAAATCGCGATGGCTTTGCCGCGCTCCACTCCCGGCAGCCAGCGGGTGAAGTAGTAGATCACCCCCGGAAAGAAGCCGGCCTCGGCCACCCCCAACAAGAACCGCAGGATGTAGAACTGGGTTTCGTTCTGGATGAACGCCATCAGTGTGGCGACGATGCCCCAGGTGAACATGATGCGAGTCAGCCAGATACGTGCGCCAACTTTCTGCAGCAGCATGTTTGAGGGGACTTCGAAGAGGGCGTAGCCAATGAAGAACAGCCCGGCACCCAGGCCGTAGGCCGCTGCGCCGATGCCCAGGTCGTGTTCCATGTGCGTGCGCACAAAGCCGATATTGACCCGGTCGATGTAGTTGAGGATGAACATGATCACGAACAGCGGGAGCACATGGCCCTTCACTTTGCTCACGGCGCGCGTGAGCACGCAATCCTGTTCTGAAGCGGCAGATGCATGGCTTGAATTAGTCACAATTCAAAACTCCCCCTGATTATTTTTATGCGGGTTTGTGTGTTTTGTTGATAGACATCATACAAGTAGGTTTCTGGGAATCGCAATGCAGTGAGCCGTGTATTTGTTCTTATAAGGCCGGGTATGTAGCCTTTGTTTTGGTTATTTGTCCGATTTTATTGGGTCTCCTGAGGGGTTTTTCGGTGCGCGTCGGTCCGGATATGGTCTTGGTATCGGGGGATGCCGTTTCGACTGATCATGTTGGTTGTCATACAAGTTGCTTGTTTTTTCATTCAGCTCCGCCTGCTCGCTGGGCGGGGTGTTAAGCTCCCATCCAGCCCAGCCCTGTGGACCCATCGCAATGCCCAATGAACGCGGAACCCCCGTCCGTAAACGCTCCACCAACCTCGCCCAAGGCGTGGTCGAGGCACTGACCCAGCGCATCCTGCTGGGGCAGTTGAAGCCCGGTGAAAAACTGCCTTCCGAATCCACTATCGTGGCCGAGCATGGCGTCAGCCGCACCGTGGTCCGCGAGGCGCTTTCAAAGTTGCAGGCGTCGGGGTTGGTAGAGACGCGACACGGCATCGGTACCTTCGCGTTGGCACCGCAGGCGCAATCCGGGCTACGCCTGAATGTCGACACGCTCGCCAGTGTGCGCAGCATGCTCGAACTGCGCCTGGGCCTGGAGGTGCAGGCCGTGGCCCTGGCGGCGCTGCGCAGAAGCGATGAGCAACTTGTCCGCATGCGTGAGGCGCTGACTGACTATCAAGCCTCCCTGGCCAATAACGACAGCTGCGTGGAAGAAGACAAACGCTTCCACCAACTGATCGCCGAAGCGACCGGCAATACCTTCTTCACCGAAATCATGCTGCACCTGGGCAACGCGATGATTCCCCGTACGCAAGTGAAAGCTGCCGAGCGGGGCGGTGCCGACTTCGCCCAATTGGGGCAATTGGCGAACCTGGAGCATGAGGCGATCTTCAATGCGATCAAACGCCAGGACCCAGACGCTGCCCGCGCCGCGATGGTGCTGCACTTGACCAACAGTCGCGACCGTTTTTCCGGAGAGTAAGGCCGTTGAACGAACACACTTTATCCATGCGTTTGGAGCGCGTGGCGGCGAATGTGCCTGCGGGCGCTCGCCTGGCCGATATCGGCTCTGATCACGCTTACCTGCCCGTGGCCTTGGTGCGCCGCGGCGCAATCACGGCAGCGGTGGCGGGGAGGTTGCGACCACGCCCTTCCATGCCGCCCAACGTACCGTGCGTGACAATGGCCTGGAGCAGCAGGTCACCGTGCGCCTGGCCGATGGCTTGGCGGCTGTCGAACCGCACGACGGTATCACCGCGATCAGCCTCTGCGGCATGGGCGGTGAGACGATCCGCGACATCCTCGAAAGCGGCAAGGTGCATCTCAGTGGCCAGGAACGTTTGATTCTGCAACCCAACGGCGGCGAACAACCGCTGCGCCAATGGTTGATGGACAACGGCTACTCGATCCTCAGCGAAGAGCTGTTGCAAGAGAACCGCTTTTATTACGAGATCATCGTTGCCGAGCGCACAGGGCCGGTACTGTACAGCGCCGAAGAGCTGTATTTCGGCCCCTTGCAAATGCAGGCGCGAAGCCCGGTATTTATTGCCAAGTGGCAACGGATGTTGCGCCAGAAACACAAGACCCTGGCCAGCTTTGAGCAGGCACGGCAGGCGGTACCGCCAGAAAAAATGCAAGAGATTACCCAGCAGGCCCGTTGGATCACCGCGCTGCTGGCTTGATACACCTTTATTACCAAGGAACCCTGCAATGGCCGACGCCACAGACCAAGCCTTCTACGACCGCGCCGATGCGCATATCGAACTGTCCAACGAGCAGCTCAAGACCTGTGAAAACCTCGGCGAGGTCAGTGCCTCGATGATGTTCGGCACCACGCGTTTCAACGCCTGGGCCAGTGCACGAAACTTCAAGTCCGGCGCGGAAATGGCCGATGCGCGTGAAGCGATGTTGAAGTACTTCTGTGATCAGTACCGGATGATGCTGGAGGACAACCTGGATGATCACATCAATAATTTCAGCCGGTACATGCTCGCAAAGACACCCGAATAAGCAGACCTGACGAGGTCGAAAATGTGGGAGCTGGCTTGCCTGCGATGGCGGTAGGTCAGTTAGCCCGTTTTTGCTGACCCACCGCCATCGCAGGCAAGCCAGCTCCCACATTGGGTTTGTGGTGAGGTTACAAATTGGCACTCGGTGCTGAGTGCTTTCGCCCCATTTCAGTGCGCAACCCCTGCATCTTCAGCGTGCCACCCCGCCTATCTCCGGCCTCCGCACCTGCGGCCCGTATCTTGCTTGGCCCTTCCCAATCAATGACATGGCATTTTGCCGTTAGTCATTTCAAGGCTTCGTCCTGCGGTGCATTGCGTGGGTCGTTTTTGGGGAGTGGTCGGACATGCACAGCCTTTTATCACCGGGTATCCGCCTGCTTGGGCGCTTCGGCTTTGCACGCAAGTTCCAGATCCTGTTCTTCCTGTTCATGCTGCCCCTGGCCGGCAGCCTGTGGATGATCGGTGCGGACTACCGCGACAAACTCACCGTGATCTCCAGCGAGCAGTCCGGTGTTCGCCAACTGCTGGCGCTGGATACGCTGGACGCTCAACTCACGGCCCAGCGCAACCTGGCGGCGCGCTGGAAAGCCGCGGACATCCTGCATGCGCCGACGCCTGCAGCGAAGGCGGCGATGGACAAGGTCGATGCGAATTTCCCGCTGATCCTGCAGAGCCTGCAAGCCCTCGGCGAGTCGCTGAAAACCCTCAACGCCAGCGCCGACACCCTGGTGCGCTTCGAAGCGTTGCAAGCCACGGTCAAGGGCATGGATTCCCAATCCCTGCGCACCGTAGGCTGGTGGCCGGACGGCTATGACCGCTTCACCTCGGCGCTGACCGCGATGCAAACCCTGCGCGAGCAGATCACCCTGGACGCCGGCCTGATCCTCGACCCGTGGCTGGAAACCTACCTGCTGATGCAGATCTCCACCCAGCACACCCCCGACCTGATCGAACGCATCGGACGCATGGCCAGTGTCGGCCAATCGTCCATCGCCTCGGGGCAGTTCACCCTGCAAAGCCGTTTGCAGATGCGCGACTTGCGCGGGCGTATCGGTGACGCGCGCGATCAGTTGGCCAAGGCCGCCGCCTCGCTCAAAGCCAAGCAATATGCGGGCATGGAGCCCTGGACCACGCAGTACGACAACAGCCTGCAACGCCTGGACAGCGAACTCAAAGTGCTCGACGACGGCGTGTTCGGCGGCAGCATCAAGCTCGATACGGCAGCGTTCGAAAGCAGTGTCGATGCCATGCTCGGCAGCCTGGGCGAGCTGCGTAACAGGTCGCTGGGTTCGCTGGATGCGCGCCTGGGTTATTACCGTGACCGTTCACTGCAAAAATTCATCCCGGTGGCCGCCACCTTTAGTCTGCTGGCGTTAGCGGCGCTGTACCTGTTCATGTGCCTGCAAGCGTCCATCCGGCGCAGTGCCAGCGGCATCACCACCCTGGCCGAGTCCCTGCGCGACGGTAACCTGTGTGTGGAAGTGGCGGTGGAGGGGCGTGATGAGTTGGCGGCCATCAGCACCGCGCTCAACGTGGCGGTGCTGCAGTTGCGTACCAGCCTGTTGGGCGTGAACCACGAAACGCAGCAGTTGGGCTCGGCTGTGCAGACCCTTAATTCGCAATCGGGTAGCACCCTCACCGAAGTCGAAGACCAGCAACAACAAATCAGCCAGATTGCTGCAGCGGCCACTCAGTTGGCGGCCACCTCCATGGGCGTCTCCCGCAGCTGTGAGCAAGCCTCGGGCAGCGCGCAGCACACCCGGCGCATTGCCGAAGACAGCAGCCGCGACAGCCAGCGAACCACGGCCAGCATCCAGCAGCTCAACCAACGCCTCACCGACACGGCCGACGCGCTGGAGCAAGTGAGCCAGCAAGGCCAGCAGATTCAATCGGTGGTCGACACCATTCGTGGCATTGCCGAGCAGACCAATCTGCTGGCGTTGAACGCCGCCATCGAAGCCGCCCGCGCCGGAGAGCAGGGCCGAGGTTTTGCGGTGGTGGCCGATGAAGTGCGCAGCCTGTCGCAACGTACCCAGGCCTCCACGGCGCAGATCGCCGGCACCGTGGACAGCCTGCGTGCGACGGTGAGCCAGGCGGTGAACCTGATGGGCGCGGCGTGCGAGCAGGCACTGACCGATGCCGAGTCCGTCACCGGGCTGGGCACGCGGTTGGGCGAGATTGCCGGCGCGGTGCAGAACGTCACCGACACCCTGGCGCAAATCGCCACGGCGGTAGAAGAGCAGGCGGCGACAGCGGATGAAGTGAGCGGCAATATCCAGCAAGTGGACCAGGCGGCGGGGCGTTTGCTGGAGGGCGCGCGAGCGGTGAACCGGGCGGCGGATACCCTGAGCAAGGGCAGCCAGGCGTTGAGTGATAACACCGCAAGGTTCCGGCTAGGTTGAGCACCCGCTCCCACATCTATGGTTCCCATACAGATGTGGGGGCCAGCGAGCTTTAGCGAGGGGGATGCCGGCCAATGGCTGAACCCGCCGATCAGGCTTCAGGCGATCTTCACATTCATGGTGATTTTCGCGGTGAACACTTTCACTTCGCCCTCATCGTAGATATCCACCGGCACAATTTTGTCCCCTGCGGTTGCCCAGTCAATGCCAGTGCCGTCCGCCACTGCACGGATATTCGACTTGGCCTTGGCCAGGTACTCCACGGTCATGCCTTTTGGAATCCATTTGGCGCCTGGCGGAATCGACACATCCGTCATTGTCCCACCCGCCAACTCAGCCGCGTTGCATAAGGCGATGGCATGGATGGATGCCAGGTGATTGGTGATTTCCTTGCGAAACGGCACGTTGACGACGGCATGCCCAGGGCGTAGCTCGGCAATTTCCGGGGCGATGGTGCTGAAGTAGGGCGCCACCTGGCAGGCCATCTGGCTGAACGCTGCTGGGCCTACGCTGTTGAACATGCTTAGGAACTGACTCATGGAGGATCCTCTTATTGGAATTACAGAATTATATTCTGTAACAGAACAATATTCCGTTAAATCCAAGGGTGTCAAGCCATGCCTTCTCTGCGGGCTGTTGTACCTTTAGACTTCGCATATTTGGCGAGCCTTTCCATGCACGCACCAGACCTGATCGAACGCACCTTTGCGGGCCGGCGCAGCGACCTCAAGCGCAGTATTCTGCGTGAGGCCCTGGCCTGCTTTAACGAAGTGGGTATCGAAGCCACCAATATCGAAACCATCCGTGCGCGCTGCGACACCAGTGTGGGCGCCATCTACCATCATTTCGGTAGCAAGGAAGGCATCGTCGCTGCGCTGTTTTTCGCCGCCCTGGAGGACCAGGCCGCGCTGCGAGAGCGCTATCTTGAAACGGCGCATACGGCCCAGGAAGGTGTCGAGGCGCTGGTGCGCAGCTATGTGGAGTGGGTCGACGCACAACCCGAATGGGCGCGCTTTGTGTTTCAGAGCCGTTTCGCCGTCGCCAACGGCCCATTCAAGGACGAACTGCTTACCCGCAACAAACAGCGTAATCGGCAGTTGAGCGAGTGGATGGGCGACGAAGGCCGCAGCGCGTCGTTCAGCCATGTCCCCCCGAGCTTTTACTGTCGCTCATCATCGGCGCGGCGGAAAGTTATGCCCGGGCGTGGTTGTCTGGCCGGGTTAAGAAAAGCCCGAATGCCTACGCGCAGTTGCTGGCGCAGGCGGCGTGGGCGTCGATCAGCCAAATGCCTTCGCAATAAACGCTTCCAGCGTCGCCTCTTCCCGTGGCGCCGGTCACACCGAAATTTATTTCGTGGCACTCCCTGCGAGTGGCGTAGTCTCTTGATCAGTCACTCACTGTCACCCAGCGGAGCCGCCCGATGATCACTGTTCACCACCTCAATAACTCCCGCTCGCAGCGTATCCTCTGGCTGCTCGAAGAGCTCGGCCTGCCGTACCAGATCAAGCGCTATCAGCGCGACCCGAAAACCAACCTTGCACCGCCTGAACTCAAGGCCATCCACCCGCTGGGCAAATCCCCGGTGATCGAGGACGGCGGCCAGGTGCTGATCGAGTCCGCTGCGATCATCGACTACCTGATCCGTCGCCACGGCGCCGGTCGCCTGCAACCAGACCCCGCCACCGCCACCTACGACAAATACGTGCAATGGCTGCACTTTGCCGAAGGCTCGGCCATGCTGCCGTTGATGCTCAACCTCTACGTCGGCCGGCTGGGCGAGGCGGGTGCGCCGCTGCATCCGCGCATTGAATCGGAAGTGGCCAACTACCTGGGCTACCTGAACGACGTGCTGGGGCAGACGCCGTACCTGGTCGGCGAGGCGTTGAGTGGTGCAGATATCCAGATGAGTTTTATCGGCGAAGTCGCCGGCGCGCAGGGCAAGTTGCCGGCGTATCCACATTTGGCGGCGTGGGTAAAACGCTTCCAGGCGCGACCTGCTTACCGCAAGGCGGTGGAGCAGGGCGGCGAATACGCATTCGCCAAGTAACGCCATTTTGTGAGCCGGACAGGCGTGTGTCCCACGTTACTGGCCTTCGAAGCGCTTCAACGAAAACGAAGACAGGTCCAGCTCACTCTTTCCGTAGATGCACCACTGGGCAAACGCCTCACCCAGCGCGGCCGAATGCTTGAACCCATGCCCCGAACACGGCGACACCACCAGGGTGTGCTGCAACGTCGGGTGCTCATCAATGATGAAGTGATGGTCCGGCGTCACCGTGTAGGCACACACTGCCGACTTGACCACCTTGGCCGTCACCCCGGCTATACGGCCTTGCACCTGCTGTTCATACATCTCCCGTTCCTGCGCCGCCGACACGCTGCGGTCCAGCGTTTCAGGCGTCGACACGGTGTGATATTGCGCCGTGGCAATCTTCAAGCTGCCCTCGCCAGGCAATGCCGGGAAGCCATAGTGGGTCTCGTCCTGGCCATGGGTGAGGATGTACGTGGGCGACACTCCCTCCAGCTCCGCCCCCGGTTCCAGTTCGAACCAGAACAACTGTTGCCGATAGACGCTGAGCAGCCGGTCAAACGGTGCACCCAGCAACCCGCCGGCCCAGTTGCCGGCGCTCACTACCAGCTTGTCGGCCTGCAGCGTTCGCTGGTCGGTGGTTACCGTGACGCCGTGTGCGTCCGAGCGGATATCGGTGACGGTCTCGCCCTTGTACAGCGTCGCCCCGTGTTGCTCGGCCAGTTTGAGCTGTACGTCAATGCAGCGCTCTGGCCGCACAAATCCGCCTTCAGGTTCGTAATAGCCAATGGCGTTGTCCGTCACTTGGGCAAATTGCGGGAAACGTTGGCGAATCTGCGTGGCGTCCAGCACTTCATGCTCGATGCCGTAGGTTTGCGCCAGGCCAAGGGTGCGCAGGGTGAAGTCGCTTGCGTCGTCAGGGTCGAAGCCCTCCACGAGGTCAACACCAGCAACCCCGACTGTTCGAACAATGCCTCCCCGACAGTGCCTCCAGCTCCCGCCAGATACGGTGCGAGTTACGCACAATCGGCACGTACTGCGCGCCTTCACCCACCGACAACCGCGTGATCCGCGTATCGCCATGGCTTGAGCCGAATGTGTGGGGCGGGTGATGACGGTCGATGCCGGCGACCTTTACACCGGCTTTCGCCAGTTGGTACACCGTGGCGGCACCCATGGCGCCCAGGCCGATGACCAGCGATTCATATCGTTCCAAGGTTGATACTCGCTTGAGAGGCTTCGTTGAGAGAACGGTTGGTTAGCGCACCACGTCCAGCGCCGTGTATTCACTCACATAATGGGTCTGGCTCGAGGTTGACTCCAGCGTCAGCGCAACCCCCAGGTCCTCGATAAACACGCGGGAGGTCTTGTAGTCGCCCTGGTCGCAGGCCAGCCGGATGGCGTCGCCGGTCAATGATGCAAACACCTGGCGCGCCGGAATGCGCTCGCCGACCTTGCAGGTCAACGTCGTATCGACGGGCTTGTCAGTGGGCTTGGCGGGCACATTGACCATGTGCAATTGAGCGCTCAGCGTCTGGCCCGGCGTCCAACGGGTCGGCACGTTCAACTGCACGTCACGGGTTTGCAGCACGCGGCCATCGCCCACGCCGTTCATCTTCGACTTCAACTGGATCAGGTCGGCCTGGGTCAGGCGATCCACGTTGAAGGTGTTGCCGTAGACCTCGTTCTTCACCAGTAAACCACCCTCGGCGTTGAACGTGACCGATGTAGGCAGGTCTTTGCTGCCATCGCCTTTTTTGGACAGGTAGGTATAGCTCAGCGTCTTGAACTTCGGCTGCAGCAGGGGCGAGTCGAGGTGCTTGAGCACGTTGGCGGGTACGTCGACGTCGCTGATGTTGGTTTCTGCCACGGTGCGCGGGTAATCGGTCGTCGCAATGTCTGGCCGCAAGTGCGCCAGGATCCCAGCGTTGACCCCGCCCTGTACCGAGCAGCTGACGCGCGATTGCGTGCCTTGCTTGCCTTCGGGTTCCACGATCAGCACACGCTCCACTTGGCGCAGGCCCGGCGCCTTACCCGGCTGCGGTTTGATCGACTGCCAGCCGTTGCCGACCTTGAGTTCACTGCGCGTATATTCCGCCTCGCCTTTTGCAGCGCGCCGGGTTGGTCAAGCAGCGGCGCGAGGCGCTGGCAACCTCGTCGACTCCGCCGTCAACGATAAAACCCCAGTAATAGAACAGTCCCAGTGGGCCGAGGTCGGTGACTTCGTCGTTATAGGACAACAGCTTCAACCCCGCGATGGGCGGTGCGCTGACCGGCACCGCGTTGGCGTTGCGGTCGGCGCGATTTTTGACCGCGATCCAAGTGAAGTTCTTTTCCTGCTTGAGCGGCGCATAGGCCTGCCAGGCGTTGTGGTGGGTGTTCAGGCTGCTGAAGAAACTTGCGTCGCAGCGGGTGAAGGCCTTGAGCGTGTCGGTCAGTGCGGCATCGTCGGCGTGGGCGAGAGCCGGCACCATCAGGGCAGAGACGAGCAGGGCAGCAGGAAACGGCAACTTCATGGGGCGGGACTTCCTTATCGAAGGGCGGGGAGCAGGGTGGGGCATTATCCAGCAGTTGGGTGACGGGCTCTAGTTGGCTGAGCGGGTCAGGCGCAAGCGCCAATTGCCGCCGTGCTGAGCGTGGCAGGCTTCTTCGCAGTCGAAGTGCACGCAACGCGTTAACGGCACGCTCGGGATATCTGCCTCGCGCAGGGCGGTGGCGGTGAGTTCACGTATGCGGGCGTCCAGGCCAGTTGCCAGGGCGCGCTCTTTATTGGCGCGGGTGTCAAAGACCCAGGTGATGACCAGGCTTTGCGGGAAGTCGGCGTAGTTGACGGTGTGGGTCAGCCACTCGAAACCCGGGATTTCACCTTTGGCGGTTTCGCAGGCGTCGGTGAGGGTGGCGACCAAAGCGCGTTCGATGCGGGTGGTGTCGCGTTTGGATAGGGCCATGGAACGCTCCGAATGCAGGCAAGCGTCGCAGGTTAGCAGGGTGCGGGCGCGGTTTCAGCAGCGATGAAGCTTCCTGTTGGCTGGATTGCGGCGGTACCCGTTGATGTTCATGTGTCACACGACTACGCCTGCTGCCTCAACGCACTGATGATGAACGCATGCAGGCTATCAACCGCCTTGGACCCACGCGAGGCGCGGCTGCGCAGAATCGACACCTCCATGGGTTGGATATTTCCCAAACCGTGCTCACCGCTCAACACTTGAAGCGATGCCTGCACCGTGCACTGTGTAATCGCCGCAATCGCAAGCCCGCCCTCAACCGCCGCCACCTGGCCTGCCAGGCTGGAGCTGTTGTACACCACCTTGAATTGCCGCCCCTGCTGGCCAGTGAATTCACCGCATAGCGCCGGGCCAGGCTTTCGCTTTCGTAGACGGCGATCGGCACCGGGTCTCGGCGCCACAGTTCGAATTGAGGCGAGCCCACCCACACCATTGGCTCATGAAACAGAAACGTCCCGCTCTGCGGCGAGTCTCTGGACACCAGCGCCAGGTCCAGGTCGCCGCTGCGCAGGCGTGGGATGAGTGCGGTGGACTGTTCGCAGGTCAGCTCTATATCGACGCCGGCGTAACGCGGCGCAAAGCGTTTGAGCACGGGCGTGAGGTACTTGGCCGCGTAATCCTCGGCGACACCCAGGCGGATCCGCCCGGTCAACGTTTCACCATGAAACGCCGCCTGGGTCTCGGCATGCAGTGCAAGCATGCGCCGCGCGTAACCGAGCAGCGTTTGGCCGTCATCGGTCAGTTGCAGGTGCCTGGGGCCACGGTTCAGCAAGGGTCGCCCCAGTGCGGTCTCCAGCTTCTTCATCTGCATGCTCACGGCCGACTGCGAACGGTTGACCTCATGGGCCGCGCCAGACAAGGAGCCTGCATCCACCACCGCGACAAAACACTTGAGCCAATCGATTTGCAAATCACTGGAAGGCATCGGGCTGACCTCTATTCGTTAATCGAATGGCTGTTGCGTGAATTATGCGCTTTTCAGGAGAAATGTCCGCATCGCAAGATGCTGGCTTGAACCAAAACCTAGCGGACAGACCATGCCCTTCGACACCTGGTTGCTGTACCTGTTTACCTGCTTTGGCATCGCAGTAGTGCCTGGGCCCAATGCCTTGCTGGCGCTGACCCATGGCGCGATTTACGGGCAGCGCAGAACGCTGTTCACCATCAGCGGCGGCGTGCTCGGCTTTGCCTTCGTACTGTCGCTGTGCGCCTTGGGCCTGGGCGCGCTGATCCAGGCCTCGGCCACCTGGTTCACGGCCTTGAAGATTGCGGGCGGGCTTTATCTAATCTGGCTGGGCTTCGGGCTGTGGCGATCCGCACCCGTCAGCCTGGAGACCTCTGGTATGCCCAGCCTGCGGCGTTGGTCGCTGTTCCGCCAAGGGTTGGTGTCAGCCATTTCAAACCCCAAGGCGCTGTTGTTGTTCACCGCGTTTATCCCACCGTTCCTGGACCCGCACAGGAACCTCATTGCGCAAACAGCCGCCATTGCGCTGACCTACGCCGTGGTGGAGTTTTTTGTGGAATTCATGGTGGCCAGTGCTGCCAACCGGGTCCGGCCTTGGCTGGCGCGAACCGGGCGGCGCTTTAATAAGGTGTGTGGTGGGTTCTTTGTGCTGTTTGGGGTGGCTTTGCCGATTCACAGCTGAGGGCAGGGCGGCGAGTTTGTAGGGGGCAACCGTTGTTGCGATCGGCACCGAACGTCTGCCCATGGCGCGTGGTCATAGCTTTGCTGATACGCTGCTAATAGCTCAATGCCATTCCCTTGGTAGTCCCATGAAAACCCTACGCACCGCCTTTCCGGGAGCCTTTCCCCGTGTTGCCTCCCGTGACTCGGAAACTGCGCTGTCGGACATCGAATTCCTGCACCGCATCAGCCTCGACCTGATCGGCGAACAAGACCTCGAAGCCCTCTACGGCAAAATCGTTGACGCCGCGGTATCCATCACCGGCTCGCAATTCGGCACCATGCAACTGCTGTGCCCCCAAGGCCATCCCTCCGGCCACGGCGGCGAACTGCAACTGCTGTGCTCACGGGGCCTGCCGCCCGAGGCCGTAGGGTTCTGGCAATGGGTGAGCCCCTTCGCCTACAGCAGCTGCACCATGGCCCTGCAATTGGGCCAGCGCGCCATCATCCCCGACTTCGAAGAATGGGCCGACATTGCCGGCACCGACGACCTGATCGCCTTCCGCCGCGCAGGCATCCGTTCGGCCCAGACCACCCCGTTGCGCTCTCGTGACGGCCGCCTGCTCGGCATGATCTCCACCCACTGGAGCACACCGCACCAGCCGTCCGACCGTGACCTGCGCCTGCTCGACATCCTCGCGCGTCAAGCCGCTGACCTGCTGGAGCGCACCATCGCCGACGAAGCCCTGCGCGAAGCCCAAGCCGAACTGCGTGCCCTTAACGAAACCCTCGAACAACGCGTGGCCGAACGCACCGCCATGCTGATGCAGGCCGAAGAAAAACTGCGCCAATCGCAAAAAATGGAAGCGGTCGGCCAACTCACCGGCGGCCTCGCCCACGACTTCAACAACCTGCTCGCCGGCATCTCCGGCGCGCTTGAACTGATGGATCGCCGCATCCACCAGGGCCGCCTCAGCGACGTCGACAAATACATGGTTGCCGCGCAAGGTTCGGCCAAACGCGCCGCTGTCCTCACCCAACGCCTGCTGGCGTTCTCCCGCCGACAAACCCTGGAACCCCGCGCCACCAACGTCAACACCCTGATGTACGGTATGGCCGAACTCATCCAACGCACCGCCGGCCCTGGCATCCAGATCGAAACCACCGGCGCCCCTGATGCGTGGACCACCTTCGTTGACGTCAGCCAACTGGAAAACGCCCTGCTCAACCTGTGCATCAATGCGCGCGACGCCATGCCAGAAGGCGGCCGCATCCTGCTGGAAACCAGCAACCGCTGGCTCGACCACGATGCCGCCCGTGCCTACGACCTTAGCGAGGGCTCCTACCTGTGCCTGAGCGTTACCGACACCGGCGCCGGTATGTCCCCCGAGGTGATGGCGCATGTGTTTGAGCCGTTTTTTACCACCAAGCCTATTGGCCAGGGCACGGGGTTGGGGTTGTCCATGATCTATGGGTTTGCCCAGCAGTCGGGTGGGCAGGTGCATGTTCAATCCGCAGTGGGTGAGGGCACGTGCGTGTCCCTCTACCTTCCACGCCACCACGGCGCTGCGCCGGGTGATGAGCTGGCACCCGGGCAGGCGCCATTGGAGATTGCGCAGCATGGCGAGACCGTGTTGCTGGTGGACGATGAGTCCACCGTGCGTATGTTGCTCGCGGATGTGCTGGGAGAATTGGGCTACACCGTGATTGAAGCGGCGGACAGCGCAGCCGGGCTGAAACTGCTGCGTTCGGACGTGCATATTGATTTGCTGGTGACAGACGTGGGGTTGCCAGGCGGTATGAATGGCAGGCAGATGGCCGAAGCAGGGATGAATTTGCGGCCAGGATTGAAGACGTTGTTTATCACCGGGTATGCAGAGAACGCGGTGATGGGGTATGGGCAGTTGGGTGCCGGGATGGGGGTGTTGACGAAGCCGTTTGCGGTTGAGGCGCTAGGAGGGAGGGTTCGGGAGTTGTTGGGGAGGTAGCTCAAATGGCTGCCTGTTCCCTAGGGTGAGTTGTAAGAACAGTCGGTTTCAGAGACTTCTTCATATTATTGCGTTGCCCATCATGAGCAGGGCTAAAGAGTCAGTGAAATCAATTCAGTTTTACTCACGCTTTTGTCAGCCTACACTGCACCTTAATAAAAGATATTATTTATATCGCTGAGTCAATCGCCAAGTAAACACTCGAGGGCGATTGGGTTTCGGGCATTAGGGTGTCAGATTAAAATGAATGAAGCCTTTACATTTTCCATCAAGAGTATTCGTTTCGACGAACATTATCATCCCTCTGAAAATACGCGTATTACCACGAACTTCGCTAACTTGGCCAGAGGCAAGAGCCGCCAAGAAAACTTGCGCAATACCTTGCGAATGATTGACAACCGTTTCAATGCCTTGGCGCATTGGGATAATCCCACGGCCGATCGTTATGCTGTCGAACTTGAAATTATCTCCGTTGAGATGGGCGTTGATGAAGGCCATGGCGGCAATGCCGTACCGTTGATCGAAGTATTGAAAACGAATATCGTCGATCGAAAAACCAATGAGCGCATTGAAGGCATTGTCGGGAATAATTTTTCCTCATATGTTCGAGATTATGACTTCAGTGTGGTGTTGCTTGGGCACAACCAAGGCAAGCCCGAATTCAGCATGCCCGATAACTTTGGTGATTTGCATGGAAAACTATTCAAGTATTTCGTGAGCTCAAAAGCCTATGCGGATCATTTCAATAAGCCGCCGGTTATTTGCCTCAGTGTGTCGAGTAGCAGGACTTATCACCGAACTGAAAACCAGCACCCCGTGCTGGGTGTTGAGTATGAGCAGGATCAGTATTCGTTAACCGATGAGTACTTCCAGAAAATGGGTTTGAAAGTTCGTTATTTCATGCCGTCCAATAGTGTTGCGCCGCTGGCATTTTATTTCTCAGGCGATTTGCTGGGTGATTACACTACTCTTGAGCTGGTCAGTACCATTAGCACAATGGACACGTTCCAGAAAATCTACCGACCTGAAATCTACAACGCCAATTCTGCAGCCGGAAAATGCTATCAACCCAGTTTGAAGCATCAGGATTATTCATTGACGCTCATTGTCTATGACCGAGAAGAGCGCAGCCGGCTGGCCGTTGAGCAGGGACGGTTCGTTGAAGAACACTTCATCAAACCGTATCAAGCGACGCTGGAACAATGGTCGGCTCACTGCACGCTTTGATTCATTAAACGTACAAGGTTATCTGTAATGAAGAAGTTATTACCTACCTCAACGGCAGGCAGCTTGCCTAAACCTTCTTGGCTTGCGCAGCCCGAGACACTTTGGTCGCCCTGGAAATTGCAGGATGAGGCGTTAGTTGAGGGCAAGCACGATGCATTGCGTTTGTCATTGCATGAACAGCAACACGCCGGGATCGATATCGTCAGCGATGGCGAACAAACACGTCAGCACTTTGTCACTACGTTTATTGAGCACCTCAGCGGCGTAGATTTCGAAAAGCGTGAGACCGTTAGAATTCGCGATCGCTACGATGCGAGTGTACCGACGGTGGTAGGTGCTGTGGCGCGCCAAAAGCCTGTGTTTGTCGAAGACGCCAAGTTTCTACGTCAGCAAACCAAGCAACCCATCAAGTGGGCGCTGCCAGGTCCAATGACCATGATTGATACGCTGTATGACAACCACTATAAAAGCCGCGAAAAACTGGCTTGGGAATTCGCCAAGATTCTCAATCAAGAAGCGCGGGAGCTGGAGGCCGCGGGCGTTGATATCATCCAGTTCGACGAACCCGCCTTTAACGTGTTCTTTGATGAAGTGAATGAGTGGGGCATTGCCACACTGGAAAGGGCGATCGAAGGCCTCAAGTGTGAAACCGCTGTGCATATTTGTTATGGCTACGGCATCAAAGCCAATACGGATTGGAAAAAACGCTGGGATCTGAGTGGCGACAATATGAAGAGGCCTTCCCCAAGCTGCAAAAATCCAGCATCGATATCGTCTCGCTGGAATGCCACAACTCTCACGTCCCAATGGATCTGATTGAGCTCATCCGAGGCAAAAAAGTCATGGTCGGGGCTATTGATGTGGCCTCCAATACTATTGAAACACCCGAGGAAGTCGCCACTACGTTGCGCAAGGCACTTGAGTTTGTCGATGCCGACAAACTCTATCCTTGCACCAACTGTGGCATGGCGCCTTTATCTCGTGGTGTCGCAAGAGGCAAGTTAAGTGCGTTAAGCGCAGGTGCTGAAATAGTCCGACGAGAACTGTTGAACTCGCGCTGAACCGACGTCGAAAGTGGTGTGTGGGAAGGGACGCAGTGGGTCGAACAATGAACGATCCGCTGTGGGCCCTCCGTGGCACTTTCGAGTGGTACTCCCTATCCAGGATTTGCTATGTCACTTTCCAGTACTGCTATCGAGCCATTGAGCTTTCGCGAAGCGCTCGGGCACTACGCATCCGGTATCACAGTGATTACCTCACACATTGATGGCGAGCCAATTGGCTTCACGTGCCAGTCGTTCTATAGCGTGTCGATGAGCCCGCCACTGGTGTCATTCAGCGTCATGTCCAGTTCGGCCAGCTATCCCAAGATTCGCCAGGCGGGCCGGTTTGCAGTCAATATCCTGTCGGGTGAGCAGGTCAGGATTTCCAACCAGTTCGCTCGGCGAGGTACCGACAAATGGCTTGATGTCGATTGGCAGGCGTCGCCGCTGGGTAATCCAATCATTGCCGGCAGCCTGCACTGGCTTGATTGTGAAATTCACGCGGAACATGCTGCAGGTGATCACCTGATCGTTATCGGTGAGGTAAAAGCGCTGAACCTGCAAGAAACCGCAACTGCTCAGCCATTGCTGTATTTCAAAGGGCAATATCGCGACATCGCCGTGCATAAGGCGATTTCGATGGGATGAGGCGCGGTCATGAAAACAGCCCCTTGATGGAGATATCGGTCTACCATGCCTCCCCGGCAGTGGTTCCACGCGCTACCGATCTCTCTCTTGCAAGGTATCGCTCATGTCCATCGACCAAATCAGCCTGCCCAAAGGCGTAGGCCCTCACGCCACCAAGCTCTTTGACGCAATCACCGGCGCCGCCACCCACGAAGAACTTAACCGTGCAGGCGGTAAAGCCGAAGGTTTCGTGCTGGGGTTGGAGTCCACCAAAGCCATCAAAAGCCAGATCGCCGAGTCGTTGTATGTGGTTTACGATGACGCGGCGACCCATCGGGCCAGTGAACTGAAGGCGACCGCGCGCCACGCTTAAAGGACAGCACATGACATTGACCGTCGACACCTTGCTCAAACTGGCCATGGCCAATCCCATCAACGCCGAAATCACTGCGCGCCTGCCTGCCTTGGGCTTGGACCAGTGTTTTCTGACGGCAGGCTGCCTGTTCCAGGCCGTGTGGAATCATCAGTCGAATTTGCCTGCTGACCAAGGGGTGAAGGACTACGACGTGTTCTATTTCGATACGGACGTGTCCTACGAGGCAGAGGATGCGGTCATTCGTGCGGCAGAGGCGTTGTTCCAGGACCTGGGTGTTAATGTCGAGGTGAAGAACCAGGCGCGGGTGCACCTTTGGTATGGGCAGCGGTTTGGCCGGCCTTACCCGCAATTGCACACGGCCAAGCAGGGGATTGATCGCTACCTGGTAGCGGGCACGTGCATCGGTTTGGAGGTGGCGACGGGCGAGGTGTATGCGCCGTATGGGCTGGAGGATGTGGAGCAGGGCGTGCTGCGGATCAACCCGGTGCATCCAGAGCAGGCGTTGTTTGAGGCGAAGGCCAAGAGTTATCAGGCGCGCTGGCCCTGGCTCAAGATTGTGTAGCCTGCCACCTGGCAGTGAACTTTTACCCGTCTACCACACGTCCAAGCTGAAACATCCAGCCAAGGACCGACCATGACCTTCTTCATCTTCCTGCTCGCCTGCGCCGCCGCCGCCAGTACCGGGGTCCTCTTCAAGCCCGGTGCCTGGTACGAATCCCTGGTCAAGCCCAGCTTTACCCCGCCCAACTGGCTGTTCCCGGTGGCGTGGACGATCATCTACCTGTTACTGGCCTGGGCCGGTTACCGCCTAAGTTTGATCCCGGGCAGCCAGGTTGTATTGGCGCTGTGGGCGGCGCAGATTGCGTTGAATACCCTGTGGACGCCGGTATTTTTCGGCGCGCATCGCATCCTGGCGGGCATGGTGATTCTGGCGGTGCTGTGGCTCACCGTGGCGGCGATGGTGGTGTTGGCGGTGCGCCTGGATTTGATCACCGGCTTGATCCTGTTCCCTTACCTGGCATGGCTGTGCGTGGCGGCGGCGTTGAATTTTTCGATCTTGCGGAATAACCGCTGATGGCTCACAACCTGTGGCCTGCCAGCGACGCGGAACTGGACGAGATGCGTCGTTTCAACAAGAAGCTCGCGTGGATGCCGCGCTTCAAAATCCGCAATCGCGTGACACCGCGCTTGATTCAGGCGTTGTTGCGCGTCAGTCAGAAACTAAAAACCGCACCAGCGGCTGAAGTCCAGCACGCGGGCTCGGTCCCTCTGCGCATCCTGCGCCCTAGCGGTAAACCCAAGGGCGTGGTGCTGGATATCCACGGCGGTGGTTGGGTAATCGGTAACGCGCAGATGGATGACGAGCTCAACCTGGGCATGGTCGACGCCTGCGATGTGGCAGTGGTGTCGGTGGATTATCGGCTGGCGGTCGACACGCCGGTCGAAGGCTTGCTGGAGGATTGCCTCACTGCCGCACGCTGGTTGCTGAACGCTGATGAGTTTGCGGGCCTGCCGGTGATTATCGTCGGCGAATCGGCAGGCGGGCACCTGGCGGCGGCGACGTTGCTGGCCTTGAAACAATCGCCGGAGCTGCTCAAGCGAGTGAGCGGCGCGCTGCTGTATTACGGCGTCTACGACCTGACCGGTACGCCGAGCGTACGCGCAGCGGGGCCGGATACCTTATTGCTGGACGGGCCAGGCATGGTCGACGCGCTGCGCCTGCTCACACCGGGGCTGAGCGACGATGAGCGCCGGCAGCCGCCGTTGTCACCGCTGTATGGCGACTTCACTGGGTTGCCGCCGGTGTTGATGTTTGTCGGGGAACTGGACCCGCTTAAAGACGACACGCTGTTGATCGGCGAGCGATGGCCTGGGGCGCAGGTGTATCGGGTGCCGGAGGCGGCGCATGGGTTTATTCATTTTCCGGTGGGGATGGCGAGAAGTGTGTTGGCTCATGGTCGCGAGTGGATAACCCATCAATTGAGCGGCGCGATTCTAAATCCCAAGTCGTTCGAGTAACCTCTCGCCGCCCGACGTCAAAGCCAAGGAATGCACGTGAAAGTTCTGCAAGGATTCCTCGGTCTATCGGCTCTATATCTACTGGCCGGCTGCGAGCACGTCACCGAAAAGACGTTGCGCTTCGACGTGCCCTACGGCTACTTCGAGACCGCATTCCGCCAGGACGTCACCGGCAATGGCCAGTTGACCTGCAAGGTCACCACTGACAATCAGGACCGTGGCGAGAAGTGGGTGCCATCGGTGATCCTTGCGGCTGCCGAGGACAAGGCCGAGGACGATACGTTGTTCCTTTCCAGCTACACGCCGGCCGACAGTGACCAGCGTGTATTCAAGCTGCGCACCTTCAACAAGGCGAAGCCGGTCATCGACACCGTGTTCCAACAGGCCCGCGACCAGGACGGGGTGTATACGCTGCGCCTGACCTGGCAAGCGGATGGGGCTATCGGTTATCAGGTTGAAAACGCTGGTACCTGGGAGGAGAAGAAGCTGGTCGCGAAGCCCGGCTTTACGGTGCGCCATGTCAGTGTGCATGCGTCGGGGATAAAGGGCAGTGCAGTGTGTGAGTTGCGTCAGTGATCATCCAGCCTGTTGTGGCGGTTGATATCCCGCAAGTGTTGACCTTCGTCCTGCAGGCCCGCGCCGAATTGTTCCCCAAGCTCAGCGCCGTCGGCATGCCGGATGACCTCGCGCAATTCGAAGCTACTTACCTACAGGGCGACGGGCGATTCTTGGTCGCCCGTAATGACGGCCAGATCGTCGCAGCCATTGGTTATCTGCCGTATGACCACCGTTTCTCCCAACTCAATTACCAAGGCCGTAAGACGGTGGAAGTGGTGCGCCTGTTTGTGTTGCCAGCCTTTCGTCGATTTGGCTTGGCAGGGCGGTTGTATCGCGCACTTGAAGCGCTGGCGCAAGCGGAGGGGGTTGAGGTGGTGTACTTGCATACCCATCCGTTTTTGCCGGGGGCGATTGATTTCTGGGTGAGGCAGGGGTTTGCGTTGGTGGATGTCGAGGCGGATGTGGTGTGGCAGACGACGCATATGCAGCGATTGCTTTAGGAATCTGTGGGAGCGGGTGTTTTTGTAATCGTGGTCGGTCAGTGCGAACGTAGCCGCAGAATCTGCGCCCCGTCGAATGGGTCTGTCAGGTAATGCGCCTGTACCCCAAACGTGTCTTGCAACCGTTGCGGCGTGAGCACTTCCATCGGCTTGCCCAGCGCCACTAACCGTCCGCGATCCAGCACCGCCAGGCGATCACAGGTCAGCGCCTGGTTCAGGTCATGCAGGGCGATCAGCGTCGTGACCGGCAGCGCTTGCACCCCTTTGAGAATCGCCAACTGATGCTGGATATCCAGGTGATTGGTCGGCTCATCCAGCAACAAAATCTGCGGCCGTTGCGCCAAGGCGCGGGCGATGTGCACGCGTTGGCGTTCGCCGCCGGAGAAGCTGCGCCAGGCGCGTTGGCTCAGGTGGGTAGCGTCTACATCGTGCAAGGCCTGGCGCACGATGGCGTCGTCTTCGACGGACCAGGGGCTCAGCGCCGACAGCCAGGGCGTGCGGCCCAAGGCCACGGCGTCGAACACGCGGATGGCGTCGTCGGTGTTGGCCTGTTGCTCCACCACCGCCAAATGCTGCGCGATCGTGCGGCGAGACAACTGCCCCAAGCGTTGGCCGCCCAGCAGGACCTCGCCGCACGCCGGTGCTCGCAACCCGGCCAGCAGCTTGAGCAGGGTGGATTTGCCGGAGCCGTTTGGCCCGACGATGCCGAGGGTTTCGCCTTGTTGCACGTCCAGGTGAATGTCGCGCAGCAACTCGGCGTCGCGCACCTTGAAGCCCAGGGCGCGGCAACTGATCACGCTCATCGTGCGTTTCTCCGGCCGATCAGAATCAGTGCAAACACCGGCGCGCCGACCAATGCGGTGACTACGCCGACCGGAATCACCTGGCCCTTGATCAACGTGCGCGACAGCACATCCGCCGCAATCAAAAACAAAGCGCCGCCCAACGCACTCGCCGGCAACAAACGCGAATGCCCGGTCCCCAACAGCAGGCGCACGGCATGGGGGATCACCAGCCCGACAAAACCGATGGAGCCGACAATCGACACCATCACCGCTGTCACCAACGCCGCGCAGCCCACCAGCACAAACTGCACACGCCGCACCGGAATGCCCAGCGACGCCGCCGAGTCGATGCCAAAAGTAAACGCATCCAGCGCGCGACGATGCCACAGGCACACCGCCAACCCTGCGACCGCCACCGGCACCGCCAGCCATACGGAAGGCCAGCGTACGCCACTGAGGTTGCCCAGCAGCCAGAACATGATGCCGCGCGCCTGTTCAGAGCTGGCGGACTTGGTGATGAGGAACGCGGTGAGTGCATTGAACAGCTGCGAACCGGCGATGCCGGCGAGGATGATCTGCCCGGTGCCGCTGGACGAACCGCTGGCGCGCGCCAGCAAAATCACCAGCGCAAACGCCGCCATCGCACCGACAAATGCGCCAGCGGACAACGAAATCAAACCGCCGCCCACGCCCATCAGCGCCACTAACACCGCGCCGGTTGAGGCGCCGGCGCTGATGCCCAGCAAATACGGATCTGCCAGCGGGTTGCGCAGCAATGACTGCAGAATCACCCCGCACGTCGCCAGCCCGGCCCCACATGCGGCGGCGACCAGGGCGCGGGTCAGACGGTAGTTCCACACCACGCCTTCATCGATTGGGTCCAGTACATAACCGGCGGCCCACAGTTTGTTGGCCAGTACCTGCAGGACTACCTGGGGCGAGATGGCCGTTTCGCCGATGGCCACGCCGGCGAGTACGGCAACCACGAGCAGGGCCAGGGCGAGTAGGGTGCGGATCATTTGGGCAGGTCGTAGCCGTCGATGGCCGTGGCCAGTTGTTCAAGGCCGTCGAACATGCGGATGCTGGCCTGCAATGCCAGGGCGTCGAGGATGATGATGCGATTGTTTTCACCGCGTCCATGTTGCGGGTGACCGGGTCGCTGCGCAGGAAGGCGAGTTTCTTTTCATGGTCGTCGGCGGGGTAGCGGCGGCGGTCCATGCGCGCGATCACCAAAAAGGTCGGGTTGGCCTTGGCGATGGTCTCCCACCCGACGGCGGGCCACTCTTCATCGGACTGCACCACGTTGTGCAGGCCAAGCGTCTCCAGCATGAATTGCGGAATGCCTTTGTGGCCAGCCACGTAAGGGTCGCTGGCCATTTCGGAGCTGGAGAACCATACCAAGGCGCTGGCTTGCTTAAGGCCTTTGCCCTGCGCGGTGGCGATGGATTTGGCCAGGCGCGCCTTGAGTTCGTCATTCAGCTGTTGGCCGCGATCCTGGACGTCGAAGATCTCAGCCAACTGGCTGATACTTTTGTAGATCGTCTCGATGTGGAACGGCTCCAGGCGCGTGCCGTCGGCGCCCACCAGGTTGTCCTTGCCTTCGCAGTCGGAGGGCAGCAGGTAGGTGGGGATTTTCAATTCGTGGAACTGCTCGCGAGTACCGACCACTCCTTGGGGGCCGACTACCCATTCCAGTTCGGCGGCTACCAGTTGCGGGCGCTTGGCGATCACCGCTTCGAAGCTCGGCTCGTTGTTGGCCAGGCGTTCGATCTTATCGTTCTGCGCTTTGAACTGCGGCAATACGTTGTTGAACCACAACGAAGTGCCGACCACTGTATCGCCCACGCCCAAGGCGTAGAGCATCTCGGTGGCAGCCTGGCCGATGGTCACGCTGCGCGCGGGCGCTTGCTGGAAGGTGAGGCTGCTGCCGCAGTTTTCCACTGTCAGCGGGTAGTGAGTGGGCGCGGCTTGGGCCAGGGCGCAGAAGCCAAGGCCGGTGAGCAGGGCGGTAACGCGTGGCAGCATGGGGCAATCTCCGTGAGAACCGTACAGTGAGCTGGGGAGGTACGGTGTGGAAATACAGCCATGAACGCTGCCGAGGGGCAGGGCAAGGATGTCCTTCCCGGACACCCCGCCGGTGAGTCATTACGCTTGGCCGGCAGGTCTCCTGACTCATGCGTCATCGCCAGGCTCCGGCCTTCCCGGACGGGGTCCAGTGGCATTGAGGAGCAGGCTCGGCACTTACAGTTGCGGGGGCAGTTCCGATTGACGCGAGGGGTCGCGCTTCGGATTCCCTATTAGTCCCGTTTGGGAACCGGCGCGGTATGGTAGTCGATCACAGTGATTTACGGGAACTTTGTAGTGAGCGGGCTTGCCCGCGCTGGGGGGGCGACGCCGCCCTAAACCCAGGCGCCTCGGTTTTTCTGAAACACCTCAGCGGCCTTGTTGGGGCGGCTTCGCCCCCAGCGCGGGGCAAGCCCGCTCACTACAGGTTATTTGCGGTCTAGCCACACAGTCTGCGCATTGCAGAACTCGCGTACGCCGAAGTGCGACAGCTCACGGCCAAAGCCGCTTTTCTTGATCCCGCCAAAGGCTACCCGTGGGTCGGACACGCTGAACGCGTTGACGAAGATCCCGCCGGTTTCCAGTTGATTAGCGATGTCCCGAGCCTTTGCGGCATCGGTGGTGAAGATGCTGGCGGTGAGGCCGAACTCGCTGTCGTTGGCCAGGGCCACGGCATGGTCGGCGTCGCGGGCGGTGATGATCGATGCCACCGGGCCGAACAGTTCCTGTTTGAACGAGGTCATCTGGTCGGTGACGTCTGCCAACACAGTCGGCTCGTAGTAGTTGCCTGCGCCTGCGACTTTATTGCCGCCCAGCAGCAGGGTGGCGCCTTCTTCCAGGGTGGCCTGGACCTGGCCGTGCAGCTCGTCGCGCAGGTCGAAGCGGGCCATCGGGCCGATGTAGGTGGCGGCAGACGTCGGGTCGCCCATCACCAGCGCACGGCTGGCCTCCAGGAACTTGGCGGTGAAGGCGTCCACCACACCGGCTTCGATAATCAGGCGCTTGGCGGCGGCGCAGACCTGGCCGCTGTTTTGGAAGCGGCCGATCAGCGCGGCTTGCACGGCAGCGTCGAGGTCGGCGTCGTTGAGCACGATGAACGGGTCGGAGCCGCCCAGTTCCAGCACGCATTTTTTCAGTGCGGCACCGGCTTGGGAGCCGATGGCGATGCCGGCGCGTACGCTGCCGGTGAGGGTGACGGCAGCGACGCGAGGGTCGGCGATGGCTTTGGACACGCCTTCGTTGGTCACGTTGACCACTTCAAAAATACCTTCGGCAAAACCGGCTTTTTGGAAGGCTTTCTGGATCAGGTAGGCGCTGCCCATCACGTTCGGTGCATGTTTGAGCACAAAGGTGTTGCCGGCGAGCAGGGTCGGTACGGCACCGCGCAGTACTTGCCAGACCGGGAAGTTCCACGGCATCACGGCGAAGATCGGGCCCAGTGGGCGGTATTCGATCTGCGCGCTGCCGTTGTCCACCAGGGTGGGTTCCGGGGCGAGCATGGCCGGGCCGTGGGCGGCGTACCACTCGCTGAGCTGGGCGCATTTTTCGATTTCGGCGCGGGCCTGGGCGATGGGTTTGCCCATTTCCAGGGTGATCATCTGCGCCATGTCTTCGGCTTGTTCACGCAGTGCGGCGGCCAGGCCCAGCAGCAGTTCGGCGCGCTGGCTTACCGGTTGGCGGCGCCAGGTGCGGAACGCGGCGGTGGTGCGGTCCAGGGCGGCATCCAGTTGCGACTCGCTTTCGTACGGGTAGCTGCCGACGGTTTCGCCGTTGGTAGGGTTGATCGAAAGGGCGTGGGTGGTTGCGTTCATGGCACCGTCCTGCTGAATGAGTGGGTTGAGTTCAGCCTACGGGGCTATCTCTTTCTGGAAACTGAATAATATTAAGCAATACATTCACGATTGGAGAATGACGTGGACCTGGTGCAGTTGGAAATCTTCAAGGCCGTTGCCGAGCAAGGCAGTATCAGCGCCGCCGCACAGTTGATTCATCGCGTGCCGTCGAACCTGACCACGCGTATCAAGCAACTGGAGCAGGACCTGGGCGTTGAGTTGTTCATTCGCGAGAAAAGCCGTCTGCGGTTGTCGCCGGCCGGCTGGAATTTCCTGGGCTATGCGCGGCGTATCCTCGACCTGGTGCAGGAGGCCCGCGCCACGGTGGCGGGGGAGGAGCCCCAAGGCGCATTTGCGTTGGGCTCGCTGGAAAGCACGGCAGCGGTGCGTATTCCGGCGTTGTTGGCGGCCTATAACCAGAAGCACACCAAGGTCGAACTGGACCTGAGCACCGGGCCGTCAGGCACCATGATCGAAGGCGTGCTGTCAGGGCGCCTGGCGGCGGCGTTTGTCGACGGGCCGGTGTTGCATGCAACGCTGGAAGGCGTGGCGGTGTTTGAAGAAGAGATGGTGGTGATCGCCCCGCTGCATCACGCACCGATCACGCGTGGGCAGGATGTGAACGGCGAGAATATCTACACCTTCCGTTCGAACTGCTCGTACCGGCACCACTTTGAGCGCTGGTTTTCACAGGATGGCGCGGTGCCGGGCAAGATTTTCGAGATCGAGTCGTACCACGGGATGTTGGCGTGTGTCAGTGCGGGTGCGGGTTTGGCGCTGATGCCTCGCAGCATGCTGGAAAGCATGCCGGGGTTTGCGGCGGTGAGTGTGTGGCCGCTGGCGGATAGCTTTCGGATCTTGCACACCTGGCTGATCTGGCGGCGGGGGACTGTGTCGCAGAGCCTTAACAGCTTCGTAAAACTGCTGGAAGAACGCAATTTGGTAGCGCCCTAGATCCATTTTTGATCTTCATCAGCCGCCAAATTGCAGGGTGCCCATGGCCAGTTTTGCCATGATCGCTGTCGCGCCCAACTGCACCAACCACAACGCCAACCCGCCGAGGAACACCCCCAGCGCCACTTGCAACACCAGGCTTTTCTGGCGCTTGGGTTGAGGCGCGCGCGGGGCATAGTCATCCAGTTCGTCGCGGTCGGCGCGCAGGTCCAGGTCGTCGTTTCTCATAGGTCTCTCACAGCAAAGGGGCGGGCAAGGTTCAGTCTAGGAGCTGGGGACAAAAAGGGGAAACCATCGGCTTCCCCTCCTGTGCAACGGCTACAGGCTTACAGCACCTGAACGATTGCCTTTGTGACCGCGTCAATGTTCGACTGGTTCAACGCCGCGACACAGATACGGCCAGTGTCGAGGGCGTAGATGCCGAACTCGCTGCGCAGACGAGTGACCTGCTCAACGGTCAGGCCGGAGTAGGAGAACATCCCACGCTGGCGGCCGACGAAGCTGAAGTCGTGACCCGGAGCAGCCTTGGCCAGTTCGGCCACCATCTGCTCGCGCATGCCACGGATGCGCAGGCGCATTTCAGCCAGTTCGGCTTCCCACTGGGCGCGCAGCTCAGGGCTGTTGAGCACCGCGGCAACAATCGCTGCACCGTGGGTAGGCGGGTTGGAGTAGTTGGTGCGGATCACACGCTTGACCTGAGACAGGATGCGCGCGCTTTCTTCCTTGGACTCGCCGACGATGGACAGTGCGCCCACGCGTTCGCCGTACAGGGAGAACGATTTGGAGAACGAGCTGGACACAAAGAAGGTCAGGCCCGATTCAGCAAACAGGCGCACCGCAGCCGCGTCTTCGTGGATGCCGTCGCCAAAGCCTTGGTAGGCCATGTCGAGGAACGGCACCAGGTTCTTGGCCTTGACCACGTCCAGCACGTTCTGCCAGTCGGCCGGGCTCAGGTCGACGCCGGTCGGGTTGTGGCAGCAGGCGTGCAGCACCACGATGGACTGTGGCGGCAGGGCGTTGAGGTCTTCGAGCAGGCCGGCACGGTTCACGTCGTGGGTGGCGGCGTCGTAGTAGCGATAGTTCTGCACCGGGAAGCCGGCGGTTTCGAACAGCGCGCGGTGGTTTTCCCAGCTTGGGTCGCTGATGGCGACGACGGCGTCTGGCAGCAGTTGCTTGAGGAAGTCAGCGCCGATCTTCAGGGCGCCGGTGCCGCCAACGGCCTGCACGGTGGTGACGCGGCCAGCGCTCAGCAAAGGCGATTGCTCGCCAAATAGCAGGGTTTGCACGGCTTTGTCATAAGCTGCGATGCCATCGATGGGCAGGTAGCCACGAGCGGCGTGTTGCGCCACGCGAATGGCTTCCGCTTCGGCAACGGCACGCAAGAGTGGAATCTTCCCCTCCTCGTTGCAGTAAACGCCCACGCCAAGGTTGACCTTGGTGGTTCGTGTATCGGCGTTGAATGCTTCGTTGAGGCCCAGGATAGGATCGCGTGGTGCCATTTCGACAGCGGAGAACAGGCTCATTTTGCGGCAGCTCTATGGGGGATAGGAGGGACGTGTCGCGCTCCAGCCGAATGCACTAGAGCGGTGCACAAACGGGGAGCTAGTATAGAGGCCATCACGGCGCAGGGCGACAACCGAAACGGCTTTTCGGCCAAGTTTTTCGGTTTATTTGCTGACCGTTAGTCTTATTGCAACATTGAACGTGGACGGGGTGTCAGACGATTGCCTTGAAACCCGTCACATTCGCCACCACTTCTATGCCTATCATGGTTTTTTCCTACGACCCGCTCTGAATCTTCGCGGGAAGTGGTCTTTTTCGTCCCCGACGGGTTTACAGTCCGGGGTGACTTCACGAGGTACGTTATGTCGGATTTCCAACTAGTCACCCGTTTTGAACCCGCCGGCGATCAGCCGGAAGCCATTCGCCAGATGGTCGAAGGCATCGAGGCCGGCCTGGCCCACCAGACGCTGCTCGGGGTGACCGGTTCGGGCAAGACGTTCAGCATTGCCAACGTGATCGCGCAGGTCAACCGCCCCACCTTGGTGCTGGCGCCGAACAAAACCCTGGCCGCGCAGTTGTACGGCGAGTTCAAGTCGTTCTTCCCGAACAACGCGGTGGAATACTTCGTCTCCTATTACGACTACTACCAGCCTGAAGCCTACGTGCCGTCGTCCGATACCTTTATCGAGAAGGACGCCTCGATCAACGACCATATCGAGCAAATGCGCTTGTCGGCCACCAAGGCGCTGCTGGAGCGCAAGGACGCGATCATCGTCACCACGGTGTCGTGCATCTACGGCTTGGGCAGTCCGGAAACCTATTTGAAGATGGTGCTGCACGTCGACCGTGGCGACAAACTTGACCAGCGTGAACTGCTACGGCGCCTGACGAGCCTGCAATACACCCGCAACGACATGGATTTCGCCCGCGCCACGTTCCGCGTGCGTGGCGATGTGATCGACATCTACCCAGCCGAATCCGACCTGGAAGCGATCCGCATCGAGCTGTTCGACGATGAAGTGGAGAGCCTGTCGGCCTTCGACCCGCTGACCGGCGAGGTCATCCGCAAGTTGCCGCGCTTCACCTTCTATCCGAAAAGCCACTACGTCACTCCCCGCGAAACGCTGATGGGTGCCATCGAAGGCATCAAGGTCGAGCTGACCGAGCGCCTGGACTACCTGCGCGCCAACAACAAGCTGGTGGAAGCCCAGCGCCTGGAGCAGCGTACCCGCTTCGACCTGGAGATGATCCTGGAGTTGGGCTACTGCAACGGCATCGAAAACTACTCGCGCTACTTGTCGGGTCGTGATTCCGGCGCGGCGCCGCCGACCTTGTATGACTACCTGCCGGACGATGCGCTGTTGGTGATCGACGAGTCCCACGTCAGCGTGCCGCAAGTGGGCGCGATGTATAAGGGCGACCGTTCGCGGAAAGAAACGTTGGTGGAGTACGGCTTCCGCCTGCCGTCGGCGTTGGATAACCGGCCGATGCGCTTTGATGAGTGGGAAGCCATCAGCCCGCAGACCATCTTCGTGTCTGCCACGCCTGGCAACTACGAGGCCGAGCATGCGGGTCGTGTGATCGAGCAGTTGGTGCGCCCAACCGGCTTGGTAGACCCGCAAATCGAAATTCGCCCGGCGCTGACCCAGGTCGATGACTTGCTCTCGGAAATCACCAAGCGTGTGGCCCTGGAAGAGCGGGTGCTGGTCACCACGCTGACCAAGCGCATGTCTGAGGACCTCACCGACTACCTGGCCGACCACGGCGTGCGCGTGCGCTACCTGCACTCGGACATCGACACCGTGGAGCGCGTGGAAATCATCCGCGACCTGCGCCTGGGCACCTTCGATGTGCTGGTGGGGATCAACCTGCTGCGTGAAGGTTTGGACATGCCGGAGGTGTCGCTGGTGGCGATCCTCGATGCGGACAAGGAAGGCTTCCTGCGTTCCGAGCGCTCGCTGATCCAGACCATCGGCCGTGCTGCGCGTAACCTCAATGGCCGGGCGATTCTCTACGCGGACCGCATCACCGGCTCCATGGAGCGAGCGATTGGCGAGACCGAGCGCCGTCGTGACAAGCAAATTGCCTTTAACCTGGAGCACGGGATCACGCCCAAGGGCGTGTTCAAGGACGTTGCCGACATCATGGAAGGCGCCACTGTGCCGGCTCGCGCAGCAAGAAGCGCAAGGGCATGGCCAAGGCCGCCGAGGAAAGCGCCAAGTACGAGAACGAACTGCGCTCGCCGAGTGAGATCACCAAGCGCATTCGCCAGTTGGAAGAGAAGATGTACCAGTTGGCGCGGGATCTGGAGTTTGAAGCGGCGGCGCAGACGCGCGACGAGATTGGCAAGTTGCGCGAGCGCTTGTTAGCTGTCTGAAACGGCACCTTACGTGCGCCTATTGGCAGTCTGAAATCGTCCGTTTCCTACATTTTTGCAGATACCTCCTTGTGATAATTCGGCCCCTTACGGGCCGTGCATGGAGGGAAAATGATGAGCAATGGAGGGGTTGCACTGACGGCAGCAGGTGGGCGCATCTTTGTCGTGAGTACCCTGTTTTTGAGCCTTGTCGGTTGCATTGGCATGCATCAGCCCTCTGGGCTGGGGATAAAGTGGTTGCCGGCGTGCGAGGCTATTGCTGCCGCTGGCCTGGACCCTGAAGTTTTTTCCCGAACCCAGTGCGGCATCGTCACCGTGCCGCTGGACCATCTGAACCCAAAAGCCGGCACCTTGGCCCTGGACATCACCCGCGTCAACGCCAGGTGGCCTTATAAGCGTGAAGGGGCCGTATTCACTAACCCGGGCGGGCCTGGCTCGTTTGGTAATAGCACGTTCACCCTGGTATTGGCGTCAGTGTGGAAGCGCTTTGGCGATGACTCCGGGGTGGAGGCCTTTCGGCATTTGGTCGATGCCTACGATGTGATCGGGATTACACCGCGAGGGCATGGCAGTCAGAGGGACTCGCAGTTGGTGTGTGAGTCCGACGAAGTGATTGTCGCGCAAAACGATATTTCTGAAGATCAAACGCCCGCCAACTTTGCTGCCTTGCAGCATAACGTTGGGGTGTTGGCCCGTGGTTGCGCGAATCAGCGCCTGGCGCGCTATATCAATACGGATCAAACCGCGCGGGACATGGAGTATGTTCGCGTACTGCTCAAAGAAAACAAACTCAACTATTTCGGTAACTCCTATGGCACTTGGCTGGGTGCCTGGTATGCCGGCCTATTCCCTAAACAGGTAGGCCGCATGGTGCTGGACTCCAATGTGGATTGGACGTCGACGTTTCAAAGCGCCAGTTTGAGTCTGGCATGGGAGAAAGAGCGAGTCTTTGAGCGCTTTGTTGCCGAACGCGCTGCTGCCAACCCGTCGGCGTATCGTTTGGGCGATGACCCTTGGGCTATTCGTGAAACTTTTATGGAGCTGTTGCCAGAGGTCAGGGCTGCCCTGCGCTCCGATAATGATTTTTACAGCGCGCCTGAATACTTGCTGGCTGCGCGGGTACTCAGCGAGTGGCAGCGGGCCTGGCCTGATATAGGGGAGGCCGAGCTTATGGCGATGGCTCGAACCTTTCGATTCAGTCCTGATGCAGAGGTGGGGCAAGCCGCGCGGCAGGCATTTATGCAGTTACTGGCGGCCAGCCTGCGCCCCACACCCTGGAATGGCATTCCTTTGGGCCCGCTGAAACTCACGCCCGAGGTATCTGTGCGAAGCACGGTGTTGTGCAACGACTCGACTTATTCGGATGAGGCGTTCTGGACCGGGAAAGAAACGCTGTATGCCGCTCGTTATCCGGTCGGCGGCAGTTATTTCCATGCCCGGCATTGCACTGCCTGGGCCGGCAAGCAACTGTCGGGCGTTCCGCAAAATGGCTTGAGGCAGGTAGACAGTATCGTGATGGTGCAGGCCGAATTTGACGACCAGACGCCAAAAAGTGGTGCCGTACGGGCGTTTGAGAGTGTGCCCAATGCCCACCTGATTGTGCTCGATGGCGCGTACCGACATGGTGTTTCCTTCAGCGGGTATGACGCCTGCGTTACCCCCAAAGTGGGAGAATACCTGGCCTACGGTCGCAAACCTGAACGCTTGACGGTTTGTCTTGCGGCAGATTGAGCGGCGTGGCTAAGCCCCATGCTGGAGCCCGGGGGCCTTGGGCTGTTACCATTCGCCCCTTGTTTCAATTTCAGTTTTATCGCCCATTCGAGACCCGCCATGACCACCGTCCGCACGCGCATCGCGCCATCGCCCACTGGGGATCCCCACGTCGGCACTGCTTACATCGCCTTGTTCAACTACTGCTTTGCCAAGCAGCACGGTGGTGAATTCATCCTGCGGATCGAAGACACTGACCAACTGCGCTCCACCCGTGAGTCTGAGCAGCAAATTTTCGATGCCCTGCGTTGGTTGGGCATTACCTGGGCCGAAGGCCCGGATGTTGGTGGCCCGCACGGCCCGTATCGCCAGAGCGAGCGCAGCGATATCTACAAGCAATACACCCAGCAACTGGTGGACATGGGTCATGCGTTCCCATGCTTCTGTACCGCTGAAGAACTGGACCAGATGCGAGCCGAACAACAGGCCCGTGGCGAAACCCCGCGTTACGACGGCCGTGCGCTGCTGCTGTCCAAGGAAGAAGTAGCCCAACGCCTGGCTGCCGGCGAACCCCACGTGATCCGCATGAAAGTGCCGAGCGAAGGTGTGTGCGTGGTGCCGGACATGCTGCGCGGCGACGTCGAGATTCCGTGGGATCGCATGGACATGCAAGTGCTGATGAAGACCGACGGCCTGCCGACGTACTTCCTGGCCAACGTGGTCGACGACCACCTGATGGGCATCACCCACGTGCTGCGCGGTGAAGAATGGCTGCCATCGGCGCCGAAGCTGATCCTGCTCTACGAATACTTCGGCTGGGAACAACCGCAGTTGTGCTACATGCCGCTGCTGCGTAACCCGGACAAGAGCAAGCTGTCCAAGCGCAAGAACCCGACTTCGGTGACCTTCTACGAGCGCATGGGCTTCATGCCCGAAGCGATGCTCAACTACCTGGGCCGCATGGGCTGGTCGATGCCGGACGAGCGCGAGAAGTTCTCGCTGCAGGAAATGGTTGATAACTTCGATCTGTCCCGCGTGTCCCTGGGCGGGCCGATCTTTGATATCGAGAAGTTGTCGTGGCTCAACGGCCAATGGTTGCGCGATCTGCCGGTGGAAGAGTTCGCCAGCCGCGTGCAGGAGTGGGCGTTGAACCCCGAGTACATGATGAAGATCGCGCCGTTGGTGCAGGGCAGGGTGGAGACGTTCAGCCAGGTCGCACCGTTGGCCAGCTTCTTCTTCGCCGGTGGTGTGAACCCGGATGCCAAGTTGTTCGAGTCCAAGAAGCTCTCCGGCGACCAAGTGCGTCAGTTGATGCAGTTGATCCTGTGGAAGCTGGAAAGCCTGCGCCAGTGGGAGAAGGATGCGATCACCGCGACGATCCAGGCGGTGGTGGAATCCCTGGAACTGAAATTGCGCGATGCGATGCCGCTGATGTTTGCCGCGATCACGGGGCAGGCGAGTTCGGTGTCGGTGCTGGATGCGATGGAAATTCTCGGCCCGGACCTCACGCGTTTCCGTCTGCGCCAAGCCCTTGATTTGCTTGGTGGTGTGTCGAAGAAAGAAAACAAAGAGTGGGAAAAGCTGTTGGGCGCTATCGCTTAATCAGCCTGCTGCAACGACGAAACCCCGGTTTTCCGGGGTTTCGTCGGTAAGTGATTGTTATCCCGGCAAAAAATTTTGGAAATTGTTGAAAATAAATTTGACACACTTCCAAACCGCCATTAAGATTCGCCCCGTCCTCACCGATGAGGGGCTATAGCTCGCTGGGAGAGCGCTTGCATGGCATGCAAGAGGTCAACGGTTCGATCCCGTTTAGCTCCACCAATTTACAGGTTCAAGGTCTGGCCACACCGTCCTTGAATCGATCAGAACTCAGCTCTGATCACGTTGTACAGAAGGTTTTGTCCCCTTCGTCTAGTGGCTAGGACACCGCCCTTTCACGGCGGTAACAGGGGTTCGAGTCCCCTAGGGGACGCCAGTTTCAACAAGCAGCTCGAAAGGTCTGCTGCGCCGCGAGGCGAAAAAATCTGGGGCTATAGCTCAGCTGGGAGAGCGCTTGCATGGCATGCAAGAGGTCAACGGTTCGATCCCGTTTAGCTCCACCAATTTACAGTTCCAAGGTTCCGGCCACACCGTCCTTGGTTCGATCAGTCTCAGCCTGATCACGTTGTACAGAAGGTTTGTGTCCCCTTCGTCTAGTGGCTAGGACACCGCCCTTTCACGGCGGTAACAGGGGTTCGAGTCCCCTAGGGGACGCCACGATTACCCGCTCTGCGGGATTTTTAAGGGTCATTCAATTATTGAATGGCCCTTTGTTTGTCTGGCGTTTGGCCAATCCTCTTCTCAATTCCCCTTCCTCTTCTGACCAATGGTCATGCCTGTCGCTTGCCAAATATTATTATGGTAATAATATTCAATCCATGAACATCGGAGGCAATGATGAGCGATAAAAAAGCGCAAACCCGCGAACGCATTTTGCAAGCCGCCAGCGCTGCGTTGATCCAGCGTGGACCGGCTGAGCCGAGTGTCGGTGAAGTCATGGGGGCGGCGGGGCTGACCGTCGGTGGGTTCTACGCGCACTTCGAAAGCAAGGATGCGCTGATGCTGGAGGCCTTTACGCAATTGTTGGCCAGGCGTCGCGCGTCGATCGACGATATGGACGCCCAATTGACCGGCGAAGAGCGTAGAGGCTTGGTGGCGGCGTTCTACTTGTCACGCAAGCACCGTGACTCAACCGTCCACGCCTGTCCGATCCCGGCAACGGTCGGCGAGATGAGCCGCTTGCCGGATGAGTTTCGCCAGGCGCTGAACGAGCACTGCGAGCTGATGGCCGCGCAGCTCGCCGTCAGCCCTGAAGACACCGACAAGGCCCTGGCCGATATGGCGTTGATGATCGGTGGCTTGGCCTTGGCGCGTGCCCTGGGCCCGGGTGAGCTTTCTGACCGTGTGTTACGCGCCGCCAAGTCGGCGGTGCGCTGAGGAGGGTTTGGATCATGGGCGCACTGACATGGATTCGTGGTTTCAATGGCACCGTGGGCCGCCTGGCACCGCATTCGGTGGCCAGCAAAATGCGTCGTACCTTCATGACGCCTCGGGATTTGCCGCCGCGTGAGTGGGAGTTGCCGCTGTTGGCTCAATCGGAGCGCATCACCCTGCGTTTCGGCTTGTCGGCGCTGCGTTGGGGCCAAGGGCCTGCCGTATTGCTGATGCACGGTTGGGAAGGGCGCCCGACCCAGTTCGCCAGCTTGATCACGGCCCTGGTCGACAACGGTTATTCAGTGATTGCATTGGATGGGCCTGCCCACGGTCGCTCGCCTGGGCGTGAAGCGCATGTGCTGCTGTTCGCTCGGGCCATGCTCGAAGCGGCGGCCGAGTTGCCACCGCTGCACGCGGTGGTCGGCCATTCCATGGGCGGTGCCAGTGCGATGCTGGCCGTGCAATTGGGCTTGCGTACCGAGGCACTGGTGAGTATCGCCGCGCCGTCGCGGTTTCTGGATGTGCTGCGTGGTTTTGCCGGAATGGTGGGTTTGCCATCAAGGGCGCGCTCGGCGTTTATCCAGGAAGTCGAGTTGGCGATGGGGATGCCGCTCAAGCATTTGGACGTCGCGCACTATCAGATGAATATTCCTGGCCTGATCGTGCATGCCGAGGACGACACTTTTGTGCCGGTCAAGGCCTCGCAAATGATCCATGACGCCTGGTTCGACAGCCGCTTGCTGCGCCTGGAGCAGGGTGGCCACCAGAAGGTATTGGCCGACCCACGTGTCATCGAAGGTGTGCTGGCGTTGCTTGCGGGTCGTCGTTTACAGGAGCGGCAAACGGCCTGATACACTGCCCCGCCGAGATTAATCGACTGGGAGCAAGGCATGGGCTGGGATTTGACAACGCCGTTTATCATCGATCTGCAGGTTGGCGCAGAGGACATCGACGGCCTGGGGCACGCTAATAATGCGGTGTACGTGTCCTGGCTGGAGCGCTGCGCCTGGCGACACTCCCAGCGTCTGGGGCTGGACCTTACCGAGTACCGCCGGCTGGATCGTGCCATGGCGGTAGTGCGCCACGAGATCGACTACCTCGCGGCAGGTTACGAGGGTGACGAACTCCAGCTCGCTACCTGGATTGTCGATTGGGACCAGCGCCTGAAAATGACCCGGCGTTTCCAGCTGTTCCGCCCTAGCGACGGAGCGACTCTGCTGCGCGCGCAAACCACCTTCGTCTGCATCGAGCTGTCCACTGGCAAGCCCAAGCGCATGCCGGCGGAATTCCTCGACGGTTATGGTCCCGCCCTGACAGGGGGTTAACGGTTGCCGTAGGAAAACCAGTAAACTGCGCCACGATTTTTTGTTGAGTGTTTTCCATGCAAATTGCTTTGGCGCCCATGGAGGGGTTGGTCGACAACATCCTGCGGGACGTGTTGACCCGCGTGGGCGGTATTGACTGGTGCGTGACCGAATTTATTCGCGTCAACGACCGCCTGCTCACCCCAGCCTACTTTCACAAACTCGCCCCAGAACTGCTGCATGGCGCCCACACCGCTGCGGGCGTGCCGTTGCGTGTGCAATTGCTCGGCTCAGACCCTGTGTGTCTCGCGGAAAACGCTGCCTTGGCCTGCGAGTTGGGCTCCCAGGTGATCGACCTGAACTTCGGCTGCCCGGCCAAGACCGTGAATAAATCCCGGGGTGGCGCGGTGTTGCTCAAGGAGCCGGAGTTGCTCAACCAGATCGTCGAGCACGTGCGCCGCGCTGTTCCGGCCCATATCCCGGTCACTGCCAAAATGCGCCTGGGCTTCGACAGCCCGGACGGCGCGTTGGTCTGTGCCACGGCCTTGGCCGAAGGTGGCGCGGCGCATATCGTGGTGCATGCGCGTACCAAGACCGATGGCTACAAGCCGCCTGCCCACTGGGAGTGGATTCCGCGCGTGCAGGATGTGATCAAGGTGCCGGTATTCGCCAACGGCGATATCTGGTGCGTTGACGATTGGAAGCGTTGCCGTGAAGTCAGCGGTGCCGAAGACATCATGCTCGGTCGTGGTTTGGTGGCGCGCCCTGACCTGGCGCGGCAGATCGCCGCCGCACGAGCAGGCGAAGAGGTGGTTGAGATGACCTGGGCACAGATGCAGCTCATGCTCCAGGACTTCTGGACGCAGTCGGTGGCCCAACTGACTGAAAAGCAGGCGCCGGGCCGCTTGAAGCAATGGCTGGCGATGCTGACCCGTAACTACCCGGAAGCGGTGGAGCTGTTCACAGCGCTGCGTCGGGAGACGGGGCTTGAGCAGGTCAGTCGCTTGCTGGGGATGGCTCATCCGCAGCAATCTGAGTCATAAGCTGCAACGCTTGAATGGCCTTGAGCGAAGTGGATGCGCTCTTTAAGCGAATCCTATGTTTTCAAGAAAATGCCCCGTATCGTTTGATGCGGGGCATTTTGCGTTGAACGGGAAGTTAAGTTCGCCTAGCTATTAGCGATAAGGTGTTTTGTTAGTGGGAGATGGCGTTATTTTAATATCGGTTTGAAACATTGAGAGAGGTGCGATTTTTTTAGGGGCAAAATAAAACGGTATGTAATATCGGTTGTTTTTTCTGTGAGATAGATTTTGTATTTTGCTTATGGGCGGCAGGTATTATTTGCGTGCGCGAAATACCAGAGTGGTTATCTGTGCTGGTCTTGTAATTATATCGGAGAGTTGCTTGCTTTACGGTTTATTAGCATGTGTGTCCCACGAGGCAGGCTTGGAGGCGTGATTAAAGGGCTTTAAGAAAGAGTCACGGGGAAAAGTCTGAAAATTCTGTTTGGTTTCCTTATGTGAAGCGCGATTTCTGGAACTCGATAGCACCACTGTCCACGAAAGTAATGACTGTGAAGCAGCGTTGTTGTTTGCAGTTCATCAAGGCTATCGCTGACCTGGCCCACTAACGGAGTCAGGCCGCGCTGATTTAAGGAACCCAAGAATGTCTTTATCGATTAATAACTCGCCCTTCGTCAAAGTTGATACCTCGCCCATGGAGCGCCCGGTGTTGCCAGCGACAGCAACTGGGGTGAATCAAACAGCCTCTTCTCATCACTCTGGAGGTGTTCATGTTCCTGTGCGTAATGACAATGCCAAAGGGGCACACAATGAGGTGTTATTCAATTCAGGTGCATTTACCAAGTTATTCGACATGCTTGAGCTGGTTTTCAAAACCATGCGTGAAATGTTCGCCGGAAAGAATATAACCCCGATGTATTACCCGACGCTGAGAGGTCGCCGAAAGTAAAACCTGATGCAGGCCTACAACCGATGGTGAAGCCTGATGCAGGTCCACAACCGATGGTAAAGCCTGATGCAGATCTACAACCGAAGGTGAAGCCTGATGCAGATCCACAACCGAAGGTGAAGCCTGATGCAGGCCCACAACCGATGGTGAAGCCTGATGCCGGCCCACAACCGATGGTGAAGCCTGATGCCGGCCCACAACCGATGGTGAAGCCCGATGCCGGCCCACAACCGAAGGTGAAGCCTGATGCAGGCCCACAACCGATGGTGAAGCCTGATGCCGGTCCACAACCGATGGTGAAGCCTGATGCCGGCCCGCAACCGATGGTGAAGCCTGATGCAGGCCCACAACCGATGGTGAAGCCCGATGCAGATCCACAACCGATGGTGAAGCCTGATGCAGGTCTACATCCGCAGGTGCAAGCTGATCATGGTCGGCTAAGTCCCGTGCTACCTGGACCGACAGTTCCAGTGCTGCCCGCCGTACCCAAACCGGTTGTCAATGTGACCAATGACGCCAACGCGCAGGTCAAGGTCGAAGTAAACGTTAACCACTGTCATTGTCCCGACACCAAATCGGAGCATGACAACGGCTTGAGGCCAAGAGTTGCAGCCGATGTAAGTGTGACGCCACAACCTGCACCCAAGGTCGTGCCGCAGACGGATACCACGCCAAACGTAGCGCCAAAACCGGACGCCACCCCCCAACCCGGTGTGACGCCACAACCTGCACCCAAGGTCGTGCCGCAGACGGATACCACGCCAAACGTAGCGCCAAAACCGGACGCCACCCCCAACCCGGTGTGACGCCACAACCTGCACCCAAGGTCGTGCCGCAGACGGATACCACGCCAAACGTAGCGCCAAAACCGGACGCCACCCCCAACCCGGTGTGACGCCACGACCTGCACCCAAGGTCGTGCCGCAGACGGATACCAAACCTAACGTAGCGCCTAAAGACGACACCGCGCCTAAGCCAGGCGTGATGCCGAAGCCCTTACCAAAGGTCATTCCCGATAACGATGCAAAGCCAAAAGTAAATCCAGACCTGCCCCAACCTCAGCCTGAGTTGACCAGCCCTGCCCCCGGGATTGATCGAGGAGAGCTTAACAGTCCGGGTTTCAAGCACCGCGCATGGCTCAGGACCTGAAACGTCAGCCTGTATTTCAATTCCTTTGATAAAGGCAGCGCCTTCCCGGATAGCCGTCCGGGGAGGCTCTTAATCACGGAGGTTTTCATGACGTGTTGTTCTATTAAAAGCGTTGCTCGTGTAGTGGACGTGCGTCAGGTGTTGGCGCCTAACGCCCTGGTTGCGACCAATGAGGTCGTGCCACCCGGCACCCTGGCCGGGATTGATTATGCTTCGACGACGCGGGTAAAAGAGCCACTCGGTTCTGCGACGGTTGGCGACAAACCGGCTGCTATCAATACCTTGGTGGCGTTGTTTACTTCGTTTTTCACCCAGTTGATTAATCTCATCTCGGACAAAAAGACAAGGTCGTTCCGGACATCTCTCCCAAACCCGAGATCAAACCTCGGGTCATGCCAGAGCCTGAACAACCAAGGCCCGAGGTTGCTACGCATATTCCGGGGCTGTCCGATAAACGAAAGGGTGCCAAACCTGGAAATATCTGGAGTGGCTTCCGCCAAGGGCCTGACGGCAACTGTGTAACGGTCTCGGCCATCAAAGCCGCCATGTACAAATTTGGCCAAAGCCCTACCGATATCTTCAAGGAGGTGAGGAGGGACGGCAGCGGTTATCGAGTCATTATGCGCGACGACTATGTCTTGACCCTCACAGACCGAGAGTTGGCGGTGGGCGCGCGAGGTTCGCGATTTGTCGGCCCTGACGCGGGCATGCTCAAGGACGCGCAATTCCTTTTGCGGTCAGTGCCAAGCGCGCGCACATGGAAAACAACGATGGTACGGCGGACCGGAGTTTTGAAGCCGGTGTCCACAGTTTGAACGATGGGGAAGATGAGTTCGATCCTGGTGAAGGCTTCCTGCGATTAGGGTTGAGGAAGCATATGCGGCAGGTCAGCGTGCGAGAACTTGCCAATGGTCAGCTAGGCATGTGCAATCGTACCGGGCATTCGGTGGCCGTTATAAACGGTCGCGAAGAATTGTGGGGCAAGCAAGGGTCGGCGCCGACACGAGGGGACGCCATCGCGTTGGTTTGATGGTGGGAATGTCACTCATGCGGCCAGCGCCTCAAGGCTATCAACCAGTTGGCGAGTTGAGCGCCCTGGTCGCATGTTCTACACAAGCAGGAGGTAGCAAGATGAGTATCTCGATGATGGGCCGTTCGGTTATGGCGGGGGCCCTCAAACCGATTTTTTCTACCGCGCCGGTGCACCGCCAGCCGTCAGTGCCATCGACGCGTTCAGTGTCTCCCAAAGACGATTTGGTGAAAACTTTGACTGCAGCACCCACGCCGCTGTTATCAAAATGATGATGATGACGTTGGGTCAACGCCTGGCGGACATGTTTGATCAGATCCAGCCTTCCGGTGATGGCTATTCCATCACTATGAAAGACGAGTTCAAGGTTCACCTGTCTCGTCATGAGTTGAGCCAGGCGGCGCAGGCTTCCAGGTTTACCGGTGAAGACGGTGAGTCTGTCGCCACTGCCAACGTGGTGTTCGCCGCCTTTGTGAAGCGCAAGCAATTGACCGGAGGCTACTCGACGTTTGAAGCGGCCTTGGCCAGGACCATCGAGGGTGAAACAGCCCAACGCTGTCTGCAGGGCATGGGTGTGTTCGGGCTTTCCAGCTTTGTTCCGGTGAGCGAATTGACGGGAAAGGACGCAGTAGGCGTGCTGGAAACCCATAACCGTGGCGCGGCACTGGTAAATGAGGGCGTCTTGCATGACTACGGTGAGCAGCGGCACGTGGACCGGGGCTACGGATACACGTTGTTCAATGACAAGCAATCGCTCCCCAACGATGGCTGGAAGGTGACTCATGTTGCGGCCAGCACGGATTCTGGAAAGATCTGGGATGGGTTCTACCAAGGCGTGCAAAGCAATTGCGTCACGGTATCGGCGATCAAGGCAGCCATTATCCGGTTCGGCCAGGTCCCCAGCGGGATCTATAAGCATATCCAGGTCACCGAGCAGGGGTTTGACGTGCTCATGCGCGACTCATTCCGCGTGCAGTTGACCCACGATGAAGTGCGTCAGGCCGCCGCTGCGTCGACCTTTCGTGGCACTGACCCTCAATTGCTGGACTACGCCAACTTCCTCTACGCCGTCAGCGCCAAGCGGGCGCAATGGGAGAACAACGACTTCCGTGGCAGGCAAAGCTACTCGGTAGCCCTGGAAACCCTCAATGACGGCGAGCATCCCGGTGAGGCACTTCGACGCCTTGGACTCTACGGTTACCTGCGTGAGAGCAAGGTTGAAGCGCTGGCGGGTGGGGCGGTGGGCACCCTGGCCGACAGCGCCCACTCTGTCGCAGTGATCAATGGGACGCTGGACCTCTATGGGTTGCCACTTGATCTGGCGTCGTCGCGTTGGATGCGCGGCGGTGTAAGCGCGCTGACATTGGTGTAGCGGCTACCCCAGCAACGCCCGGAACCCCTCTATCGGCAATGGCCGGCTGTGCAAATAACCCTGGTACAAGTGGCAGCCCTGCTTTTGCAGGAAAGCCAGTTGCTCTGGGGTTTCCACGCCTTCGGCAATCACTTCCAGATTCAGGCTGCGGGCCATGGCCACGATGGCACGGATGATCTCCGCGTCGTTGGGGTCATGGGTGGCATCGCGTACAAAGGATTGATCGATTTTCAGCGCATCCACCGGCAGGCGCTTGAGGTAGGTGAGTGATGAATAGCCGGTGCCAAAGTCATCCATGGCAAAGCTGACGCCGAGCTTCTTGAGGCGGCGCATTTTGCCGATGGTGTCGTCAAGGTTTTGAATCACGATGCCTTCGGTGATCTCCAGTTTCAACAGGCTGTAGGGCAGCGAGTGTTGCTTGAGGCTGCGCTCCACGCGCTCCACGAAATCGTTCTGGCGGAACTGCCGAGGGCTGATGTTTACGCATAGGCTGAAGTTCAGTGGATCCACCAGGCCGTCTGCGATGAGTTTTTCGAAAGCGGCACAGGCTTCGTCGAGAATCCAGGTGCCCACTTCGAGGATCAGGCCGCTGTCCTCAAGCACCTTGATAAATTCCGTTGGTGACTGGGCACCCAGTTGCGGGTGCTGCCAGCGCACCAAGGCCTCGGCGCCGACGATTTTGTTGCCGCGCGCGTCAACCTGAGGCTGGTAATTTACACTGAACTCGCCGCGTGACAGGGCCAGACGCAGGTCGGTTTCCATGCGCAGGCGTTCGCTGGCGGTTTTCTGCATGCTGTTGTGAAACATCTGGGTGGTGTTGCGCCCCGAATCCTTGGCGCGGTACAGCGCGATGTCCGCACGCTTGAGCAGGTCTGCCGGGGTGGAACCGTGGTCGGGGATCAGCGCTACGCCAATACTCGGGGTGACCTGCAAGCGATGGCCGTCCAGGAACATCGGTTCCGAGAGCAGTTCGCGCAGGGTGTCCGCCAGTTCCTGCACCTGGGCGCTGACTTGCGCGCGCGAGCCGTCCAGCCCACTGAGTAGCACCACAAATTCATCGCCGCCCAGGCGTGCCACGGTGTCTTCCATGCGCACGCTGGCTTCCAGGCGTGCGGTGACGATCTTCAGCACCGTATCGCCCACCGGGTGGCCTAGGGAATCGTTGATGTGCTTGAAATGGTCAAGGTCGAGAAACAGCAGCGCGCCGCGCAAGTTGTGACGTTTGAGCAGCGCGATCTGCTGGCTCAGGCGGTCCATCAGCAGTGCGCGGTTGGGCAGATTGGTCAGCGGGTCGTGGTAAGCCAGGTGGCGGATCTGCGCCTGGGCGTTTTTCAGCAGGCTTACGTCCCGTGCGGTCAGCAGTAGGCAGGGCGTTTCGTTTAGGGTGATTGGCTCGACGGACACCTCCACCGGCAGCACCTCGCCACGCTTGTTGTGCCAAAGCATTTCCAGATGGCGAATGCGCCCCTTGATCTGCAGTTCGGCCAATAGCGCGGCGCGCTGGTTTTCATCGGCCCAGATACCGATCTGGTAAAGAGTGAGGCCGATGGCTTCTTCGGCGCGATAGCCGGTGAGGCGACAGAAACCGTCATTGACCTCGACATAGCGGCCAGTGTCGCGCTCGGTGATGGAGATCGCGTCGGGGCTGGAATGGAACGCCTTGGCGAATTTCTCCTCGCTGGCCTTGAGCGCTGCCTCTGAGCGCTGTTGCTGGGTGATATCGCGCAACGTGGTGACGATGCACGGTCGATCGCCAACCTTGATCTGGCGGCTGGATATCACGCAGGTCAGGCTTTGGCCGTTCTTGTGATGTGCCACGATCGCCACATTGCTCAGGGCCTGTTCGCGTATCACCCGCTCGATGCGTTGCAGGCGTTTGCTTGACTCATCCCACAGGCCGATCTGCTCGGCACTCTTGTCGATGACTTCGGCGGCCGCCCAGCCAAAGGTCTGGGTGAAGGCCGGATTGATTTCGATAAACACGCCGCTCTCCAGATCGGTGACGCAGATCGGGTCGGGACTGGCCTGGAATAGGCTGGCGAATTTTTCTTCCGAGGCAGTGAGGCGTTGTTCGCGCTCCACCTGGTCAGTGATGTCCAGCAGCGTGCCCGCCATGCGCAGGGGGGCGCCTTGCTCGTCGCGATAAAGGCGGGCGCGGCTTTCGAGGTAGCGCGAGCTGCCATCTTCCATTTGCACGCGGTAGGTCAGTTGGTAGTTGCCGGCCGGGCCTTCGCGCAGGGTGCGATAGGCGTTGCGCATATTGTCGCGTTCTTCATTGGGCATGCCCTCGAAGAATGCATCGAAGGATTCGTGGAATGGCTCGGGCGGCAAACCATGCAGCTGGGCGGCGCGAGCCGAGCCATAGAGCATGCCGGTGGGGATATGCCAGTCCCAGGTGCCCAGCTGTGCGGAATCCAGGGCCAGGTCGAGGCGCTCCTGGCTGTCCTTGAGCGCTTGCTCGGCATTCTTGCGGTCGGTGGTGTCGAGAAACGTGCTGATCAGGTAAGCCTCGCCCTCCAGTTCCACCTTTTGCGCACTGAGGGTGCCGTCGTGGATCTGGCCATTGCTGGCGCAAAACTGCACCTCCATGGTGATCGGCTCGCCCTTGCGTTGGGTGGCCTTGACCAACTGCGCGCGTTGCTCGGGGTGACGCCACAGGCCCAGGTCCAGGGTGGTGCGACCGATGGCGTCGGCGACCGGCCAACCAAAGTGGATCTCGAAATATTGGTTGGCTTCGCTGATCAATCCATCGGCCTGGCGGGTCAGCAGCACCATGTTCGGGCACAGGTGGAACAGCGTGGCGAAGCGTTTTTCGGAGTGGCCGAGGGCGTTTTCCCGCTCGCGTTGGTGGGTAATCTCGCGGATCACGCCGATCATTCGGCGCCGGCCAGTCTTGTCCGGCGCCAGGCTGCCATTGATCTCCAGCCAATGATGCGTGCCGTCAGGCCACTGGATGCGATGGCGCATCGCGTGTTCGAACGGTTCGCCCGCCAATACCGCGTGAAACGCTCGCACTACGCGAGCGCGGTCGGCCGGGGCCAGCAGGTCGAGATAGTCCAGATCCTTTGGCAAGGGCTGGCGAGGGTCAAAACCGAACAACGCCTGGGTGCCCCGTGACCAGCTGATTTTCCCGGTGTCGATTTCCCAGCACCACGCGCCCAGCCGGGCGGCGTTGAGGGCCGCCAGCAACTGCGGAGCGCTGTCCCAACTTTGCTCCGCCTCTTGAGGGTCAAGGGCGTAAATGCGAGGCAAAGGTGGTACGGAATCGACGGGGTTGCGCATTATCAAAGGGCCTTGGCTCGATGGGCGTAAGGCGCGGTTTTATTCAGACCTTGAGGCCGCACAGCTTCATGCCGGTATCCCTGGCAGATCGACCTGTGCATCCAATAGGCTCATGAAAGCCCGCGCAGCGTTCGACAGCGTCCTTTCGGTGTGCACGATATAGCCTAGCTGGCGACTGAGCTGTATGCCCGGCAAAGCGATACTTGCCACCTGATCATCGAGCATGGTGCGCGGCAAAACGCTCCAGGCCAGGCCGATCGACACCATCATCTTGATAGTTTCCAAGTAGTTAGTGCTCATCGCGATGTTTGGAGTTAGGCCCTGGGCTTCGAACAATCGGCTGACAATATGGTGCGTAAAGGTGTTCCCTCCGGGGAAAACGGCCGGGTGCCCGGCAATATCGGCCAGGCTGACCCTGCCGTTGAGGGTCAGGCTGTGTTCCGGTGCGACGACAAAGTCCAGCGGGTCATCCCACACCGGTGTCGCGCGCACGAGATGATGAGGGTCGGGCGCCAGGGTAATTACCGCTACTTCTGCGCGGCCGTGGAGGATTTCTTCGTAGGCCACTTCCGAATCCAAGAACTGAATATCCAGCGCGACGTTGGGATACTCCCGGGTAAAGGTGCGCAGAATCGGCGGCAAGCGATGCAGGCCAATGTGGTGGCTGGTGGCCAAGGTCAGGCGCCCGCTGACTTCGCCGGTGAGGTTGGTGAGCGCGCGTCGGGTGTCGTCCAGCACGTTCAGGATCTGGTAGGCGCGTGGCAAGAGGGCCCGCCCGGCCTCGGTCAAGCCGACTTCACGGCCCAGGCGATCAAACAGGCGTACCTTTAATTGTTGCTCCAAACCGGCGATGCGCTTGCTAATGGCCGGTTGGGTCAGGTGCAAACGTTCGCCGGCACCGGAGAAGCTGCCGGTCTCGGCGATGGCGATAAAGGCATTGAGGTTGGCCAGGTCCATTGTGGTATTCCAGTTGGTAATCCAAAGCATAAAAAATATGAATTTGAGTTATTTAATGTAGCGCCATACCATCAGCCTCACAAGCCAAAGGGTTATTGAATGTCTCAAGACCCGGGGCATAGAAAGACCGCTGATGAGGACCGACTGATGGCCGGCAAAACGCTTTACGACAAGCTTTGGGATTCCCATGAAGTGAAACGGCGCGACGATGGCTCGTCGCTGATCTATATCGACCGTCACATCATCCATGAAGTGACCTCGCCCCAAGCGTTCGAAGGCCTGCGGCTGGCCGGGCGCAAGCCGTGGCGCGTCGACTCCATCATCGCCACCCCTGACCACAACGTGCCGACCACCCCTGAGCGCAAGGGCGGTATCGACGCCATTGTCGATACCGTGTCGCGCTTGCAGGTACAGACCCTCGACGACTATTGCGACGAATATGGCATCACCGAATTCAAGATGAATGACGTGCGTCAAGGGATCGTCCACGTGATCGGCCCGGAGCAAGGCGCGACCTTGCCGGGCATGACCGTGGTCTGCGGTGACTCCCACACTTCCACCCATGGTGCCTTTGGCGCCTTGGCCCATGGCATCGGCACGTCCGAGGTGGAGCATGTGTTCGCCACCCAGTGCCTGGTCGCCAAGAAAATGAAGAACATGCTGGTGTCCGTCGAAGGCACGTTGCCGTTTGGCGTAACCGCCAAGGACATCGTCCTCGCCGTGATCGGCAAGATCGGCACCGCCGGCGGTAACGGCCACGCCATCGAATTTGCTGGCAGCGCGATCCGCGATTTGTCCATCGAAGGCCGCATGACCATCTGCAACATGTCCATCGAAGCCGGTGCTCGTGTGGGCATGGTGGCAGCGGACGAAAAGACCGTCGAGTACGTTAAAGGTCGTCCATTTGCACCGGCGGGCGCCGATTGGGATGCAGCGGTAGAGGCTTGGAAAGACTTGGTCTCCGACGCCGACGCGGTGTTCGACACCGTGGTTGAACTGGACGCTGCCCAGATCAAGCCGCAAGTCAGCTGGGGCACGTCGCCGGAAATGGTGTTGGCGGTTGATCAGAACGTGCCGGACCCGGCTAAAGAAGCTGACCTGGTCAAGCGCGGTTCCATCGAGCGCGCCTTGAAGTACATGGGCTTGCACGCCAACCAAGCGATTACCGACATCCAGTTGGACCGCGTGTTCATCGGTTCTTGCACCAATTCGCGGATTGAAGACCTGCGCGCCGCAGCAGTGATCGCCAAGGGCCGCAAAGTGGCTTCGACCATCAAGCAAGCCATCGTGGTGCCGGGTTCGGGCCTGGTCAAAGCGCAAGCCGAAGCCGAAGGCCTGGACAAGATCTTCCTCGAAGCCGGTTTTGAATGGCGTGAGCCGGGGTGCTCCATGTGCCTGGCGATGAACCCGGACCGTTTGGAGTCGGGCGAGCATTGCGCGTCCACCTCCAACCGTAACTTCGAAGGGCGTCAGGGCGCCGGTGGGCGTACTCACCTGGTCAGCCCGGCCATGGCTGCTGCGGCGGCCGTCAACGGTCGTTTCATCGACGTTCGCGAATTGATCTGAGGAATACCCGATGCGTGCTTTTACACAACACACAGGTTTAGTCGCGCCGTTGGACCGTGCCAACGTGGACACCGACCAGATCATCCCCAAGCAGTTCTTGAAGTCGATCAAGCGCACCGGTTTCGGCCCGAACCTGTTCGACGAGTGGCGTTACCTGGACGTGGGCTACGCCTACCAGGACAACTCCAAGCGCCCACTGAACAAAGACTTCGTGCTCAACGCCGAACGTTACCAAGGCGCCAGCGTGTTGCTGGCGCGGGAAAACTTCGGTTGCGGCTCCAGCCGTGAGCACGCGCCGTGGGCCCTGGAAGAATATGGTTTTCGCAGCATCATCGCGCCGAGCTATGCCGACATTTTCTTCAACAACAGCTTCAAGAACGGTTTGTTGCCGATCATCTTGACCGATGAAGAAGTGGATGAGTTGTTCAAGCAAGTGGGAGCCGAAGAAGGCTACCAGTTGACCGTCGACCTGGCCGCGCAAACCGTGACTCGCCCGGATGGCAAGGTGTATCACTTTGAAGTGGACGCTTTCCGTAAGCACTGCCTGATCAACGGTCTGGACGACATTGGCCTGACCTTGCAGGACGGCGATGCAATTGCCGCGTTTGAGGCCAAGCACCGGGCGAGCCAGCCTTGGTTGTTTCGCGACGCGTAATTTTGGGTAGATCGGACTGGCCCCATCGCGGGCAAGCCCGGCTCCCACATTGATCGGTGTTCTCCTGAACGACTCGGTCAACTGTGGGAGCTGGCTTGCCTGCGATAGCGGCAGTACAGCCACCCAAAACCCAAGGAAAACCACCATGACCAACACCGCCCATACCCAAGTCGTGCAAAAACAATTCGGCGAGCAAGCCTCGGCCTACCTGAGCAGTGCCGTGCACGCCCAAGGCACCGAATTCGCGCTGCTCCAGGCCGAGCTGGCCGGGCAGGGCAGTGCACGACTGCTGGATTTGGGCTGCGGTGCCGGGCATGTGAGCTTCCATGTGGCGCCACTGGTTAAAGAAGTGGTGGCCTACGACCTGTCCCAACAGATGCTCGACGTGGTCGCCGCCGCTGCGGTTGATCGTGGCCTGGGCAACATTCGCACCGTGCACGGCGCCGCCGAACGCCTGCCGTTTGCCGATGGCGAGTTCGACTTCGTGTTCAGCCGCTACTCGGCCCACCACTGGAGCGATCTCGGCGTGGCCTTGCGCGAAGTGCGCCGCGTGCTCAAACCGGGTGGCGTGGCGGCCTTTGTGGACGTCTTGTCACCGGGCAGCCCGCTGTTGGACACTTACCTGCAAACCGTCGAAGTGCTGCGCGACACCAGCCACGTGCGCGATTACTCCGCCGCCGAGTGGATGCAGCAGCTCAGCGAGTCCGGTTTGCATGTGCGCACCAGCAGCCGTCAACGCCTGCGCCTGGAATACACCTCCTGGGTCGAGCGCATGCGCACGCCAGAAGTGTTGCGCGCTGCAATCCTTGAGCTGCAAAAGGCGATGGGCCAGGAAGTACGCGACTATTACGAAATTCAAGCCGACGGCACCTTCAGCACCGACGTGCTGGTGGTCTTCGCCGAACGCTGATCAATTTTTCCCGACCTGCCTGCGGGCAGGTCGCTTGATGAAAATGAGGAACGCATGAGCAAGCAGATTCTGATTCTCCCTGGCGACGGTATTGGTCCGGAAATCATGGCCGAAGCGGTCAAGGTCCTGGAATTGGCCAACACCAAGTACAGCCTGGGCTTCGAACTGAGCCACGACGTGATCGGTGGCGCGGCCATCGACAAGCACGGCGTGCCGCTGGCTGATGAAACCCTGGACCGTGCCCGTGCTGCCGACGCTGTGCTGCTTGGCGCCGTGGGTGGCCCGAAATGGGACAAGATCGAACGTGATATCCGCCCTGAGCGCGGCCTGCTGAAAATCCGGGCGCAACTGGGCCTGTTCGGCAACCTGCGCCCGGCGATCCTCTACCCGCAACTGGCTGACGCGTCGAGCCTCAAGCCGGAAGTGGTCGCGGGCCTGGACATCCTGATAGTGCGTGAGCTGACCGGCGGTATCTACTTCGGCTCGCCACGTGGCGTGCGTGAGTTGGAGAATGGTGAGCGCCAGGCTTACGACACCCTGCCGTACAGCGAGAGCGAAATTCGCCGTATCGCCCGTGTCGGTTTCGACATGGCGCGCGTGCGTGGCAAGAAGGTCTGCTCGGTCGACAAGGCCAACGTACTGGCCTCCAGCCAACTGTGGCGTGAAATCGTCGAAGAAGTGGCCAAAGACTACCCGGACGTCGAACTGAGCCACATGTACGTCGACAACGCTGCCATGCAACTGGTGCGTGCGCCGAAGCAGTTCGACGTGATCGTCACCGACAACCTGTTCGGCGACATTCTGTCTGACCAGGCCTCGATGCTCACCGGCTCTATCGGCATGCTGCCGTCGGCGTCCCTGGACACCAACAACAAGGGCATGTACGAGCCTTGCCATGGTTCGGCGCCGGACATCGCGGGTCAGGGCATTGCCAACCCGCTGGCGACCATTTTGTCGGTCTCGATGATGCTGCGTTACAGCTTCAATCTCGGCGACGCTGCAGACGCCATCGAGAAGGCCGTCAGCCTGGTGCTGGACCAGGGCCTGCGCACCGGCGACATCTGGTCGCAGGGTTGCACCAAGGTCGGTACGCAAGAAATGGGCGACGCAGTAGTCGCCGCGCTGCAGAATCTGTAATCTCTCGGGCCCGCTTGCAGTTGTTGCTGCAAGGCGGCCCACTTTAACAAGGTGTAGTTGCGATGAAACGTGTAGGTCTGATCGGTTGGCGCGGTATGGTCGGTTCCGTGCTCATGCAGCGGATGCTGGAAGAGCAGGATTTCGATCTTATTGAGCCGGTGTTTTTCACCACTTCGAACGTTGGTGGCCAAGGGCCGTCCGTGGGCAAGGATATCGCCCCGCTCAAGGACGCCTACAACATTGAAGAGCTGAAAACCCTCGACGTGATTTTGACCTGCCAGGGCGGCGACTACACCAGTGAAGTCTTCCCCAAGCTGCGTGAAGCGGGCTGGCAGGGTTACTGGATCGACGCGGCATCGAGCCTGCGCATGCAGGACGACGCCGTGATCATCCTGGACCCGGTGAACCGCAAGGTCATCGACCAGCAATTGGATGCCGGTACCAAGAACTACGTCGGCGGCAACTGCACCGTCAGCCTGATGCTGATGGGCTTGGGCGGCTTGTTCGAAGCCGGTCTGGTTGAGTGGATGAGCGCCATGACTTATCAGGCGGCCTCCGGTGCCGGCGCGCAGAACATGCGTGAGCTGATCAAGCAGATGGGCGCGACCCACGCAGCCGTTGCCGATCAACTGGCAGACCCTGCCAGCGCAATCCTCGACATTGACCGCCGTGTGGCCGAGGCCATGCGCAGCGATGCCTACCCGACCGAAAACTTCGGCGTGCCGTTGGCCGGTAGCCTGATCCCATGGATCGACAAAGAACTGCCGAACGGCCAGAGCCGCGAAGAGTGGAAGGCCCAAGCCGAGACCAACAAGATCCTCGGTCGCTTCAAGAGCCCGATCCCGGTGGATGGCATCTGCGTACGTATCGGCGCCATGCGCTGCCACAGCCAGGCGCTGACCATCAAGTTGAACAAAGACGTGCCGATCGCCGACATCGAAGGGCTGATCAGCCAGCACAACCCATGGGTCAAGCTGGTGCCGAACAACCGCGATATCAGCATGCAGGAACTGAGCCCGACCAAGGTTACCGGTACCCTGAATGTACCGGTTGGTCGTCTGCGCAAGCTGAATATGGGCAGCCAGTTCCTCGGTGCGTTCACCGTTGGCGACCAACTGCTGTGGGGCGCGGCCGAACCGCTGCGTCGCATGCTGCGGATTCTGCTGGAGCGTTGATCGCTTGAGGCAGTAAGAAAAACCCGCGCCCTGGTGACAGGCGCGGGTTTTTGTTGCCCTTGAGGCCGACATCGCAGGCAAGCCAGCTCCCACATGTTGACGTGTGAATACATTCAAGTGTGGGAGCTGGCTTGCCTGCGATGGGGCCATCAGCCACATCACTATAACTGGGCCAATTGCCTCACCCCCACCACCCGGTAAAGTGCCGCTCCCCCGCAATGCCCGAGGCAGCCCCATGACCCAGACCTTTGAAATCGCCGTGATCGGCGCCACCGGCACCGTTGGTGAAACCCTGGTGCAGATTCTCGAAGAGCTGGACTTCCCGGTGGGCACCTTGCATTTGTTGGCGGGCAGCAACTCTGCCGGCGCGTCGGTACCGTTTCGTGGCAAGAACGTGCGGGTCAAGGAAGTTGACGAGTTTGATTTCAAAAAGGTGCAGCTGGCGTTTTTTGCTGCGGGGCCGGCAGTGACCCTCAGTTTTGCCCCGCGCGCCACGGCGGCCGGTTGCGCGGTGATCGACCTGTCGGGCGCGTTGCCGGCTGATCAGGCGCCTCAGGTTGTCCCGGAGGCTAATGCTCACGTCCTGAGCCGCCTGAAAAAGCCTTTCCAGCTCAGCAGCCCAAGCCCGTCCGCCACCAACCTTGCGGTGGTGCTGGCCCCGTTGCGCGGTTTGCTGGACATCCAGCGTGTGAGCGTCACCGCCAACCTTGCAATGTCGGCCTTGGGCCGTGAAGCGGTCAGCGAGTTGGCTCGGCAAACGGCTGAGCTGTTGAACGTGCGCCCGATGGAGCCTCAGTTCTTTGATCGTCAGGTTGCCTTCAACCTGTTGGCACAAGTCGGCACGCCAGATGCACAAGGTCATACGGCCCTGGAGAAACGTCTCGTACATGAACTGCGTGCCGTACTGGAAACTCCTTTGCTAAAGATTTCCGCAACCTGCATTCAAGCCCCGGTGTTTTTTGGCGATAGCCTGACTGTGTCGCTGCAATTGGGCGCACCGGTCGACCTCTCCGCGGTGAATCGCGTTCTCGATGCGGCGCCGGGTATAGAGCTGGTCGAAGAGGGCGATTACCCGACTGCGGTTGGCGATGCGGTGGGCCAGGACGTTGTGTATGTAGGACGGGTTCGTGCAGGGGTGGACGATCCGGCGGAACTAAATCTGTGGCTGACGTCAGATAACGTACGCAAAGGTGCTGCCCTTAACGCCGTACAGCTGGCGCAGTTGTTGATAAAAGACCTTGTGTAAAAGATACTTGGCGGCAATTTGTAGATTGATTCTAACCAGGCGCTATGCTTGGCCCCAAGCAGGAATAGAAGCGCGTCGGTGACCTATCGGCTCGCCATGCCTTATGGCAGCGGTTACCAACCTTCTCGCAGGCCGGGGAGTGTTCAAACAAAGGATGAGGCTATGGTTCAAGTTCGCAAACTGGTGTTAGCAATAGCGGCCGCCTCGGCGCTGTCCTCCGGTATGGCGCAGGCGCTGCAGCTGGGGGAAATGACCCTCAAGTCGAAGTTGAACCAGCCTTTGTCGGTGGAAATCGAATTGCTCGATGTGGGTGGCCTCACGGCTTCCGAGATCACACCGAGCCTGGCGTCGTCCCAGGCGTTTGTGGATGCCGGCGTTGATCGCCAGGCGTTTCTGAATGACCTGACGTTTACTCCGGTGATCAACCCGAGTGGGCGCAGTGTGGTGCGCGTCACTTCCAGCAAGCCGCTGCCGGATTCCTACGTACGCTTCCTGTTGCAGGTGCAGTGGCCCAACGGCCGGTTGATGCGTGACTACAGCGTGCTGCTCGATCCAGCTAAATTCGAGCAGCCGGCGCCGGCCGCCGCTGCGCCCGCGCCACGCTTGAGCGCGCCGGCAAGCACCGCGCCTGCCGGTAGCAAGGCTGCCCAGCACACCACCACGTCGCGCGATACCTTGTGGGAAATTGCCGAGAAGAACCGCAATGGCGCGTCGGTCCAGCAGACCATGCTGGCCATCCAGGCGCTGAACCCGGACGCGTTTATCGATGGCAACATCAACCGCCTGAAGACCGGCCAGGTGCTGCGCCTGCCGGATCGCGTGCAAGCGACCAGCTTGCCGCAGTCCCAGGCGCTTGCCGAAGTGACCGCGCAAAACGCTGCTTGGCGTCAGGGTCGTCGCTCGGCCACCAACCAGGCAGCGGGCAAGCAGCAATTGGACGCAACCAAGCGCACCCAGCCTGGCAATGCGCCGTCGAGCACCAGCGCTAAGGACAACCTGAGCCTGGTCTCTGCCGAAGCGGCGAAGAAGGGTGCCAAGGGCAAGGCAGGGGACAGCTCCTCCTTGAACGACAAGCTGGCGATGACCCAAGAGCAACTCGACACCACTCGTCGCGACAACGAAGAATTGAAGAGTCGCGCGGCAGATTTGCAAAGTCAGTTGGACAAGTTGCAAAAGCTGATTCAACTGAAAAACGATCAACTCGCCCGTTTGCAGGCTGAAAAAGGCGACACCAGCGGGGCGGCTGCGGCAGCGATGCCGGCTCAGTTGGCCGGTGATCCTGCGTCGACGTCTGCTGCCACAGCCACCGCGGCACCTGCCGCGCCTGCTGTCGAACCGGTCAAGCCTGAAGTGGCACCCGCTGCCACCCCGGAAGGTAAATTCAACGACCTGCTGACCAACCCGATCATCCTCGGTGTGGTTGGCGGTGCCGCCGGCCTGCTGGTGCTGTTGCTCCTGCTGTTGTGGGCACGTCATCGCAATGCCCGCCGCGAAGAGGAAAAACACCTGCGCATGGCGCGGGCCCTGGCTGAAGAGCCTGAGTTTGCCTCGAATATCGATCACGACCTGCCGCCGGACAGCTTTGAGGGGCTCGAAGTGCCACCGCCGAGCGTCAAGCTAGCAGCTGCGCCTGCGCCTGCACCAGTGGTTGAACCGGCCGTCGTGGTGCCTACCGTTGCTTCCGTGCTGGCGCCGCTGGCAGTTGCTGTCGCGCCGCAAAACTCTAGTGATGCGCTGGCACAAGCCCAGTCCCATATCGATCGTGGTCATCTGAACCAGGCGGCTGACGTGCTGGAGCAGGCAATCAAGCATGAGCCCAAGCGTAGCGATCTGCGTTTGAAGCTGATGGAGGTCTACGGCCTGCAGGGCGACAAGGACGGTTTTGTCACCCAGGAGCGTCAACTGGTGGCCAATGGCGACAACCACGCCCAGGTCGAGCAGCTCAAGTCGCGCTTCCCGGCCATGGCCGTGTTGGCGGCAGGTGTCAGCGCTGCGGTTGCTGCTGCTGCGTTGGACGCTCAATACGTCAAGGACCTGTTGGAAGACAAACCGGCTGCCCCGGCGCCAGAGCCAGAGGCATTCGACACTGATTTCGACCTGAGCCTGGACGATTTGGAAGCCGCATCGCCTGCCGAAGTCAAAGACGATCAGCAGACGTTTGAATCGCTTCTACAGGAGCAGACCGAAGCCAAGGTCAGCCCGGACGACTTGTCGGACTTCGACCTGGACCTGGATCTGCAATTGGATGCGCCAGCTTCGACGCGTTCGGACGATGACTTCCTCTCGGGTCTGGAAGACCAGATGAAAGATGTGTCCGCTGTCGAGCCGCCGACCCTGACTCCAGCGGCGCTGGATGATTTCGACCTGCCGGAAGATTTCGACCTGTCCCTGGCGGACGAGCCGGAAGTGGCCGCCCAGCCGGACGCCTTCGCGTCGGAACTGGATGATGTCAATGCTGAGCTGGATCGACTGTCCCAGAGCCTTGAGCATCCGTCCATCGAGCCATCCTTTACCGCTGAAGACGCGGCGTTGGGCGGGGATGAGCCGGAATTCGATTTCCTGTCGGGCACCGATGAGGTTGCCACCAAACTCGACCTGGCCCAGGCCTATATCGATATGGGTGATGCGGACGGCGCACGGGACATCTTGTCTGAAGTGTTGACCGAGGGTGATGAGTCCCAGCGTGGCGAGGCCAAGGAAATGCTCGGTCGATTGGCGTAATCATCGGTTGTTGGCGCGACGGCGACCTTTGGGTCGCCGTTTTGCTTTTCGTGGAAACCGGGCAAGCCAGCGTCCCTACAAATCGGCATAATGTGCGCCTTTGCGCAACTCATCAGGCTCTCAGTTCTTGGCAAATATAGATAACGCGGCCGCCGAAATGGCGGCTGCAGGCTTTACCGCATCGCCTTGGGCGTGGAATACAAAGGTTCTCGCTATCGCGGCTGGCAGCGTCAGGCATCCGGCGTGCTGACGGTGCAGGAAACCCTGGAAAAGGCGCTGTCGAAGGTCGCCGATTCGCCAGTATCGCTGATGTGCGCCGGGCGTACCGATGCCGGTGTGCATGCGTGCGGCCAGGTGGTGCACTTCGATACCCAGGCCGAACGCACGATGAAAGCGTGGGTGATGGGCGCTAATATCAATTTGCCCCATGACGTCAGCGTCAGTTGGGCCAAGGTCATGCCCGCGCATTTTCATGCGCGCTTCAAGGCCATCGCCCGGCGTTATCGCTATGTGATCTACAACGACCAGATTCGCCCGGCGCACCTGAACGAAGAAATTACCTGGAACCACCGCCCGCTAGACGCCGAGCGCATGGCCGAGGCCGCGCAGCACCTGGTGGGTGTGCATGATTTCAGTGCCTTCCGCGCCGGCCAGTGCCAGGCCAAGTCGCCGATCAAGGAAGTCCACCACCTGCGGGTAACCCGCCACGGCAAGATGATTGTGCTGGATATCCGCGCCGGGCGTTCCTGCACCATATGGTGCGCAACATTGCCGGGGTATTGATGACTATCGGCACCGGCGAACGCCCGGTGGAGTGGGCCAAGGAAGTACTGGAAAGCCGTATTCGTCGTACCGGCGGTGTGACGGCGCATCCATTCGGCCTGTATCTGGTGGATGTGGAGTACCGCGACGAGTTCGAGCTGCCGGAACGTTTCATCGGGCCACACTTCCTCACAGGTTTCAGCGAACTTGGCGGCTGACGCCCGGAAAAGCTTTTGTTACCATCCGGGACTTTCTCGGTCCAATCCCTGGGGTTTTCACGATATGCCAGCCGTTCGCAGCAAGATTTGCGGGATTACCCGCATAGAAGACGCGCTGGCGGCAGTCGCGGCGGGGGCGGATGCGATCGGCTTTGTGTTTTATGCCAAGAGTCCGCGGGCGGTGAACGTGTTGCAGGCTCGGGCGATCATTGCTGCACTGCCGCCGTTTGTGACCACCGTCGGGTTGTTCGTCAACGCCAGCCGCTGTGAACTCAACGAAACCCTGGATGCCGTACCGCTGGACATGCTGCAGTTTCACGGTGACGAAAGTCCTGATGAGTGTGAGAGCTACCAACGCCCGTACATCAAGGCGCTGCGCGTAAAGGCCGGGGATGACATCGCCGCTGCCTGTGCTGCCTACACCGGCGCTCGCGGAATTCTGCTGGATACCTATGTCGAAGGCGTGCCCGGTGGTACCGGTGAGGCGTTTGACTGGACGCTGATTCCCGAGGGCTTGAGCAAGCCGATCATCCTGGCCGGGGGCTCAACCCCGCGAATGTCGGGGCGGCGATCGAGCAGGTTCGTCCGTATGCCGTGGATGTCAGCGGTGGGGTAGAGCAGGGCAAGGGCATCAAGGATCACAACAAGATTCGCGCATTCATGCAGGCTGTGCGCGACAGCAGTGTCGGGATGTGACGGCTGGCAGTCTGCCGCCGTCCATAACTACCACTGTGTAAAACAGCCCGGCGCCGCCTGTGAGTGGCCCGGAAACGAAGTGGCAACCCTGCTCCGCAGGTTGTCTGGAAGGCTAAGGGCGCATGCGGGAAAAGGCAGGTCGAACGTCTGACCCCGTCCTGCATGCGTCATCGCCACATATGAATTTAGCTCAAGGGCATACGCGGGGCTGTGTTCAAGCCACCGGTACTGGAGAAAGAAAGCATGAGCAACTGGTTAGTAGACAAACTGATCCCTTCGATCATGCGTTCCGAGGTGAAAAAAGCTCGGTTCCTGAAGGTCTGTGGCATAAATGCCCATCCTGCGACGCGGTGCTGTATCGCCCGGAGCTGGAAAAGACCCTGGACGTTTGCCCTAAGTGCAACCACCACATGCGTATCGGCGCCCGCGCCCGCATCGACATCTTCCTCGACGCCGACGGCCGTAACGAGCTGGGCGCAGACCTGGAGCCGGTTGACCGTCTCAAGTTCCGCGACAGCAAGAAGTACAAGGACCGTCTGGTCGGCGCGCAGAAGCAGACCGGCGAGAAAGACGCACTGATCTCCGTCAGCGGCAAGCTGCTGGGCATGCCGGTGGTGGTCTCGGCGTTCGAGTTCTCCTTCATGGGCGGTTCCATGGGTGCCATCGTCGGTGAGCGTTTTGTTCGCGCCGCCAACTACGCCCTGGAAAATCGTTGCCCGATGATCTGCTTCGCCGCCTCCGGTGGTGCGCGGATGCAGGAAGCCCTGATCTCGCTGATGCAAATGGCCAAGACCTCTGCGGTGCTGGCGCGTCTGCGTGAAGAAGGTATCCCGTTCATCTCCGTGCTGACCGACCCGGTCTACGGCGGCGTTTCCGCGAGCCTGGCGATGTTGGGTGACGTGATCGTCGGCGAGCCAAAGGCCCTGATCGGCTTTGCTGGCCCGCGTGTGATCGAGCAGACCGTGCGCGAAAAGCTGCCGGAAGGCTTCCAGCGTAGCGAGTTCCTGCTGGAGCACGGTGCCATCGACCTGATCATCCCGCGCGGTGAGCTGCGTCCACGCCTGGGCAACCTGCTGGCGCAAATGATGGGTTTGCCGACGCCTGTGTACGTCGCGCCTAAAGTTGAACCGATCGTCGTGCCGCCGGTGCCTGCAAACCTATGACCCAACGTACCCTCGGCGAATGGCTCGCCTACCTTGAGCAGTTGCATCCGTCCGCCATCGACATGGGCCTGGAGCGCTCGCAACAGGTAGCGGCCCGCAGGTTGGGCCGCCCGGCGCCGCGAGTAATCACGGTGACCGGCACCAACGGCAAAGGCTCTACCTGCGCCTTTGTCGCCGCGCTGCTGCAAGCCCAAGGGCTGAAAGTCGGCGTGTACAATTCCCCGCACTTGCTGCGTTACAACGAGCGGGTGCAGCTCAATGGCGTCGAAGCCACTGACGAGCAACTCTGTGAAGCCTTCGCCGCACTCGATGCCGGGCGTGGCGAGATTTCCTGACTTATTTCGAGATGGGCACCCTGGCGGCGTTCTGGCTGTTCGAGCGTGCGCAACTGGATGTGGTCGTTCTGGAAGTCGGCCTGGGCGGGCGTCTGGACACGGTCAACGTGGTGGATGCCGACGTCGCGCTGGTGACCAGCATCGGTGTGGACCATGCCGATTACCTGGGCAATACCCGCGAGTCTGTGGCCTATGAAAAGGCCGGGATCTTCCGTCAGGGCAAGCCGGCGCTGTGTGGTGATATTGACCCGCCACATACCTTGCTCGACAAGGTGCGCGAACTGGATTGCCCGTTTTTCTTGCGGGGCCGCGAGTTCAATCTTGAAATCGGTGATCGGCACTGGCAATGGCGCGGTCAGGATGCAAGTGGTCAGTCGGTAGAGTTACGCGACCTGCCGCTGCTCAACCTGCCCATGGAAAACGCCGCGCTCGCGCTGCAGGCCTACTTGCTGTTGGACCTGCCGTGGAATGCCGGGCAGATTGCCGCGACCTTGCAGGCGACCCGTGTGGTCGGGCGCCTGGATCGTCGCGCATTCGAATGGCAGGGCAAGCGCCTGAACTTGTTGTTGGATGTTGGGCATAACCCTCATGCGGCTGAATACCTGGCGCAACGCTTGTCGCGCACGCCGCCGGTCGGTCGTCGCCTTGCAGTGTTTGGTTTGCTGGCCGATAAGGACTTGGAGGGTGTGGTTGCGCCTTTGCTTGTTAATGTCGAGGCTTGGGCCGTGGCGCCGCTGGATTCGCCGCGCAGTCGCCCGGCCGCCGAGCTGGAGGTTGCTTTGCAGAACCTTGGTGCGCCTGTGGCGTCGTATGCAAGCGTTACCGCTGCCCTTGAGGCACAGTGCGCGCTTGCCACGCCTGACGACGAAATTCTGTTGTTCGGATCATTTTATTGTGTTGCCGAGGCGCTAGAGTGGTTGGCCCGGCGCTCCACGGAGGAAGCTGCACATGGCATTACTGGATAGCGCTTACAAGCAGCGGATGGTCGGAGCCCTGGTTCTGGTGGCGTTGGCAGTGATCTTCTTGCCGATGTTGTTTTCCCGTCAGGACGAAGAGCGCCAGGTCATCGTCGAGGCGCCTACCGCGCCACAGGCGCCAGCGGTGCCGCAAGTGCAGGTTGAGCCCGTGGTAGTGCCCGAGCCGCAGGCCTTGCCGGAAGATGAGCCGGTTCCGAGTGCTGATGAAGTGGCGGCGCAGCAGGCGCCGTCTATGCCCGTGCAGCCAAGCGTACCGGTGGTCAAGCCGGCACCCGCGCCGACCGTAGCGGCCAAGCCCGCTGCGCCGGCGCCGGCACCAAGCCAGTGGCGCCGCAGCCTGCTGCGCCAGGTAAGCCGGACGTGGGTCAAAGCCGTATCGACCCTAATGGCCTGCCGATCAGCTGGTCGATCCAGGTCGCAAGCCTCGGCAATCGTGATGGTGCCGAGGCGCTGCAAAAAAGCTGCGTAGTCAGGGCTATAACGCCTATATCCGCAGTGCGGATGGTAAGAACCGGGTATTTATCGGGCCGCTGATTGAGCGTGCCGAGGCGGATCGCCTGCGGGATTTGCTGGATCGCCAGCAGAATCTGAAGGGGTTCGTGACTCGCTTCCAGCCTGAGCGCGGCTGATTTTCGCGAGTTCCAGTTGGAATGCAGGTCAAAAGTGGGAGCTGGCTTGCCTGCGATGGCGGTGGTGCAGTCGACAGTGATGTTGAATGTGCTGGCCTCATCGCAGGCAAAGCCAGCTCCCACATTGGTTTTAGGGTGGGGTTGAAATGGAGTTGGCACGCCACAAACTACTGATTTGCAAGGCATCGACAATCACCGCTTACCGATAGCCCAGCGCTCTGCTAAAATGCGCCGCCTTATCTGTCCGTAGGCTCAAACGTGCCATTTACCTGGGTTGATTGGGCGATTGTTGCAATCGTCGCCATCTCCGCTTTGATCAGTCTAAGCCGCGGCTTCGTAAAAGAAGCACTGTCGTTGCTGACCTGGATCATTGCAGGAGTCGTAGCCTGGATGTTCGGTGGTTCACTGTCGGTCTACCTGGCTGGATACATCGAGACACCTTCGGCTCGCGTCATCGCGGGCTGCGCCATCATGTTCATCGCCACGCTGCTGGTGGGGGCAATGGTCAATTATCTTATTGGCGAGTTGATACGTGTCACCGGCCTCTCCGGGACCGATCGATTTCTCGGCATGGCCTTCGGTGCTGCGCGAGGCGCGTTACTGGTGGTTGTGGCGGTCGGGCTGTTGAGCCTGGGGCCAGTACAGCAGGATTCGTGGTGGCAGGAGTCTGTACTCGTGCCAAAATTTCTATTGGTTGCAGATTGGTCCAAGAACCTCATTTTGGGGTGGAGCAGTCAGTGGCTGGCCAGCGGAATCAGCGTACCCGCTGATCTTCCGTTCAAGGAACACCTCTTGCCGGCCAAAACGCCTCAGTAAGCTGTGTTCAGTCAAGATTCATTAAGTAGGGGTTGCGTCGCATGTGTGGCATCGTCGGTATCGTCGGTAAGTCGAACGTCAATCAGGCGCTGTATGACGCGCTAACCGTCCTCCAGCACCGCGGCCAGGACGCTGCCGGTATTGTGACCAGCCACGACGGCCGGTTATTCCTGCGCAAGGACAATGGCCTGGTACGTGACGTGTTCCACCAGCGTCACATGCAGCGCCTGGTCGGGCATATGGGCATTGGCCATGTGCGTTACCCGACTGCGGGTAGCTCGACTTCGGCCGAAGCTCAGCCGTTTTACGTCAACTCGCCTTACGGCATTACCTTGGCGCACAACGGTAACCTGACCAACGTTGAGCAGCTGGCCAAGGAGATTTACGAATCTGACCTGCGCCACGTCAACACCAGTTCCGACTCGGAAGTGCTGCTTAACGTGTTCGCCCACGAACTGGCCCAGCGCGGCAAGTTGCAGCCAACCGAAGAAGATGTGTTCGCTGCCGTGACTGACGTGCACAACCGTTGCGTGGGTGGTTATGCGGTAGTGGCCATGGTCACCGGTTATGGCATCGTCGGCTTCCGTGACCCGCACGGCATCCGTCCGATCGTATTCGGCCAGCGTCACACCGACGAAGGCGTCGAGTACATGATCGCTTCCGAAAGCGTGTCCCTGGACGTGCTCGGCTTTACCCTGATCCGTGACCTCGCGCCGGGCGAAGCGGTGTACATCACCGAAGACGGCAAGCTGCACACCCGGCAGTGCGCCGTGGCACCGAAACTGACCCCGTGCATCTTCGAACACGTGTACCTGGCGCGTCCGGACTCGATCATCGACGGCGTTTCCGTGTACAAGGCGCGTCTGCGCATGGGTGAGAAGCTGGCCGAAAAGATCCTGCGTGAGCGTCCTGAGCACGACATCGACGTGGTCATCCCTATCCCGGACACCAGCCGCACCGCTGCGCTGGAGCTGGCAAACCACCTGGGTGTCAAGTTCCGCGAAGGCTTCGTGAAGAACCGCTACATCGGCCGTACGTTCATCATGCCGGGCCAGGCGGCGCGCAAGAAGTCGGTGCGCCAGAAGCTCAACGCCATCGAGCTGGAGTTCCGCGGCAAGAACGTGATGCTGGTGGACGACTCCATCGTGCGCGGCACCACGTGCAAGCAGATTATCCAGATGGCCCGCGAAGCCGGCGCGAAGAACGTGTACTTCTGTTCCGCGGCGCCTGCCGTACGTTATCCGAACGTATATGGCATCGACATGCCAAGCGCTCACGAACTGATTGCCCACAACCGCACCACCCAGGATGTGGCCGACCTGATCGGCGCCGACTGGCTGATCTACCAGGACCTGCCGGACCTGATCGAAGCGGTTGGCGGTGGCAAGATCAAGATCGACCAGTTCGACTGCGCCGTGTTCGACGGCAAGTACGTGACCGGTGACGTCGATGAGGCCTACCTGAACAAGATCGAGCAGGCGCGTAACGACTCGTCGAAGATCAAGACCCAGGCGGTCAGCGCGATCATCGACCTGTACAACAACTGGTAGACACCGGCCCTGAGGGGCCGGTGTTGTATCTTAAATCAAGAATCGAGTAAGGAGTGGCAGCATGAGTCAGGAATGGGATGCCGGTCGGTTGGACAGCGACCTCGATGGCGTAGCTTTCGATACCCTGGCTGTGCGTGCCGGCCAGCACCGTACGCCGGAAGGTGAGCACGGTGATCCGATGTTCTTCACCTCCAGTTATGTATTCCGCACCGCTGCGGATGCCGCCGCACGCTTTGCTGGCGAGGTGCCGGGCAATGTGTATTCGCGCTACACCAACCCGACTGTGCGTGCGTTCGAAGAGCGCATCGCCGCGCTGGAGGGGCGGAGCAGGCCGTTGCCACGGCGACAGGCATGGCAGCGATCCTGGCAGTGGTGATGAGTCTTTGCAGTGCTGGCGACCATGTGTTGGTGTCGCGCAGCGTGTTCGGTTCGACCATCAGCCTGTTCGAGAAGTACTTCAAGCGCTTTGGTATCGAAGTGGACTACGTGCCCCTGGCGGATCTTTCCGGTTGGGATGCGGCGATCAAGGCCAATACCAAGCTGTTGTTCGTCGAGTCGCCGTCCAACCCGTTGGCCGAATTGGTGGATATTGCTGCGTTGTCCGAAGTGGCTCACGCCAAGGGCGCGATGCTGGTGGTGGACAACTGCTTCTGCACCCCGGCACTGCAGCAGCCGCTGAAGCTGGGTGCGGACATCGTCGTGCATTCGGCTACCAAGTTTATCGACGGCCAGGGTCGTTGCATGGGTGGCGTGGTTGCTGGGCGCAGTGACCAGATGAAAGAAATTGTCGGCTTCCTGCGCACCGCTGGCCCGACCTTGAGCCCGTTCAATGCGTGGATCTTCCTCAAGGGCCTGGAAACCCTCAGCCTGCGCATGAAGGCCCACTGCGCCAACGCTCAGGCGCTGGCCGAGTGGCTGGAGCAGCAGGACGGTATCGAGAAGGTGCACTACGCCGGTCTCAAGAGCCATCCGCAACACGAACTGGCCCAGCGCCAGCAGCGTGGTTTTGGCGCCGTGGTGAGTTTTGAAGTGAAGGGCGGCAAAGAGGGCGCCTGGCGCTTTATCGATGCCACGCGACTGATCTCCATCACCGCCAACCTGGGTGACAGCAAGACCACCATCACGCACCCGAGCAGCACTTCCCACGGGCGTCTGGCGCCGCAGGAGCGTGAAGCTGCCGGCATCCGTGACAGCCTGATCCGCATCGCGGTAGGCCTGGAAGATGTGGCCGACTTGCAGGCTGACCTGGCTCGCGGGCTGGCCGCCTTGTGATTGAGTGGTCCATGGAAGCAGCGGCGGCCAGCAATGGGCGCGTCGCGCTGGTGACGAGCGCCGCCCGAGGCATAGGCCTCGGGATTGCGGCTTGGTTGATCAGCGAGGGCTGGCAGGTGGTGTTGACCGACCTGGACCGTGAGCGCGGCTCCAAGGTGTCCAAGGTGCTGGGTGAAAATGCCTGGTTTATCACCATGGACGTGGCGGACGAAAAACAGGTCGCCCAGGGTGTCGCCGAGGTATTGGGGCAATTTGGGCGCCTGGACGCACTGGTGTGTAATGCGGCGGTCGCTGATCCGCGCAATATCACGCTGGAAAGCCTGGATCTGGCTTACTGGAATCGTGTGTTGGCAGTAAACCTCAGTGGGCCGATGTTGCTGGCAAAGCACTGTGCGCCTTATCTGCGTGCCCACGGCGGCGCCATCGTCAACCTGGCGTCGACCCGGGCCCGGCAATCCGAGCCGGACACCGAGGCCTATGCGGCGAGCAAGGGCGGCCTGTTGGCCCTCACTCATGCATTGGCCATGAGTCTTGGGCCGGAAGTGCGGGTCAATGCGGTCAGTCCCGGCTGGATCGATGCGCGTGACCCTGCGGCGCGTCGTGCTGAGCCTTTGACCGACGCCGATCATGCCCAGCATCCGGCGGGCAGGGTCGGTACCGTGGAGGATGTCGCAGCGATGGTCGCGTGGTTGTTGTCGCGCCAAGCTGGTTTTGTCACCGGGCAAGAGTTTGTGGTGGACGGCGGCATGAGCAAGAAGATGATTTACAGCGAGTAGGGCGGATAGTCGTCTTGAAGCAATTTTGTCTTTTTCAGAAAAACTTCAAGCAGGCTATTGACTTAGGTCTCCTACCTGCGTAAATTTCGCGGCCTCAACGAAGCAAAGGGTGATTAGCTCAGCTGGGAGAGCATCTGCCTTACAAGCAGAGGGTCGGCGGTTCGATCCCGTCATCACCCACCACTTCTTGAGAGTTTTACCTTCGGGTAAGACGCAACATTAAAGGTTGCACCGACGCGCAGCGGTAGTTCAGTCGGTTAGAATACCGGCCTGTCACGCCGGGGGTCGCGGGTTCGAGTCCCGTCCGCTGCGCCATATTTTCCAGGCCTGACTCATCAGGTTTGAGATTGAACAGCCAAGGCTGATCGATCAGATGTTTAAAGACGGTTGAGGGTTTACGCTCAACTGGTCAAGCGATACGCAGCGGTAGTTCAGTCGGTTAGAATACCGGCCTGTCACGGCGGGGGTCGCGGGTTCGAGTCCCGTCCGCTGCGCCATATCTGCCTCAAGGCCCACTGAACGCCTTGAAGCACAAAGAAAGCCACTGGCTGCTTTGATCCGATAGCAAAGACCCTGGTCGAAAGACCGGGGTTTTTTGTGTCTGCGATTTGGTGTTGTAGTGAGCGGGCTTGCCCCGCGCTGGGGGGGGGCCGCCCCAATCCAGTCACCGCGTTCTTTCAGAGAAATCGCGGTGGCAGGGCTTAGGGCGGCTTCGCCCCCCAGCGCGGGGCAAGCCCGCTCACTACAAGTGCTCAAAACCCCAGCTTATCCCGTAGGCCGTAATACCATGCCCCCAGTGCCGCAAACGGTGTGCGCAGCAGTTGCCCGCCTGGGAATGGGTAGTGCGGCAATCCGGCAAACGCATCAAAACGCTCTGCCTGGCCTCTCAATGCTTCCGCCAGTACCTTGCCTGCCAGGTGCGTGTACGTCACGCCATGGCCGCTGCAGCCTTGGGAGTAATAGATGTTGTCACCCAGGCGGCCGACTTGCGGCAAGCGCGATAGGGTCAGCAGGAAATTGCCGGTCCAGGCGTAGTCGATCTTCACGTCCTTGAGCTGCGGGAAGGCCTTGAGCATTTTCGGGCGGATGATCGCCTCGATATTTGCCGGGTCTCGCGCGCCGTACACCACGCCGCCGCCGAAGATCAGGCGCTTGTCGCTGGTGAGGCGGTAGTAGTCCAGCAGGTAGTTGCAGTCTTCTACGCAGTAATCCTGCGGTAGCAGCGTCTTCGCCAGCTCATCACCTAGGGGGGCGGTGGTGATCACTTGTGTGCCACACGGCATCGACTTGGCCGCCAACTCCGGCACCAGGTTACCGAGGTAAGCGTTGCCTGCAACAATGATGAACTTGGCCCTGACCTTGCCCTCGGCGGTATGCACCACCGGATTGGCGCCACGTTCGATACGCACCGCGGCGGACTGTTCGTAGATTGTGCCGCCCAGGGATTCCACGGCCGCCGCTTCACCCAGTGCCAGGTTAAGCGGGTGGATATGCCCGCCGCTCATGTCCAGCAGGCCGCCGACATAGTTGTCACAGGCCACCACTTCGCGAATGCGGCGTTCGTCCAACAGTTCCAGCTGCGTATGGCCATAGCGCTCCCACAGGCGCTTCTGCGACTCCAGGTGGCCCATGTGCTTGCTATTGAGCGCGGCGAATACGCCGCCGTCCTTGAGGTCGCACTGGATCTGATACTTGGCGACTCGCTCGCGGATGATCTTGCCGCCTTCAAACGCCATGTCCCCCAGCAACTGCGCCTGCTTGGGACCGACACTACGCTCGATCACATCGATGTCGCGGCTGTAGCTGTTGACGATCTGCCCGCCGTTGCGGCCGGACGCGCCAAAGCCTACCTTTGCGGCTTCCAGTACGGTCACGCGAAAACCGTTCTCCAGCAGGAACAATGCGCTGGAAAGGCCGGTGTAGCCGGCACCAATCACACACATCAGTTTCGACCTCGCCTTGGAGTGCCGGACGAGGCGGCACCGAATTCGCGGAAGCGGCGTAATACGACTGGGGGTAGGGGTGTTCGCCATCCTGGAACCTCTGTTTTATATTTTTACGAGTGCCCCGATCCTACCTGAGTTGAAAATTGCCTGCCAGCCACCCGAAAAACACGGGTGCACCCGCCACAAATAAAAAATTCGCATATTCATAGGGTTAGCTGCAAAAAGATGTTGACACCCCTTCGGAATTCCGTAGAATGCCGCCTCACAGCAGGCACGTAGCTCAGTTGGTTAGAGCACCACCTTGACATGGTGGGGGTCGTTGGTTCGAGTCCAATCGCGCCTACCAAACAAAATCCGCTCTGCTGGGCGGTCTAGAAGGGCTCACCGAAAGGTGGGCCCTTTTTGTTGTCTGTGTCTCGTCCTGAATAAGGTTTACACCTTCTGACCCAATCTCAGGAGGGCGTAATGAATGCAGGAAAAAGGCGCAGTCAGCGTGATTACTCGCTGACCTTTAAATTGTCCGTCGTCGACCAGGTCGAAAAAGGCGAGTTGAGTTATAAAGAGGCTCAAGAGCGCTACGGCATTCAGGGCAAATCGACGGTATTGAACTGGTTACGCAGGCATGGTCGACAGAACTGGAGTCAAGGCGCGTCTATTCGTACCAAGAGATCCCTTTCCATGGATGAGCCAAACAAGCCGCTGACGCCCGAGCAGCGAATCAAAGAGCTTGAAGAGCAACTCGCTCAAGCCAACCAGAAAGCTCAGTTTTTCGAAGCTGTTGTTGATGTACTCAAGAACGACTTTGGTGTCTCTGTCGTAAAAAAGCGATCCGGCAAGTCCTCTCCCAAAGGAAAGTCCAAGACCTGAGTATCAGCCGGGCTTGCCAGTTCATCGGGATTTCCCGACAGGCGTATTACAAACGCATTCGAGCATGTAATGCCCGAGCCCTCCAGGCTCAGGAGGTGATGGTGTTCGTGCACGAAAAGCGCCTCAGACAACCTAGGCTCGGAACCCGAAAGCTTCATAACCTCATGCATAGCGAGCCCGAAGTCTCGGTAAAGGTCGGTCGAGACTGCCTTTTCGACATTTTGCGGGGTCGCCGAGAGTTGGTTCCTCGCAAGCGGGCCTATCACAAAACGACAAACAGTCATCATCGCTTTCACAGGCACCCCAACTTGCTGAAAGAAGGGCCTTCACAGGTAGTTGCTACGGCGCCAGAACAAGTTTGGGTAGCCGATATCACCTACTTACCGACTCAAGCGGGCGTGGCCTATCTGAGCTTGGTGACTGACGCCTACTCTCGGAAAATCGTGGGGCATCATGTTCACGAAAGCTTGCACACGGAGTCTGTGATTCAGGCATTCAGTAAAGCGCTCAAGTGCAGAACAACAGAACAAAACCTTGTTCATCACTCAGATCGAGGCATCCAATACTGCTCCGAGCTTTATCAGCGGCTGCATGTAAAGCACGGTATCCGGTGTTCAATGACCGATGGTTACGACTGCTACCAAAACGCTTTGGCCGAACGAGTGAACGGGATTTTGAAAACTGAGTTTCTCTTGCATCGGCCCAAAGATGCGGCTGAAGCCGCGCGAATGGTGGATCAATCGGTGCAGATCTATAACAGCGAGCGGCCACATCTATCGCTGAAATACAAAACGCCCGATGCGGTGCATCGGGCGTTTTGAGGCTGAAATAGGTGTAAACCTATTTCAGGACTGGACACTGCAATTTGCAAAACTTTTGCAAAACTCCCACCTCAGAACGCCAATTCGGCGCCCACCTCCATGTACTCGATCTTCTTTTCGTCGTGCCCTTCCTGATAGTGCTTCGTCACCTTCTCGTCCGCGTGCCCCATGAGTACCTGAATGTCCTCCCTCCGATGCAGGCAGGGCAAGCCTAGCCGAATCGCACGCATCAGCCGGATCGGCGTCCCGATAGAGGCGGGGAGGGTGTGTGTTAACCTGCAAGGCTTTAGCCCGCTGCTTGTGGGCCTCAGCATCTATAAATAAGGAGCTTTGAATGTCGGTAGTAAGGAATTTTAGGCTGTCACTATGTTTGGTAGGCATTTGCTTCGCGGCGAGCTCTTTCGCAAATGAGGCTGAAGAGCTGCATCAAACCGCGTTAACTGCTATCGCGATGGAACAAGCTTGCAACAAATCAAACCCGGGAATGAACGCGAGCATCGAAAACGCATTCGCCAACGACCCATCGATGGAGTCAATAAAGCCTGAGGTCAGAAAAGTGCAAGCAGACCCTGCTCATGCCGCCGAAGTAGCAAATATGGTGAGCACCCTAAGCACGCCACCTTTCCTGGCGCTTCAAAAAGATCTGTGTGGTGTTTACGCCCCCAAATAAATTCACGCCGAATACCTTGCTCTGCGGCTCTTGCGAGGTATGCAGTAATGCTCCGTAGAGCAGTGTTTTCACATCAGCTTTTGTGATCAGACATCCTGAGACTGTCTCGGCCCGCCGGTGCCCCGGTAGTTATTGGCAGGCTGTAGCGACAGTTCAACTCAGGACATTCCGTCCGGCGCACCCTACGCACCTGAGCTATTTGCCTGAAGTGTTTGCGCAAACACGAAAAAAGCCCGCGGTTGGCGGGCTTGAAGCGAGTAATGTCAGTCGCGCTTACGCAGGCAAGTGCACATCGCCACGATGAACTATGTGCACTTTATTGCCGTCCGGATCACGCAGGTAGGCGCCATAATAGCCGTGCCCATAATGCAGGCGCGGCCCTGGTTCACCTGCATCAACACCCCCAGCAAGAAGGCCTGCGGTATAGGCTGCATCGACAGATTCCGAATGTGGCGCGGCGAAAGCCACCATGCTGCCATTTCCCGCGACGGCCTCTTTGAGATCGTAAGGGCAGTAAACATAAAAGCGAGGAAGTGGGCTGTTCGGGGTAACCCAGCATGCAGCAAGCGGCCCTCCATCAGGTGTTACAGCCCGACGGCACAGTCCCAGAGGGATCAGCACCGCATCATAGAAGGTAACGGCCTTATCAAGATCGTTTGTCCCAACGGTTACGTGACTGAACATCCTGTATTCCTACTTACGAAGGCGAGGCGTTATCGTGTCATTTTGAAGGTGGGCGTGTATAGCGGTCGTCGGGTAAGTCGGCGAGGGGGAGTTTCGGCACTCCAAATCGCAGACAAAGAAAAAACCCGCGATGGGGGGTAGCGGGTTTAAAGGGATATTCTCTAGGAGCTGGGGTAACCATAAGCTCCCCGGATGTGAAAGGGATGTGAAAGATTGCGTTCAGTAGGACGTCGCGGTCGCCTTGGCGAGTTGCATATCTGACAACCGCAAAGGGTATCTACCTCGATAGCACGCCTCTGCAGGACCCTCAGGGCAACATGAATTTTCGAACGTGAAGTGGGAGTGGCGCACTCGCGCAATCGATCAGTCCTACATTCAGGGCATTCCGCTGGTAGAGAACGAAACAACCCTCAGCGCGGAGTTGCGCAGCGGCATACGTGGGTGCGGGCGATCACTAACACGTAGCTCTCGGCTGTGCGTGTACGCTTTGCTTGGCCGGCGCTCCAATCCGTGGCCTCCGGCGGCTTTGTCGTCTTGGATTTTTCCTACGGAAATATCTGCGTATTTCTAAAGTATCCATCTGCCAGGCCGATGCAGTGGGTACTTTCTCGCCATCGGACAACTGGCATGCTTATCAACACTAGCGGTCTCGCCTCCCTACCAAGTCTTGCAAGCGTTGCCAGCCCGACAGATGCCACGAGCAGCAATAGCTCAGCCAAGGCCAGTACGAGCAGCACTGGCGGCCTGACTGTCGACATGAAAGCAGGTTCGCAAAGTGCTGCTGGTGCAGGCGGCACTGGGACTGCTGCATCGAGCTCGGATGATTCCGACACGGTCAAAGAGTTGAAGAAGCAGATCGAGCAGTTGCAAAAGCAGCTTCAAGAGCAACAACAGGCCTTGCAAGACGTACAGTCCAGCAACCAGAGTGAAGATGCTAAAGCAGCAGCCATTGCCGCGGCACAAACACAGATTGCGGCGACTGCAGCGGCTTTGCAGACGGCGACTTCCGCGCTGCTGCAAGCCCTCACTCAGGAGGGGGGGCAGTACGTCGGGTTCAATGGTCAGCACCACGGCCTGAGTGCACGGCGAGTGTGCTGATGTGTTCAAGCGCGCGTCAGCACACTTTCACCCGCACCTGTCGGCAGCCGATATACATCCACCAGCGCCAATATCCCCAGTAGCGCTACTCCGATAAACGCGACTCGAAAATCCCCAGCCTGGGCATGCACCTCATGCCCCTGCACCGTCATGGATGCACGCAGCAAGAGCGCCGCGACTGTCACGCCCATTCCCATGGCCAGTTGGAACGACATGCTGAACAGTGCTGAAGCCTCGCTCATGCGTGCCTTGGGTACGTCCGCAAAGCCAATCGAGTTGTAGCAAGTGAACTGCATCGAGCGTGACAAGCCGCCCACGAACAGTACCGCCGCAATCAGGGCAAACGGTGTCTGCGCGGTGAAAAGCGCGCAGGCTGCGATCGACACCACGCCGATCACCCCATTCACCAGCAGCACCTTGCGAAAACCGTAGCGCTGCATGATGGCTGTGGTGAAGGGTTTCATCGCCAGGTTGCCGGCGAATACTGCCAGCACCAACAATCCTGCATCCACGGGTGATAAGCCAAAGGCGACTTGAAACAGCAGCGGTAGCAGGAACGGCAGTGCGCTGATGGCCAAGCGGAACAGTGAGCCGCCGTAGATGCTAACCCTAAAGGTATTGATCGACAGGGTTTCCAGCGGCAGCAATGGGTCGGTGTAGTGTCGACAGTGATGCACGGCCCACACCGCCAGTAATATCCCTGCTGCCACCAGCCCTATACCTGGGATGAGCATTTCACCGGACTGGCTGCCCAACCACTCAAGGCCGCCAAGCAGTGCCACGCAGGCGCCCGCCAGCAGTACAAAACCTTTTGCGTCGAACTTGCGCACACTCGCTTCGCGGCCTTCAGGAACCAGCCAAAGCGCAGCGGCCAATGCCAGCGCGCCGAGCGGCAGGTTCACATAGAAGATCCAGGGCCATGATGCATGGGTCACGATCAACCCACCAGCCAATGGCCCAAGGATCGGCGCCACCAGGCCTGGCCAGGTGATGATTGCGATCATCTTTACCAAGTCTTTTTTATCGGTATTGCGCAGTACCGCCAGCCGCCCTACAGGCACCATCAACGCGCCGCCTATGCCTTGCAGGACGCGGGCGAAGACGAACATCTCAAGACTCTGGCTCAGCCCGCAGAGCAGCGAGGCGAGGGTGAACACGATGATCGCGCCGGCAAAGACCCTGCGCGCGCCAAAGCGGTCGGCGATCCAGCTGGAGAGGGGTATGAAGATCGCTACGGCGAGGATGTAGGCGGTGATACCGATGTTCATGTCGACCGGCGTCACGCCGAAGGCCGCGGCCATGGTCGGCAACGCTGTGGCGATGACTGTGGCGTCCAGGTTCTCCATGAAGAAAGTGACGGCGACGACCAAGGCAATCAGGCGAGTTTGTACGCTCAGGGTGGTATCGGAAACAGGTGGGGTGGGAGAAGTCACCGGTGCAGCCCCTTGTTCAGTAAAGGTTGGCCATGGCCGGCGTGCGTTCTAACCAGCGCTTCCATACCAGGCTTGAAGCAGCATAAGTTCAACCACCGCCACCAACAGCAAAAACATCACGAATCCGAGTGAAAACACGCGTTTTCGCCGTGGTGGGGTGTAGTAGGTGCTGAGATCGAGCAGGTTGAACACCAGGCCAATCAGTTTCCAGATGAACTCAAGAAATTCGCTCAAGGGTTTTTTTACTTAGCGTTGGCACTTTTGATGTCGCTGATCATCTGTTTGGCAATGGCCTGAACCTGTTTTTGCGTCATGGCAGACGCAACGCCCTCCCAAGCCGACGACGACGTATCGTAGGTCCGCGAGCCGATTGGCGTACCGGATTTCAGGTCGGAATAGTCGGCACGGGAAAATACCCAGGCATTACCTACCAGCGCACCGGCGACGTAGCGCGAGCCCGGTTCTATGTAGCGGAACTTGCTGACGTTGATATTGATGCCCACACCGTCTTGACCAGTTGGGGGTCACCGAAGGGCTTTCTGTGACATTGAATCCAGCCTGTCGAGCTTCGACTTGAAGTGCGTTATTCCAATCGCGCTTGAGCAGGTTCCAGTCCGGGTTCTGCTCGACCTGGCCTTCGCCCTTGATGCTGACCACCAGGTTCTGCTTGGCGGATTCCGGGATCGCCAGTGCGGCGCTGCCACCGCTTTTGACCTTGGCAGCGCAGCCGCCCAGCATGGACAGGGCGACGGCGCAGGAGAGGGCGATCAAGACCTTTTGGTTTTCATTGAATTTCCATATCTACAACAGTGGTGAGAGAGGCGTGAGCCCAGTAAGAGGGCGGCGATACGATGCGTGAATCCCTCGCGGTCTGTCCACATCTTGTTACGTGTTGGCGTCAATCACCCACAAGAATTATTGGTTTGCAGCAACAATTTTTCTTGTTGGACACCTCTCGCCCCAGGCAGCAAAGTTGCCGCCACTGACGCTCGACCTTCCGGGTCAACAATAAAAAACCGAGCCGACTGCACGCCACTTTCCTGCTGTGAACCCTTTGTTCACATCCTGCTTTCATGGCGCCGCAGCGCATTTAAGGACCTTACCGCCATGCAAACTGTTGTGAACTTATGGCCGTTGATCGGCGTACTTGTCATCGTGGTTGGCTTTGTCTTGCGCTTCAATCCGCTGTTGGTGGTGACCGCGGCCGCGATCGCTACCGGGCTTGCCGCCCATTTTCCGCTGGAGAAAATTCTTGCCACCATGGGCGATGGTTTCCTTCAGACCCGCGCCCTGCAGTTGATTCTGTTGTTGCCCCTGGCGGTCATTGGCCTGCTCGAGCGCCATGGGTTGCGCCTGCATGCGCAGAACTGGATCGCACGGTTCGAACGCGCCACGGTTGGGCGCTTGTTGATCATCTATCTGTTTGTCCGTGAATCCACCGCAGCGATGGGTTTGACTAGCTTGGGCGGGCATCCGCAGATGGTACGTCCGCTGCTGGCGCCGATGGCTGAGGGGGCGGCAGAAAAACGCTACGGCAAACTGCCGGACAAGCTGCGCCACAAGGTGCTCGCGATGTGCGCCGCGACTGACAATGTCGGGCTGTTTTTTGGCGAAGACATCTTTGTTGCCTTCGGTGCGATTGCGTTGATGCACACCTTCCTTCTGGGGTCGGGGATCGATGTCGAACCGCTGCATATCGCGGTGTGGGGCATTCCGACGGCGATCTGCGCGTTTGTCATTCATGCGATCCGGCTCCATCGATTTGACCGAAAGCTCACGCGTGAACTGACGTCCGTCGCCATGCCAGTGGAGCCCGCGCAATGATCATCTCCATTCAATACCTTTACTGGCTAGCCGGTGTCCTGTTGTTGATTACCGCGGGCATGATCCTGATCGACCGAACCCATCCCAAACGCTGGTCCAGTGCCCTGTTCTGGCTGCTGTTTGCCATTCCATTTCTGGTGGGTGAACGCTTGCCGTCGGTGGCTATCGGCGCAGGCGTGGTGGTAATGGCGTTGATCGCGGGCATGGGAGGTGTGGGGCGTGGCCAGCATGCGCAGCTGCATGACAAGGCCTCGCGGGCCAGTGCAGGTCGACTTAGACACAAGTTGTTTATTCCGGCACTGGCCATCCCCCTGACCACGGTGATCGGTTCCGTCGTGCTGAAGCACGCGGAAATTGGCGGCGTGCCGCTACTGGACCCGAAAAACACCACCTTCGTCTCTCTCGGTATCGGCTGCCTGATTGCGCTTGGCTTGGCCTGCTGGCTGACCCGTGACACGCCCGTGCAGGCGCTTCGTGAATCACGCCGTCTCACCGAAGCCTTGGGTTGGGCCATGGTGCTGCCGCAAATGCTGGCGATGCTCGGGTTGCTGTTCAATGAAGCAGGCGTGGGTACGGCGGTCGCCCATGTGACCACCACTTACATCAACCTGGATTTCAAGTTGGTAGCGGTGATGGTCTACGTGCTGGGCATGGCGCTGTTCACGATGATCATGGGTAATGGCTTTGCTGCCTTCCCTGTAATGACCGGCGGTGTCGGCGTGCCAGTGCTGGTCGGCATCTACGGGGGTAACCCGGCGGTGATGGCGGCGATCGGTATGTTCTCCGGCTACTGCGGAACCCTGATGACCCCGATGGCCGCCAACTACAATATCGTGCCGGCGGCGTTGCTGGAGTTGCCGGACAAGAACGCGGTGATCAAGGCTCAGATTCCCACGGCATTAATGATGCTGGTCGTGAACATCGTGCTGCTTTACCTGTTGATGTAGGGCTGTCTTCCAGAAGGAGGCGAATAAGCCTGCGGCGACGCTCAGGTCGCCAGCAAGCGAGTGAGCCCGAAGGTGATGGCGCAGGCCAGGCCCGTCATTGCGAATGCCGTTGCTACGTACCACTTGATGAGATTAAGTTCAGTGGTAGCAAGGTCCGCTCGGGTAGCGAAGTGTTTTTCAATGGAGTCTGTCTTGCTCGAAACGGCGAATAGCTTCTCTTTCATTTCAGCTAGCCTCTTTTCCAGTAGGCCCAGGCGCTTTTCCAGGCCTGAGCCTCCGTCGTTACCTCCACCGCTTCTACCTTGAACCGGGATGCTTAGCGTGTTCGCTCCGCCAAATCGATACTGTTTTTTCTCCAAAGCATGTCACCTGTTTCAAACACTGTGAGATTGCGCTTGGGAAGCAAGAATAGTGGGAGTTTGGGCGAGTGGTGACTGGCAAGTTTTTGCAAAATACCACCGGGCGTCTGGCGCGTGCTTTTCAGTCCTCCTGTCGTGGGAAGTACAACTCAAAACACGTCATTCCTGCCTCACTGCTCACGCTGTAGCGCCCGTTGTGTAGCTGCATGATGGTGGCCACAATCGACAGGCCCAACCCATTGGACTGGGCCGAGCGCTCCCGCGATTGATCCACCCGGTAAAACCGTTCGAACAACCGCGGTAAGTGCTCGGCCGCGATGGTTTCACCGCTGTTGCTGATCCGCAGCTTGATGCCTTCGGTATCTGGAGCCGCCTCTATCAACAACTCGGAATTTGATGCGCCGTATTTGATGGCGTTGGCACATAGATTGGCTAGCGCCCGGCGCAGCAACATCGGTTCGGCCCAGATCACACCTTCGCCCTTGGCAATAATGCGAATATCCACATCACTCGCCAGGCCTTCGAAGTAGTCGGCAATGCGTTCTACTTCATCGGCCGCGTCGAGCGCCTGGCGTTGTCGCAAGGCACTGGCTGGGTCGGTGCGGGCCAGGAACAGCATGTTGTCGAGCATCCGCGCCAGGCGCTCAAGCTCTTCGACATTGGACGCCAGCAGATGTTGATAGCTCTCGATGCTTCGGCTTTGTTGCAGTGCGACCTGGGTCTCGCCCAACAGGTTGTTGATCGGCGTGCGTAGTTCATGGGCCATATCGGTGGACACCTGACCCAGTTGCACAAAACCCTTGGCCAGGCGCTCAAGCATGGTGTTGAAGGCGTCGATCATCGGCAGCAATTCTTTTGGCGCGCCATGGCTGTCGAGGCGTTCGGCAAGGTTGCCAACACCAATTCCTTGGGCATGCTCGGCCAGACGTCGCAACGGTAGCAGCCCGCGATGCACCAGCAGGTAGCCAACAAGCGCCAGGATGATTGCAGCGATGCTTGCCAGGATATAAACGCTTAATCGGTAGCTGGCGAGTACGGCTGTGCGCTCGGTCATCAGGCGCCCCGTAGTGACTTGCAGGCTGCCCAGGTCTCCAGAGTCGATGAAGGCAGAAACCGTGGAGAAGGGCACACCATTCACGCCGGGTAGATGGTGCACATCGGCGAGTGTCAATTCGTGGTCTTTTGGTACGGGAGTTATAGGCGGTAAATCAATGTTGCCTGGGTTGACCAGCAACAGCGGCTTTGCCCTGGGGTAGCGATGCTTAGGACTGACTCGCGGTTGCCGAGCATGTTCTGGAACAGCTCCGGCTTGGTCTTTATCAAGTCCAGTGTGTTGCTGTCGTTGAGCAGGTTGCGCAGTTGATTCACGCGAGTGATCAGCGCTGCGTCGTCACGCATGACCAACTCTTGCTCTAACTCGCGATAGAGCGCCACGCCCAGGGTGGCCAGCAATGCAAAGGCGAGCAGGGCGAAGATCAGCGCCAGGCGCAGGGTTAGGGAGTGAGGGCGGCGATTGTTCATGGTTGTGTGTCGAAGCGATAGCCGATACCGCGTACGCTGTGGATCAGCTTGAGTTGGAACGGATCGTCGATTTTCAGGCGCAGGCGCCGTACGGCTACGTCGACCACGTTGGTGTCGCTGTCGAAGTTCATGTCCCACACCCGGGAGGCGATCATCGAGCGTGACAGAACCTGGTCCTGGTGGGTGGCGAACAGATGCAGCAGGGCAAATTCCTTGTTGGTGAGGGTGATGCGTGTACCGCCGCGAGTGACGCGACGTTTCAATACGTCGATTTGCAGGTCGGCGATCTGCAGTTGTTCTTCCTCCCGGCTCGGGCCACGGCGGGTGAGGGTGCGCAGGCGTGCCACCAGTTCGGCGAAGGAGAAGGGTTTGATCAGGTAGTCGTCGGCGCCGAGCTCCAGGCCCTTGATGCGGTCGGAAATATCATCGCGGGCCGTTAGAAAAAGTACCGGGGTGTCCGCTTCTTTGCGCAGTCGGCGCAGCACTTCCCAACCGTCCATTTTAGGCATCATCACATCCAGCACGATCACATCGAACGAGGTTTCCAGCGCTTGGTGCAGACCGTCCACGCCATCGCGGGCGAGGGTTACGGAATAGCCCAGTTCTTGCAGGCCGTTGAGCAGGTAGTTACCGGCCTTGGGTTCGTCTTCGACTACGAGGATGTTCATGGGAAATGCCCTGTTTCAATGCGTGGCGCAAGTGTAGTCCGATCAGTTGTCACTGGGGCAGCCGATAGCCTGTACCTGGTAATCCATCACGTGTTCGCGATTTTGGTGATCCAGATAATCGAGTCGCGCGGGCACGATACCGCATTGGCCGTAGGTGTCGGTGCTGGACAGTACTTTGGCGACGTCCAGATGCACGAAGAAGCCGACTTTGTCGTGGATCACATTGGGCGCATCGGCGGCAAACACAGAGCCGGTGGCGAGCAAGGCGGCGAAGCCGAACATAAACAGTTTCATGGCGATCTCTCTCTTTAAGGGGGCTGCCAGGTCGTGGCAGTAGGTTCACAGTAACCAGGCGACCCAAACAGCCCGCCAACAGGACGATGACAAGTTTGTAATAAAGGGCTTAAGGCTGGCGGCCGGAGGCTTCGAGGATCAGGTCGGTGATTTCCTTGGCATGGGACACCAACGACAAGTGGCTCGACGGCAACTCGAGGGTGGTGGCGTTCATGCGCTTGGCAAGAAAAACGCTCCAAGTCCGGGTTAATGGTCTGGTCGTTTGTCGACACGGCGTACCAGGACGGCTTGGTGTGCCAGGCAGCATTTACGGTGCGGCCGCTGAACAGCGTTTTTGTGATCGGCTGCTGCACGGCGTATAGCTCCAGGGCTTTGGCGCGGGGAACGTCGGCTGCGAAGTACTTGAGGAACGCGTCCTGGCTGAGCGTGAGGTAGCCGTCGTGATCTATCACGCCAGACCGCACGGGCATGGTCGGATACTTGGCGGAAAGGGCGACGAAATTTTCGTTGGCGTCCGGTGCGCGGGCAGCCACGTATACCAATGAGCTGACTTTCGGGTTGACCCCTGCGTCGCTGACCACGGTGCCTGCGTAGGAGTGGCCGACCAGCACGGTAGGACCGTCCTGCTGATCCAGCACGCGATTGGTAGCGGCAACATCGTCGGCTACCGAGGTCAGCGGGTTTTGTACGGCGGTGACGTGCAGGCCGGCAGCCTGGAGGCGGGTAATCACCTCGGACCAGCTTGAGCCGTCGGCCCAGGAGCCGTGCACCAGTACCACGTTGTTGGCCTTGACTGGCGCGACGGTGCCGGCCATGGCGGTGCCGGTACCCAACATCAACAGGCTGGCGGCGATCAGGCAGAGTTTGCTTGCAGGCTTCATCAGGTAGACCCTTCTTCATCGGTGGGAAGTGACGTCAGCTGTTGTGGCTGACTGGCGACTCCACTGTATGAAGCGAGGGGGGCGGCAAGCCTTACCGGCTCATTACAAAACTGTAATGCGAGGTTGGTGCGTTGGCAGCGTTTACAAGCCTCAAGGTGATCCGTAGATTGCGTTGGGTCGTTTATTTGTTTCAGCCCACGAGGAAGTCACGCAGTGTCCACCCGAGGTTCAGCCGTATTTGCCCGACGTTATCGCGCCTTCCTGTTCGACATGGACGGAACCCTGCTCAACTCCATCGCCGCCGCTGAGCGTGTGTGGGGCATTTGGGCTGAACGCCACGGTTTGGATGTGCCCGCGTTCCTGGCGACCATTCATGGTGCTCGCGCGATTGATACCATCACTCGCCAAGCATTGCCTGGCATTGACCCCCGAAGTGGAGGCGCAGTGGATTACCGAGGCGGAAATCAATGATGTCGAAGGCGTCGTGGCGATTCCCGGCGCTGTTGCGTTTCTGAAGGGGCTGCCCGGGGATCAGTGGGCACTGGTCACATCCGCGCCCAAGGAGCTGGCGTTGCGGCGACTGCAGGCGGCAGGTATCGCGCCCCCTGCGGTGCTGGTAACCGCTGAAGATGTGGCCATCGGCAAGCCGAACCCTGCCTGTTATGTGCTTGGCGCCGAGCGTCTGGGTGTACCGGTGCAGGACTGCCTGGTCTTCGAGGATGCGACGGTGGGTATTCGAGCGGGAGAGGCGGCAGGGGCGGATGTGATGGTGGTGACGTCGACGCATCACGTACCGATGGTGACGGAGCATCCGTCAATCGCTGACTATGAGCAATGGCGGGTGCAGCGCAACGCTGACGGATTGTTGAGTTTGCAGGGCGTGACAGGCTGAAGTGAAAAGGTCGAGCCTGTCATGGGTCTCGACCTTGTTCGCAAGGCGCAGGGTCCTGTGAAGGCTGCAGTCGGCTGCTTCGAATACCTTGGCGTGAAAGCACCATTTCCCTGAGTAGCTCATTGGCCAGCCGTGCAATCGCTTCGGCACCGCGATAGTGCGCCCGAACTATTCCAGTGATTGCGAAATGGTCGGTTTCGGGGCCACTCAAGACTGCCGAAAGGGTGCCGTCGGCGTGCAGCGTGCAGGTGACGTTGTAGCTGGGCAGGCGCGCTGCCAGTGCAGATTCGATTTGGGATTTTGTCAGGGTATCCATCTGCTTCAGCGCCTTTCGGTGACTATGCAAGCCAAAGCATAGGTCTTGTAGGGCGCCTGTAAATGCCGGCGATCCGATCGCAAAAAACAGGGCATCAGCGTGGAGCCTTCTGATCGGAGTATTGGCACAATTTGCGTTGCACCACCTGCTGGATGGGCTTGAGACAGAATATAAACAGGTAGCCGCCCAGCAGCAGCGCCAGGTCGAACCAGGAATGAGAGTCGCTGGCGTCGCCACCCTCGATTTCAAGCCACAGGGCATATTCGAGCCCGACGAAAGCGAGCCCGATCACCAGGGTAATTGCCCAGGATCTTGAGGTAAATGGTTGTGCAGTGGTAGGCATCATCGACGTGCTCCTGAGCGCACACGGATGGCAAGGTGTGGGTCAGAAGATTCGGCTATGGATGATGCAACAAGTTCCAGGCGAGAAGACAGTTTCATCTTGGAGCAAAGATGAACCCATAGTCCTCTTGGGCACCACAGAAGCAGTTCGAGGGTTTTCGCCAGCCGTCACAGAACGAAAGGGCTGGCTACTGAGGTCGCTTCAAGGCGTCTGGTTTTTGTCCGGGGCCGTCAGCCCGGCCTGGATGCGCTGGTAGATTTCCTCGCGATGCACGGCAACATCCTTGGGTGCGTTGATGCCGATTCGTACTTGCTGGCCGCTGACGCCCAGGATGGTGATCGTGATGTCATCACCGATGTTTATGCTTTCACCGACTTTTCGGGTGAGTATAAGCATGGACTTCTCCTTGATTACTTTGAAGGACACATGTTTCAGACAGGGCAAGTGTCGGATGTGCGTAGCTTACTGCGAAGCGCTTCCCTGTGACTGCCTCTTTTAGGACGCATAGAGGCGACATTAATTCCCATGGCGGCATCATACAGGTCTGGGATACATCATTCGCATTGTTTAAGCCAACGTTTATGACGGCCAGAATAGACAGTGAATGATAAAGTCGCCTCTTTATCTTTAAAGGAGCAGGGCAGTGCGTAAAGTAGCGATGGCAATTGCGGTGTTGGCATTGGCCGGTTGCGGTGAAGGCAAAAGCGTCGATGCGCCCAAGGCCAAGCCTGCCGTGACCGAAAGCCAGCCACAAACCGGCGCGATTGCCGCCCAGGAATGGGACCTGCGAGTCGGCCCGCCGGACCACAAGCTGCAGGCGATTACCGACCTGACCGCCTGGTTGCTGGAACATGGTTTTAATTTTTATATCGTGAAAGTCGACGGCAAGGATGATGTGCTGTTGGGCCCATTCGCCACCAGGGCGGAAGCCGAGGCCAAGCAAGCACTGCTTGCCGAAAAGCTCGCCCGGGCCAAGAAAACCGATACCGAGTCTGAGATCATCGAACACAAGGCTGCGCAGTAACCAGGAGGCGGGGCGAGAGCCCCGCCCAGGTTCAACCGCAGGCCTTGAGGTTCACCGGGCCGACAAACTCGTTACCGCGCCCCATCACGCACGCGACAGTCTGGTTACGCTGGCGTTCCCAGGTTTGTACCGGGTAGGTTTTGTTCCAGGCTTCGTACAGCTGGCGATCCTGTTTCGATAGGCGCAGGCCGTACTGCTTGCTCATGTAGAAGTAGGTGCGGGCGATCATCCCCCGAATGGACGGGCGTGGCATGACCTTCTTGGCCTTGAAGTCCACCTGGGTCAGGCACGAACCGTACTGCCCGCTTTGCACTGGCAGCCAGCCAAAACTGAAATTGTTACGGTCGCCGTTGACCTCCCCAATGCTGGGCACCAGGTTGTGCAAGTCGGCTTCGGCGCGCTTGAACGCCTCGTCATTGCGCGTGCAGTTCTTGCGCCCGCCATTCTGCCAGCACTGGCGCTGATGCCCGATCTGCCACGCTGGGACGATGTGCTCCCACTCGATACGCGCTGCGCGACTGGCATTCTTGCGTGGGATGTAGCCGCAGGCTTTGAGGTCCACACGGTTGCCGGTGTACTTGCAACCGCAATAGAACTCGGTGGATTGTGGGGCGTAGAGTTTCCAGGCGACTTTCTTGGCTTCGCTGAACGTCCGAGGTGCCTGGGCATGGGCAGTAACGGCAAAAAACAGGCAACACACAGCAATAAAACGGGCACTCATTAAATCAATCTTCCTTCGGTACAACCCAGAAAATCTGCACGCCGCCGTCGTCCCTATAGGCAAGGGTGACGTTGTCGTTTTCCGCGATTTCTTCCAACAAGCGTCCCCACTCATCTTCAGGTTCTTCCGGCAAGCGGAAGATCAAGGCTGCCTTGGCTTTTTGGGCGTTGGTGGAATTGATGATCTTTGCACACGGATGGCCAGGCGCTGGTAGGCGTCCGGCGGGGTTGGCGCTGCGGAAGAGGACTTTGCCACGGAGTGTTCCTTAATTAGCTGTACGTGCATACAGTATTTAACTGTAAGCAATTTCGCAACTGCTTAGACTTCAAGAAGTTCTTCTGACAGCGTTCAAGGCGGCTTGGTGTAGGACGAGGATGTTTTTATCGCGGGGATTTGCGGAAGTGCAGGGGCGGTTAAGCCGCCCCTGCCGTAGCATTTTCGAGAATCAGTATTCCCAGAAAATACGTTGCAGCTCTTTGCTGTCCTGGGTCTTGGTCAGGGCGACCATGGCCAGGATGCGGGCTTTTGCGGGTTCAGGTCTAGCGCTGCAACCCAGTCGTACTTGTCATCAGGCTGTTCTGCGTTGCGCAGGACCATACCGCCGGCATTGACGTGGGAGGAGCGAATGATCTGCACGCCTTGTTTGCGCAGTTCAACCAGTGCCGGTACCACTTTGGACGACACCGAACCATTGCCGGTACCCGCGTGGATAATGGCTTTTGCGCCAGCCTGGGCGAGCGCTTTGTAGGCGGTGTCGCTCACGTTGCCATAGCCGTAGGCAATTTCAACATCGGGCAGGCTCTTGATGTTCTTGATATCGAACTCCGAGTCCATGGTGTGGCGCTTGGCTGGCAGGCGGAACCAGTAGGATTTGCCCTCAACTACCATGCCCAGCGGACCCCAAGGGCTCTTGAAGGCTTCGGTCTTGATGTTGATCATCTTGCTGACGTCGCGACCCGATTGGATCTCGTCGTTCATGGTTACCAGCACGCCTTTGCCGCGCGCATCTTTGCTGCCGGCCACGGCTACAGCGTTGTACAGGTTGAGCATGCCGTCCGCCGACATGGCGGTGCCCGGACGCATGGAGCCAACCACGACGATTGGCTTGTTGGTTTTCTCCACCAGGTTCAGGAAGTAGGCGGTTTCTTCCAGGGTGTCGGTACCGTGGGTAATCACGATGCCGTCCACGTCCTTGCTGTCGGCCAATTCGGCGACGCGACGACCCAGTTGCAGCAGGTTTTCGTTGGTGATGCTTTCGGACGCAATTTGCATCACTTGCTCGCCGCGCACATTGGCGATCTGGCTAAGCTCAGGAACACCGGCGATCAATTGCTCGATGCCAACCTTGGCCGCCTGGTAGGTGGCGCTGTTGGCGGCGCTGGCGCCAGCGCCGGCGATGGTGCCGCCGGTGGCGAGGATCACCACGTTGGACAGTTTGGTCTTGGTTTCAGCTTCCTTTGCCTGGGCGGCAACGGGGAACAGCAGCAGGAGGGCCAATGCGCCCGGAACAATGTTCTTCAGTGCAGATTTCATTATTTTTCTCTCTGGTTTTTGATGAGTGCTGTAGCAGGTTCATCTAGAACACCTGGGCAGTTCTGAATGCCACAAGGTGATGGGTTAGAGCAGGATCTGTACCAAGCTGCTTTACGTATGGAGTTAAATATAAGTTATTGTTTTTAAATATTATTTTTCATATTTTTAATAGGCTTAGCCCGATGGTTGTCCGGCTTTCCGAACATCGGGAGGTATCGTGTTCGGTTGTCCGAAAAGGCTCGTGGGCTAAGCCAGGCTGTAGCGTGACAGCGCCGTCATTACATGTCGTTTTGGAGAACGACCGGGCGATTAGGATGCTTAACAAAACCCATCGCAAAGACGAGGGCAGGGGTTAAAGGGCTCGGATGAAAGGCCGTTTTCTACCGTTGACAAATCACGACAAGGTTCTCATAGTTTGAGTAACGCAAACGTTTGCGAGATGTTTCGCAGCAAGCGTTGCTCACAATAATCATAAGATCGGAGTGAACCCATGAAGCTGCCATTCGCTGGACGTCTTCTTGCTGTCGCTGTGCTTGCTGCCGCATCCGCTGCCCTGCCTCTCTCTTCCGCATTCGCTGATGACGCCGCCAAACCCAAGGTCGGCCTGGTCATGAAATCCCTCGCCAACGAATTTTTCGTGACCATGCAAGACGGCGCCAAGGAATATCAAAAAGCCCACGCTGCCGACTTCGACATGATCACCAACGGGATCAAGAACGAAACCGACACCAGCGCCCAGATTGATATCGTCAATCAGATGATTCTTTCGAAAGTGAACGCCATCGTGATCGCCCCCGCTGACTCCAAGGCGCTGGTCACTGTCCTCAAGAAGGCTTCCGATGCCGGTATCAAGGTGGTCAACATCGACAACCGCCTGGACCCGGACGTGCTGAAAAGCAAAAACCTCGATATCCCCTTCGTTGGCCCCGACAACCGCAAAGGCTCTAAATTGGTGGGCGACTACCTGGCCAAGCAACTGGCTGCGGGTGACAAAGTCGGCATCATCGAAGGCGTCCCCACCACCACCAATGCCCAGCAACGCACCGCAGGCTACAAAGATGCGATGGACGCTGCAGGCATGAAGATCGTTTCTACCCAATCCGGTAACTGGGAAATCGACCAGGGTCAGAAGGTTGCCTCTGCGATGTTGAGCGAGTACCCGGACCTCAAGGCGCTGTTGGCCGGTAACGACAACATGGCGTTGGGCGCTGTTTCCGCCGTGCGTGCGGCTGGCAAGGCCGGCAAGGTATTGGTAGTGGGCTACGACAACATCGAAGCCATCAAGCCGATGCTGCAGGACGGCCGCGTGCTGGCGACCGCCGACCAGGCGGCTGCCCAACAAGCTGTATTCGGTATCCAGAACGCACTCAAGCTGGTCAAGGGTGAGAAAGTCGACTCCAAGGATGGCGTGATCGAAACCCCGGTCGAGCTCGTCCTCAAGAAGTAATCCTGGCGGCACCCAACAGCGTCCGCTCGTCCTGAGCGGGCGCCTGGAGATTTTCCTATGTCATCTTCCGCCCCGAACGCTGTCCTCTCGGTCAGCGGTATCGGTAAGACCTATGCCCAGCCGGTGCTGTCCGACATCACCCTGACGCTCAATCGCGGCGAAGTGCTGGCGCTGACCGGTGAGAACGGTGCAGGCAAAAGCACCTTGTCGAAAATTATCGGCGGGCTGGTCACTCCGACCACCGGGCACATGCAATTCAACGGTCAGGACTACCGCCCTGGCAGCCGCACTCAGGCTGAAGAGCTGGGTGTGCGCATGGTCATGCAGGAGCTCAACCTGCTGCCGACGCTGACCGTGGCCGAAAACCTGTTTCTGGATAACCTGCCAAGCCACTGTGGCTGGATCAGTCGCAAGCAGCTGCGCAAGGCCGCCATCGAGGCAATGGCCCAAGTCGGCTTGGACGCGATTGACCCGGACACGCTGGTCGGCAGCCTGGGTATCGGTCATCAGCAAATGGTCGAGATCGCCCGCAACCTGATCGGCGACTGCCATGTACTGATTCTCGATGAGCCCACGGCCATGTTGACGGCCCGTGAAGTCGAAATGCTGTTTGAACAAATCACCCGCTTGCAGGCCCGGGGCGTGGCGATCATTTATATTTCGCACCGGCTGGAAGAACTGGCCCGTGTCGCCCAACGCATTGCAGTCCTGCGTGACGGCAAGTTGGTCTGCGTCGAACCGATGGCCAACTACAACAGCGAGCAGTTGGTGACCTTGATGGTCGGCCGCGAGCTGGGTGAACAGATCGACTTGGGCCCACGCACAATCGGCGGCCCGGCCCTGACGGTGAAAGGCCTGACCCGCTCCGACAAGGTCCGCGATGTGTCCTTTGAGGTGCGCGCAGGCGAGATCTACGGTATCTCCGGGCTGATCGGCGCGGGCCGTACTGAACTGTTGCGCCTGATCTTCGGCGCCGACCTGGCTGACAGCGGTACCGTCGCGCTAGGTTCGCCAGCCCAGGTGGTGAGCATCCGCTCGCCAGTGGACGCGGTAGGCCATGGCATCGCCCTGATTACCGAGGACCGCAAGGGCGAAGGCCTGCTGCTGACCCAGTCCATCAGCGCCAACATCGCGCTAGGCAACATGCCGGAAATCTCCGGCGGCGGGGTGGTCAATGGCAGCGACGAAACCGCCTTGGCCAAACGCCAGATCGATGCCATGCGTATCCGCAGTTCCGGTCCGGCGCAATTGGTTTCAGAGCTGTCCGGCGGCAACCAGCAGAAGGTTGTGATCGGCCGTTGGCTGGAGCGCGATTGCTCGGTGATGCTGTTCGATGAGCCCACCCGTGGGATCGACGTCGGTGCCAAGTTCGATATTTATGCCTTGCTCGGCGAATTGACACGTCAGGGCAAAGCACTGGTGGTGGTGTCCAGTGACCTGCGTGAACTCATGCTGATCTGCGACCGCATCGGTGTGTTGTCCGCCGGACGCTTGATCGAGACATTCGAGCGCGACAGTTGGACCCAAGACGAATTGCTTGCCGCCGCCTTTGCCGGCTATCAGAAACGTGATGCGCTGCTCAACGACGCAGCGCTTAGGGATACCCCATGAAAACCACAACTTCCCCCCGGTAAAGCTGGCGGCAACTTCTATGGCCTGGGCACCTACCTAGGGCTGGCGGGCGCGTTGCTTGCGATGATCGCGCTGTTCTCAGTGCTCAGCGATCACTTTCTGTCCTACGACACGTTCAGCACCCTGGCCAACCAGATCCCGGACCTGATGGTGCTGGCGGTGGGCATGACCTTCATCCCTGATCATCGGTGGCATCGATCTGTCGGTGGGGTCGGTGCTGGCGCTGGCGGCGTCGGCGGTCAGCGTGGCGATCCTGGGCTGGGGCTGGAGCGTGTTGCCGGCCGCTGTGCTGGGTATGGGCTGCGCCGCACTGGCAGGCACCATTACCGGTTCGATCACCGTGGCCTGGCGCATTCCGTCGTTTATCGTGTCCCTGGGTGTGTTGGAAATGGCTCGCGGCGTGGCGTACCAGATGACCGGTTCACGTACGGCCTATATCGGTGACTCGTTTGCCTGGCTGTCCAACCCGGTCGCGTTCGGCATTTCACCTTCGTTCATCATTGCGCTGCTGGTGATCATCGTCGCCCAATTGGTGCTGACGCGAACGGTATTCGGTCGGTACCTGATCGGTATCGGCACTAATGAAGAAGCCGTACGCCTGGCGGGGATCAATCCCAAGCCCTACAAGATCCTGGTCTTCAGCCTGATGGGGCTATTGGCGGGTGTGGCGGCACTGTTCCAGATCTCGCGCCTGGAAGCGGCGGACCCAAATGCTGGCTCCGGCCTGGAGTTGCAAGTGATTGCAGCAGTTGTGATCGGCGGCACCAGCCTGATGGGTGGGCGCGGTTCGGTCATCAGCACCTTCTTTGGTGTGTTGATTATTTCAGTATTGGCCGCCGGCCTGGCGCAGATCGGGGCCACGGAGCCCACTAAACGCATCATTACCGGTGCCGTGATCGTGATTGCCGTGGTTCTCGATACCTACCGCAGCCGCCGCGCCAGTCGGCGGGGCTGAACCATGGCAACGATCAAGGATGTGGCAGCGCTTGCAGGTATTTCCTACACCACGGTGTCACATGTGGTGAACAAGACGCGCCCGGTCAGCGAGCCGGTACGAATTAAAGTCGAAGCCGCGATCAAGCAACTCGACTACGTACCCAGCGCCGTCGCGCGTTCGCTCAAGGCCAAGACCACAGCCACCATCGGCTTGCTGGTGCCCAACAGCCTCAACCCGTACTTCGCCGAGTTGGCTCGGGGTATTGAGGATTACTGCGAGCGTAACGGCTACTGCGTGATCCTCTGCAATTCCGACGACAACGCTGAAAAGCAGCGCAACTACCTGCGGGTGTTGCTGGAGAAACGCATCGACGGGCTGATCGTGACTTCGGTGGGCGGCGACGATAGCGGGCTGGCCGCCGGCTTGAGCGCAGTGCGCACGCCGATGGTAATTGTCGACAGGGCGCTGGACGGCATTGATGTCGATCTGGTGCGTATCGATCACGAGGAGGGCGCCTATCTGGCGACCCGGCACTTGCTTGAATTGGGACACCGGGATATCGCTTGCATCGGCGGCCCCGCGCGTACTCGCGTGGCGCAAATGCGTCTGGCCGGTTACCACCGCGCATTGCATGAGGCGGGTGTGGAAGTGGCACCCAATCGTACCCAGGAAAGCGATTTCACCAGCACTGGTGGGTACGCTGCAGCGGTGCGACTGCTGGCGGAAAACCCGCCCAGCGCTATTTTTGCCAGCAACGACATGATTGGTTTCGGCGTGTTGCGCGCAGCAGCGGAGCGTAACATTCGTGTGCCTGGCGAGCTGTCGGTGATCGGTTTCGATGACATTCAAATGGGCCGATACGTCTACCCGGCGTTGACCACGGTCGGGCAATCGATCGTCCAGTTGGGCGAAACAGCGGCTGAGCTTTTACTGAAACGAATTGCGACACCCCAACTGCCGATCGATCAACGAATCGTGACGCCGAGCATTGTATTGCGCGAGTCGACGGCGCCCGTCGCCGGTGTCTTCGCTCAATACCGCTGAACCGAATTGATGAGTACTGATGTATGCCCGCAAAAGTAGTGGTAGTAGGCAGTTTGAACATGGACCTGGTCACCCGCGCCAGCCGGTTGCCGCGTGCCGGTGAAACGCTGATCGGCCAAACGTTCTCCACGGTGCCTGGCGGCAAGGGCGCCAACCAGGCGGTGGCATCGGCGCGTCTGGGGGCAGAGGTTGCGATGATCGGCTGCGTCGGCACCGATGCCTACGGCACTGAGCTGCGTGACGCGTTGCTGGTGGAGGGTATTGATTGCCAGGCCGTCAGCCGTGTGGATGGCTCCAGTGGCGTGGCGCTGATCGTGGTGGATGACAACAGCCAGAACGCGATTGTGATCGTTGCCGGTAGCAACGGTGAACTGACGCCGGCCTCGTTGCAGGCGTATGACGCGGAATGCTGCAGGCAGCCGAGGTGGTCGTCTGCCAGTTGGAGGTGCCGATGGAGACCGTGGGCTTCACGCTCAGGCGTGGCCGAGAGCTGGGTAAGACCGTGATCCTTAATCCGGCGCCGGCTAGCGCACCGCTGCCTGCTGAGTGGTACGCCTCGATTGATTACTTGATTCCCAATGAAAGCGAAGCCACTGCGCTGAGCGGTGTCACGGTGGATTCACTCGACAGTGCCAAGCTGGCAGCGACTCACCTGATCAAGGCGGGCGCAGGTAAGGTCATCATCACGCTGGGCTCCCAAGGCGCATTGTTTGCTGACGGCCTGACCTTTGAGCACCTGCCAGCGCCCAAGGTCAAGGCGGTGGACACGACGGCGGCTGGCGACACCTTTGTGGTGGCTTTGCCGCCGCATTGGCCGGCGGAAAAAGCGAAGCCGAAGCCATTCGCTTCGGTCAGGTCGCGGCAGCGTTGTCAGTGACCCGTGCCGGTGCGCAGCCCTCTATTCCTACGTTGCACGACGTACAAGGTTTTGTGTCCCCATGAAAAAGACCCCTCTGCTCAATATTGCCCTGTCGCGTGTGATCGCCTCCCTGGGCCACGGCGATATTTTGGTGATCGGCGATGCTGGCCTGCCGGTGCCGCCGGGCGTCGAGTTGATCGACCTTGCATTGACTCAAGGCATCCCGGACTTCATCAGTACGTTACGCGTTGTGCTCAGCGAAATGCAGGTGGAAAGCCATGTACTGGCTGAAGAAATCCTGCTCAAGCAGCCGCCGGCCCTGAGTGACCTGAATACCCTCACAGAGCACGCGGCCCTGGGTGATCGGCGCCTGGTCAGCCACGAGGAGTTCAAGCAGCTCAGCCGCAAGGCGCGGGCCGTGGTGCGTACTGGCGAGTGTCAGCCTTACTGCAATATTGCGCTGGTGTCCGGCGTAACGTTTTAGCCTTTTCCAACGACAAGGAGTGTTTTATGCAACGTGGTCTCCCAACCCTGAGAAATCTGTTCCGGAGTGTTTTGCTCTTGTCCGCACTCACCGCAGCAAGCGCCCAAGCGGCGGAAAAAATCGACTTGATCATCGACACTGACCCGGGCGCCGACGATGTGGTGGCCCTGTTGTTTGCCATGGCCTCTCCGGAGGAGCTGAGCATTCGGGCGTTGACCACTGTTGCCGGTAATGTGCGTCTGGATAAGACCTCCCGCAACGCAAGGTTAGCCCGCGAGTGGGCAGGGCGGAGGGCATTCCGGTGTACGCTGGTGCGCCGAAACCGCTGCTGCGCACACCGATCTACGCTGAAAATATCCATGGCAAGGAAGGTATTTCCGGCGTCACCGTACACGAGCCGAAAAAAGGCCTGGCCGAAGGCAATGCCGTTGATTACCTGGTCAAGACATTGAGCACTGCCAAGCCACACAGCATCACGATTGCGATGTTGGGCCCGCAGACTAACCTGGCGCTGGCGCTTACCCAGGCTCCTGAAATCACCCAAGGCATCAAGGAGGTGGTGGTGATGGGCGGCGCACACTTCAACGGTGGCAACATCACGCCGGTGGCCGAATTCAACCTGTTTGCCGATCCGGTTGCGGCTGAGATCGTGCTCAAGAGTGGTGTCAAGCTGACCTACTTGCCGTTGGATGTGACCCACAAAGTGCTGACCAGTGACGCGCGCTTGAAAAAGATCGCCGACCTGAACAATAACGCCAGTAAAGTCGTCAGCAATATTCTGAACGAATACGTCAAGGGTGACATGGAGCACTACGGCATCCCAGGCGGGCCGGTGCATGACGCAACCGTCGTTGGCTATCTGCTCAAGCCATCGCTGTTCAGCGGCCGCCAGGTCAACATGGTGGTGGATAGTCGTGAAGGCCCGACTTTCGGTCAGACCATCGTCGATTGGTACGACGGCTTGAAGCAGGAAAAGAATGTGTTCTGGGTTGAAAACGGTGACGCCCAGGGCTTTTTCGATCTGCTGACCGAGCGCCTGGCGCGCCTGAAGTAAGCAGTTTTCCGGTCGGCGTTCGCCGGCCGGTTCTTATTCGCGCTCGGGGTTGTGAGCGCCCATGTGATCGGCCGGGTACTTTTCGAATACCTGGCCGATAAACGCTTGTGCCGCCTGGGTCCCGAGTTCCTTGACCAGCAGGTCGATGCCGATGATTGCCAATTCCTCTGGGCTGCCGGGGCTGTAGGAGCTCTGTCCTTGGGGCCATTTGGCTTTGATATCGGCTTGGAGCGTTACGGTGGTCATGGAGGTCTCACGGGGCTAAAAGTGCTGGGTAGTGCGCTAAAACGCGGTTCTTGCCGGCGCAGTTAACCATTTTGTATCGGGTTTGGCACTGATACTTAGGCATAACGCACTTCGGCAAGAGGGCGTCGCTGTGCGACACTGTCCCCTTGTTTAATCACCGGGGAACACCGCGTGCAGATTGATTTGAACAACCCCGAGAGCTTGACCCTGGCCGCTGTGCGTCAACTGATCGCGAGCGCCAGTGACGACGAACATACCCAGTTGCGGGTAACCAAGGGTGGCATCGCCTATATCTCGTCCGGGAAAGCCGTAGGCGGTGTGGATATCGACGGGCTGCTGTTTCGCCTGGAAACCTGGGCCAAGGGCTCTGGTTATGTGGGTAACGTGGCTGCCAGTGACGAGGTCTGGGTTACCCAGATTTTCAACGCGCTGAAGCAGAATTGGCCAAAGCCGCCGTTTGACTACATCGATATCTACTGATCACGTTCATATCTGGTCACGATTGCCCAAGCGATTGCCGGTCGAGAGTCAGGCAGACTTGCGCATCGGCAGTTTACGTCTTGAAACCAATTCGCCAGACCGCTGTCGCACGATCTCTGTCCATTTTTTATCATAGGAGGCTTCATGCCTTGGAAGCTCGCATCATTCGGTACTTTGTTGGCAGCACTCGCGTTGGCGGGTTGCAGCACCCCGGGTGCCTCTGAGCCAGCCAAAGACGCCACCGTGGCCGATGCCGGTCATAGCCGCTGTGAGTCGAAGGCCGCCGAATTCACCATCGGCCAGAAAGCCTCGCCACAACTGCTTGAGCAGGCCCGTACTCGCGCCGGTGCGCAGAACGCCCGGATCCTCAAGCCCAACGACATGATCACCCTGGAGTACCGCTCTGACCGTCTCAACTTGAACACCGACGACAACCTGGTGATCACGCGGGTCAATTGCGGCTAAGTCTCTCCAGGCTTTTGTAGCGCCTTATAAAAAACCCCGTCACATGGACGGGGTTTTTTAGCTCAGCGGAGAATTACTCGCCGCGAACCTGTGCAGCTTGCATACCCTTTTGGCCTTTCTCAGCCACGAAGGAAACGGTTTGGCCTTCTTTCAGGCTTTTGAAACCGTCGCTTTCGATAGCTTTGAAGTGTACGAACAGGTCGTCACCGCCACCTTGAGGAGTGATGAAGCCGAAGCCTTTTTCATCGTTGAACCATTTAACGGTGCCGGTTTGGCGATTAGACATGGTGTATCTCCAAGAAACATATATTTTCAGTAGTGCTGTGCTGCTCAGGCCAACTGGGCACACCGGGCTATCATAGTCGAAATGTTCGGCTTGGGAGCCCCCCAAGGCATTGTTTGCTAATCAATAGCGTTGCGTTTAGTGCTTGGTTCAGCTGAAAGCCCCGGTCTACGGGGCTTTGCTGCGAAATATCAGCTGGTAAAAAAAGCCGTAAAAGCTGCGTAATTTGTGAGAAATGGCAGTTTTCAGGCTGTATTTTCAGCAAAACGACCGTCTGATCATTGGCCGATCTTACTTTTTCTGCACGACTTTGCAGGACGAAATAGCAGCGACTGCTTTATTTTTCAGTTCGGGCTTGGCGTTCTGGTTGGTCATCAGTTCCTTGATCTCAGCCGTGGTCAATTCGGCATTGATCTTGTCGGCGCCACATTCACAGTGGTCTTTGGCCGTTTTGGCGTCGACGCTCTGCTGGGCGGCTGCACTGCAATCTTTGACAAAGCTGTCGCGAGCTCCGGCTGGCCAGTTCGACGGCGCTGCTGCCTGTGCGCCGAGAGATAGGAAGGTCAGGGAAGCGGCGAGAGCGAGGGTCGAGGTAAAACGCATCATGGGATGCTCCTTTGGGTCGAGGACGAACGGCGATTCTCAGTGGGTTTGAGGTATTGCGTACAGCTCAAGTTCACTTTTGCAGCGTTGAAACCAGGAATTTGTCATTACATAACATGGCGTCGGCGCGATGACCGTTCATCTGTGCTAGCATCGATGCCTTGGCTATTTCCAGGCGCGCCATTTGCCGCCTTGCCATGTTCTTTTAGCTCACTCCAGTCACTCTGGTTCGATTATCGGTTGGCCGAAAGGCTCCTGCCGCTGTAAGGCAGGCGTTCATCAGTGAACGGCCTGGTATTGGATCTTGTACTGGCTCATCCCAACCCACGTGACCTTTGGTAGGGGTCACCACTAGGAGAGGAGGCGCCATGCCAACTATTACTCTTCCCGACGGTAGTCAACGTTCATTCGATCATCCGGTTTCCGTAGCCGAGGTCGCCGCATCCATCGGTGCCGGCTTGGCCAAGGCCACCGTGGCCGGCAAGGTCGACGGTAAGCTGGTTGACGCCAGCGACCTGATCACCAGCGACGCCAGCCTGCAAATCATCACGCCCAAGGATCAAGAGGGCCTGGAAATCATTCGCCACTCTTGCGCTCACCTGATTGGCCACGCGGTCAAGCAGTTGTACCCAACCGCGAAAATGGTGATCGGCCCGGTCATTGACGAAGGCTTCTATTACGACATCGCCTACGAGCGTCCTTTCACGCCGGACGATCTCGCAGCCATCGAGCAGCGCATGCACGCGCTGATCGAAAAAGATTACGACGTGATCAAGAAAGTCACGCCGCGCGCCGAAGTGATCGACGTGTTCACTGCCCGTGGCGAAGACTACAAGCTGCGTCTGGTAGAAGACATGCCGGAAGAGCAGGCCATGGGCCTGTACTACCACGAAGAATATGTCGACATGTGCCGTGGCCCGCACGTGCCGAACACGCGTTTCCTTAAATCGTTCAAGCTGACCAAGCTGTCCGGCGCCTACTGGCGTGGCGATGCGAAGAACGAGCAGTTGCAGCGGATCTACGGCACTGCCTGGGCTGACAAGAAGCAGCTGGCCGCCTACATCCAGCGCATCGAAGAAGCCGAGAAGCGCGATCACCGCAAGATCGGCAAGCGCCTGAACCTGTTCCACCTCCAGGAAGAAGCGCCGGGCATGGTGTTCTGGCACCCGAACGGCTGGACCCTGTACCAGGTGCTTGAGCAGTACATGCGCAAGGTTCAGCGTGAAAACGGCTACCTGGAGATCAAGACTCCTCAGGTCGTTGACCGTAGCCTGTGGGAGAAATCCGGGCACTGGGCCAACTACGCCGACAACATGTTCACCACTCAGTCGGAAAACCGCGACTACGCCATCAAGCCCATGAACTGCCCATGCCACGTGCAGGTGTTCAACCAAGGCCTGAAAAGCTACCGCGAGTTGCCGATGCGCCTGGCCGAGTTCGGTGCTTGTCACCGCAACGAGCCATCGGGTGCGCTGCACGGCATCATGCGCGTGCGTGGCTTCACCCAGGATGACGCCCACATCTTCTGCACCGAAGAGCAGATGCAGGCCGAGTCCGCTGCGTTCATCAAGCTGACCATGGACGTTTATCGTGATTTCGGTTTCACCGAAGTCGAGATGAAGCTGTCCACTCGTCCGGAAAAACGCGTTGGTTCCGACGAGCTGTGGGATCGCGCTGAAGCTGCGTTGGCCGCAGCACTGGACAGTGCGGGCCTTGCGTACGATCTGCAGCCGGGCGAGGGCGCCTTCTACGGTCCAAAGATCGAGTTCTCGCTGAAAGATTGCCTTGGCCGCGTCTGGCAGTGTGGTACCCTGCAGCTCGATTTTAACCTGCCGATCCGTCTGGGAGCCGAATACGTCTCCGAAGACAACAGCCGTAAACACCCGGTTATGCTGCACCGGGCGATCCTCGGTTCGTTCGAACGGTTCGTCGGGATCCTGATCGAGCACTACGAGGGTGCATTCCCTGCGTGGCTGGCTCCGACCCAGGCAGTGATCATGAATATCACTGATAAACAGGCAGATTTTGCCGCTGAAGTTGAAAAAACTCTCAACGAAAGCGGGTTTCGTGCCAAGTCCGACTTGAGAAATGAAAAGATCGGCTTTAAAATCCGCGAGCATACTTTGCTCAAGGTTCCCTATCTTTGGTTATCGGAGATCGGGAAGTCGAGATGCAGACTGTCGCTGTGCGTACTCGTGAAGGTGCTGACCTGGGCTCGATGCCCGTCGCCCAGTTCGCTGAGTTCCTCGCGCAAGCGGTTTCCCGGCGTGGTCGCCCAGATTCGGAGTAATTATTATTAAGCGTGAAATGAGACAAGATAAACGAGCTGCACCGAAAGCCCCGATCAACGAGAATATCTCGGCACGCGAGGTTCGGTTAATTGGCGCTGACGGCGAGCAGATTGGCATCGTCTCGATTGATGAAGCGCTTCGTATCGCTGAAGAGTCCAAATTGGACCTGGTGGAAATCTCCGCCGACGCAGTCCCGCCTGTTTGCCGGGTGATGGACTACGGCAAATCGATCTTCGAAAAGAAGAAGCAGATTGCTGCGGCGAAGAAGAACCAAAAGCAGATTCAAGTAAAAGAAATCAAGTTTCGTCCAGGGACGGAGGAAGGGGATTACCAGGTAAAACTGCGCAACCTGGTACGTTTCCTGAGTGATGGGGACAGGGCCAAGGTATCCTTGCGATTCCGCGGCCGTGAGATGGCCCACCAGGAGCTGGGGATGGAACTCCTCAAGCGGGTTGAAGCTGACTTGCTCGAGTACGGTTCGGTCGAACAGCATCCTAAGATGGAAGGACGCCAGCTGATCATGGTCATCGCCCCGAAAAGAAGAAGTAATCAACAGGGCACGGCAGGCCTTCTGATTATGTTTATCAACTGAATGCGGAGTATCCGAACATGCCAAAGATGAAGACTAAAAGTGGTGCTGCTAAGCGGTTTCTGAAAACTGCTAACGGTATCAAGCACAAGCACGCTTTCAAGAGCCACATCCTGACCAAAATGTCGACCAAGCGTAAGCGTCAACTGCGCGGTAGCAGCTTGCTGCATCCGTCTGACGTGGCAAAAGTCGAGCGCATGCTGCGCCTTCGTTAATTTTTGGATCAAGAATAGAGGAAGTAACTCATGGCTCGTGTAAAGCGTGGCGTCATTGCCCGTAAGCGTCACAAAAAATTCTGAAACTTGCTAAAGGCTACTACGGCGCGCGTTCACGCGTATTCCGTGTTGCCAAGCAAGCGGTAATCAAGGCAGGCCAATACGCCTACCGTGACCGTCGTCAGAAAAAACGTCAGTTCCGCGCTCTGTGGATCGCTCGTATCAACGCTGGTGCACGTGTTAACGGTCTGTCCTACAGCCGTTTCATCGCTGGCCTGAAAAAAGCGTCCATCGAGATCGACCGTAAGGTTCTGGCTGATCTGGCAGTGAACGAAAAAGCGGTGTTTGCCGCGATTGTCGAGAAAGCTAAAGCCACCTTGGCTTAAGTACCCCCGACAGTCACCCTGGGTTGCTCCTGCAGCCCAAGGTGGTGAACGTCTTAAATAGGGGAAGAGCCTTCAAGCTCTTCCCCTATTTTGTATCTGGAGTCTGTACATGGAAAACCTGGACGCGCTCGTCGCTCAAGCTCTTGAGGCTGTGCAAAGCGCTGAAGATATCAATGCCCTGGAGCAAATCCGGGTTCACTACCTTGGCAAAAGGGTGAATTGACTCAGGTGATGAAGACCCTGGGGAATTTGCCGGCTGAAGAGCGTCCGCAGGTCGGTGCGCTGATCAACGTCGCCAAGGAGCGTGTCACAGAGGTTCTCAATGCGCGCAAGGCAACGATGGAGGAGGCTGATCTTGCGGCCAAACTCGCTGCCGAGTCCATTGACGTAACCCTGCCTGGCCGTGGCCAGGCCTCGGGCGGCCTGCATCCGATCACCCGGACTCTGGAACGTATCGAGCAGTTCTTCACCCATATTGGCTACGGCATTGCCGAAGGCCCTGAGGTCGAAGACGACTATCACAACTTCGAGGCGCTCAACATCCCAGGCCATCACCCGGCCCGGTCGATGCACGACACCTTCTATTTCAACGCGAACATGCTGTTGCGCACCCATACCTCGCCGGTACAGGTCCGCACTATGGAAGCGAACAAGCCGCCGATCCGCATCGTCTGCCCAGGCCGTGTGTACCGTAGCGACTCCGATATCACCCACTCGCCGATGTTCCACCAGGTCGAAGGCCTGCTGGTTGATCGCGATATCAACTTCGCCGACCTTAAAGGCACCATCGAAGAATTCCTGCGAGTGTTCTTCGAAAAAGAGCTGGCGGTGCGGTTCCGTCCATCGTTCTTCCCGTTCACCGAGCCTTCCGCTGAAGTCGACATGGAATGCGTGATGTGCAGCGGTAAAGGCTGTCGCGTCTGCAAGCAGACCGGCTGGCTGGAAGTGATGGGCTGCGGCATGGTTCACCCTAACGTGCTGCGTATGTCCGGGATCGATCCAGAAGAGTTTTCGGGCTTTGCCTTCGGCATGGGCGTTGAGCGTCTGGCCATGCTGCGTTACGGCGTGAACGACTTGCGTCTGTTCTTCGACAACGACTTGCGGTTCCTCGCGCAATTTCGCTAGTCGTAACGAATCTTTAGGAGAGCAGGATGAAATTCAGTGAACAATGGCTGCGTGGCTGGGTAAGCCCGCAGGTAGATCGCGACGAGCTGGTTGCTCGTCTGTCGATGGCCGGTCTTGAGGTCGATAGCGTTACGCCGGCCGCCGGCGTTTTCAGCGGCGTAGTAGTAGGCGAGGTGCTGAGCACCGAGCAACACCCGGACGCCGACAAATTGCGTGTGTGCCAAGTCAGCAATGGCGCGGAGACCTTCCAGGTCGTGTGCGGAGCGCCTAACGTGCGCCCGGGCCTGAAGATCCCATTCGCCATGATCGGCGCCGAGCTGCCAGGTGACTTCAAGATCAAGAAGGCCAAGCTGCGTGGTGTTGAGTCCAACGGCATGCTGTGCTCCCAGGCTGAACTGCAAGTAGGCGAGGGCAATGATGGCCTGATGGAGCTGCCGGCCGACGCGCCAGTGGGCCAGGACATCCGCGTTTACCTGGAACTGGAAGACGCCAGCATCGAGGTCGACCTGACCCCGAACCGCGGCGACTGCTTGTCCCTGGCTGGCTTGGCCCGTGAAGTGGGCGCGCTGTACAACGCGCCGGTCACCCGTCCAGTAGTTGCCGCTGTGCCAGCCGTGCACGATGAAGTGCGCCCGATCGAAGTCATCGCACCAAACGCCTGCCCGCGCTACCTGGGCCGTGTTATCCGTAATGTCGACCTGTCCAAGCCAACGCCGCTGTGGATGGTCGAGCGCCTGCGTCGCGCTGATGTGCGTAGCATCGATGCTGCCGTCGATATCACCAACTACGTAATGTTGGAGCTGGGTCAACCGCTGCACGCGTTCGATCTTGCCGAAATCAACGGCGGCATCCGCGTGCGTATGGCTGAAGAAGGCGAGAAGCTGGTGCTGCTCGATGGCCAGGAAGTCAGCCTGCGTGCCGACACCCTGGTGATCGCCGACCATTCCCGCGCCCTTGCGATTGCAGGCGTGATGGGTGGCGAACACAGTGGCGTGTCCGCTACCACTCGCGATGTATTTCTTGAAAGCGCCTTCTTCGACCAGATCGCCATCGCCGGCAAGGCTCGTTCCTACGGCCTGCACACCGATGCCTCGCACCGCTACGAGCGTGGCGTGGACTGGAAGCTGGCCCGTGAAGCCATGGAGCGCGCCACTGGCCTGCTGTTGGAAATCACCGGCGGCGAAGCCGGCCCGATTACCGAGACCGTCAACGAACAGTACCTGCCGTCCGTTGCGCCGATCACGTTGCGTGCCAAAAGCGTCGAGCAAATGCTTGGCCTGGTGATCGCACCTGCCGAAATTGAGCAGTACCTGTCGGCTCTTGGCTTGGTTATTACCAAGGCTGAGGAAGGGCAGTGGAACGTAGCGGTGCCAAGCCATCGTTTCGATATCAGCCTGGAAGTCGACCTGATCGAAGAACTGGCCCGTCTGTACGGTTACAACCGCCTGCCGGTTCGTTACCCGCAAGCCCGCCTGGCGCCGCAACCGAAGGCCGAGGCGCGTGCGCATTTGCCTGAGCTGCGTCGTCTGCTGGTTGCCCGTGGTTATCAGGAAGCGGTGACCTACAGCTTCATCGATCCCAAGCAGTTCGAGCTGTTCAACCCAGGCGTCGAGCCGCTGTTGCTGGCCAATCCGATCTCCAACGACATGGCAGCCATGCGTTCGTCCCTGTGGCCAGGCCTGGTGAAAGCACTTTCCCACAACCTGAACCGTCAGCAAGACCGCGTGCGCATGTTCGAAAGTGGCCTGCGTTTTGTCGGTCAGTTGGATGGCTTGAAGCAAGAGCCGATGCTGGCGGGCGTGGTGTGCGGTAGCCGTCTGCCGGAAGGTTGGGCACAGGGCCGCGACGCCGTGGACTTCTTTGACGTCAAGGCTGACGTGGAAGCGGTATTGGGCTTTGCCGGTGCACTGGATGACTTCACCTTCCTGCCAGGCAGCCATCCGGCGCTGCACCCAGGCCAGACTGCACGCATTGAACGTGAAGGTCGGTTGGTTGGTTTCGTCGGTGCCATCCACCCAGAACTGTCGAAAACCCTCGGTCTTGACCGTCCGGTGTTCGTGTTCGAGTTGGTCCTGGCGGAAGTTGCTTCGGGCAAGATGCCGAAATTCAGCGAGTTGTCGCGCTTCCCTGAAGTGCGCCGCGACCTGGCGCTGATCGCCGACCGTGAAGTGGCCGCCACTGCCGTTCTGGATGTAATCCGTGAAAATGCAGGGGAATGGCTGACAGACCTCAGGCTATTTGACGTCTATCAGGGTAAAGGTATTGATCCGCATAGAAAAAAGCCTTGCAGTTGGCTTGACCTGGCAGCATCCATCGCGCACTCTTAATGACGATGAGGTGAATACCACGACACAAAATATCCTCACCTCGCTCGAACAAAGGTTGAACGCCACGTTAAGGAAGTGACGTATGGGGGCTTTGACGAAAGCTGAGATGGCGGAACGTCTGTACGAAGAGTTGGGTCTGAACAAGCGCGAGGCCAAGGAATTGGTCGAGTTGTTCTTTGAAGAAATCAGACACGCTCTGGAAGACAACGAACAGGTCAAATTGTCCGGTTTCGGCAATTTTGACCTGCGGGACAAACGCCAGCGGCCTGGCCGCAATCCAAAAACGGGAGAAGAGATCCCGATCACGGCTCGCCGTGTGGTCACCTTTCGTCCAGGGCAGAAGTTGAAGGCCCGAGTTGAGGCTTATGCTGGAACCAAGTCATAACGACGAGCTACCCGTCATCCCAGGCAAACGCTACTTCACCATTGGTGAAGTTAGCGAGCTGTGTGCGGTAAAACCGCACGTACTGCGCTATTGGGAGCAGGAGTTTCCTCAACTCAACCCCGTCAAACGCACCGGGAACCGTCGGTATTATCAGCGCCAGGATGTGCTGATGATCCGACAGATCCGCGCGTTGTTGTACGACCAAGGGTTCACCATCAGCGGTGCGCGCCAGCGTATGTCCGGTGATGAAGCCAAAGACGACACCACCCAATACAAGCAATTGATCCGCCAGATGATCTCCGAACTCGAAGATGTACTGGTGGTTTTGAAGAAATAATTCCGGCTTTTAAAATACTTCCACATTTCAAAAGCTTGCGGTATATTCCTGATCGCTTCGTTGCGAAGCGAACCCAGTAACACGCCTAGTCGGGGCGTAGCGCAGTCCGGTAGCGCACTAGCATGGGGTGCTAGGGGTCGAGTGTTCGAATCACTCCGTCCCGACCATTATTCCTGAGTGAAATCAGACACTTGAGCCGATCAGCTAGATCGGCTTTTTTGTGCCTGCGCAAAACCCGCGCACAACTACCCGGTGATTTCGCTGATATTCAGGTCCGGAATCGCCTCGGACTAGATAATGTCATCGAGCTCTCGCTGGTAGTGCTTAGTTAGGCCCGCGCTCGCATGGTCCACAATCTTCTGCCCATCCTTGCCGGCTTTCTTATACAGGTGCAGCGACAGCGCGCCATCAGGACGTATGAGCGCCGAGTGAAACCCGATGTTATCTCTCCCAAAACTGTCGCGCAGGAGCGGTGTATGACCGCGCCTGCGCTCTACCCTAAAGCGCTTGAATACGCGCTTAGAACGGTTTTTCCAAGTTGAACAGCAGCGATTGTGCCTGTTGATCACCTGAGCTGAGGGTGAATTGATATTCCATGCGCAGGCTCCAGTTGGAGGCGGTGCGCAGGCCGAGCCCTAGGCCTAGCAGGCCGCGGTCCTGGCCCAAGTCATCGAGTTTGGCGTGATATTGCTGGCCGCCACTGAAGTCGGCATAGCGCATCGAGGCATCGCCGGCGCCCTGGAAGTCGTGCTGGTATTCCAGGCGCAGGCTCGGCGTCAGTTCGCCAAGCCTGCTGGTGAACGCGTATTGGCTACGCATACCCAAGCTGCTGCTACTGGTTTTGACGGTCTGCTGGCCGTAGTACAGGGCATACAGGCTGTCGCCGTTTTCCTTGTAGCTATCCAGTCTCGCATCGGCCACATCCAGGCGCAGGTAAGGGTTCAGCAGCCAGAGGCCTTTGCGGTATTCGTAGCCCGCTGCCAGCGAGGCGAATACCTGTTTGCCATCGCGATCCCCTTTGGCCCGACCACCGTTGTCGGTGATATAGCGACGGGTATCGAAGCTGAGACGCTGATAGCCGAGTACCGCATCCAGGTAAATGTCCTTCAGGGGGCGGTAGCTGCCATAGAAGGCCACGCTGTAGCTGTCGGCCTCGCTGCGGCTGCCGTTGTCACCGATATCGGTCTTGTCGTGCCCATAGCCGAAACCTAGGCCCAGTGTCAGTTGGGGCGACCATCGATAGTCGACACCTGCCGAAAGCCCCGACGTGACGAAGTCCTGATCCTGGCTGGCAGAGCCTCGCGCATCGTTACCAACGCTGATAGTGCCGGCGGTCCAGAACGCCAGGGGCGAGGCGTGGGCCGCGCCTGGCTGATTGTTCAGGGCGGGGGCGGAATCGTCTGTGGCTTGGGCGCGCAGCGAATCGCGGTCCTTATCGTTGGCGTTCCTGACCTGCTGCCACTGCTGCATCACATCGGGATCATCGTGTCCGCGCTGGCGGCGCAGGCTGTTCGAGGTCAGGTTGAAGCCATTGCTGAAACTGCTGACGTTGCCATTGTGAAGGGCCTCCAGGCGTTGCTGGAAGTTGCTGATCTGGCCGCTGGCGAAGCGCCGACTGCTATTTGCCTGGGCGTTGATCAGGCCTTGCACCTCGGCGTCCTTGCTGGGGTCGCTGCGTGCGATCACGTTGAAAGTGATGACACCTGCTGCCGAGGTACCGAAGGCGTTGCTCAGGATGTAGTTCACCGCCACGCTGCCGGCTATGTTCGCACCGGCTAAGAAGCGCAGTTTATAGCTGTTGCCACTGCCGCTGATCACGGCGCTGGCGGCGTTGGCCGGTGTGATCGAGACCACGCTGGCGGCGGAAAATGGCCCGCCGGTGGCACCCGTGGTGAGGTCTATGTCGATTGGCTGTCCGGGAACAGCACTGAGTGTCTGCGACGGCGCCAGCGGTACAGCACCCGCTGCGTTGATGGTGAAGCTTTGGCTCACCTGCGTGGCGGGCAAATAGACACTGTCCCCAGGTTGGTTAGCATTAATGGTGCAGGTGCCGGCCGTAATGAAGGTCAGCGCACCGCCCGGCGTGATGCTGCATACGCCGGGGGTTGCCGAGCTAAAGAGCGCAGGCAACCCGGAGTCGGTCGTGGCGGTCAGGGTCGGCGGGGTATTGAAGTTCTGTGTCCCTGGGTTGTTGAAGGTGATGATTTGGGTGGCGGTGGGGATGACAGTACCCGAGGCGGATGACGCAGGGCTGGTGCCCGCACTGTTGGTGGCGGTGACGGTGAAGCTGTAGGCAACGCCATGGGTCAGTCCGTTGACGGTGACCGGGCTGCTGGCACCGCTACCGTTGAAGCCTCCTGGATTTGAGGTAACGGTGTAGGTGGTGATGGCGGCTCCACCTGTCACCACAGGAGGGGTAAAGCTCACCTGCGCGCTGGTGTTGCCGGCAGTGGCGACAGCTGAGGTTGGCGCGCCGGGGACTATGGCGTTCACGAGGAAGCTGTGGGTCACCCGCGGGGCGGACAGATGAGTGCCATCGCCAGCCTGGTCGGCATTGATGGTGCAGGTGCCGGCTAAAACGAATGTCAGCGCACCACCCGAGGTGATTGTGCAAACGCCGGTGGTCGATGAGGTAAAGGTCGGCGTCAGACCGGAGTCGGAGGTTGCCGTCAAGGTCGGTGTTGTACCGAAAATCTGCGCGCCGGGGATGGCGAACGTGATGGTCTGGGAGGCTGGCGCACCCACGGTAATGGTAACGGTCGCGGGGGCCGAGGTGCCGGTGCCATTGGTCGCGGTATAGGTAAAGCTGTCCGTGCCGGAATAACCCGCGGTTGGCGTGTAGGTGATGGTGGTGCCGCTGGCCGTTGCCGTGCCGTGCAAGGCGTTCGATGCCACGGCCACCGAGGTCGCCGCACCGCCGCTCAGGTTCAGAGTAATCGGGTTGGCGGTACTGCCATATGCCACGGTGGCACTGGCGGCGCCGGCAACGGGAGCACCCGCCGCCACAGTGGTGGAATAGGCGCGCGAACCGGTGAAAGGAGCATTTGTACCGGTGCTGCTGTCGGTGGCGGTGACTGTGAAGTTATAGGGCCCCGCCGCCGTTGGCGTGCCGGACAGGGTACCGTCGGGCGCCAGGCTCAGTCCCGTCGGCGCGCTGCCGGCGGTGATGGCATAGCTATAGGGGCCGTACCGCCAGTGGCGACAATGCCCTGGCTGTAGGCGGCGCCGCTCGTCATCGCCGACAAAGCCGATGGTGCCACCGAGATCGTCGGTGCACTGACCGTCATCGAGTAGGCCCACGTAGCTAAATACGGTCCGGTGCCCGTCGAACTGTCCGTGGCGCGTACGTTGAAGTTGAAGGTGCCGGCGCTCGTCGGCGTGCCAGACAGCACACCGGTGGCGGTGTTAATACTCATGCCGATCGGCAAGCTGCCGGCACTGATCGCGTACGAGTACGGCGCGAAGCCGTTAGCGGCGGTTACGGTTTGGCTGTAGGCCGTGCTCACGGTGGCTGCGGGCAACGTGCCTGGCGTAATCGTTACGGTCGGCGCGTTGACCGTGATGGTCACGGTAGCCGGCGTTGAGGTGCCGGCGCCATTGGTGGCCGTGTAGGTAAAGCTGTCTGGCCCGCCATAACCGGCTGTTGGGGTGTAGGTAATGCTGGTGCCGCTGGCCGTTGCTATGCCGTGCGAGGCGTTCGATGCCACTGCCACCGAGGTCGCCGCCCCGCCGCTCAGGTTCAGGTTAATCGAGTTGGCGGTACTGCCATAAGCTACCGTGGCAATGACGGCGCCGGCGGTGGCCGGCGCCGGCTGGGCGCTGACAACGATCGAATAGCTTATCGTCTTGCTATATGGCCCGCCGCCACCGGTTATGTCAGTGGATTTCACCACAAAATTATAGGTGCCCAAGCTGCTGGGCGTGCCCGACAGCAAACCGCTGGGCGACAAGTTCAGGCCGGGCGGCAACGCGCCGGATTCCACTGCGTAGGTGTAGGGCGCGGTGCCCCCGGAGGTGGATAGTTGTTGGCTGTAGGCCACTGACTGTCCCGCTGCCGTAAGGCTGCTGGGTGTGATGGCCAGTGTGGGGTGGGCGACCGTCACGGAATAGTTCTTGGTGACGATCAATGGCGTGCCTCCGGTCGAGTCGGTCACCGTTACGGCAAAAACAAAGACACCGGTGGCGGTCGCGGTTCCGGAAATCACCCCATTCGTCGACACGCTGATGCCTGCAGGCAGCTTGGTGGGGTCATACGTATAGGTGTAGGGCGCGACACCGCCAGTCGAACTCATGCTCTGACTGTAAGGCACGCCGATCAGGGGGGCGGGCACGTTGGAAGGTGTCACCGTGAAGGCGTCGTTGGCTGGCAAGACGGTGACCGTGAAGATGATGTCGCCCGCTAAGTCATCGCGCAGGGTAAAGGTGTCGCTTGTAGCGCCATCGCCATTATTTGTATAGAACACGATGCCATCGCCGTTCCCAGCCACGTTGGGGATATCCCCGTGCGAGGGCGGTACCGGCATTCCGGTGAAACCAAATGGCGTACAGCCCGAGAGGTCGATTGTATGAGTCTTGCCTGAACCGACTGTGAAGCTTTGGTTAGGAGGGCATTCGGTGCTTGGGCCGGCGAGCGCTGAATTCCCCAGCATCAGCAAGCATAGCCATACGATCCACTGTAAAAGGCGGCGGTTCGCTGAAGAATTGCCCGCCCCGTGAGAGGAGCGTGGTTGGCTGTTACTGAAAAATAAAGTCGAGAATAACCATTCCGAATGACCGGCCACAGCGTTGCAAAGAGGCAACATAAGTTCTCCAGTGCAGAGTAATTGTGCTTATTGTTAAAGGGCGTTGGGCCTGGGGGTGGCGTGTACCGCGAGGCATAGGTTGGCTAGCAAACTTGCCAGCAGAAGCGTGAACACGTGACGGGTACGGCCCAATTGTCGAAGCATTGCATTCCCCTTCCTTGAGTAGATTGCGCGCGATTAGCCGAGAGCCTAGTCCAGATTTTTTTACCTGCTGCCTAGCCTGCAAAGACTTTGGGCCCAGAGTTTTTTAATCAGGTGGCACGAAATCGCAAGATAAGGACTTCCTTGGTTGGTCTTGTCATTTTCTCGTTACAGTCGCTTTTTTTGAGCCAAAACCGAGCGTTCCAGACAATAAAAAATTGCCTGATATTCACCGTCCAATGCTGCGCAATGCCGCTTGTTTAAATGCAATATTCAGCCCCAGGCGCACGCCGTGGTCACTGTAGCCGTCACCAACCTGCCCGGGGTAACCGAGGTCTAGCGTGGCCAATCGGGCGGTTATGCGTGATCTTGCGGCCGAAGGGATGACCATGATTGTTGTGACCCACGAATTGCGGTTTGCGCAGGAAGTGGCTACCCAGGTTGCCTTCATGGACCAAGGTGTCATCGTCGAGGCTGGAACGCCCAGCGAAGTGCTGTTGCATCCCAAGGAAGCGCGTACTCAAGCGTTCGTCGCGCGAACTTAGGATCATTTGTGAACCTGGCCAGGTGGTGTTTGGCATTGAACTGACAGGATGTGCTCAGTCCTTCCCAGCCCTTCGCTCAATGACTCAGCCCAATCTAAAAGGATTGGGCTTTTTTATGCCTGGAAAATACCTGCGCATTGCATCCATGCAGATTTACGCAAGTCAGCTTTCGTCTTTGGTAATTGGTCTCCCCCGCCATCCCCCCTATCTTGAACCGGCGATAACACTCGGCAACGATCGGGTGTTGCTCAAGCGCTCAGTCCTACAAAGCATTTTCGCTACCTGCCAATAAAAAACGAGCCTGGGATCAATCATGAAACTCTACGAGCTTTTCGGTTACGACCGTCACGGTACCGTCAGCGAACTCAATACGGCGCTCAGCAAGGGAAAACTGGGGACCAAGGACGTCAGCTTTTCCGCATTGGGGTTCAACGCGCCGGCCTGGGTGGCCGCGTCTTCGATGTCGATCCTTTATTCGATTTCTGGCCATCAGGCGCCCCTGGCGATCCTGATTGCGTTCTTTTTCCGATGTTGGTGCTGGCCGTGTGCATGGTTTCGCTGACACGCCAGGCGCCGTCGGCGGGGGCATCTTTACCTTTTGTTCGCGTTTCCTGCATCCGGATATCGGCTGCATCCTCGGTTGGACCTACGCCGTGGCCTGCATCGCGGTCACGCCGATGTGTGCGCTGATTGGCTCCGAGTACATCCAGGCGCTGATTCCGTCGCTGGCTGGAGAACTCAACGCGAAGATCATCGGCACGCTATTGATCGTGACGTTCTTTGCGGTGTCGGTGCGCGGGGTTGGGGTGACGGCGAAACTTGCCAGTACCTTTCTGATTTTTGAAATCGCCGTGGTCGCAGGGCTCGGTTTCATGGGCTTGATCCATCCCCAGGTCGAGAACCTGTCGTTTGCCTCGATGTATTCCCTGCAAGGCGCGGGTGGCTTGGCGGCGATTGGTCCGGGCGTGCTGTTTGGAGTGTGGATGCTGGCGAACTTCGATTCAGCCATCAACTACATCGAAGAGGCGCGCGTGCCGGTGCGCACGGTGCAGCGTTCGTTGCTGATCGTGCTGACGTCGGCGTTTGTGATCTACAGCCTGGCGGCCATCGGCTGGCAATACGCGGTCCCGGTAGAGCACTTGGCGTCCATTGTTGAAAACGGCAACGGTGGGCCGATCGCGGCGGTCGCCAATGTCTACCTGCCGCCGGCCATGGCCTGGCTGGCGCTGTTTGTGGTGATTACTTCGGCCTGTGCCGGCTTGCAGATTTCCTCCAACTCATCGGCGCGCACCCTGTATCGGATGAGTGAGGAGGGCATTACCCGGAGCGTTCAGCGCGGTCAATCGCTTCAAGGCGCCGTGGTTCACCCTGGGCCTGGTCTCGCTTCTCGGCATCGCGCTGCTCTGGTGGAAGCCCTTGGACAAGATCGTCTGGTACTACGACGTGGTCACCATCACCCTGGTGCTGTCCTACATCTCGGCGCTGGCAGCGTTCATGGTCATGACCTGGAGGCAGCACAAGGCGTTCACCGCAACACTGCTGTCGATCCCCGCACTGCTGGCGCTCTTGGTGCTCGCCTACATCGGCTACACCGCCGGTGCCAACCCGGTTTCCCCTGACGATCTGTACACCGCCTGGTACTTGGGCGCGCTGTCGCTGTTGAGTGGCGCGCTCATCGTGCTCTCGGGCAAGCGTCGTCGCAAAGCCGCCTCTTTACCGTCAACACATCCGCGTTTACCCAGGAGTAATACCGATGCCCCAAGATTTTCCGCAACCCATGGACGCCGCGGTCATCCCCCGGTTTGCCGGTATCCCGAGCTTTATGCGCCTGCCGATATTCTCCAATCCGGCCGATGTGCAGATTGCCTTGCTGGGGATCCCTTGGGACGGTGGCACCACCAACCGCGCCGGCGCCCGGCATGGCCCGCGAGAGGTGCGTAACCAGTCGAGCATGATGCGCAAGGTTCACCACGTCAGTCACATCGCCCCCTACGACCTGGTGCGGGTCGGCGACCTGGGCGATGCCCCTGTCAACCCGATTGACCTGCTCGATTCGCTCAAGCGCATCGAAGGGTTTTATCGAGAGGTCCATGAGGCCGGTACGGTGCCGCTGTCGGTGGGTGGCGATCACTTGGTGACGTTGCCGATCTTTCGCGCGATTGCCCGGGACCGACCTGTCGGCATGGTGCATTTCGATGCTCACTCCGACACCAACGACCGTTACTTCGGCGACAACCTTTATACCCACGGCACGCCGTTTCGCCGGGCCATCGAGGAGGGGCTGCTAGACCCTAAACGCACGGTGCAGATTGGTATTCGCGGTTCAATCTATTCGGCAGAAGACGAAGACTTCGCCAAGGACTGCGGTATCCGCGTGATCCACATGGAGGAGTTCGCCGACATCGGCGTGGCCGCAACGATAGCCGAGGCGCGCCGTATCGTCGGTGATGAGCCGACCTATATCACCTTCGATGTCGATGTGTTGGACCCGGCGTTTGCGCCGGGCACCGGCACCCCCGAGATAGGCGGCATCACCACGTTGCAGGCGCAGCAACTGGTCCGTGGCCTGCAGGGCCTGAACCTGGTGGGCGCCGATGTGGTGGAAGTGTCGCCACCCTTCGACGTGGGCGGGGCCACGGCGTTGGTGGGCGCAACCATGATGTTCGAGTTGCTGTGCATTCTTGCCGACTCAATCAAGCGTCGCTCGTGAAGGAGCCGAATGAATGACTCACTGGCCTGACAACAAACGCTTTGCCGTGACCTTGAGTTTTGACCTGGATGCAGAAAGTGCCTGGGAACCGTCCAGCCTCGGCGGCCGCCGGCTTTCACTGTTGTCGATGGGGGCCTACGGACGCCGCGTTGGCGTGCCGCGCTTGCTGGAGTTGCTGGCCCGCTACGGTGTTCGGGCGCAGTTCTACATTCCCGCCCGCGTGGCCGAAATCGACCCGCAGGTAGTACGCAACATTGCCGCAGCGGGCCATGGCATAGGTTGCCACGGCTACTTCCATGAGCGTGTCGACGAACAGACACCAGAGCAGAATCTGCAGATTCTCAAGGACTCCAAGGCCCTGCTCGAAGCGCTCATCAACCGGCCAGTCACCCACTACCGCGCACCGCTGTGGGAGTTGACGCCGGACGTTGTTGAATCGCTGATTGCTCTGGGCTTTCACAGTGACAGCAGCTTGATGGGCGATGACCGGCCGTACCGCGTCGGCAGCGCTGGCAAGGGCCTGCTGGAGCTGCCCGTCAGTTGGTTGCTCGATGACTGGGAGCAGTTTGCCTATTCGGCAGAGCCTGCAGTTGGCAGCGTCATCGAAGACCCGGAAAAGGTCTTTCGACTGTGGTCGGCGGAACTGGAAGGCATGCGTCACTACGGCAGCCATTTCATCCTGACCATGCACCCGCAACTGATTGGGCGCGCCTCGCGTATCGCCATGCTGGAGCGGCTGATCCAGCAGATTCAAGGCTATGACGATGCGTGGATCTGCACGCCTGACGACGTCTATTCACACTGGCAGGCGGGCGGTTTGGCCATGCCGCTGCATCCTTACTGAGGGCAGGTCATGAATATATTGGTAACCGGAGCCAACGGGTTTCTAGGCCAGGAAGTGGTGCGCCAGCTATTGGCTCAGGGCAATGAAGTGGTGGGTTATGACCGCAGCCTGGTGTGCGCGATCGAGCACGCTGCGTATCGTTACGTGCAAGGTGACCTGGCCGACCTGGCCAGTTTGCTGGAAAGCTGCCGCAGCCGGCCGATCAGCGCGATCATCCACACGGCGGCGATCTCGCACCCGGTGGACTCGCGGCGTATACCTCTGCAAACGGTGCTGACCAATGCACTGGGCACCACCCATGTGTTTGAGTGCGCCCGGCTTAGCGGTATCTCCCGAGTGGTCAACCTCAGCTCCGAATGCGCCTACGGCCCCAATCGGGACATGGGCGTAATCGATGAGCGCGCACCGCTTGAGCCGACCACGCCGTATGGCTGTACCAAGGTGTTTACCGAAAAACTCGGCCAGGTCTACAGCGACCTGTACCAGGTCAGCGTGGTGTCGTTGCGCCCGGGCTGGATCTACGGGCCTGGCCAGTTCATGCAGTGCTACCTCAAGAGCATGCTCAGGAGTGCGATCGATAACGCGCCGTGGCATGAGGAGGAGGGCGGCGACTACCGCTTTCAATACGTGCATGTGGTGGATGTCGCCCACGCGTGTGTGCTGGCGGCCAGCGTGCAGGAAGAACGCCTGCAACAGCGGGTGTTCAATGTGACGGCCGGTGAGCAGGACAGTTACCGGTCGGTCGCGGCGCGCATTCGCAAGGTCTATCCCCATGCCCAGCTCAGCATCGGCCCTGGCACCTTGGGCGTGCTGGATGAAAACGCGCGGTTCGACGTCACGGCGGCGGGCGAACAACTGGGCTACCGCCCGCAGTTCGATCTGCACGAAGGCATTGCGATGTATGCGCAGTGGCTGGAACAGCATCCTTACTAATGATCTGAAGGCCAAGGTGATTGATGAAAACCTATCTGGTAACCGGCGCTGCCCAAGGCATTGGCCGTGCGGTCGCGGTCGCGCTCGGCGAACAAGGCAGCCTCGCCGTTCTCAACGATTTGCACGAGAGCCCGGCCCTGCTGGGCCTGGCCGATGAACTGAAGGAGAAAGGTGTGCACGTGCGCTTGGCACTGGGTGATGTGTCGGACCCCGCAACCGCGGAGCGCGCCTTCGCCGGGCTCGAACGCCTGGATGTACTGGTCAACAATGCCGGGTTCTTGCAGGAGTCGCCGCTGAGCGAGATGAGCTTTGAGGCGTGGGACCGGATGATCCGTGTTCATCTCTACGGGGCGTTTGTATTTTGCAAGCCGGCGGCGGCGCTGATGGTACGCCAGGGCAGTGGCGCCATCGTCAATATCGCTTCCGACCTCGGGCAACTCGGGTGCGCGAATCTCTGCCATTATTCCGCTGCCAAAGGCGCAATCATTGCGTTGACCAAGTCGTTGGCGCGAGAGTTGGCGGCCCATGGCATACGGGTCAACGGCGTGGCCCCTGGCGGCACGCTGACGCCGATGGTCGAACGCCTGGGCGAGGCTTATATTCGTGAAGAGGCGCTGCGTTACCCGATGCTGCGGCTGGGTACGGCGCAAGAGATTGCCGCTGCGGTGATCTTTCTCGCCTCGCAGCAGGCCAGTTTCATGACTGGGCAGATTCTCGGCGTCAACGGCGGCGGCGTCATGAGCGGCTGATGAGTTGGCCCCCACCACACGAGGAGCAGGCAGCATGCTGGTGAATTTGACGGATGTGGACCTGCGCATGCTGCGTATTTTTTGCGCGATTGTGGATGCCGGTGGTTTTACGGCGGCACAGGTTCCGTTGAACACCAGCCTGTCGCGCCTTAGCGTGCTGGTTCGAGACCTTGAGGTCAGGCTCGGCTATTCGTTGTGCAAACGCGGGAAAAGCGGTTTCCAGTTGACCGAAGAGGGTGAAGAAACCTACGCCGCCGCCCAGGAACTGTTCGCCAACATCGGTCATTTCCGCCAGCGTACGGCGATGCTCAGTGGGCGCCATCGGGAGTTGTTGCGCATCGGTACCGTCGACAGCCTGATCACCCTCGAACACAGCCCGGTACCGGCGGCCATTGCCCAACTGCGCGCAGAACTTCCTGGCGTGCATATCGATTTGCACGTCATGCGCCCCGACGAGCTTGAGCAGGCCGTGCTTGAGGAGCGTATCCAGGTGGCTGTCGGCGCGTTTCACCACCGCTTGTCCGGGCTTCACTATCAAGCGCTGTTCGAAGAGGAACAGCATCTGTATTGCGGTAGCGGGCATCCATTTTCCCGCGACTGGACCAGAACCTGACCTATGAAGAGTTGAGTGCAGCGGACTATGTCGACAGAGGGTATGTCGCCGAGAACAAACGCCCGTGCGAGCTCAGGTTCGCCAGCGCGGTCAGCGCGTTTTCCATGGAGGCGATCGCGTTGCTGATCTTCTCCGGCACCTACATCGGTTATCTGCCCACGCACTACGCCGCAAGTTGGGTTGAGCGTGGCAGGCTTCGATCGATCATGCCGCAACGCTTGGCTTATTCGTCAGCCTTTCATTGCATTACCCGCCAAGGCGTCGATCAGAAAAGTACGGTGAGCCGTTTTCTTGAAAAGCTCACCGCTCATGCACGGCTTCATCTTCCATGAAGCCTAGAGGCGCATTGCCTCAACTTGTGCCAACGTCACCCGAGGAACGACACTCTCCGGAATTCTTGAACAATCAGAAAGGTTATAGACCCTGAAGTCATCCCCCATGACCTTGTGTGACATCAACTCCAACGACGGCAGTATGCGGGTGTAATAGTGCTGGTCCAGGCCGCAAGGGGAATGAGCGGATTCGCGGTTTTCATAAAACCTTCCAGACTTTTCGTTCAGATCAACGCCAACCATAAACACCTTGGAGAATCCGAGGTGGTAGGCCAACTGAAGCGTCACGTAGGCCACGGTTCGTGCATCAAAGAAACCTTCGCTCATGTCCTTGCTGAACCCCAGCGGGCGTTGGCCAGAGCCTGGCAAAGGGTGGTTGGTAACCAGCGCAGTGTGCTTTCCTCGCATCGCGTCGAGCCAGGAGGGGCGTTTGGCCTTGGACAGCGGGTACAGTGCTCCTGAAGGTCGAATGCCCGACGAGCGTGCGTGATCTTCCCAAAGCGCGACATTCTGGCTGACAGCCATTGCGTATTTGAATAAGTCCGGCTGTTGTTCCGAGAAGCTATCGTCGGTGCACGCGTAGAAGAAAGGTTTGATGTCGGAGCCCAAAAACATCGAAATAGCACCGTTCATCGTAATCATCGGCACGTGCGCAAATTGTTCCAGTGGAAACGACTTGGCCGACATGCCCGAGGCAACGATGAAAACAGCGCCTGATTCGGTGTTCCGACAGCTCTCAAAGTCGTGCAGGGTCAGGTGGGATCTGTGTGATCGCCACGATCCTGACACGGGTGCATACACCGCCTGCTCAGTGTTGCCAGCGTGCTTGGCGTCGACGAGGGGCATAGGTTTCATGGGACCCTACCGTGCAGTGAAAGAGAAATACATATATCAGTTGATCTTAGGTCGGTTGCAGGGTTCCATTTATGAAGAAGGTGTCAGAATCGGTCCTACACCCGAACGCCTTATAACTACTGGGAATGGTTATCGTCTTCAAAACGTCTGCCCCATAGAGAACTGAAACACCTGCTTATCTGCGTTCTCAGGCGTTTTGATCGGGTACGCCAGGTTCACGCTCAATGGTCCCAACGGGCTGTACCACGTCACCCCCACCCCCACCGAACTGGCCATCTGGCTCAGGTCCACGCTGCCGCAACCTTGCGTGGAGCTGAGGTAGCACTTGTCCGAATACACCGTGCCCACGTCCCAGAACAGCGAAGTGCGCACCGACTTGTTGTCCTTGATGAACGGCACCGGAAACAGGTACTCCGCGCCGCCGGTGATCAGGATATTGCCGCCCAGCGCATCGGTGTCCCGGTCTGAGTAGTACGCTTGGCCAGCACTCGCATAGGCGCCGGTGGCCGGGGTGCTGCGCGGCCCGAGCGTGCCGCTTTCAAAGCCGCGTACCGATCCCTCGCCACCCGCAGTGTAGTTTTCGTAAAAGGCAGACCGTCCGTCGAGCCATAGCTGTTGCCGTAGCCGAGCTTGGTATGAAAGCGCAGCGTGGTGGAGTTGGTGACGGGAATGTAGGCCTGCCCCGTATAGTCGATCTTGTAGAAACTCAGGTCGCTACCCGGCACAGTTGTCGTCAAGTTGAGGTTCTGCGAGTAACCACGGGTGGGCAGCACGCCCTTGTTCAGCGTGGACTCCGACCAGCCCAGGTTGGCCTTGAAGTTGGTGAACTCCTTGCCTTCACGTTCGACAAAATCGTAGATCTCATCCGCGCTGTAGGTGCCTGGCTCGATGCTGTCGTGCTGCACCGTCAGGCCGAAGCTCAGGCGCGAGGTTTCGTTGATCGGGTAACCGAGGGTGGCGCCAAGGCCATAGCTGTTGATCGAGTAATACGACACCCCGTCGTCGTAGTACTTGTTGTAATCGGTGTTGCTGTAGAACGCGTTGTACCCAAGGCTCACGCCGTCGGCGGTGAAGTAGGGGTTGGTAAAACCGATGTTGTACTTGCTCTGGTACGACGAACGCGTCAGCCCCAGGCTGGCGTAGTTGCCGGTGCCGAGGAAGTTGTTCTGTGTGATCGAGCCACCGAGGATCAAGCCCGCGCTCTGGGCGAAACCGACACTGGCGGTGATCGAGCCGGAGGCTTGTTCCTCCACGGCGTAGTTCACATCCAGCTGATCATCCACACCTGCGACCGCCGGGGTTTCGACATTCACCTCCTTGAAATAGCCCAGGCGCTCAAGGCGCACCTTGGATTGGTCGATCAGGTAGGTCGACGCCCAGCCACCTTCCATCTGGCGCATTTCGCGGCGTAGCACCTTGTCGTCAGTCTTGGTATTGCCACGGAAATTGATCCGGTCGACATACGCCCGCTTGCCGGGGTCGACTGAGAACGTGACGTCGACAGTGTGGTCTTCATCGTGCGCCTGGGGCACGCCGTTGACGTTGGCGAAGGTGTAGCCTTCGTTGCCCAGTCGGCGGGTGATCAGCTCCGAGGTGGTGGTCATCAGCTTGCGCGAAAACACCTGGCCCTTCTGCACTAGCAACAACGACTGAACCTGGTCTTGCGGGACTTTCAGCTCGCCGCTGAGCTTCACATCGCGCACCGTGTATTTCTGGCCTTCCTGGATATTCACGGTGATGTAGACGTGCTTTTTATCAGGGGTCATGGAGACCTGGGTCGAGGCGATATCCATATTGATATAGCCACGGTCCAGGTAGTAGGAGCGCAGCCGTTCCAGGTCGCCGGTGAGTTTTTCCCGTGCGTATTTGTCGTCGTTCTTGAAAAACGACAGCCAGTTGCTGGTCTTGAGGGTGAACTGGTCAAGCAGCACATCGTCGGGGAATACCGTATTGCCCACCACGTTGATGTGTTGGATCGCCGCCACTTCGCCTTCGTTGATCTTGATCTTCACGCCCACCCGGTTGCGTGGCTGGGCCACCACTTCGGTGTCGACCGAGGCCGAATAACGCCCCTGGGCCACGTACTGGCGCTGCAACTCGTTGCGCACACCTTCCAGGGTCGCGCGCTGGAAAATCTCGCCTTCGGCCAGGCCAGACTGCTTCATGCCTTTCATCAAATCGTCGGTGGAGATCGCCTTGTTGCCCTCGAACTCGATACTGGCAACCGAAGGACGCTCGACTACATTGATAATCAGCACATCGCCTTCGCGGCTCAGGTGGATGTCCTGGAAATAGCCGGTCTTGAATAACGCACGGGTGGAGTCCACCAAACGCCGGTCATCCGCCTCGTCGCCAACATTGAGCGGCAGAGCGCCAAACACGCTGCCTGCCGACACCCGTTGCAGGCCGTTGATTCGGATATCCGAGATTTTGAAACCTTGGGCGAGTACCACAGAGGCATTGAGCAGCAGCGCAACCGAGCAGAGCAGGCGCGAAAAATTCATCAAGATCTTTTCCAGAACACATCGACAAGCAGCGCCGGCGCGGCCGGACTGGTGAACATCCAGCTTAAGAGCGCCAGGCGTTTGGTGCGGTTAACCGAATGTCAAGTTAGGTAAAGGTTGGCCAGAAACCCTCACGCAAGGCTGATAATGCGCAGCCCCCACTGACGAGCCCGCGATGATCTGCGTACTGTTGGTCGACGACGACCAGGAACTGACAGCCATGCTGAGCCAATACCTGGCCAGCGAAGGCTTTGCGGCGACCGCTGTGCACACCGGCGAGGAGGGCGAGGTCGAGGCGCTGTCGGGGCGCTACAGCATCGTGGTGCTGGACGTCATGCTGCCCAAACGCTCGGGTATCGAGGTGCTGCGGCGCATCCGTGCGGTCAGCCAGGTGCCGGTGGTGTTGCTCACCGCCCGTGGCGATAACATCGACCGCATCACCGGGCTTGAGCTCGGCGCCGATGACTACGTGCCCAAGCCCAGCTCCCCAGGCGAGCTGGTCGCACGCCTGCGCGCGATCATGCGCAGGGTACAGCCGGTGGGCCAGCCGACCACGGAAGTGATCAGGACCGGTGCACTGGTGCTCTGGCCCGGCAAACGCCAGGCCCTGTGGCACGGCGTCGAGTTGGGGGTGACCAGCACCGAATTCAGCCTGCTCGAAGAACTGGCCCGCAGCGCCGGCCAGGTGGTGAGCAAAAGGACCTGTCGCTCAACGCCCTCGGTTGCCCGCTGACCCGCTATGACCGGCGCATCGACGTGCATATCAGCAGCATCCGGCAAAAGCTCGGGCCGCGACCGGACGCCAAGGCCTGGATCCAGAGCGTGCGCGGCCTCGGTTACTTGTTGATTGCCGAATGACCAAGCCCAGCTTGTTGTTCTGGAAACTGTTCCTGGCGTTCTGGCTGGCCACGACGTTGACGTTCCTGGTGGGGATTGGCGTTCTGGAGTTGGGTCGTTTCCGCCCAAACGACCCCCATGTGGAAGCCATCCTGTCGGCTGAGGAGAAGTTACTGCAGCAATTCGGTGTCGAGGCGGCTGGCGAGCTCCTTACGGTGTGGGAGCGCCCGTCCGACGAGGGCATCGGCGTTTATGACAGTGCAGGCCAACTGCTGGTTGGGGCACCGGTTACCCACGTGGCCCATGAACGATCAGTCATCAGCAAGGAAGGCCTGGTGCTGTCGATTCGTTCCACCCATGCACCTGGCAAGGACCCCGGTCGGCCCTGGCACGAGATCCCGCTGATCATTGGTACGGTGATGAGTGCGCTATTCAGTGGTTACATGGCCTATTACCTGGCGTGGCCGCTGGCTCACCTGCGCCGTGCAATGAGCGATGCTGCCCAAGGGCGCTTCGAAACCCGAGTCAAGCCCGCCATGGGCAAGCGTCGCGATGAAATCGTCGACTTGGCCGAAGATTGCGACCGTATGGCCAACCAATTGAAGGTGTTGGTGAGTGCCCAGCAACAATTGTTGCATGACATTTCTCATGAGCTGCGCTCCCCGCTGACGCGCATTCAGGCGGCCATCGGTTTGTTTCGCCAGGATTGCACAAGGGTGGAAATGCTCGAACGCATTGAGCGCGAATCCGAGCGTATGGACACGCTGATTGAGGCGTTACTGACCCTGGCACGTCTTCAGGGCCGGCCCGAAAGCATCGAGCGCGAGTCTCTGGATATCGTCGAATTGCTAAGAATGATTGTCGAGGATGCGCAGTTCGAAGCCGCGATCAAAGGCTGTCGCGTCGAGCTGCAAGCCTGCCCGCCGTTTATTGCCTGTGTCAGCGGCGAGTTGCTGTATCGCTGTTTCGAAAACGTGATCCGCAACGCTGTTCGTTATACCCGCCAGGACTCCACGGTGCGGGTATCGGCCCAGACCAGCGCCGAAGGCAACCGCTTGAACGTGCGCATCACCGACCAAGGCCCAGGCGTCGCAAACGACCGCCTGCAAAGCATCTTTCACCCCTTCGAACGCGGCGTGGGCGATGCCAGCGTAGGCTTTGGCCTGGGCCTGGCCATCGCGGCCAGGGCCGTGCAAATGCACGGCGGCAGCATCGTCGCACGCAACGAGGTGGACGGTGGTCTGACGGTTGAGATCAACCTGCACAGCGCGCGATCTTTACACGACATTACATTGGCTTGACCGCCCTGTACGTCACGCCTGATTAGACTTGCCATCACTGATTGAGTGGAGATGGCGATGTTTCAGGTGCATAAAAGGGCTTCGTGTCCGGCAGGAAAATGGTCGACGGCCTGGTCCCCTACGACTTCTTTTGCGAAGACAGCCCGGCGATCAACCTCTTCGTCTTTACCGGTGCAGCCACGCCGGATGCGACCGTCGAGGAACAGACCCTGTGGGGCTTCACCCGCCTTGAGCGTTTCGAAGCGATGACCAGCGCCCTGGTCACCCACAAGAAGCATGCCGGTTGGTTCCAGAGCGTCAGCGTCCTCACCGGGCCGAATCAGAACGGCACGCAAAGCGTGAAATTCCAGCGTGTGCTCAAGATCATCAAACACGCCAGCGCTACGCGCAAAGTCGACTACGAGATTCTGACCGACGAAGGCGACACCTACTTCACCCGACAATCCGTCGCCCCCGACAGCGCTCAAACCATCATCTATTCAGCAGAACCTGCGGTTGCCATGTAACTCAAGGTCATGCGGCTCAACGCACGAATGCCTACGGCCAGGCTCGGGTCATCCACCTGGAAACCCGGCGAGTGCGTCGGCCAGACGGTCTTGCCTTCCAGCGCGGGCGGCGTCACGCCCATGCGCATGAACATCCCCGGCACCTGGCGCGCGTACTCGGCGAAATCATCGGCGCCGTAGGTGCCGTTGTCGATGCGCACCGGGGTGGTCGACACCTGTTGCAGCACCGGTAGCAACTGGTCTACCAGCGCCGTGTTGTTGTAGCCGGCGCGGTAGTTTCCGGGCAGGTATTCGACCTTGGCCGACGCCCCCGAGGCTTCGGCGATTTTCTCGGCGGTGCGGGTCATGCGTTGAAGGACGTCCTCGCGCTGTTCATCGCTGACCGTGCGAATCGAACCTTCCAGGCGCACCTCGGCGGGGATGATGTTATGACGGTCACCGGCTTCGATGCGGCCCACGGAAATCACCGGCGCCGGTAACAGGCTGAGGTTCGACTGGCGGCTGGGAATGGTCTGCCACGCCAGGATCACCTGGGCCGCCACCGGCACCGGGTCGATGCCGGTCCACGGGAACGCGGCGTGGGTCTGGCGACCGATGATGTGCGCGACAAAGGTATCCGCCGCCGCCGTGGTGCGTTGCCGACTGAGGGTGAACGTGCCCGCTGTCCCCGCTGTTACGTGAATGCCAAAGATCACCGCCGGTACCGGATTCTGCAGCGCACCTTCTTTGATCATCAATTGCGCGCCGCCTTGTTCGCCCAGTGGCGGGCCTTCCTCGGCCGGCTGGAAGATCAATTTCAGCGTGCCCGGCAGTTGATCACGATGGGCCGCCAACACTTCGGCGACCCCCAGCACCATCGCCATATGTGCATCGTGGCCGCAGGCGTGCATCACCCCAACCTCCTTGCCCCGACTGCGAAAGTCCCCGCCTTCATCTTTGCTGCGCACCGTCGAGGCGTAGGGCAGCCCGGTCTGCTCGGTCAACGGCAGCGCATCCAGCTCGGCCCGAATCGCCACCACCGGGCCGGGTTTGCCACCGCGCAAAACGCCGATTACGCCGGTGTGGGCGATGCCGGTCTGCACCTCCAGGCCCAGTTCGCGCAGGCGCTGAGCGATACGCTCGCTGGTGTGGAATTCGCGATTGCCCAACTCCGGTTGTTGGTGAATGGCGTGACGCAGTTCTATGACGCCGGGCAATACCTGGCTGATCTGTGCATCCAGGTCCGCCCAAGGCTCGGCGGCGGACACGGTGCCGCACAGAAGCAGCAGGACCATCGGTAGCTTTGACATATCCAGGGCTCAGTAAGTAAACGCAATCGGTGGCGCTTTCGCGTTCAGCAGGTAGTCGCCAATCGCCTTGTATTTGTAGGCGAGGGCGTCATGGGTGGTGTGGGTGCGCGCATTGCGCCAGTGCCGGTCGAAGTTGTAGCGCGACTGGGTGGTAGCGGCACCGCCGACCTCATACAGGCGCTCGCACACAAACAACGCGGCACGGGTCGAGGCGATTTTGGCTTCGGCCACCGCAATCGAGGATTTCACCAGGATTGCCTCCAGTTCCTCGCCCTCGGCCAACCCTTGCAACTGCGTACGCGCCGCCAGGTCCACTGCGCCAGCGGCTTTTTTCTACCAGCGCTTCGGCGCCGTGGATACGTGCCGCCAAGTCGCCAAGGGTGTGCAGGATGTACGGATCGTTGCGTGCCGAATCCACGCCACTTTCCCGCACTGGGCGCGTACCGCTGCGGGCCCATTGCACTGCGTCATCCAGTGCCGCCAGGCCGATCCCGACATCCAGGGCGCAGTGGATCAACTGCGCGCTGGCGCCGATGTAGTTGCGGCGCTGGTACCACTGCGCCAGAGGGATCACCTGCTCCGGGCGCACCGGCACATTCTCCAGCAAGGTGCTGCCGCTGGCGGTAACGCGTTGGCCCATGCCGTCCCAGTCATCCAGCAGGGTAATGCCGGCGGTGTTGGCGGTCAGCATCACGTACACCGCGTTGCCGGACTCGTCCACCGCCTGGATTTTCAGCAGGTCGGCAAACAGGCATCCGGTGCTGTAGAACTTGCTGCCGTTGAGCACCAGCTGGTCGCCGCGACGCTCCAGGCGCGTGTGGATCTCACCGCGAAAGGTGCCGCTGCGTTCGGCAATCGCCCCCGACGACAACTGGCGTTCGGCAAACGCGCCGAGGTACTCGCGCTGTTGCGCCGGGTTGGCGATCAGGCGCAGATGCTCGACGGTCGCGAAGTGCGGGAACAACGCCTGCGCCACACTCGGGTCGGCCTTGGCCAGGGTGATGAAAATCTGCGCTACTTGCAGTTGGCTGACGTCGCCGCCGCCCAACTCGGTGGGCACCGCGCGGCGCCCAGGCCCGACTCGCGGATCAGGTCGAGCTGGGCGTACGGCAAGATCCGGCCCGCGTCGCGGTCGGCGGCACCGGGTTGGATCTGCGCGGCGAGTTGGTGGGCGAGGGCAAGGTAATCGGTCATGGAAGTGTCCATCAAAAGGTCAGGAAGCGTCGCGCAGGGCACTGCGTGGAACGCCGAACAACAGGATCAATGTGCCGCCAGCCACCAGCGCCGCGACGATATACAGCGCCAGGCTGATGCTGCCGGTGGAGGTCTTGATCGCACCGATCATGATCGGCGTGAGCAGGCTGCTGATCTGCCCGCAGCAATTGACCAGCGCCAGGCCAGCGGCCTTGGCGTGGTCCGACAGGTAGTACGTGGGGATGGTCCAGAAAATCGCCGTGGCCACCAGGTAACCGCTGGTCATCAAGGTCAGCACGGCAATCGCCGAATACGGGCTGAACAGGAAGTTGGGCAGCACCAGCATCGCCAGTGCTGCCGTCAGGCCGCCCAACGCGAAGTGCCAACGCCGTTCTTGGTGCACATCGGAATGGCGGCACGCCCACAACATTGCGCACACGCCAACCACGTAGGGCAGGGCCGACAGCAAGCCCAGTTGCCCCAGGTTGCTTACTCCCGAATCGCGGATGATCGACGGCGCCCAGATATTGGTGACGTTGCCGGTGCACATGATGGTCAGGCAGTACGCCAGGGTGATGAACCACACCTTGCGGTCCTTCAGTGCTTCGACAAAACGCGTATGCCCGCCGGGTTTTCGCTGCTGGCGTTCATGGGCCAGGGCCCGTTCGATGGCGGCTTTTTCATCCGCGCTCAGCCACTTGGCCGACGCCGGTTTATCGTCCAGCCAGTACCAGGCGAACAACCCCGCGAGCACCGGCGGAATGCCAGTGATCACGAACAGCCATTGCCAGCCGGTAAACCCGCCGACGCCTGCGAAGTGCCCCATGATGCTGGTGGACAGCGGCCCGCCGATAATCCCGCACACCGCAATCGCCATGATGAAGCGCGAGGTGATGCGCGCCCGGTGGCTGGCCGGGAACCAGTAGGTGAGGTACAGGATCACCCCCGGAAAGAACCCGGCTTCGGCCGCCCCCAGCAACACGCGCAGCACATAGAACTGCGCCGGGGTCTGGGCAAACGCGGTGGCGATGGTCACCAGCCCCACAGCACCATGATGCGCATCATGGTTTTTTTGGCGCCGATCTTTTCCAGCAGCAGGTTGCTGGGAATCTCGAACAGCAGGTAGCCGATGGAGAACACCCCGACGATGATGCCGAACGTGGCGTCGCTGATGTTCAGGTCGGTCTTGAACTGCAAGTGCGCGAAGCTGATGTTGACCCGGTCCAGCCAATTGAGCACGAAGCACAGGAACAGCATGATCCGCCACGCCAGTTTGCGGTACAGGCGCTGGTCGAAGGCAGCTTGCGGGCGTTCGAAGTTAGTCATTACCAGCTCACGTCGACTTTAGCGAAGTAGTACGCGCCTTCCAGGCCGTAGGGCGAGTACCAGCTGTAGGTCGGGTTGTCGGTTGGGAAGAAATAGAAGCGCTTGGCCTCGTCATTCAACTGCTCGGGGCGTTTGTCGAAGATGTTCTCGCCGCCCACGGTGACTTTCACGGTGTCGCTCAACCAGTAACCCACGCTCAGGTCGGTAATGAACGCCGGTTTGACCACTTCATCGCGGCTGGCCGCAATCTGGTTGCGCCCGGTGACCTTGGAGTAACGGGTTTCCTTGAGATTGACCTCGAAATTTCCCAGTTGCCAGGCGGCATTCAGCGAGGTGGTGTTCTTCGGATACGCCGAGGTCAGGTTGCCCTGGCGGTCCCGGCCCACGGCGCTGACACCGGTACCGGCCAGCGCTGCCGGCTCCTTGATTTTCTCGATGGTCTGCAGGCTCTGGTTGCTGAGCAAGGTCCACTTGGTCTTGCCGTAGCGGCCCAGGTCATAGCGATAGTCCGCCACCAGGTCGATGCCGCGGGTGCGGGTGTCGGCCAGGTTGCCGAAGTACGAAACGATCTGGTTCGGGTTCAGGCCGTTGGCAGCGAGCACGTTGGACACTGCAGTGCCCTGCAGGTTACTGGTCTGCAGGATGCGGTCCTTGATGTCGATCTGGTACAGGTCGACGGTGACGTCCAGGTTCTCGGTGGGCGTGGCGACAAACCCGAGGCTGTAGTTCATCGAGCGTTCAGGCTTGAGCTGCTTGGCGCCCAAGGCTTGGCCGGCGGCGTCGTTGACCGTCACGTAGCGCGTGGTCGCCTGTTCCAGTTGCCCGGTGATCGGGCTCGTACGCCAGGCCGTCAGCGACGACGAATAGAACTGCTGTTGCAGGGACGGCGCACGGAAACCGTTGCTCACCGTACCGCGCATGGCGAACTGTGGAGTGAATGCATAGCGAGTAGAGAACTTGCCGCTGCCGGTGTCGCCAAAATCGCTGTAGTGCTCAAAACGTCCGGCCAGGCTGACGTCCCACTGATCGGTGACGCTCTGGCTGAAATCCACATAGCCTGCGGTATTGGTACGCGAGTAGTTATGCGCGTCCGCCGGGGTGAAACCCACCAGCCCAGGCGCGCCGGGGTTGGGGCGTTGGCCGGCCAGCGGACTGCCGGCCGGGAACACATAGCCGCCGTCGGCATAGGAGGCGTAATCGCCGGCCTGGATCTCAAAGCCGTCGCGGCAGAACTCAAGGCCGGTGGACACGTTCAGTGGCTTGGCGAACAAGCCGGTATCGAACGCGCGGGTCAGGTCGAGGTTGTTGGTCCACTGGCTGGCGATCAGGTTGCCGCCGTCCATATTCTGCGGGCTGTTCGGCCCCAGTGACGGGTTCAGCGAACGTTCGTTGCGGGTGTTGGCGTTGTTGTAGCCATAGCTGGTGCTCAGGTCCCAGGCCCAGCCGAGCAGGTCGTCGTTGCGCACGCCGAACACGCTCTGGAAGTCGTCTTCTTCCACGACGAAACGCGGCGAGAAACCGTCCGGGTACACCGAGACAATATTCTGTGGCGAGTTGGCCGTGCGGTAGGTGCCCCAACTGGTGGAGTTGCGGTGGCTGAGGGTGGAGAACGAGTACAGCGTGTAGTCCTCGTTCAGCGGCAACTCGGCGTTGTAGCCGAAGTTGTAGGTTTGCGAACGCGGCTGGCCCAACTGCTGGCGATAGCGGCTCTCGCTGGTCTCGCGCGGGTCGGGCTGGCCGTTCTGGCGGAAATAGATGCTGGTGCGATCCGGCACCGCGCCGGCCACGTTGGAGCTTTCCTGGATGCCGACGTCGGCGCTGAGGCTGAAGAAACCGTCATTGGGCAACTCGAAGCCCTGGTTGACCTGGCCCTGGCCCCGCGCACCGAAGTTGCCCTTGCCACCCACACGGTTGGCGTATTGCCCGTACAAGGCGCTGCCGCTGCCGCCGGAATGGTTGCGCTTGAGGATGATATTGATCACCCCTGCGATTGCATCCGAACCGTACTGCGCCGCCGCGCCGTCACGCAGCACTTCGACGTGGTCGACGGCGGCGATGGGGATCAAATCGAGGTCGGCCGGCGACTGGCCGCTGGACGTGGCGGCGGTCTGCACAAAGATCAACGACGTGTTGTGGCGGCGCTTGCCGTTGACCAGCACCAGTACATGGTTACCGCCCAGTCCGCGCAGGGTTGCGGATTTGACCGACAGCCCGGTGCCGCCGGTAAAACCTGCAGCGTTGGTATAGGACGGCACGCTGGCGGCGAGGGCATCGCGCAGGTTTTGCTTGCCGGAACGGGCGAGGTCGTCGGCGCTGATCACGTCGATCGGCGCCAGGCTCTTGGCCACGGTGCGGCCGCTGTCACGGGCACCGGTGACCACCACGGTTTGCAGGGCGGTGTCGCTGCTCAGGGATTTCTCTTCAGCCTGGGCCGCGTGTTGGGCGCACAGCCCAAGGATGCCAACAGTCAGCAGGCTGAGCCTGGGGCGAAAGCGGGTGTAAGGGCGAGACATGGTGAGGCTCCAATGTTTAGGTGCCGCTTTCCATTCCTGGTGGTGGGAGTTCCTGACAGTACTGGGGAGGCTTAGGTGTTGGCTGTTTCTAGTTATGGGGGTGGGGTCAGAGCCCCAGCATCACGTCCTGGCGGGCCTGGTCGACCAGTGCCATCTGCCGGGTGAGGCGGGCCTTGCGTTCGGCCAGTAGCAAAATCTTGGTCCACTCCACCGCCTTGCCGGAGTGGCTGGCCAGGCGTGCGGCCAGTTCCAGTGAACTGGCGTAGGCGTCGTCCACCACTTGGTTGACCAGGCCGAGGGCCAGGGCCTGCTGGGCGTCGAATTTGCGTGCGCTGAGCATGATGTCCAGGGCTGCTGCTTCACCGATCAGGCTGGGCAGGGTGATTGCACTAAAGCCGGACAACATGCCGTGCTGCACTTCCGGGAAGTGAAAACGCGTGTCGTGGCGCGCGATGCGAAAATCGCAATGAATCGCCAGGCTGATGCCCAGGCCCAGGGTGTGGCCGTGCAATGCGGCGATCACCGGTTTGCTCAGGTCGTTGCCGACGCCGGGCAGGGCACGGGCCAGTACGTCACTGCTGACGGTCTCGCCCGTGGCTTCAATTTCCTTGAGGTCGGAGCCGGCGCAAAACGCTCGTTCCCCAGCACCGCGCAACACGATGGCGCGCACGCCGGTGTCGGCCTGGGCGCGCTGCCAGACCTCGGCCAGTTCGTGTTTGGCCTGGCTGTCCAGCGCGTTGAGGCGCTCCTGGCGGTTAAGCGTGACCACCAGGATGCCATCGCCAATAGGTTGGTATTCGACTGTCATGAAGGGCTTTTCATCCGGTGTGAAAGAAAGACGCGATTGCCCCTTGAGGTCCGCGTCAAAGTGAGGAAAACTTAAAGCATGTGCACAATGCAAACAATATGTTTGTTATATGAACATATTCTTATCGGGTCAGAAACGGTTATAAAAGATGAAAGCCATAGTTCTAAAAGCCTTCGGTGGACCGGAGCAATTGCAGGTCGAGGAGGTGCCCACCCCGCAGGTTGGCGCGGGTGAAGTGTTGGTCAGGGTCGAGGCAGCCGGGGTTTGCCACCATGATTTGCTGCACCGCGCCGGGCATCTCCCGGGGGCGCACACCGGCGTGGTGCTGGGCCACGAAGTGGCGGGTGAAGTGGTCGAGGTGGGTGTTGGCGTGCATCATTTGGTGGTCGGCGCCAGGGTCGTGGTGTATCAGCGCCGCTTCTGTGGCCAGTGCCGTGACTGCCTGCGCGGTCGCCAAGACCTGTGCCGCGCCCTCGGCCTGCCGTCGGTAGACACCGAAGGCGCTTACGCCGAATACCTGCGGGTGCCGGCGATTTCCGCGATTGAACTGCCCGATGGCCTGGATTACGTCCAAGCCGCATTGGCCTCCTGCCCCATCGGCACCAGCGTGCGCGCACTGCTCGGTGAAGCCGCGCTCAAGCCCGGTGAAACGGTATTGATCAACGGTGCCAGCGGAGGCCTGGGAGCGCATCAGATTCAACTGGCGAAAGCCTATGGTGCGCGGGTGATCGCCGTAACCGGCAGCGCCGACAAGCGCGAGCTCCTGCACAACCTGGGGGCTGATGACGTCATCGTCGCCAACGGCAACTACAGCGCCGAGGTGTGGGCGCTCACCGGCAAGCGCGGTGTGGACGTGGCCATGGAAAACCTCGGCAGCACCCTTGAAGACACCCTGCGCAGCATGGCCCTCGGTGGTCGCGTGGTGGTGTTGGGCAACGTCGCGCCCGCCAGCGTGCCGGTCAACCCCGGCTTGTTGATCGGCCGGCGGATTCGGCTGCAGGGCTCAGGCAGTGCCACCTTGGAAGAGGTGCGCGTGGCCTTGGCGTTGATCAAAGGTGGGCAGGTCACGCCGCTGATCGACCGAGTGCTGCCGTTTCACCAGGTGGCCCAGGCCCATGCGCTGCTGGAATCACGCCAGGTCACTGGGCGCATCGTGTTGAGCGGGTGGTAAGCATGGATATCAGTACGCTGCTGAGCCAGGCAGCCTTCAAATGGCCTGACCGGGTCGCGTTGCATGAAGCCGCCAGCCAAAAAACGCTGAGCTTTGCCGAGCTCGATCGCGCCCTCAGCGGCGTCGGCCAGGCGTTGGATCAATTGCTCATCCCGGCCGGTGCGCGGGTGGCTTTGCTGGCCGACGCCAGCCTCGATTATCTGCTGGCCGATTATGGCTGCATGGCCACCGGCCGCGTGCGTGTGCCGCTGGACCCGGCGCTGGCGCCTGACGAATTAGTCGCCCAACTCAACGATGCGGGCGCCGCCTTGTTGCTGTATTCCGAGGCGTACGCCGAGGTGGCGCACAGCTTGGGCATTCGTTGCCTGCCACTGCAGGCCGTCACCGACACTCAAGCCGTCGATGTCGCCACACGCCCCGCGCAATCGCCCCAGGCATTGGCCTCGCTCAACTACACCGGCGGCACCACCGGCACACCCAAGGCCGTGATGCACCGGCATGCCAGTCTGTGCGCGGTGTTGCAGAACATCGTCATGGGCCGAGGCGCCGCCGTGGGGGATGTCCTGCTCAATGTGCGCCCGCTGTGGCCGATTGCAGCGGTGGCGGTGTTCGCCCATGTGCTCAGCGGTGGCCAGGTGGTGCTCGGTGGGCGTTTCGATGGCAAGACCTTCATCGCCCAACTCACCGAATACAACGTGGCTTTCAGTTCCCTGGTGCCGACGCAATTGCTGCGGTTGCTGCGTGAGACCGGCTCGACGCCTGCCGATCTACCGGCGTTCAAGAGCCTCGACGTTGGCGCTGCCGCGTTGACCGGCGAAGTGCTGGAAGGCTCCTGCCGCCTGTTCAGCGAACGTATCGGCGTGCTCTACGGCATGACGGAGGCACCCTGGAGTTGCTACCTCTCGCCTGCGCAGATGCAAGCGGTGCGTGCGACCGGCGACAGTGGTGAAGGCGTGGTCGGTCGCCCGCTGTTCAGCGCCGCCATCCGCATCGACCGGCCAGACGCCAATGGCCTCGGCGAGATCCTGCTGGGCGGCCCGCAATTGATGAGCGGCTACTGGAAGCTTGAAGCCCTCAGCGCCAAGACGCTCGACAACGGCTGGCTGCGCAGCGGTGACCTGGGCTGCATCGGTAGCGATGGGTTGCTCAAGGTACTGGGGCGCTGCAAGGACATCATCCGCACGGGTGGCAAATCCGTGCAGCCCGGCGAGGTCGAGCAGAACCTCTTGAGCCACCCCGGCGTGCAGGACGTACACGTATTCGGCCTGGCGGATCTGGAGTGGGGCGAGCAAGTGTGTGCAGCGGTGGTAGTGGACGGTTCGCAGCCACTGTCGGCGCAGCAGTTGATGGACCACTGCCGCGCCGGGCTGTCGCGCTACAAGGTGCCGCGCCGCGTCTACTTCATCGACGAACTGCCACGCTCGCACTACGGCAAGGTGCAAAAAACCGCCTGCTTGCCGCACTGGACCTCAAGCCCTAGAGGTTGCCCAATTGCGCCGCGATGCCTTCACAGGCGCGGCGCACGTGGCTGGCCAGGGACGAGGCGGGGTGGGTTTCGTCTTCCATCTCAAGCCCGGCGACGACCACTGCGCCGATGGCTTGGCCGGCGTCCACACGAATTGGAAACGCCACCGAGGACAGTCCCGGCTTGAACTCGCCATGGCCAAATGCAAAGTCCTGTTGGCTGCGGATCTGCTCCAGCGCGGGCCGCGCCTTGGCGTAACGCGCTTCACCGAGGATCGCCTGGGCTGCCGCTTCGCTGTAGGTGGCAGCACCGCGCGGCCGCTGGGGCTGCCGTCGATGGGGAATTGGTCGGCCAGGTCGACAATCACGTTGAGCGGCGTGGTCGGCGTCCACATCCGCTCGATCAGCACCACTTGGTCGCCCACCGGCACCGACAGCGACACAATCGCCTGGCGCTCGCCGATCACCCGCTGCAACTCGATCGCGTAGGGCAGGGCGATCTTGCGCAGGTTCAGGCGGTTCAAATACGCCGCCGAATAGATCAGGCATTCCGGCCCGATGCGATAGGTACCGCCCTGGGATTCGATCAGGCTCCAGTGGGTGAGGGTCTTGAGCAGGCGGTGGATGGTGGTGCGGTCAATGCCGGTCAGTCGCGCCAGGTCCAGGGCGCTGGCGCCGTGCTTGAGGCCCGAGAGGGTGCGCAACAGCACAATCGAACGGTCGATGACCTGAACGCGCCCGCCGGCATTTTCCTTGTTGCTGGCGGGCGGGGGAGGCGTCGAAGAAATATCCATGGTGGCAGCAGCTTCCGAAATCATGAAGTTCGGCAAGCGCGGATCGCAGGCTTGGCCGGTGGCCAAGGTTAGCCGCGATCCGTTGCGGGGTGAAGCCTTGATTTAGCTGTCGAAGAACACCAGTGCGCGAAGTTCGATGCTGCGCCGGGGTGGCGCGTCCTTTGGCGTGGTGGGGTCATCGAACGCGGTGTGCGCACTCAGCCTGGCCACGTCCTGTCGCGAATCATGGATCTTCAACAACAAGGCCTCGTCCGGCCGCAACTGTGGGTAGTAAAACCAACGGTGCGCCGGGTTGGCCTTGACCGAAAATGTCTCGCCGACCTTGTCGCGGTACACCAGGTCGCTGGGCAACAGGTCACCGTCGGCCATGCTGCGCGCATCGCACAGGGCCAGGGGCGTGCTCTGGACCGCCGCGCCGATAGGGCGCCAGACGTTGATGATCGCAAAGCGCTTGAGCAGGCGTTGTTCGGCTTCGTCCGCCGGCAAGTGGTCGCGCACCCGACGGATGGCCGAGCGTTCGGTCTGATCGTTGTGCACGTAGCGCACCGGTTCGCGCAGGCCGCGTGCTTCGCGGCCAGGGTCATCGACGCGGATTGTATGGTCGAAGATCACCACCTTCACCGCGCCGGTCTGCTGTTTGAGCAGGGCTTCGGTTTCCGGGTAGTAATGCAGGCGTACCTGCTCGTCATCTTCCAGGTTGGCCACGGCGCTGGCGTGATCGATTCGCTCGAAGCCTTGGCGATTGATACTTGCCGGCTCATCCAACAGCCGTGCGTTATGGATGCTCACCTCGGTAGGGTCCAGCACGCCACTGCGCTGGGCCTCGCCGTCGGGTGGCGGGTAGGTGTAGTTCACCGGGCGCTGGCCGGTGTCCTGCAAGTAATTGAGCACGCCGCGCACGGAGGCGGGGGTGAGTTGAGTCTGGTGCGTTCCCATAAAACCACCTCCAGGTCAGAACGGTTCCTTGAACGGCCGCAGGTCCAGCTCCTGGGTCCAGGCGCTGCGCGGTTGGGTGTGCAGGTACCAATAGGCATCGGCGATATCGTCGAGCTTCAACGAACCGTCCTCGCCCAGCTTGGCCAGGTATTCCGGTGCGCGGCTTTTAATGCGTTCGCCGTCGATGGAGCCGTCGATGACCACGTGGGCCACGTGCACGTTTTTCGGGCCGAATTCACGGGCGAACGACTGCGCTATCGAACGCAAACCCGCCTTGCCTGCCGCGAACGCGGTGTACGGCGGCTTGCCGCGTAATGACGCGGTGGCCCCGGTAAACAGCAAGCTACCGCCGCCATTGGCGAGCAAGGCGCGGGTGGCTTCACGGGCGAACAGAAAACCGCCCAGCGTGGAGGCGCGCCAGGTTTGCTCGAACAGTTCGGCGCTCAACTCCAGGGCCGGTGCAGACACCGCGTTGCCCACATTGAAGATCGCTGCCTTGAGCGTACCGAGCTGATTGACCTGCGCGATCGCTGCGAGCACATCGGCTTCAACACCGGAGTCAGCCACTACCGCATTCGCCTTGCCGCCGCTGGCTTCAATCTGCGCGACCACGGCCTGCAACTTGTCCAGGCTCCTGCCGCTGACCGCCACGCGATACCCCTCGCGGGCAAAGCGACGCGCCAACGCCGCCCCCAGCCCTGCGACCGCGCCGACCCCGGCCACCCACACCACTGACTCAGTCATTTGCCACATCCTCTGAAAGACACGTGGCTATCAATCTACTCATCGGCGGGCGTGAGGAATAAGAACATCGACAGCTAAGGTTATGCCCGCAGCCCGTTACTTCTGCCCACAGATGGGGCGTTTTCTGAGCCATTTGGTAGCAATTTCCTACGCGCATCTTCCGCTCACTCATTGGCCATTCCCGGCTATTTCATCCGAATCAATCACTTGGCTCTGCATTGAGGCAGTTGGCACGCATTCTGCTTTTTTGCATTCGTGGATAATTGGATACAAAAATTCAAAAGGTGCTGCCGATGCAATTTGCCCCCACTTACGTTGACCGCCAGCCCCTCACCGCCGAGGAGGAGGCCTACAACTTCTTGCTCGATGCCATTTGCAGCGGGCGCTACCGCAAGGGCGACCGGTTGATTGCCGAAGACATCGCCAGCGAGATCGGCATGAGCCGCATGCCGGTGCGCGAAGCCTTTCGCCGCTTGGATGCCCAAGGGTTAGTGACCCTTCGACCCAACCGTGGCGCGGTCGTCAGCGGCCTGGATATCGACGAATTGCACGAAGTGTTCGAGATGCGTAGCGCCCTCGAAGGCCTGGCGGTACGGGTTGCGGTAGGGCGTATCGGCGAGCGCCAACTGGCCGCGCTGGAACGCATGCTTGACGAGATGGACGACTACCGCGACGAAAGCGCCGCCTGGGTCAGTCGCCACCGCGCGTTCCACGAATACCTGTGCAGCCTCAGCGGTCGTCCGCGTTTGATGAAGCAAATCTCGGCGCTCTATTCGCTGGTGGAAGCGCCCATGCGCCTGTGGTTGCAGCACGGCGACAAACCCCTCAGCGCCCGCCAGGAACATGCGGTGATCCTCGATGCGATCCGCGCCGGCGACGCCGCCCGCGCCGAAGCCGTGGTGCGCGAGCACATCGAAGGCACCGTGCCGGCGCTGATCCAGTTTTTGCAATCGGAAAAATAATCAGAGGTGGGCCCAAGCCCGCCTGTGTTTTGACTTTGAGTCCTGCCCCGTTAACCAACGAACTGGAGTGTCTGGTCATGCATAAACGCCGCGCCTTGCTGGTGGCTCTCTCCCTCGGCCTCTGTACCCAATGGGCAACTGCTGCGCCCCAGGTACCGGAGCGCTTGCAGAAAGTCGACAAACTCACCTACTGCTCGGGGATGGACTCACCGCCCCTGGTGTCCTTCGATGAAGCCCAGAAACCACGCGGTCTTACCGTCGACCTGGGCCTGGAAATCGCCAAGCGTCTGGGCGACAAACAGGTGCAATGGCGGGTGATTCCGTTCTCCGGCCTGGTGCCTGCATTGCTTGCCCAGCAGTGCGACATGATCGTCGACCAACTGTTCGACAAGCCCGAGCGGCGCCAGGTGATCGACATCGTCAACTACATGTATTCCAGCCAATCGGTGGTGGTGCCCAAGGGCAACCCCAAAGGCATCAAGGCGCTGGATGATTTGTCCGGGCACAAGGTCGCGGTGCTCAACGGCTCCACCATCAAGACCCTGCTGGACACGCAAAACGAAAGCCTGGCCAAGGCCGGCAAGCCACCGATGAAACTGGTGGTCTACAACACCGACACCGATGCCTTCCAGGCCCTGCGCATCAGCCAGGTCGACGCCTACGGCACCACCGTGGAAACCGCCGGTTACTACGCGGCGATGGCCCCTGACCTGTTCCAGGAAGGCGTGCCGGCATTCAGCCGCATTCTCACCGGCCTGGGCATGCGCAAGGACGACCCGCAACTCACCGCTGCCGTGCAGCAGGTGATCAGCGACATGCGCAGCGACGGCAGCTACGTGGCATTGCTGAATAAATGGCATGTCAGCAGCGACACTCTCGACTGAGGTTTCCCGCAATGAACTTCAATTGGGATGTGTTCTGGCAGTACCTGTTGCAGCCCAGCGGGGTGTACCTCACCGGGCTTTGGCTGACCTGCCTGATCAGCGTATTGGCGATGTTGTTGGGTTGCGTGCTGGGGTTGGCGGCGGCGCTGTTGCGCCTGTCGAAGAACCCACTGCTGCACCTGCCGGTGCGTTTTTATGTGTGGCTGATGCGCGGCACGCCGCTGTTGGTGCAGATCGTGTTCCTGTACACGGCGCTGGCGGCGGGCGGGCTTTTCCGCTTCGAGGATATCGAACTGTTCGGTCTGATCGTGCCGGGCAATATCCAGGCCGCCATTATCGCCTTGGGCTTAAACGAAGGCGCATACATGGCCGAGATCATCCGCGCCGGCATCGGCGCGGTGGACAAGGCCAATACGAAGCCGGGCGTTCCCTGGGCATGGGCTTCGCCAAGCTGATGCGGCGCATCGTGCTGCCCCAGGCGTTCCGCGTGATCGTGCCGCCGCTGGGCAACGAGTTCAACGTGATGCTCAAGAACACCACCCTGGTCAGCGTGATCGGCGTGCAGGAGTTGCTGCTCAGTACGCAAATGGTCACCTCGGCGACGTTCCGTGTGTTCGAGTTGTACCTGGTGGTCGCCATCTACTTCTTGATGCTCACCACCTTGTGGGGCTTCTTCCAGCGTTGGCTGGAGGCACGTTTCGGCCAGTCCGACCGGCCTTCGACACCGCCGCCCGCGTCCAGCCGCATGTTCGGGCGCAGCACCTTGAAACTGCTGAGGGGACGCTAACCATGGCGCACAAAAGTGACGAACTGATCATCGAAGCCCTGGACCTGCACAAGTCGTTCGGCGACTTGCAGATCCTCAAGGGCATCTCCCTGCAAGTGCGGCGCGGCGAAGTGGTGGTGCTGATCGGTGCCTCGGGCTCGGGCAAGACCACCTTCATTCGCTGCATCAACCTGCTGGAAGACATTCAGGGCGGGCGCATTCGTGTCAACGGCCGTGCCATGGGCTATCGCGAACGCAGCGACGGCAGCCTGGTGCGCGATTCGGAGCGCAACATTGCTCGCCAGCGCCGCGACATCGGCATGGTGTTCCAGCGCTTCAACCTGTTCCCCCACATGACCGCGCTGGAAAACATCATCGAAGCACCGATCCACGTGCTCGGCACACCGCGCGCCGAAGCCTTGGAACAGGCGCGTGCCCTGCTGGCACGGGTGGGCCTGGCGGACAAGGCCAGCCATTACCCCTCGATGCTTTCCGGCGGCCAGCAGCAACGAGTGGCCATCGCCCGCGCCCTCGCGATGAAACCCCAGGCGATGCTGTTCGACGAACCCACCAGCGCCCTCGACCCGGAAACCGTCGGTGAAGTGCTGCAAGTGATGAAGGAGCTGGCCGAGGAGGGCATGACCATGGTGGTGGTCACCCACGAAATGGGCTTTGCCCGTGAAGTGGCCGACCGCGTGGTGGTGCTCGACCAGGGCGAGCTCATCGAACAAGGACCGCCAGAGCAGATTTTCAGCCACCCCAGCCATCCCCGTACCCGGGCCTTTCTCAGTCGCGTGTTATGACCCTTCCAAGGAAATTTGCCATGCGTTTATCGAGTGTGTTTGTCGTCCTGTGCTGCGCCGCTGTTGTGCCCATGAGCCAGGCTGCCGATTCGGTGGTCAAGGTCTACAACTGGTCCGACTACATCGGCCCCGACACCCTGAAGCACTTCGAGAAAGACAGCGGGATCAAGGTGCAGTACGACATTTTCGACACCAACGAAATGCTCGAAGCCAAGCTGCTCTCCGGGCATTCGGGCTACGACGTGGTGGTGCCGTCCAGCCAGTTCCTGTCCAAGCAGATTCGCGCCGGTGCCTACCAGCCGCTGCAACGCAATCTGCTGGACAACTGGAAGCATCTAGACCCGCGCCTGATGCAGCGCCTTGAGGCCGCCGACCCCGGCAACCGCTACGCCGTGCCGTACATGTGGGGCACCGTGGGCATCGGCTACAACGCCGAAAAAGTGCGCGCCGTGCTGGGTAAGGATGCCGTGCTGGATTCCTGGTCCATGGTGTTCGAACCGGGCAACCTGGCCAAGCTGAAAAGTTGTGGGGTGGCCTTTCTTGATGCGCCGGTGAAGATCATTCCCCAAGTCATGCTCTACCTCGGCCTGGACCCCAACAGCACCAAGCCCGATGACTACAAACAGGCCTCGACCCGGCTGATGGCGCTGCGCCCATCGGTGACCTACTTCAACTCCTCGAAATACACCGCCGACCTGGCCAACGGGGATATCTGCGTGGCAGTGGGATATTCCGGCGACGTGATGCAGGCCCAGAGCCGTGCCAAGGAGGCGGGTAAAAACATCGACATCCGTTACCTGATCCCCAAGGAAGGTGTGAACCTGTGGTTCGACATGCTGGCGATCCCCAAGGATGCCGGTAACGCGGCCAACGCCCATGCCTTCATCAATTACCTGCTGCGCCCTGAAGTGATCGCGCCCGTCAGCGACTACGTCGGCTACGCCAACCCGAACAAGGACGCCACGCCACTGATGGACCCCAAAGTCAGCGGCAACCCAGGCATCTACCCCGGTGACGACGTGATCAACCACACCTTTGTCTCCGCCGACCTGCCGGAAAATATCCAGCGCCTGATGACCCGGGAATGGAACCGCATCAAGTCCGGCCAATGAATCGAAGAGTCTCTGCCATGTTGAAATTTTCTGCTCACGAGTACCCCTATCCGTCGCAGCGCCAAAGCGTGTTTGCCCAGCGCGGCATGGTGGCGGCGTCCCAACCGCTGGCCGCCCAGGCCGGTATCGAGATCATGCAAAGGGCGGCAACGCCATCGACGCCGCCATTGCCACGGCGGCTGCTTTGACGGTCGTGGAGCCCACCGGCTGCGGCTTGGGCGGCGATGCGTTTGCGTTGGTCTGGGCCAAGGGCCAACTGCATGGCCTTAACGCCAACGGCCACGCGCCGGCGGCCTTGAGTATCGAGGCGGTCAAGGCGGCAGGGCATGACCAGATGCCGCTGTATGGCTGGACTCCAGTCACCGTGCCCGGTTGCCCGTCGGCCTGGGCCGAGCTGTCGCAACGCTTCGGCGCGCTGCCGTTTGCCGAGCTGCTGCAACCGGCCATCCGCCTGGCGCGGGACGGGTTCCCGCTGTCGCCGGTGGTCGCCCACCAATGGCAGATCGCGTTGGACGAATTCACCCCCATCGCGACACGGTGCTGGACGCCTGGTTTGACACCTTCCTGATTGACGGCCGCGCGCCTCGGGCCGGCGAAATTTTCCGCAACCCGGCCCAGGCTCGCACCCTCGAAGAACTGGCCGCAACCCGCTGTGAAAGCCTGTATCGCGGCGCCCTGGCCGAACGCCTGGACGCCCATTCACGCGCCAGCGGTGGCTACCTGCGCGCCAGTGACCTCAAGGATTACCGTGCGCAGTGGGTTGAGCCGATCCACGTCAACTACCGTGGCGTCGACGTCTGGGAAATTCCCCCGAGCGGCCAGGGCCTGGTGGCTTTGATGGCGCTGAAAATCCTCGAAGGCTTCGAGTTCGACCACCGCGACAGCCAGCAGACCTGGCACCGCCAGTTGGAGGCGATGAAGCTCGCCTACAGCGACGGCCTGCACTACATCACCGACCCGCAGCACATGCGCGTCGCTGTTGCCGATCTGCTCAGCGACGACTACAGCCGCCGACGTCGCGCGCAGATCGGCGAACAGGCGCAGCCGCCCAAGCCCGGCGACCCCCATGCCAGCGGCACGGTGTACCTGGCCACGGCGGATGCCGAGGGCAACATGGTTTCGTTTATCCAGAGCAACTACCACGGCTTTGGCTCCGGCGTGGTGCTGCCCGACAGCGGTATCGCCTTGCAGAATCGCGGGCAGGAATTCAGCCTCGACCCGGCCCACGCCAACTGCCTGGCGCCGGGCAAAAAAACCTTTCACACCATCATCCCCGGCTTCCTTACCAAGGACGGCCAGGCCCTTGGACCGTTCGGCGTAATGGGCGGCTATATGCAGCCCCAGGGCCATGTGCAGATGGTGATGAACCTGGTGGATTTCGGCCTCAACCCGCAAGCGGCGCTGGATGCACCGCGCTGGCAATGGTTGGGCGAGATGAAGGTGGGGATCGAGCAGGGCGCCTCCCGAGACCTGGCCAATGCCTTGGCACGGCGAGGGCATCAGGTGCAGATTGCCAGTGATCTCACAGAATACGGGCGTGGCCAGATCATCCTGCGTGATCCGGTTAGCGGGGTGCTGTGCGGCGGCACCGAGCCGCGGGCGGACTCCCATATTGCGGTCTGGTGAGTGTGGGATGGCGGTGTGTCAGTCGCTACAAATGCTGGCTGATACACCGTTATCGCAGGCAAGCCAGCTCCCACATTTTGATCTGCGTCCAGCCGGGAAACTGCGCGCACCGCTAGCCTCTGGTGATCGAGGTATTTGGCCGCGTTGAAAAATAATTAAATAAACCTGTCCCTTTTTTTTGCGTCGCCGGTCATTCCAGGTATGTGAACAAAATCGAGAGCTTCCTCCCATGCCCGTCGTCCGTCCCTTGCTCAAGCTGAGCCTGTTGCTGAGCCTCAGCGCCAGTCCGTTTTTCACCGCCGTCAGTTTCGCCGAAGACACCGCCGCCCGCCGCAGCTACCAAGTGCCAGCCGGCAGCCTGAGCGCGGCGTTGACCCGTTTTGCTGGCTTGGCCGGGGTCAATCTGTCGGTGGACCCGGCGCTGGTGAGCGGGCGCAGCAGCAGTGGCTTGTCCGGAGAGTTTGGCGTGGAAGAGGGCTTTGCCCGGTTGCTGCAAGGTTCTGGCCTGCAACTGCAGGCCATGGGTGAACAGGCCTACAGGCTGGTGCCGGTGCCGGAGGGCAGTACGCTTGAGTTGGCGCCGACCTCGATCCTCGGCACCACTGGCCTGTACGACGGCGATACCTACGCCGGTGGCCAAGTGGCGCGACGCACCGCGCAAGGCATGCTGGGCACGCGGGACTTCATGGAGACCCCGTTCAGCATCACCACCTACACCGCAGAAGCGGTGAAGAACCAGCAGGCGCGCACCTTGGGCGACCTGATCGCCGCCGACCCTTCGGTACGCGCCACCAACCCGGCCGGTGGGCGCTACGAGCAGTTCACTATTCGTGGTTTCAGCCTGTTCAACAGCGATGTGGCCTATAACGGCCTGTACGGCGTGTTGCCGACGTACACCATCGATATGGAAATGGCCGATCGCGTCGACATCCTCAAGGGCCCGAGCCAGTTGATCAATGGCATCTCGCCCCGTGGCAGCGTGGGCGGTGGGATCAATGTGGTGCCCAAGCGCGCCACCGACAAGGACATCAATTCGTTCACCGGCACCTGGGCCTCTGGCAGCCAGGCTGGCGGCGCGGTGGACGTAGGGCGACGCTTTGGCGAAGACAACAAGTTTGGCATCCGCTTCAACGGCGTGAAGCAGTCCGGCGATACCGAATGGGATCACCAAACCGTCGACCGCGAAATGGCCGTGCTGGGCCTGGATTTTCGTGGCGAGCGCCTGCGCCTTTCCACCGATATCGGCCACACCGAACGTGACACCGATGCCCCCAGGAACGCGTGCAGGTGGCAGCCGCCGCGCCGGTGCCCAGCGCCAACGATGTGCGCCGCAACTATGCGCAATCCTGGAGCAAGGCCCGCACCCACGACACCTTTGGTACGGTCAACGCTGAATACGACCTCAGCGACAACGTGATGCTGTACGGCGGTGTCGGCGCGCGTAAAAGCAACCACGATTTCCTGCGCCATGCAGTCTCCGTGAGCAATGCGGCTGGGGATTTCAGTGTGCAGCCGCGCGATTTCACCCGCGATGAAAACGTGCGCACTTACACCGCCGGCGTGCGTAACTGGTTCCATACCGGGCCGGTGAGCCACGAAGTCAACCTGGCGGCCAGCTACTTCTACATGGACTTCACCAACGGCGGCGCACGGTATGCGGCGGCGCCGAGCAATCTGTACAACCCGGTGCAAACCCCAACGCCGTCCACGGCAACGCGCCAGGACGCCAAGGTTTATACCGAGAACGCCTTCAGCGGTGTGGCCCTGTCCGACACCCTTGGCTTCTTCGACGACCGCCTGTTGCTGACCCTCGGCGCGCGCTGGCAGCGGGTCAAGGTGGATGACTGGAGCGACGGCATCAAAGGCAAGACCAACTACGACGAAGAAAAACTCTCGCCGTCGGGCGGCCTCCTGTTCAAGGCCACCGACAAACTGTCGTTGTACGCCAACTACATGGAAGGCCTGAGCCAGGGCAAGATCGCGCCGTCCACCTCGCGTAACGAGGACGAGATCTTCCCGCCGTTCATCAGCCGCCAGGTGGAAGTCGGCGCCAAATACGACGCCGGCGCCTTCGCCGTGACCGCCGCCGTGTTTCGTATCAAGCAGCCGGCCTATGTGACCAACGCCACCACGCGGCTGTTCGGCCCCAATGGCAAGCGCGAAAACACCGGTGCGGAGCTGAGCGTATTCGGCGAACCGCTCAAGGGTGTGCGTCTGCTGGGCGGGGTGATGTACATCGACAGCAAACTCAAAGACACCACCAATGGCACCTGGGACGGCAACCGCGCACCGGCCACGCCAGAGTACAACGTCAACCTGGGCGCCGAATGGGACGTGCCGGGGCTTGAAGGCCTGACCCTGACCAGCCGTGGCATCCATTCCAGCTCGCAGTACCTGGACCAGTCCAACGTCAAGGAAATCGACGCCTGGAACCGTATCGACGTCGGCGCACGTTATGCGTTCAAGGTGGACGACAAGCACGTGACCCTGCGCGCGAATGTGGAAAACGTGGCGGACAAGCGCTACTGGAGCTCGGCCGGTGCGTCGGATGACAGCGAGCCGGGGCTGACCCTGGCGACACCGCGTACCTACCTGTTGTCGGCCACTGTCGATTTTTAACGGGTGTACACAGATCCCAGTGTGGGAGCGGGCTTGCTCGCGAAAGCGGTGTATCAGTCACTGGATGTATTGACTGACACAATGCATTCGCGAGCAAGCCCGCTCCCACATTTGAGCTGCGGTGTCAGGGCTAATGAGAATGTTTTTTGATTGCGCCGCCCCGATATGGAATAGTACCCGCCGTTTTCCCCGGCCTGTCTAGCTGGGGTGTTTTAACGCCGAGGTCCTTGTCATGCGATTGCTGCGCTCCATCCCCACCCTGGCCGCCTGCCTGCTGGCGTTCTCTTCAAGCGTGTTGAGCGCTGCTCCCATCGACCTCAACGACGGCCAGCACGCCGTGCACCTGCCGGATGCGCCCAAGCGCGTGGTGGTGCTGGAGTTTTCCTTTCTCGACAGCCTCGCCGCCGTTGACGTCACCCCGGTAGGCGCTGCCGATGATGGCGATGCCAACCGTGTGTTGCCGCGTGTGCGCCAGGCCATCGGCCAATGGAAGTCGGTGGGCTTGCGTTCGCAGCCAAGCATCGAGGAAATCGCCCGGCTCAAGCCGGACCTGATTGTCGCCGACCTCAACCGTCATCAAGCCTTGTACAGCGACCTGGCGAGCATCGCGCCGACCCTGTTGCTGCCGTCACGCGGTGAGGACTACGAGGGCAGCCTGAAATCCGCCGAGCTGATCGGCAAGGCCCTGGGCAAGAGCCCGCAGATGCAAGCGCGTATCCAGAAGAACCGCGACAATCTGAAAGCCATCGCGCAACAGATTCCCGCCGGCGCCAGCGTGTTGTTTGGCGTTGCCCGTGAAGACAGCTTCTCGGTGCACGGCCCGGACTCCTACGCCGGTAGCGTGCTGCAAGCCATCGGCCTGAAAGTGCCGTCGGTACGCGCCAATGCTGCGCCCACCGAGTTTGTCAGTCTGGAACAACTGCTGGCACTGGACCCCGGCTGGCTGCTGGTCGGCCACTACCGCCGCCCGAGCATCGTCGACACCTGGAGCAAGCAGCCGCTGTGGCAAGTGCTTGGCGCGGTGCGTAACAAACACGTAGCCGAAGTCGACGGCGACAGCTGGGCGCGTAACCGGGGCGTGCTGGCCTCGGAGCAGATCGCCGAAGATGCGCTGGCGATTCTCAAAGGCGGCAAAGCCGTACTGAGCCACTAAGCGTGCCGCGCAGTTTCGCCGCCGTCGGCATTGTGTTGCTGGGGGCCGTGTTGTTCTGGTTCTCGCTGTACAGCTGGTCGCCGTTCACACTCACCGCAATGGATGCGTGGAATGGCCTGGTTCACCAGGGCAGCGTGGGCGGCAATATGGCGTATATCGTCGCCCAATTGCGGGTGCCGCGTGCCGTATGTGCAGCGCTGGTGGGGGCTTGCCTGGGCCTGGCCGGTGCGCTGATGCAGGGCATCACCCGTAACCGCCTGGCCTCGCCATCGTTGTTCGGCGTAACGGCGGGAGCGGCGTTGGGCTTGGCGTTGTTCTCGACAGGCTTGGTCGCGCCACCGTTTGCCGGTGGCGCGTTGTTGATGACCTGCCTGGGCGGCGCGTTGGCCTGGGTCACGGTGTTCAGTCTCGGTGGTGCCTGGTCGCCGACTACCGCCCAGGGCCGCTTGGTGCTGGCCGGTGTGGCGGTTGCGGCATTGTGCGCGGCATTGACCCGCCTCACGGTGATCCTGGTCGAAGCCCAGGCGCAAAGTGTGCTGAATTGGCTGGCCGGTTCGTTGGCCAATGTCGGCGCCGCGCAGGTGCAATTGCTCTGGCCGTGCACCCTGATCGGCGGCCTGTGGGCGCTGTGGTGTGCGCCGCGCTTGAACCTGATCAACCTCGGTGAAGACGCCGCGCGCTCCTTGGGCGTGGGCATCGCCAGCCTGCGTTTGCAGGTTTTTTGTCGCCAGCCTGTTGCTGGTGGGGGCGAGTGTCTGCGCGGTGGGGCCGATTGGGTTTGTCGGGCTGATTGCGCCGAATATCCTTCGCCAGTTTCTGGGCAATGACTACCGCTGGCTGATCCCGTTGAGCGCGGCATTGGGCGCGGTGATCGTGTTGGGTGCCGACTTGCTTAGCCGCGCCGTGGCGTTTCCAGTCGAAACCCCGGCGGGTGTGGTGACTGCATTGATCGGTGCACCGTTCTTCCTCTTTCTCGCCAGGCGCGCCCTATGATCCGCCCACGATTGCGCCTTTGGCTGCTGCTGGGGCTGTTGCTGCTGGCAACGTTCATCAGCCTCAGCGCCGGTACCCAGTGGCTCAAGCCCGACACCGTGCTCGACCGCCTGTTGGCCCACGACGCCCTCGACTTCGAAGTATGGAACCATCGCCTGCCGCGCAGCCTGATCGCGATTCTCGCAGGTGCTGCCTTCGGTCTGGCCGGGGCGATTGTGCAGGGCGTGATCCGCAACCCGCTGGCCTCGCCGGAAATCCTCGGCGTCACCCAGGGCGCAGGCTTGGCGCTGACCGTGGCGATCATCAGTTGGCCGCAGCTGCCGATTGCCTGGCTGCCGCTGGTGGCGTGCCTGGGCGGTGCCGGCGGCGCGTTGCTGCTGGCGCTGTACAACACCGGCGTGAGTTTTTCCGGGGTGCGCTTTGCGCTGTCCGGGGTGGCGATTGCGGTGACGTTGTCCAGTGTCACCGAGTTTCTGATTCTGTCCCATCCGCTGGATATCAACACCGCGTTGCTTGCGCTCACGGGCAGCCTGTGGAGCCGCAACTGGCACCACGTGGCATTGGTGTTGCCGTTTTTGGTGTTGATCCCGCTGGGCCTGTGCCTGGCCAAACCGCTGAACCTGATTGCCCTCGGCGATGAGGCGGCGCACAGCTTGGGCACGGCGCTGAACCGTACGCGCTGGCTGGCGATGGCGTGTGCGGTGCTGCTCACCAGCCTGGGGGTTGGGGTGATCGGGCCGATTGGTTTTATCGGGCTGGTCGCACCGCATATGGCGCGGCGCTTGGTGGGCGGGCACCACCAGTACCTGCTGCCGGCAGCGATGGTGATCGGTGCGCTGTTGCTGGTGCTGGCCGACACGCTGGGGCGTACGTTGATCGCGCCCAGCGAAATCCCCCGCAGGGGTGCTCACAGCGGTGATTGGCGCACCGTATTTTCTTTGGTTGCTGGCACGGTTCAAGGGCTGATGACATGAGTATTTTGCAGGCACATCAGCTCGATATTGGCTACGGTGCGACGCGCATTGTGCAAGGGCTGTCGTTCACGCCGCCGGCCGGGAAGGTCACCGCATTGATCGGGCCGAACGGCTGTGGCAAGTCGACCTTGCTCAAGGCGTTTGCGCGCATTTTCAAGCCGACCCAGGGCGAACTGACGTTGGACGGGCAGGCCTACGCCAGCGTGTCTGCTCGCCAATTGGCACGGCAGATCGCGTTTTTGCCGCAGGTGCTGCCGGTGCCGGAAGGCGTCAGCGTGCGCCAGTTGGTGGCTTATGGGCGCAGCCCGCACAACTCGCTGTGGGGGCGCTTGAGCGGCAACGACCAGTCCCATGTGACCCAAGCCATGCAGCGTCTGGAACTGGACGGTTTGGCAGATCGCGCGTTGGCGGACTTGTCCGGTGGCCAGCGGCAACGGGCGTGGCTGGCAATGGTGCTGGCGCAGAATGCGCCGGTGGTATTGCTGGATGAGCCCACCACTTACCTCGACATCAGTCATCAGGTTGAGTTGTTGGACTTGATGAGGGAATTGGCGGCAGAGGGCAAGACGGTGATGACGGTGTTGCACGATATCAACCAGGCCTGTCGTTATGCCGATCACCTGGCGGTGATGCACGGCGGCAGGCTGGTGGCGCATGGTGCGCCGGGGGAAGTGATCAGTGCCGAGTTGATGCGCCAGGTATTTGATGTGCAGGTGCAGGTGATGCAGGAACCGATTGCCGGAACCCCGATGTGCCTCATAGAGAAAAGCACCCGTAATCACGCCTGACGCGGTAAAAACTGTGGGAGCGGGCTTGCTCGCGAAAGCGGCGGGTCAGCCAATACATCTATTGACTGACCCGCCGCTTTCAAATATGACTAATCAGTTGGCTTCTGATCTCCACACGGCTTTTTCACGTCGATGGCCTTGGGCAGCAACCGGTTCTGGTAGAACAAATCCGCCGTCGCCTGCTGCGCCTGGATGATCTTTTCGTCAATCGGCAGGATCGGCGAAGGCGGGCGGTTATCCATGTACCGCGCAATCACATTCGCTGGCAGCCCCATAAAACGGGTCAACACCTTCAAGCTGTCTTCGCGTTGGCTGCGGGTCAGCGCTTCTGCCGCAGTCAGTTCGCCCAGCAGGTCATGCACAAACGCGCTATTGGCCTTGGCATACTCACGCCGCGCCGTGTAAACCGGCCCCGACAACCCCAATCCCTCGCCATTGGCCAGCACATGGCTTGGGCTCTGGCTTAACGCCAAGGACGAATAGGGTTCCCAGATCGCCCACGCATCCACGCTGCCTTGTTCGAACGCTGCACGGGCATCGGCGGGCGGCAGGTACACCGGCTGGATATCCTTGTAGCTCAGGCCAGCCTTGTTCAGCGCACGCAGGATCAGGTTGTGGGAGCTGGAGCCTTTCTGGAACGCGACTTTCTTGCCCTTGAGGTCCGCCACTGAGTGCAGCGGGCTGTCATTGCGCACCAGGATCGTTTCGGCAGTGGGCTTGGGCGGTTCGGCGCCGATGTAGACCAGGTCCGCGCCTGCGGCCTGTGCGAACAGGGGTGGGATGTCGCCGGTGGAGCCCACGTCCAGTGCGCCGACGTTGAGGGCTTCAAGCATCTGCGGGCCAGCGGGGAATTCGATCCACTTCACATTGGTCTGCGGGAAGCGTTTTCCAGCAGGCCGTGTTCCTTGGCCAACACCAGGGCAATCGAGCCTTTTTGGTAGCCGATGCGCAAGGTGGCAGGGTCGGCGGCCAGGGCGGTTTGGGTCACCGCCAGCAGGGCCAGTAACAGCGCCGGAATTTTCATGCATCGTCCTTTTTAAAGCGGTTTTCGGGGCGTGCCAAACCGAGGTTTTCACGCAAGGTAGAGCCAGTGTATTCGGTACGGAACAGGCCGCGCCGTTGCAGTTCAGGCACCACCCATTGGGCGAAATCTTCCAGCCCACCGGGCAGGTGCGGTACCAGGATATTGAAGCCATCAGCCGCGCCGTTTTCGAACCAGCGTTGCAGCTCATCGGCGATCTGCGCAGGTGTGCCGATCAAGCTGTAATGCCCGCGCCCGCCGGCGATGCGCCGGCCCAGTTGTGCCAAGGTCAGGTTCTCGCGGTTGGCCAGGTCACTGAGTAACTGCTGACGGCTGCGCTGCCCGCTGTCGGTCAAGGGCAGCTCCGGCAATGGCCCGTCCAGCGGGTAGGCGGACAGGTCGAAATTACCCAGCATGCGGCCCAACAATGCAACGCCGACTTCTGGCTCGATCAGCTCCTGGAACGCTTCGAATTTTGCCTGTGCCTCAAGCTCCGTTTGCCCGACCACCACAAACACGCCGGGCATGATTTTCAGCGAGTCCGCGTCACGTCCGTACTGCAAGAGACGGCGCTTGAGGTCGGCATAAAACGCTTGGGCATTTTCCAGCGAGGTCTGTGCGGTAAACACCACTTCGGCGGTTTGCGCTGCCAACTCACGGCCGGTTTCCGAAGAACCCGCCTGCACGATCACCGGCTGGCCCTGGGGTGAGCGCGCCACGTTGAGTGGGCCTTTGACGCGAAAATGTTCGCCGACGTGATCCAGCACATGCAATTTGGCCGAATCGTAGTAGGTGCCGCTGGCCTTGTCGCGCACAAAGGCATCATCTTCCCAGCTGTCCCAGAGCCCGGTCACCACCTGATGAAACTCCCGTGCGCGGCTGTAGCGTTCGCCATGGCCAAGGTGTTCATCGCGGCCAAAATTCTGCGCTTCGGCGGCGGCGTCCGAGGTCACCAGGTTCCAGCCCGCCCGCCCGCCGGAGAGGTGATCCAGCGAGGCGAATTTACGTGCCACATGGTAAGGCTCGTTGTAGGTGGTGGTCGCCGTGGCGATCAGGCCGATGTTATCCGTCACTGCACTCAACGCCGAGAGCAAGGTCAGCGGCTCGAAATGATCCGAACGCGCCATGTGGCTGGCAATCTCACCGGTGGCCGCGGCAATGCTGTCAGCCACGAACAGCGCATCGAACTTCGCCCCTTCGGCCACGCGTGCCAGGTGTTTGTACTGGGCGAAATCCAGCCCGGCGTTCGCCGGCACGTCCGGGTGGCGCCAGGCGGCGACATGGTGACCGGTGGCCATGAGAAAGGCGCCGAGTTTCAGTTGACGGCTCATGCTTAGAAGTCCTTGCGCAGTTGCACGCCGAAGTAACGTTCATCGTCACGGGGTACGGCGCGGTAGATGTAGTTGCCACCGCTGGCCAGCAGCGGCGAGTAAGACTTGTCGGCGAGGTTTTTGGCCAGCAAGGCGACGCGCCAGCCGTTGCTGTAGTCGGCCAGGGCTACGCTGGCGTTCCAGATGCCGTAGGCGCCTTGCTGGGTGTCGACGTTCTGGCTGATGTCGTACTGCACTTCGCTCTGCCAGCTGTAATCGGTGCCCAGTTCAATGTCCAGGCCGTTATCCAGCGGGATGGTGTAGTCGGCACGTACGTAGCTTTTCCAGTCCGGGCTGAAGGGCAGGGGCTTGCCGTTCACGTTGCAGGTGGCAGCTGCACCTGCAGGGCAGGCGAACTCGTCGATGCGCGCACGGGTGTAGGCCAGCGCCCCGGAGAACTTCAGTTGTTGAGTGGCCTGCAAGGCGTAATCGAGCTCGACGCCTTCGGTGCTGACGCTGCCGGCGTTGATCAAGCGCGTTACCACTTGGCCGGCCACGGTGTCGAAGAAGTTGGCCTGGTAGTTGTCGTAGTCGCTGTGGAATACCGCCAGGTTAGTGGTCAGGCGGTTGTTCCAGGCCGTGGCCTTGATCCCGGCTTCCCAGGTGTTGGAGGTTTCCGGCTTGAGCGCGTCGGTATCACGCGGCTGCATATTGAAGAACACGTTGTACGCCGGGCCCTTGTAGCCACGCGAATAGGTCAGGTAGCTGGTGACGTTGTCCGTGATGTCGTACTGCACGCCCAGGCGGCCAGACCAACCGTCTTCATCCACCGAGCCCGAGCTGGACGTGGCCGGTTGAATCCCACTGACCGTGGTGGCTGAGGTCGAGACACGGCGGTGATCGTATTTCAGGTCGTCATGGGTGTAGCGCAAGCCGGCGATGCCGCGAAAGCGTGAGGTGAAGTTCAGCGTGGTCTCGCCGAACACCGCGTAGCTGTCGTTGGTGGTGCTGTAGTCGGCGATGCCACGGTCGGTGCGCGTGGTGGTGGTGAGCGTGCGCTGGTAGGTTTCTTCATCCTTGCCGTGCATATAGAACAGGCCGCCGACGTACTCCAGAAACTCACCTTTGGGCGAAGCCAGGCGCAGTTCCTGGGAGTACTGGTTGAATTCCAGCTGGCCCTTGTCGGCGGTGCCGGGGAAGGCAGCGGTCACGGTACCCAGGCGGTCGCCGTCCTGGTACTGGTGTTGTCCCAACCGCGCCAGGCGGTGATTGACGTGAGGGTGTAGTCGCCGAGGTTCCAGTCCAACTGCGCCGACAGGCCCTTGTTGGTGTCTTCCACATGGCTGCGGGTATCGGTGTTGATGTCGCGGTTGTCGCTGGAGGCACGCACCGGGCTCAGCGCGTTGGCGAACGCAGGCGTCAGGGACTTGCTCACCACGCCATTGGGCGCGTCGTCGTGGGATTGCATGTAGTCGGCGATCAGGGTCAGCTTCACGTCGTCGTTGGGGGTGAACTCCAACTTGCCGCGAATGCCCTTGTGGTTGTAGCCGTTGACCTCCTGGCCGTTGTGCTGGTTGTCGACGTTACCGTCGTAGCTGCCGAACAAGGTGCTGACCGAACCCTTCAACACATCCGGCACCAGGCTGCCGCCGATGCCGAAGCGGGTGCGGCTTTCATTGCCGCTGTAGTAGGACTGGTCGATATAACCGTGGGTCTCGGCGGTGGGCGCCTTGCTGGTGATGTTCAACACACCGGCCGAAGCGTTTTTGCCGAACAGCGTGCCCTGGGGGCCGCGCAGCACTTCGATGCGCTCCAGGTCGAGCAGGTCGAGGGTGGCCTGGCCGGGACGGGCGTAGACCACGCCGTCGATCACCGTGGCCACCGTCGGCTCCACGCCTGGGGAGGTGGAGATGGTGCCCACGCCACGCACGAACAACGAGGTGTCCTTGTTGGACGCGCCGGTGCGGAAGTTCAGCGAGGGCACCTGCTGGGCGATGCTGGCCACGCCGTTGCGGTTGTCGCGTTCCAGCTGTTCGCCATCGAGCACCGAGACCGCCACCGGGACTTTTTGCAGCGACTCTTCGCGCCGGGTGGCGGTGACGGTCACCGGCTTGAGCGTCGGCTCCTGCTCGTCAGCCGCAAAGGCGGGCAGGGCCGTCAGCCCGGCCAGGATCAATAACGTAGTGCGTTGGACGTTGTACATGGTATGCCCGCTCGAAAAAAATGCCCTGAACCGTTACCGTTCTGCGACGGCGACGCCTGTGAATTCGTCTCTGGCATTCGCTCGAGCGAGTAGCAGACAAAGCGCTTTGTTAGCGCTAACATCGGCATTATTGGTGGGTCTGATTTAGAACGTCAAATACTGAAAAATTAGTCCTATATTCCTTTTTGTTGTTAACAGGATTTCCCCGTGAGCGAAGACAAACCGCGCAAACGTCGTGGCGCCGGGCGCGTGACCCTCAACACCGTGGCGCGTCAGGCCGGGGTCTCGGCGATTACGGTGTCGCGTTATTTCAACCAGCCGGAGCAGGTCTCGCCCGAGCGTCGCGAACGCATCGCCGAGGTAGTGGCCGAGTTGGGTTACGTGCCCAACCTGGTGGCGGGTGGGCTGGCCTCGGCGCGTGGACGCATCGTGGCGATGGTGATCCCGAACATCTCCGGGCCGATCTTTGCCAATACCATCCAGGGTTTCAGCGACACCCTCAGTCGCCATGGTTATCAGTTGTTGTTGGCATCGAGTTACTTCAGTGCCGAGCAGGAAGAGAGCGCGGTGCGCGCGTTCCTCGGCTGGTCGCCGGCAGCGCTGGTGCTGACCAGCCGCTTTCACAGTGCGGGCACCGAAAAGATGATCGCCGACGCCGATATCCCGGTGGTGGAAACCTGGGACTACGTGCCTGAACGCGAGCCGTTGCAGATCGGTTTCTCCCACTACGAAGTGGGCGTCAGCGCCGCGCGCTACCTGCATGGCCAGGGCTATCGGCGCATTGCCTTCGTGCAGAACAGCGCCGCCGGCGACTTTAGCGCGATGGAACGCGGGGAGGGGTTTGCTGCCACGCTGACCGAGTTGGTGTGCAACCCTGGGCCTTCGCCCCGGACGCCGACCGTGCACCGTTCGAAGCCGGCAAGCAGGCAATGGAGGCGCTGATGAGCCACGCCACACCGCCCGACGCGATCTTCTTCGCCAACGACAACCTGGCCGCCGGCCTGTTGGCCGGGCAGCGTGCCGGCTTGAAGATTCCACAGGACTGCGCAGTACTCGGTTTTGGCGATTATCCCTTCGCTGAAATGCTGCTGCCGAGTCTCAGCACCATCAAGCCGCCAGCGTTGGAGATCGGCGTGCTGGCGGCCACCCGTGTGCTGGAAAGCCTGGGCGTGCTGCCGGTTGAGGATGAAGTCCAACGGTTGAACCTGTTGGACTGTCGCCTGATCGAACGGGAAAGCTCAAGGATTTCTCCATGACCGAACCCACCCCCAAGACTCGTCGCGCACCCAAGGGTGAAAAACGCCGCGAAGAGCTGCTCGACGCGGCCTTGCAGGTATTTTCCTGGAAGGCTATGGCGGCGCCTCCATGGCCCAGGTGGCGGCGATTGTCGGCATATCCGTGGCGGGTTTACTGCATCACTTTCCGAGCAAGATCTCGTTGTTGATGGGGGTGTTGCAGCGTCGGGATGAGGTCAATCAACGGATTGCCGATGAAGTGCGCGCGGAAAAGTCCTTGAATGGCTTGCTTGGCAGCCTGCGGGCGATCAATCGCTCGAACGCCACGGCGCCTGGGGTGGTGCGGGCGTTTACCATCTTGAATGCCGAGAGTTTGTTGGACACGCACCCGGCGTGGGGCTGGTTCCAGGCGCGGTATGCGGCGATTCATCAGCGGATGCAGGGGCAGTTTGCTGAACTGGTGGCGATGGGGGAGGTGCGGGGGATGTGGATCTTGCGGGGTTGGTGGAGGAGATTCTGGCGATGATGGATGGGTTGCAGATTCAGTGGTTGCGGTTTCCTGAGCAGGTGGATTTGGTGGGGCGGTTTGATACGTATATTGCTCGGGTTGAGGCGGCTATCAGACCCTGATGCCTACTGAGTGTCTGTGGGTGTACTTATCCGTTGCTGCGGTAACGGCCACTTAGGGTTCCGCTCTTACAGCGGGTCACTTTTGGAAGAGCGCCAAAAGTAACCAAAAGCGCTTCGCCCCAACACTCGGCACCTCGCTTATGCTCGGTGTGCCCTCACTCCGGCTTTGGAGCGTGGGCCGCCGCGATGGGCCATCCTGGCCCAGCGCGGCTAACCCGGCGTCCTGCCGGGTTACCCACGCTCCAAAGCCTGCGTTCGGCCAGCGTGTTTGACGGGGCGCTTCTAGATCAAAAGCAAGAGCGCGGCGGCCTTAGAGCCGACCGGTTTTTTGTGCCGATCGCGGTTCAAACTGGGGAGCTGGCTTGCCTGCGATGCAGGCAACTCGGTACATCAGGTATACCCAGTTGATGCCATCGCAGGCAAGCCAGCTCCCACAGAAAAGCAGGTTTCACAGGGTAGGGAAGCCGGACACGGTCATGTGGGAGCGGGCTTGCTCGCGAATGCGGTGGATCAGCCAATGAATTTGTTGACTGACACACCGCATTCGCGAGCAAGCCCGCTCCCACATTTGGATCTCCATGTATCAGGCAGACAGCGGTCTGCTCTGGCTTTTGATCTGGCTTTTGATCTTGATCTTAGGCGCCCCGTTAAACCACGCTGGCCGAACGCAGGCTTGAATCCGTGGGTAACCCGGCAGGACGCCGGTTAGCCGCGCTGGGCCAGGGATGGCCCATCGCGGCGGCCCACGGATTCAAGCCGGAGTGAGGGCATGCCGAGCCTAGGCGAGGCACCGAGTGGTGGGGCGAAGCGTTTTGCTTACTTTTGCGCTCTTCAAAAGTGAGCCGCTGTAAGAGCGGAACCAATATCAGCCGTTACCTAAACAACGGATATGCCCCCGCCCCTCGCTTACCCCCTATTTCCCACCAGCACTACCCTGACTACCGTCATACCCATCCCCCTCACTGGTATCGCCGCTATCATCCTGCCCCTGATGCAACACCCCACCCGTCTTCACCTGCGGCAACTCCCGCAACGTCGAATTCAACGCCGAGCGCGGCAGCGGATTACTGGTGGTAGTCGACAGCTCCTGACGGAACGGGTTAACCAGCTTGGCATTCAGACGAATATCCTGAGACGAAGCCCCCACCGACAGATTGAAGCTGTCCGCATCCACCACCCACTGCTTGCTCTTCACATCGTAGTAAGCCAGCGAGCGGTCGTTGAGTTCGATGGTCACACGCTTGCTCTCACCCGGCTTCAAGAACACCTTCTTGTAGCCCTTGAGCTCCTTGAGCGCCCGCTCCACTTTCGGATGATTCTGCCCCACATACAACTCGGCCACTTCCGCACCCGCCACCTTGCCGGTGTTGGTCAGGTCGAACGACACCTTGATCGGCGCACCCGCCACCGCGACCCCAGGGGTCACGCTGATATTGCTGTAGCCAAAGGTGGTGTACGACAAACCATAACCGAATGGGTACAGCGGCTTGATGCCCTTCTTCTCATACCCGCGATAGCCCAGGAACAGATCGTCCTTGTAGCTCATCGTGTCCAGGGTTTCCTGGTTGTCGAATTTGGGGAAAGTCGCATAGATCGGGTTGTCTTCGATGTTGCGCTCGATGCTGATCGGCAGCTTGGCCGACGGGTTGACCTTGCCCAGCAAGATCTCCGCCAGCGCCTGCCCACCGTTCTGCCCAGGGTAGAACGCATGCAGCGCCGCCGGTACCTGGTCGATCCAATCGCTCATCTTCAAGCCGGTGCCGCCGTGCAAGGTGACCACGGTGTGTGGGTTGACCTTGGCGATGCTCTGGATCAGTTGGCTCTGGAACTCCGGCAAATCGAAGCTGTGATCGAAGCCTTCGCCTTCGTATTCGTTGCTATTACCGGCGGCCACCAGCACCGCGTCGTACTGCGCCAGATCCTTGGGCGCCACCAGCGAGGCCCAGCTCATCTGCACGCCTACCAGGCCGCCCATGGTCGAGAGGTAGCCGTTGCGGCGCGAGTATTCAAGCTTGATGTCCACCGCCTTGCCGGCCTGCAGGTTGACCTTGGCGAACACCGGTATGGTCGGCGGGATGCTGTTGTTCGGCAGTGGCTTGCCGTCGCCGTTGTCGAGGATTTTCTTGCCGTCGACGTACAGGCGCACGGCCCCGTCGGCGCGGATCTTGAACACCTGCTCGCCGCTGACCGTCGGGGTGACCTGGCCGCTGTAGCGAATCGAAGTGGCCGCAGTGTCGCCGTTGACCGGCAGGCTGTCGGTGGACCAGTCCAGGTCGACATGGCTGTCGGTACGGCTGGCAGCGGCGTCACCGGACCAGTTGGTGTTGCTGAAGAACTCGGTCTTCAAGCCCTTGGCACTGTTGCCGGCGCTGTCGGTGTGGGTCCATACCGAGGCGCTCGGGTCCAGGGACAGGCCGTCGATAAACTCGACCTTGGCCCCTGGCGCCAGTTGCTGCAGCCCACTCAGTTCGCTGATGTAGTTGGCTGCCATCACGTTGGCGCTGCCGAACCCGGTGGGTGGCGCGTACTTGGCGAGGTTGCCGACCACGGCGATGCGCTTGGCTTTCTTGGCATCCAGTGGCAGCAGGTTGTCCTGGTTTTTCAGCAGCACGATGCCTTCACGGGCGGCATTCAGTGCCACGCGGTTGCTGGTGGCGCTGTTCATGTTGTGGTTGGTCAGCGGTGCCTTGCTGTCGAACTTGAACAGGTAGATCTGCTTGAGGATGCGCCGCACCTTGTCATCCAGGGTCGCGCCGCTCAGCTCGCCACTGTCCAGGTACGGCTTGAGCACCGTGCTGTTCATCTGGTAGCCCATCATGTCCAGGTCGGTGCCGGCCTGGGCGGCGGGCAAACCGTTGACCACCGCGTTGTAGTCGCTCTGCACGAAGCCTGCGTAGCCCCATTCGGTTTTCAGGATCTCGTGGATCAGGTGCGAGTTCTCGCAGGCGAATTCACCGTTCACCTTCTGGAACGCACACATCATCATCGCCACCTTGCTGTTCTTAGAGGCGGACTCGAATGGCGGCAGGGTCATCTCGCGCAGCACGCGTTCACTGATGGTTTCGTCGAGGTGGAAGCGGTTGCTTTCCTGGTCATTGGCCGCGTAGTGCTTGGCGTTGGCCCACACCCCGCGCGATTGAATGCCGTTGATCAACGCCGGCCCCAGGCTGGCGCCGAGGAACGGGTCTTCACCGGACAGGTATTCGAACGCCCGTCCGCTGTAGGGCATGCGATAGAGGTTCACGCCGGGGCCGGTGACGAACTGGTAGCCGCCGCTGGCAGTGTCGTAGCCCAGCGCGCGGCCGACGTCGATGGCGCGGCGCGGGTTCCAGCTGGCCGCCACGTTCGGGCCGGACGGGTACACCACGCCTTGGTCGTTGCCTTCACTGGTGTAGCGCACGCCCACGCCGCCGTCGGCGCCGTGAATCTGCGGGATGCCGTACTGGCTCAGCGGCTTCACGTCCCAACCACCGATACCGCCGATATAGGCGAGCTTCTCTTCCTGGGTCATCTTCGCCAGGGTCTTGTCCGCCGCCTTTTCTGCGCGGCTCACCATGCCTTCATCCAGGGCCGGGCTGGTCGCCGCGTGTGCATGGGATACGGCCAGCGCCAGCAGGGCAAAAAGCCGACTGGGCACCGATCATCTTGCGTTTATTCATGGGTCTCTCCAACAACTGTTTATTAAACATGACGCGCTAACAAGTGCGCGTTCGTCACTTTTCTGCAGGCAATAGTTGGCCTTTGTCGCAATTTTTGGCCGATGGCTAATTGCAATTACTTGGCGAATTTCGCTGTTTTATTAGTGTAAAAATTGTATGTCTTGTTGTTGTAAGTAATGTCTATGCGATATCACGCGATGGCGTTTTGAATCGCAAAAGGCCAATAATTAAGGCAATTCTTGCGGTTATAAGTCAAACAAAAGCTATTTTTTGCGTTAAATAAGAAATATTTCATTACGATTCTGAACTAAGGCTAAACCTACCAGTCGATTGGTTTAACAAAATTCGTGGCGGCATGGCGAACTAGTGGCTTTGCTCGATAGTTCTAAATGGCCATGTTTTATACACGCTGTCATACACAACGCTTTGGTGTAGGGTCTTGACCGAATTCAAGGCGCCACTTGAGCAATCTGCTGTTTTTGATCTGGAGAAAGTTGATGAAGATTTCCCTGTTGGGTGCCGGTGTTGTCCTGGGCGTTGCACTGAGTGGTGCGGCACTGGCTGCTGAGTCCACCGACGCCGATGCCAAGTCCGGCGCTGCCGATTCCACGGTGATTACCCAGGCTCACGACGCCAAGGCGGTGAAAAAGCAGAAGGCTGAAACCACTAAGGGTGGGCGGCCGTTGCAGGATAGCCAGGCCAAGACGCCGAACTAAAGGCCAGCACACAACCCCCTTGTGGGAGCGAGCAAGCCCGCTCCCACAGGAGGCTTTCATTGCTCTTCAGATAGCTGCTCATGACACCTCTCAACGCCTCCCAGATGCACATCCCCGACACCGAACAGGTGTGCGCCTGGTTGATGCAGCAAGCCGGCTTGAAAACCGTCGACCTGGAGCGCGCCCGGCGCTTGTCCCAGGAGTCCGACGACACCGAACTGCTCGGCCTGCTTACGCGCCTGGGGCTGGTCTCCGAGGTCGAGCTGGCGCGGGCCTGGGCCGGTTTACTCGGTGCGCCACTGCTGCTTGCCGACGCCGCGCCGCCGCTGCTGGACCCGTTGCCGCCGCTGACCGAACGCTTCATGCGCCACTACCAGGTGGTGCCGGTGGGCTGGAGCCACGGCGGCCTGCGCGTGCTGGCGGCCAACCCATCGCAGCTGTATCCGTTCCAGGCCGTGGCTTACGCCTGCGGTGTACCGGTGTGGTTGGCGATCGGCCCGCGCAATGAAGTCGACACACTGATCGAGCGCTACTACGGCCAGGGCCGCTCGGCGATGGGCACGTTGATCGAAAACCTCGACGAGCAAGGCGGCGCGCTGGAAGACATCGAACACCTCAAGGACATGGCCTCCGAGGCGCCGGTGATCCGCCTGGTCAACCTGATCCTGCAGCGCGCGGTGGAACATCGCGCCTCGGACATCCATATCGAACCCTTCGAAAGCCAGCTCAAGGTGCGCTACCGCATCGACGGCGTGCTGCACGAAGCCGAAGCGCCGCCGTCCAGTTCCTCGGCAGCGGTGATTTCGCGGGTGAAGATCATGGCGCGGCTCGACATCGCCGAGCGGCGACTGCCCCAGGACGGGCGAATCATGTTGCGCATCCAGGGCAAGGAATTGGACCTGCGGGTGTCCACAGTGCCCACCAGCTTCGGCGAGTCGGTGGTCATGCGCTTGCTCGACCGCCAGACCGTGAGCTTTGACTTCCAGAGCCTGGGTTTCGACGGCCAGCGGCTCGCGACCTTTCTTGAAGTGCTGGAACGGCCCCACGGCATCTTGCTGGTCACCGGGCCTACCGGCTCGGGCAAAACCACCACGCTCTATACCGCGTTGTCGCGGCTCAACACCGCCGAGCGCAAGATCATCACCGTGGAAGACCCGGTGGAGTACCAGCTCGAAGGCATCAACCAGATCCAGGTCAAACCCGCCATTGGCCTGGACTTCGCGGGCGCCTTGCGCTCCATCGTGCGCCAGGACCCGGACGTGATCATGATCGGCGAGATCCGCGACCTGGAAACCTGTCGCATCGCAATCCAGTCGTCGCTGACCGGCCACTTGGTGCTCTCGACACTGCACACCAACAGCGCCTCGGCGAGTATCACGCGGCTGCTGGACATGGGCGTGGAAAGCTACCTGATTGCCTCGACCGTCAACGGCATCCTGGCTCAGCGCCTGGTTCGGCGGTTGGACCCGACTACCCGCGAAGCCTTTGAAGCACCGCCCGAACTGATTGCCGAACACGGCCTCGATCGCTTCACTGACGAGCGTCCGATCAAACTCTACAGGCCGCGTGCCGACGCACCGGGCGGCGGCTATCACGGCCGCAGTGCAATCACCGAACTGCTGGTGATGAACGACGAGTTGCGCAGCCTGCTGATGCGCCAGGCCGACGCTGCCACCCTCGAACAAGCGGCCCGCCGTGGTGGCTTGCGCACCTTGCATGAAGAGGGCTTGCGCCAGGCGGTGGCCGGCGTGACCTCGCTGGAAGAAGTGCTGCGCGTCACCCGAGGCGATGGCACGTGAGCCTGTTCAAATACCGCGCCCTGGACAGTCAGGGCGCGCCGCAAAATGGCACGCTCGAAGCCAAGGACCAGGCTGCCGCCGTCGCCGCCTTGCACAAGCGCGGCCTGCTGTTGTTGCAGATCGATCCTGCCGGCAGCCAGGGCTTGCGCAACGCTTTGGGCCGCGGCCAATTGAACGGTGCGGCACTGGTGAGTTTCACCCAGCAACTGGCGACGTTGCTCGGCGCCGGCCAGCCACTGGAGCGCTCGTTGGGCATCCTGCTAAAACAGCCCGGCCAACCTCAAGTGCGCGCCTTGATCGAGCGCATCCGCGAACACGTCAAGGCCGGTAAGCCCCTGTCCAAAGCGTTGGAAGAAGAGGGCAGCCAGTTCTCGCCGTTGTACCTGAGCATGGTTCGCGCCGGTGAGGCCGGTGGTGCATTGGAAAATACCCTGCGCCAGCTCAGCGATTACCTGGAGCGCAGCCAATTATTAAGGGGCGAAGTGATCAATGCCCTGATCTATCCGGCGTTTCTGGTGGTTGGCGTGTTGGGTTCGCTGGCGTTGTTGCTGGCGTATGTGGTGCCGCAGTTCGTGCCGATCTTCAAAGACCTTGGCGTGCCCATCCCGCTGATCACCGAAGTGATCCTCGGCCTTGGCCAGTTCCTCGGCGCCTACGGCCTGGCGGTGCTCGCCGGGTTGATCGTGACCGCCTGGGCCCTGGCCGCACGCCTGAGCAATCCCCAGCGCCGGGAGCGTTATGACCGCCGCGTACTCGGCATTCGCCTGATTGGTCCGCTGTTGCAGCGAGTAGAGGCTGCCCGTTTGGCGCGCACCCTCGGCACGTTGCTGAGCAATGGCGTGGCCTTGCTGCAAGCGTTGGTGATCGCCCGCCAGGTCTGCACCAACCGCGCCCTGCAAGCCCAGGTGGCCCAGGCCGCCGAGTCGGTCAAGGGCGGTGGCACCCTGGCGAGTGCATTTGGCAGTGAGCCACTGCTGCCGGACCTGGCCCTGCAAATGATTGAAGTCGGCGAACAGGCCGGCGAACTCGACAGCATGCTGCTCAAGGTCGCCGACGTATTCGACGTCGAAGCCAAGCGCGGCATCGACCGCCTGCTCGCTGCCCTGGTGCCGTCCCTGACCGTGGTCATGGCGGTGCTGGTGGCGGTGATCATGCTGGCGATCATGCTGCCGCTGATGAGCCTGACCAGCAATATATGAACCCCCGAGGACTACTCCCCATGCGCTCCAAACCTGCACGCCGCCAAGGCGGTTTCACCCTGTTGGAAATGCTCGCCGTGATCGTGCTGCTGGGCATCGTCGCGACCATCGTGGTACGCCAGGTCGGCGGCAACGTCGACAAGGGCAAATACGGCGCGGGCAAGGCGCAGCTGGCCAGCCTGTCGATGAAGATCGAAAGCTACGGCCTTGACGTTGGTTCGCCGCCCAAGGCCTTGCAACAACTGGTGGACAAGCCTGCCAACGCAGTCGGATGGGCGGGCCCGTATGCCAAGCCGTCGGACCTCAAAGACCCGTTTGGCCACGCCTTCGGCTATCGCTTTCCGGGCGAGCATGGCGCCTTCGACCTGATCTTTTACGGCCAGGACGGCCAGCCCGGCGGCGAAGGCTACAGCGCCGACCTGGGCAACTGGGAATAACCCGCGACCATGCCCGACGCCCAACGTGGTTTTACCCTGCTGGAGATGCTGGTGGTGATCGTGTTGATCAGCATCGCTGCCGGCCTGGTGGGGTTTGGCCTGCAACAAGGGCTCAAGGCTGCCAAGGAACGCCAGGTGGTCGGGCAAATGGTCGATGCCCTGCGCAGCACGCGGGCACGTGCGATTGTCAGCGGCGACACGGCCAAGACCGTGTTCGACCTGCACGCCTTGAGCTTCCAGGCGCCGGATCGGCCGCTCAAGCACTGGCCGGCTGACTTGCAAGTGACCCTGCACACCGCCGAACACGCCGGCGCCGCCGTTGCGTTCTACCCCGACGGCAGCTCCACCGGCGGCAACCTGGTGTTGGCCAACGGCACGCGGCGTTGGCGCATTGATATTGGCTGGCTGACCGGCAGCGTGCAGTCCAAGGCCTTGCCATGAAGCACCAGTCGGGATTCACGCTGTTGGAGATGCTGGCCGCACTGATGCTGATGGCGATCTGCAGCACGGTGCTGTTGGTCGCCTTTGGGCAGAGTGCGCGCTCGTTGGCGCAGGTCAATCACAGTGATCGCCTGACCCACGCCGCACTGAGCGTGCTGGATCAGGAAACCACGGGGCCGCTGGCCAGTGGCGTGCATCAGGGCAGTCTGGAGGAGGGTATCCATTGGCAATTGCGCATCGCCCAGCAACCGACGCGCATCGGCCAGCCGCGCTTGTTTCGCCTCGACCTGACGGTCAGCGAAGGCTCGCGGCAGGCGCATTTCAGCACGCTTAAGTTGCGTGCCGTGAATGACAGGGCGTCGCTGTGAATCGACGCCAACACGGCTTCACCTTGCTCGAAATCATGATCGTGCTCAGCTTGCTCGGTGTGCTGCTGACCCTGGTCGGCGGTGCATTGTTGGGGGCCAATCGCGCGGTGCAAAAGGCCCAGCGCTATACGGACAGCCTGGATCAAATGCGCGCCGCACAGCAGTTCTTGCGTACCGCCATCAGCGAAGCCTTGCCGTTGGACGTGACTGAAGACGACAGCCAGACCCCCGGTTTTTTTGTCGGGGCCGCACAACGGATGCAATTTGTCGCGACGTTGCCCGGTGTACTCGGCGGCGGGATTCAGCGTTTCACCCTGCAACGGGTCGGCGGCGACTTGCAGGTGGCGTTCGCGCAATTTGAATCTGCAGCCCAGGTCAGCGTGCCGGCCTCGCGCAGTGAGCCGCAGGTGCTGCTGAAAAATGTCGAAGATCTGCAATTCAGCTATCGCGGCGTCTCGCCAAAAGGCCAAGCCACTGGCTGGATCAGTGATTGGCCATGGACCAAGCGCCTGCCCCATGCGGTACGCATCGACGCGACGGTCAGCGGGCCGGTGCCGTGGGTCAGCCAGGTGGTGGCGTTGCGCTTGAACCTGTCGGGCGGAGCGTCGGATCAATGAAGCATCAACGCGGTGTCGCCTTGTTGCTGGTGCTGTGGGTGTTGGCGCTGCTGAGCCTGTTGCTCGGCGGCCTGGCCGGCTGGGTGCAGTTGGAGACGCGTCAGGCGGCTTGGCATCGCCAGCATACCCAGGCGGCGTTGGCGGCAGAGGCGGGTGTGGCGTTGGTCATGCAGGCGCTGGCCGATCCGCTGCAGCGCAAGCAGTGGGTCGCCGATGGCCGTGAAATGCCCTGGGTATTTGACGATGCACAGTTGCACGTCAGCCTGCGCAGCGAGCGGGGCAAGTTGTATTTGAACAGCGCCGAGCCCGCCGATTTCGCCCGCGTGGCCCTGGCTTGCGGCGCCACCCCAGCCCAGGCCAGCCGCTTGGCCAAAGACCTGGAAAGCCGCCGCAACGAAGGCCTGGCGCCGTTTCGGGTGGTCGAAGAATTACGCCAGTTGCCGGGCATGAGCCAAGCGCTGTACCGCCGGTTGGTGCCGCAGATCACCTTGTGGAGCGGCCTGGATCGGCCCGATCCGGCCTTTGCCAGTGCCCTGATGCGCAAGGCCTTGAACCTGCCGCAGCAGAGTGCAGTGGGCGCCGATCCCGGCGAAGTGCTGGTCGTCAGCAGCCGCGCCGAGCGCCCCGGCGGTTACCACGCACAGTTGCATATCACCGTCCTATTGAGCCCCGCGCAGGGAAGCGCACAACCGTATCGGGTACTGCGTTGGCAAGAATGAATCGACTGTTATCCAAACCCCTGGCGCAGCTTGAACCGTTGGCCGAACGCTGGCGTGGCAGCGTGCTGCAGCAAGGCTGGCGCCTGTGGCTCAAGGAGCTGCGAGGTTGCCTGCCGGGTTGGTTGCGGCAAAGCGAACAGCCCGAGCAGGTCTATCACTGGCCATTGACTGAGCCTGTGATGGTCGTGCCCGACAACGTGCGCCAGGTACTGGAACTCCCGCCCTCGGCGGTGCTGGTGCAAAGCCTGCAACTACCACTGGCTGCGGCGCGCAACCTGACGACGGTGGTCGGTTATGAACTCGACCGCTTCACCCCGTTCGACGCCGACCAGCTGTACTTCGTCGCACGCCAGGAGCGCCGTACACCCACGCACCTCAAGGTGACACTGGTGGCGATCCTGCGCGAACGCCTTGACCAGATCCTGCTCGACTGCATCGCCCTTGGCCTGCAACCCCACCAAGTGGATGTGCAAGGCCTGGGCATCGACCTGCTGCCCGCACCGTTGCGCCCACGCCAACGCACCGCCGGCAAGGGCTTGCAGCGAAGCTTGCCGTGGTTGTGTGGCGCCTTGCTGATTGCTGCGATGCTGTTGTGGCTCAACGACCGCCAACGGGTGCTCGACGTGATGCACGCGCGTGTCCAACAGCAAAAGGCCGAGGTGACCGAGGTGCAGCGCCTGCGCCAGCAACTGCTCAACACGCGGGGCGCGGCGCAGTACCTGATCCGCCGCAAAACCGCGCAGCCACCCCTGGCGGCACTGCTCAATGAACTCACGCGCTGCCTGCCCGCCGACACCTGGATCGATCAATTGGAAATCACCGACGGCGCCGACGTGTCGTTCTCTGGGCAAAGCGCCAAGGCCAGTGCGCTGATTACGCGGATCAAGGCTTGCCACAGCCTGGAAAATGCACAGTTCGAAGGGGTGATCCAACCCGACGCGCAAACCGGCAAGGACCAGTTTTCCTTGCGCGCCCACTTGCACCAGGAGGCCGCCGATGCGCCGACCACTGACACCCCGTGAACGTCGCGGCGGCGCATTATTGCTGCTGGCATTGGTGCTGGGCGCGGCGTACTGGCTGTTGATCGACAGCTGGTTCGCCGGCCCGTTGCGCAGCATGGGCGAGCAAGCCGAGCAATTGCGCGAGCAGCAACAACGCTACGCCGGACTGCTACAGCAAGGCGCTTCACTGCGTGAGCAACTGGAACAGGCGCGTCAGGACCCGGCCAGCAGCACCAGTTTGTTGCCCGGCGATGACCCCAGCGCCGTGGCCGCCGACTTGATGCAACGCGTCGCCGACCTGATCGGCAGCCAGGCCACCCTGGGCGGCGGCTGCAAGTTGACCCAACGTATGCCGATCACCCCGGAGCAAGACGACAGCGAACCCTACCGCCAGGTCAAGGTCAGCCTGACCCTGGACTGCGCCATCGAGCCGCTGACCGCAATCTTGCATGCGCTGGAATACCAGCGGCCGTTCCTGTTCGTGGATGAGATGAGCATTCGGCGCCGACCGGATGCCCCGCCAGCGGCGGAGCCGGCAAACTGGTGGTGCACCTGCTGGTGCGCGGCTATCTGCAACCGGCGAGCGCCAAGCAGGTGAGCCGATGATCCCGGTATTGCGCCCTGTCGAGTGGGGATTGCTCGGCTTGTCCGGCCTGTTGGGCGTGCTGATGCTGGTGATCTTGAGCAGCGTCGGGGATGCGCCGCAGTGGCTGCCTGAGCCCGAACCCATGGCCGCCACGAATGCCTCGGCCAAGGTGCTGAGCGCGCCGGATGCCAGCCTAGAAAGCCTGGCCGGCACCTGGCAGGCGCCGTTGTTCAGTCCCGACCGCAGCCCGGATCACGCCGTTGGCCAGGCGCAAGCGTCGAGTCTGTCGAGCCTGGTATTGACCGGTGTTGTCCTCAATGACGCGCTGCGCGTGGCGCTACTCAAACCTGCCGATGGCCCCGCGTTGAAAGTCCACCAAGGCCAGACCCTGCCCAACGGCTGGCGACTGGAACACCTCACACCCCGCGATGCCCGTTTCGTGCTGGACGGCCGCACGCAAACCCTGAGCCTCAAGGCCCTGCGTTTGCCGCCGCCGTCCACCACACCCCGATTACCCTTCCTCACGAGCCCACCCCTTGATCGATACAGTCCCCGGCGCCTTGCGCACCACCGTGTTTTGCCTGGCCACCGCCGTTGCCCTCGGCGGCTGCGGCTCACTGCCCGACCACCTCGACCCGGACAACGCACTGATGCACGAGGCCATGCAGGGCACCGGCTCGCAGCGTCCGCCTGTTGAACCCGCCAGCGAACCGCCGCCACAACCCCAGGCCAAGACTGCACCGCAACGGCAACTGATTCGTGGCAACCAGCAGTTCGTGCGCCCGCCCACGGCAACGGCGGCAGGCGAGCAGGGCGGTGGCGACATCGTGTTCAACTTCGCCGACCAGCCCATCGAAGCGGTGATCAACAGCGTGATGGGCGACCTGCTGCACGAGAACTACAGCATCGCCCAAGGTGTGAAGGGCAACGTCAGCTTCTCTACCTCCAAACCGGTGAACAAGCAGCAGGCGCTGTCGATTTTGGAAACCCTGCTGTCCTGGACCGACAACGCCATGATCAAGCAGGGCAACCGCTACGTGATCCTGCCCGCCAACCAGGCGGTCGCGGGCAAGCTGGTGCCGCAGATGCGCGTCGCCCAGCCTTCCAGCGGCCTGTCGGCACGCTTGTTTCCGTTGCGCTACATCTCGGCCACCGAGATGCAAAAACTGCTCAAGCCCTTCGCCCGGGAAAATGCGTTCTTGCTGGTGGACCCGGCGCGTAACGTGCTGAGCCTGGCGGGCACCCCGGAAGAACTGGCCAACTACCAGGACACCATCGACACCTTTGATGTGGACTGGCTCAAGGGCATGTCGGTCGGCGTGTTCGGCCTGCAACGCGCGTCGGTCGCCGAGCTGATGCCCGAGCTGCAAAAAATGTTCGGCCCCGACAGCGGCATGCCCCTGGCGGGCATGGTGCGGTTCCTGCCCATCGAGCGTACCAACTCGGTGGTGGCGATCTCTTCGCAGCCGCAGTACTTGAGTGAGGTCGGCGATTGGATTCACACCATCGACGAAGGCGGCGGCAACGAGCCGCAGATGTACGTGTACGACGTGCGCAACATGAAGGCCACTGACCTGGCCAAGTACCTGCGACAGATCTACGGCACTGGCGCGATCAAGGACGACGCACCGGCCAAGGTTGCGCCGGGCTTGCGCACCGCGACCCTCTCGTCACCAGGAACCAACAGCACCTCCGGTAGCACGCCGGATGGGTTGAGTAACAACCTGAACAACAGCCAACCCGCTGCCGATGAAGAGGAACCCGAGGTCGAACAAGACAACGCCGAGCAAGGCACAGTCGAAGATGCCCCGACCAAAAGCCTCGACGCCGGCACCCGCATCACCGCGCAGAAAAGCAGTAACCAGTTGCTGGTGCGCACGCGCCCGGTGCAATGGAAGGAGATCGAATCGGCGATCAAGCGTCTCGACAACCCGCCGCTGCAAGTACAGATCGAAACGCGCATCCTCGAAGTCAAACTCAGCGGGGAACTGGACCTTGGCGTGCAGTGGTACCTCGGGCGGCTGGCAGGCAATTCCGCCAGCACCACTGTGGCCAATACGTCCGGCAGCCAAGGCGCCTTGGGCGGTGGCGGGGCAGGGCTGGGGGCGGCGGATTCGTTGTTCTATTCGTTCGTGAGCTCCAACCTGCAAGTGGCCTTGCATGCGCTGGAAACCAACGGCCGCACCCAGGTGCTGTCGGCGCCGTCGCTGGTGGTGATGAACAACCAGCCGGCGCAGATCCAGGTGGGTGACAACATTCCCATCAGCCAGACCACGGTGAATACCGGCACCTCGGATACCACGTTGAGCAGTGTTGAGTATGTGCAGACCGGGGTGATTCTGGACGTGGTGCCGCGGATCAATCCGGGTGGGTTGGTGTACATGGATATTCAGCAGCAGGTCAGTGATGCCGAGGCGCAGACGGCCAATAGCGAGACGCAGAATAATCCGCGTATCTCGACGCGATCGGTGTCCACGCAAGTGGCGGTGCAGAGTGGACAGACGGTGTTGTTGGGGGGTTGATCAAGCAGGACAACGCTGAATCTGTGAGCGCGGTGCCTTATTTGGGGAAGATTCCGGGGTTGCGGTGGTTGTTTGGCAACACGAGTAAATCCAAGGATAGGACGGAGTTGATTGTGTTGATTACGCCGAGGGTGATTACCAGTGGGAGTCAGGCGCGGCAGGTGACGGATGATTATCGGCAGCAGATGCAGCTGCTGCGGCCTGAGGGGTGAGTGTGTATATCCGTTGTTTGGGTGATGGTTACATCGGTTCCGCTCTTACAGCGGCTCACTTTTGAAAAGCGCAAAAGTAAGCAAAACGCTCTTGCCCCAACACTCGGCACCTCGCCTAGGCTCGGTGTGCCAGAACGAAGGCTTTGGAGCGTGGGCCGCCGCGATGGGCCATCCATGGCCCAGTGCGGCTAACCCGGCGTCCTGCCGGGTTACCCACGCTCCAAAGCCTGCGTTCGGCCAGCGTGTTTGACGGGGCGCCTCTAGATCAAAAGCAAGAGCGCGGCGGCCTGATAGCCGACCGGTTTTTTGTGCCGATCACCGTTCAAACTGTGGGAGCTGGCTTGCCTGCGATGCAGGCAACTCGGTACATCAGTCATACCCAGCTGATGCCATCGCAGGCAAGCCCGCTCCCACATTTGGACCTCCATGTATCAGACAGACAGCGGTCTGCTCTGGCTCTGGCTCTGTTTTTGATCTTGATCTTAAGCGCCCCGTTAAACCACGCTGGCCGAACGCAGGCTTGAATCCGTGGGTAACCCGGCAGGACGCCGGGTTAGCCGCCCGCGCCATGGATGGCGCGTGGCGGCGGCCCACGGATTCAAGCCGGAGTTGAGGGCATGCCGAGCCTAGGCGAGGCACCGAGTGGTGGGGCAAGAGCCCTTGGTTACTTTGGGGCTCTTTTCCAAAGTGACCCGCCGTAAGGGCGGAACCCATATCAGCCATCACCAAAAAAACGGATATGCACCCCAGCAATTCCAAAAAGACATCATTAAAATGAATAACCACATAAGAAAATAATGAAATCCAAGAATATTAGCTTAGACCAAAACAGCATTATATTTTCAAAACCCATTCCGTTATGTTTGATCGCAACAGCCTACCCCTGACCCTGGATGGTACCCATCGTGATTCAGATTCTGCTCCCATAACCGGGTAACCATCCCCGCCGCAGAGTCGTTGGAAGGGAATTCAACGTATGTTGCCGATTCAAACCCCACACGCGCCTTAGCCCCAAATCGCCGCAACACCCCCGAAAAAATTCGAGCACCGCGCACGACGCGTGACTGCCCGACTTCGCGATTTGGACATGCAGGCAAGCCTATGAAGCAAACGTTAACACCCACCGCCCTACTGGCCCTGGCACTCCTGGCCAACACCGCCCAGGCCCAGGACGACACCCTCTCCACCGTAGTCGTCACCGGTAACCGTGGCGCCGAGCAGCGCACCGTCACCAGCAGCCCGGTGCCAATCGATGTGGTCAGCGCCAAACAACTGCAAAGCACCGGCAAGCCCGGTTTGATGGAGGCGCTCAGTGCTGTGATTCCGTCGCTGACCCTGCCGGAAAAAAACCGGTTGGGACGCCAGCGGCATTGCCCGTGCTCCCAACCTGCGTGGCCTGAGTGCCGCCGAAGTGCTGGTGCTGGTCAACGGCAAGCGCCGCCACACCAGCGCCACCCTGAACATCAACGGGATCAACACCGGCGCTGCGCCGGCCGACCTGGACCTGATCCCCATCAGTGCCATCGACCATGTCGAAGTACTGCGCGACGGCGCCGCCGCCCAATACGGTTCCGATGCTATCGCCGGGGTGATCAACGTGATCCTCAAGGCGGATACCAGCGGCACTTCGGTGACCAACGTCGGCCAGGGCTACGACGGCAAGAAGCAAACTGTGCAACAAAGCCTCAACAAGGGTTTCGAAATCGGCAACGGCGGTATCGTGCAATTGGCGCTGGATGCGCGTAGCCAGAACGATGACAACAAGGCCAGTGCCAACGGCTACACCTACGCCCAGGCCTACGAGCAGGCGGGTCGTTCGACCTACGGCGGCTATGGCACGCCCAAGACCAACCTGCTGACTCTGGGCTACAACGCCGAGCTGCCGATTGATGACAGTTTCAGCCTGTACTCCTTCACCACCTATTCGCGACGCAAGGCCGAGCAGGGCCAGAACTTCCGCCTGCCGACCATCACCAACACCATCACCACCGGGCCCAATGGCTACCCTGGCGGTTACACGCCCACTTGGTTTATCGACGAAGACGACTTCCAGGCCGCGTTCGGCGGCAAAGGTACCGTCGGCGAGTGGGACTGGGATTTGTCCACCACCTACGGGCGTAACGACGCGGAGCAGGGCACCACCCACAACCAGAACCCGTCCCTGGGCGAAGCCACGCCGAACCACTTCACTTCTGGTACGTGGATTTCCACCGAGCTGACCACCAACCTCGACTTCAAGCGCGGCTTTGACGTCGGCCTGCAAAAGCCGCTGGACCTGAGCTACGGCTTTGAGCACCGCCGTGACACCTATGAGGTGCAGGCCGGTGACTACGCGTCCTATGCCAACGGCGGCTACTGCGTGGCACCGGGTAATTGCGCATCAAGCGGGGCACAGGTGACCAACGGTATCTCGCCGGATGAAGAAAGCAGCGCCTCGCGCAACAGCCTGGCCAGTTACGTGGATGTGGGGTTCAACCCGGTGCCGGACTGGTACATCGGCACCGCGTTTCGCTACGAGCATTACAACGAAGGCGTGGGCGCTACCCGCAGCGGCAAGCTGACCACGCGGTATGACTTCACCCCGCAATTCGCCGTGCGAGCGACGGTGAGCAATGGCTTCCGCGCGCCGTCCCTGGCCAACAGCCTGTTCAGTGCGCGCTCCACCACGTATGGCGTGGTGGATGGGGTGTATCAGTCGATCAACTATGGCGTGTTGCCGGTGAGTTCCGCCGCTGCCAAAGCCTTGGGCGCCCAGGAACTCAAGCCCGAGCGCTCGACCAACTTCAGCCTCGGTTTCACCCTCACGCCCACCGACCGCCTGAGCTTCACCGCCGACGCCTACGTGATCAACCTGCGTGACCGCATCACCCTCACTGGTACCTTGCTCGGCCCGGAAATCACCCAGGTGCTGCAAGGCAACGGCATCACTTCCACCTCGGGCGGGCAGTACTTTATCAACGGTGCCGACACCCGCACCAAGGGCCTGGACCTGGTCAGCAACTACAGCCAGGACCTGGGCCAGTACGGCTCGCTGAAGTGGACCGCCGCGTTCAACTGGAACCAGACCAAGATCCTCAACTACAAGGAGTCCACCACGATCCTTGGTACGTCCTATGACCTGATGGATCGCCAGGCCCGCAACCTGATCACCGGCGTGCAGCCCAGCACCAAGCTGATCCTGGGCGGTGACTGGAGCATCGACCGCTTCAATCTCAACCTGGCCTTGACCCGCTACGGCTCCTACAAAGAGGTCAACGTCTCCGCTGACCGCAGCCTGGATCGGGTCTACAGCGCCAAATGGATCACCGACCTCGACCTTGGCTACAACCTCACCAAAGACCTCAATGTCGCCATCGGCGCCAAGAACCTGTTCGACGTGTACCCGAAAAAACAAGGCGTGCCCAGCAGCACCATGGTCAGCAGCTACGGCACCTATTCGCCCTTCGGTTTTACCGGCGGTTACTACTACACCCGGCTGACTTACGCCTTCTAAGGCCGCAACCCGCGAGGAAGAGAACATGCCCATCGTCGCCAAACCCTATGACCTGATAGATCAGGCCAGCCCGGCTCGCCCGGTCCGTGTCTCCACACCGATCAAGACCCTGCAGGTGGTGCCCGCGCGGCATCCCTGGCGCTGGGCGGGGTCGATCTTCGCCGCGCTGGTGCTGTTGGGCATCGTGCATTCGCTGGCCACCAACCCGCGTTGGGAGTGGGGCGTGTTCGGCCAGTGGTTCTTCTCGCCCTCGGTGCTGCGCGGTCTTGGGCAGACGCTGTTGCTGACCTTGCTGAGTACGGTGTTCAGCATCCTGCTCGGCACTGCATTGGCGTTGGCGCGGCTGTCGGGCTCGCCGCTGCTGGCGGCGCTGGCCTGGGGGTACATCTGGTTTTTCCGCTCGATGCCGGCGTTGCTGGTGCTGATCATCCTGTACAACTTTGCTTATCTGTATGACCACATCGTGCTCGGCGTACCGTTCACCGACGTGGTGTTCGCCGAATGGTCCACGGTGGACGTGCTCAGCCAGTTCACCGTGGCGGTGCTGGGCTTGAGCCTGATGCAAGCGGCGTATGCGGCGGAGATCATTCGCGGCGGCCTGATCGGCGTCGACGCCGGCCAGCATGAAGCGGCGGCGGCCCTCGGTTTGCCGGCTTCGCGACGCATCTTCCGGATCATCCTGCCCCAGGCGCTGCGTTCGATCTTGCCGTCGGGTTTCAACGAGATCATCGGCCTGGTCAAGGGTACCTCCATCGTCTACGTGCTGGCCCTGCCGGAGCTGTTCTACACCGTGCAGGTCATCTACAACCGCACCCAGGCGGTGATTCCGCTGCTGATCGTGGCCACCGTGTGGTACCTGATCATCACCACCGTGCTCACCAGCGCGCAGTACTACGTCGAGCGCTACTTCGCCCGTGGCACTGCGCGCGTGCTGCCGCCCACACCGTTGCAACGCATCCGCCGCTGGCTCAAGGAGAAAAGCCATGAGTGACGCACGCGCCGGCCGCATTCAGATCCAGGGCGTGGGCAAGCGCTTTGGCAACCAGCAGGTGTTGAAAGACATCGACCTGACCATCGACCCGGGCAAGGTCACGGTGATTCTCGGGCCTTCCGGCTCAGGCAAGTCGACCTTGCTGCGCACCATCAATCACCTGGAAAAGATCGACAGCGGGCACATCACCATCGACGGTGAATACGTCGGTTACCGGCGCAAGGGTGACCTGCTCTATGAGTTGAAAGAGCGCGAAATTCTCAAGCGCCGTATCGACGTCGGCTTTGTGTTCCAGAACTTCAACCTGTTCCCGCACCTTACCGCCTGGGAAAACATCGCCGAAGCGCCCCTGGCCCACAAGCGCTGGAGCAAGGCCGAGGCGCAAACCAAGGCGGCCGAGTTGCTGGCCAAGGTTGGCCTGGCGGACAAGGTCGATGCCTACCCACGCCAGCTCTCCGGCGGCCAGCAACAGCGCGTCGCCATCGCGCGTGCCCTGGCGCTGGACCCCAAGGTGCTGCTGTTCGACGAACCCACCTCGGCCCTCGACCCGGAGCTGGTGGGCGAAGTGCTCGACGTGATCAAGGGCCTGACGCAACTGGGCGTGACCCTGGTGATCGTTACCCACGAAATCGGCTTTGCCCGCGAAGTCGCCGACCACGTGGTGTTCCTCTGCGACGGCCAGTTGATCGAAGAAGGGCCGCCAGAACAGATTTTCCGCCAACCCCGACATCCCCGCACCGTGGCCTTTCTCGGCAAGGTGCTTTAGTTCAAGGAGTGACTGCCCATGTTTATTTCTACTGCCCGCGTGGCCCTGCTGGCACTCGCCGTCAGCACTGCGCAAAGCGCGTTCGCCGTGCAACAGGTCGACCTCAGCCCCGACCGCGTGCGCATTCATGTGCCGCGCAACGAAGCGGCCATTGCCCAGATCCCGCCGGGCTTCAAGTTCGCCCAGCCGGGCAAATTCACCGTGGCCGTGTCCGGCGTGGCCGGGCCACCGCTGGCGCTGTTGGCCAATGACGACAAGACCACTATCGGCAGCGAAGCCGACACCGCGCAGTTGGTGGCCGACAGCCTGGGCCTGCAACTCAATGTGGTGCAGACCAGTTGGGAAGACTGGCCGTTGGGCGTCAGCTCGGGCAAATACGATGCGGTGATCAGCAACGTTACGGTGACCGAGGCGCGCAAGAAACGCTTCGACTTCGCCACCTATCGCCAGGATGTGCTCGGGTTCTATGTGAAGAGCACCAGCAAGATCACTGAAATCAAACAGGCTCCGGACATCGCCGGCTTGAAGATCATCGTCGGCTCCGGCACCAACCAGGAAAAAGTCCTGCTGGCCTGGAACGATGCCAACGAAAAAGCCGGCATCAAGCCTGCGCTGTTGCAGTACTTCGACGACCAGGCCGCCGCGCAACTGGCGGTGCAATCCGGGCGCAGTGATGCGCTGTTCGGGCCCAACTCGGTGTACGCCTATTCGGCGGCGATCACCGGCGGCATCAAGCGCGTCGGTACTGTCAACGGCGGCTGGCCGTTGCAGGCGGATATCGCCGTGACCACGCGCAAGGACAACGGCTTGGTCAAGCCGATCCACACCGCGCTGGAAGGCGCGATTGCTGGCGGCCAGTACGAGCAGGTGCTGCAACGCTGGGGCCTGGATGTAGAACGCGTCGACAAGTCGCTGATCAACCCACCGGGCCTGCCGGATTAAGGAGCGTCACACATGGGACTGACACGACGTGAAGCGCTGTCGAGCATCGCTGCGGTAGGCGGCGAAAAGGCCGTCAAGGATGCATTGGCGGTACTGGGCCTGGGGCCTTCGTCACACCGCCGCCCGCAACCGCTGAAACTCAAGGACGGCCTGGGGCAGGGCACCCGCGTGCTGGTGCTGGGCGCCGGGATTGCCGGGCTGGTGACCGCCCTGGAACTGACCCGCGCCGGGTTCGCGGTGCAAGTGCTGGAGGCCCGTGACCGGGTCGGCGGGCGGACCTGGACGATTCGTAACGGCGACCGCGTGGACTACAAGGACGGTCGCACGCAAACCGCCGCATTTGATCAAGGCCATTACTTCAACGCTGGGCCTGCGCGCATACCCAGCCAGCACCGCACGATTCTCGACTATTGCAGCGAGCTGGGTGTGCCGCTGGAAGTGCTGGTCAACAGCAGCCACGGCGCACAGGTACGGCCGGATATCACCCAGCCCGCGTTCAGCGTCGGCCAGGCGATCAACGATGCGCGCGGACATTTGTCCGGCTTGCTGGCCAAGGCCGTGCAACGCGATGCCCTCGACGATGTGTTGAGCAGTGAAGAACGCACGCGCTTGCTGGCGTTCTTGCAGGTGTACGGCGACTTGTCGCAAGAGCTGGCCTTTGAGGGCACGATTCGTTCGGGGCACCTGGAATCACCCGCTCACCCCGGCGCTTTACCGGCCAGCCGCAGCCCGCTGTCGTTGGACCAACTGCTGCATCCGGAACTCTGGGGCGCGTTGCTGCACACCGAATTCCCGGAGTTCTCCGCCACCATGTTCCAACCGGTGGGCGGCATGGACCGCATCACCGATGCCTTTTACGCACGGGTGCGCGATCACATTCAATTGGGCGCCCATGTGCGGCAGATCCGCCAGTTGGAAGACGGCGTGGCGGTGACCTACCACGACAAGCACAGTGGCCGTGAACACGTGGTGCGTGCCGACTACCTGGTCTCGACCCTGCCACTGCCGCTGCTGGCCAAGCTCGACACGGATTTCAGCGACCCGATCAAGGCCGCCTTGCTCAGTACCCGCAGCGACCAGGCGACCAAAGTGGCGTGGCAATCGCCGCGCTTCTGGGAAACCGACTACCGCACCTACGGCGGCCTGTCCTGGATCGAACACCCGGCGCGCCTGCTGTGGTACCCGAGCAACGACCTCAACACCCGCGAAGGCTTGCTGGTGGCGGGCTACGTGACCGGGGAGGGCGCGGACGTATTTGGCGCGCAGCCTTTCGACAAACAGTACGCCACCTCCAAAGAAGCCGTGGAGCTGCTGCACCCCGGCTATTCCAAACACCTGCGCAACCCGCTGGCGGTGTCCTGGGAGCAGATCCCCTACAGCGAAGGTCCGTGGCTGCAACGTGAACACTTCCCAGCGGACGCCAGCGCCTTGCTCGAAGCCGGCCATGGCCGCGTGTACTTCGCCGGTGACGGTTTGGTGCAGAGCGGGGTGGGCATCTGGCAGGAATCGGCGGCTAACTCGGCGCGCCATGTGGTCGGGCAACTGGCCGAACGCGTGACCCAACAACGACAGATCGCGGCAGTGGCCGCTTCTTAAGGAGATTCACCATGAGCGACAGCATTCAACGCACCAGCGTCGGTAATTTCCCAATCTCGCAGACCGTTACCGTGCCGGCCTCTGCCAGCCTGGTTTTCGTCAGCGGCACCTTGCCCGACCTGCACGATGCCAACGCCCCGGCGGGCACACCGGCGGCCTATGGCAATACCGAAGTGCAGACGGTGTCGGTGTTCAACAAGATCCGCCAGATCCTGCGCCAGCAAGACCTGGACCTGGGGGACATCGTGCAGTTGCGCGTGTTCCTGGTGGGCGCCGAAGAGACCGGTGGCAAGCTGGATTTTGCCGGGTTGCAGGCCGGTTACACGCAGTTCTTTGGTACGCCTGAGCAACCGAACAAGCCAGCGCGGACGGCGTTGCAAGTGGTGGCGTTGCCACTGCCCGGAGCCTTGGTGGAAGTCGAAGCCATCGCCGCCAGAACGGCCTGATTCACACAATTAAAAATGTGGGAGCGGGCTTGCCCGCGATAGCGGTGGGTCAGTAACTGATTATTCAACTGATACACCGCGGGCAAGCCCGCTCCCACAGGGTTTATCTATTTCAGGAGCCTTTGTATGTCCACCTCACCCCGGCAACTCAAATTCGGCGCCATCCTCACTGGCGTCGGCACCGCGCAAAACGAATGGCTGCACCCGCAGATCCCCGGCAATGCCAGCGTCGATATCGACTGGTATCGCGCCCAGGCCAAACTGGCGGAGGCCGCCAAGTTTGACCTCGTATTCATCGTCGACAGCCCCTACATCACCCCGGATTCGGCGCCGCACTTCCTCAACCGCCTTGAGCCGTTGACCCTGCTCTCGGCTATCGCGGGCGCTACCTCGAAAATCGGCCTGGTGGCGACCCTCACCACCTCGTACACCGAACCCTTCAACGTGGCGCGCCAGTTCGCCTCGCTGGACCACATCAGCGGCGGCCGCGCCGGTTGGAACGTGGTTACCACGGGCCTGGAAGGCGCCGCCGGCAACTTCGGGCTTGAGCAACATATCGACCACACTGAGCGCTACCGCCGCGCCGCCGAGCACTTGGATGTGGTGCAGGGCCTGTGGGACTCCTATGAAGACGACGCCTTTGTGCGCGACAAGCAGAGCAAGGTGTTCCTCGACCCACAACGCCAACATCGTCTCGACCACCACGGCGAGTTTTTCTCGGTGACCGGGCCGTTGAACATCGAGCGTTCGGCCCAAGGCCAGCCGGTGATTTTCCAGGCCGGTATTTCCGAGTCCGGGCGCAGCCTGGCGGCCAACTACGCCGAGGGAATCTTTGCCGGCGTAGGTAACTTTGAAGACGCCCAGGCGTACTACAGCGACATCAAAAAGCGTACGGCAGCTGCTGGGCGCAACCCCGATCACGTGACGATCTTGCCGGGTATCTCACCGATCATTGCCGACACCGACGAACAGGCCCAGGCCATCGACCGTGAACGCAACGGTGAACTGGACCTGAACAAGGCACTGGTGCAGCTGGGGCGGCCGTTCAACTACCACGATTTCAGCCAGTACCCACTGGACGAACCCTTCCCCGAACTGGGCGATTTGGGCAGCAACGGCTATCGCGGCCATGCCGAGAACATCAAGCAAGTCGCTCGTGACCAGGGCCTGACCTTGCGCCAGGCGGCGTTGCGTTTTGCCAAGCCATTCTCCAGCTTTGTCGGCTCGCCCAAGACCGTCGCGGATGAGATTGAGCGCTGGTTTGTCGAAGGTGCCGTGGACGGCTTCAACATCCATGTGGGCGCCCCGGATGACTTCGCCAAATTCACCGACCAGGTGCTGCCGTTGCTGCGTGAGCGCGGGTTGTTCCGCAGCGAGTACAGCCACAGCACCTTGCGCGGGCACCTGGGCCTGCCGGTGCCGGTCAACCGCCACACCGCCGCGCGCGCGGTTCAACCCTTGCAAGCGGTAGGTGCATAAATGTCTCCAACAGCGTGAGCGCGGCGTTCGATTACCGCGTGCCGGCGATTGCCGGGTGTGCCTTGTTCATGGAATTGCTCGACGCCACGGCGGTGCTGACCGCATTGCCGCAAATGGCCACCGACTTCGGCGAGCCGGCGTTGCGCATGAACCTGGTGGTGTCGTTGTACCTGTTGGCGGCCGCGGTGTTTGTGCCGGCCAGCGGCTGGGCAGCGGACCGTTATGGGCCGCGCCGGGTGTTCCTCACGGCGATTGCGTTGTTCACCTGCGCCTCCCTGGCCTGTGCGTTGTCCAGTTCATTGCTGCAACTGTCACTGGCGCGCCTGGCCCAGGGGCGGGCGGGGCGATGATGGTCCCGGTGGGGCAGGTGATCCTGCTGCGCTGGGCCTCGCGGGACAACCTGCTGCGCGCCATGGCCTTTTCTTACCGCCCCCGCGTTGTTGGGGCCGGTGATCGGGCCACCGTTGGGCGGGGTGCTGGTGACGTATGCGGCCTGGCAGTGGATTTTCCTGATCAACCTGCCCATTGGCGTTTTGGGTGTGTGGCTGGTGTGGCGCTACATCCCGGACTATCCGCCGGGTGAAGCCGGGCCGTTTGATGCGCGGGGTTGCTGCTGAGTGCGGCCAGCCTGGCGTGCCTGGTGTTTGCGTTTGAGGCATTGGGGCATGGACTGCTTGAGGCGTTGCCGATTGGCGGGTTGGTGCTGGCCGGTGCGCTGTTCGCCTGGCTTTACGTGATGCATGCGCGGCGTTGTGAACGGCCGTTGCTGGACTTGACGTTGTTGCGTATTCCGACTTTTTCCATCGCGATCTGGGGCGGGAATGTGTTCCGTCTTGGCAGCGGTGCGTTGCCGTTTCTGTTGGTGTTGTTGTTCCAGTTGGGGTTTGGCTTGAGCCCGCTGGCGGCGGGTTGCTGACGTTTGCCGGTGGCGCGGGGGCGTTGGCGATCAAGTTCGTGGCGGCGCCGATTGTGCAGCGGTTCGGGTTTCGCCAGACGTTGGTGGGCAATGCGTGTTTGTGTGGGTTGTCGATTATCGGGTGTGCGGTGTTTCGCGCGGATACGCCGTATCTGGTGATGGTGGGCGTGTTGTTTTTTGGCGGCGTGGCGCGGTCGCTGCAGATGAGTACGCTGGGGCGTTGACCTATGCCGACGTGCCGGCGGCGTTGTCCAGCCGCGCGAGTAGTTTGGCGGCGATGACGATGCAGTTGAGTTTGAGTTTGTCGGTGGGGGTGGCGGCGACGGTGCTTGGGGTGGTGCAGCGGTGGCGGGGGAATCGGTTGCTACGGTTGAGAGTATTGTTGTGGTGGTGGTTTTTAGTGGGGTGGTGTGTGGGGCTTCGGTGGTTGTGTTTCGGCGGTTGCGGTCTGGGGCGGGGCTTTGAGTACATATCCGTTTTTTGGGTGAGGGCTGGTATTGGTTCCGCTCTTACAGCGGGTCACTTTGGAAAAGAGCCCCAAAGTAACCAAAGGGCTCTTGCCCCAACACTCGGCACCTCGCCTAGGCTCGGTGTGCCCTCACTCCGGCTTTGGAGCGTGGGCCGCCGCGATGGGCCATCTTGGCCCAGCGCGGCTAACCCGGCGTCCTGCCGGGTTACCCACGCTCCAAAGCCTGCGTTCGGCCAGCGTGTTTGACGGGGCGCTTCTAGATCAAAAGCAAGAGCGCGGCGGCCTTAGAGCCGACCGAGTTTTCAGTCGGAGTGAGTTCAAACTGTGGGAGCTGGCTTGTCGGATCGCCGCACCGCTGCGATGCAGGCAACTCGGTACATCAGGCATACCCAGTTGATGCCATCGCAGGCAAGCCAGCTCCCACAGAAAAGCAGATTTCACAGGGTCAGGAAGCCGGACACGGTCAAAAATGTGGGAGCGGGCTTGCTCGCGAATGCAGTGTGTCAGTCAACACATTCATTGGCTGATCCACCGCATTCGCGAGCAAGCCCGCTCCCACATTTGGATCTCCACTTTCAGGTAGACAGTGGTCTGCTCTGGCTCTGGCTCTGGCTCTGGCTCTGGCTCTGGCTCTGGCTCTGGCTCTGGCTCTGGCTTTTGATCTTGATTTTGATCTTAGGCGCCCCGTTAAACCACGCTGGCCGAACGCAGGCTTGAATCCGTGGGTAACCCGGCAGGACGCCGGGTTAGCCGCGCTGGGCCAGGATGGCCGCGCTGGGCCAAGGATGGCCCATCGCGGCGGCCCACGGATTCAAGCCGGAGTGAGGGAACACCGAGCCTAGGCGAGGTGCCGAGTGGTGGGGCAAGAGCCTTTTGCTTACTTTTGGGCTCTTTCCAAAAGTGAGCCGCCGTAAGGGCGGAACCCATATCAGCCATCACCCAAACAACGGATATGTACTCAACCAAAAAATGCAATTCTCTGATCATAAAAATCATAAATATTAAAAATACTGATTATTAGCATATGACTACAAAGCCTTTTACAGACGTTTCTTAGACGAATACCTTTCAGTACAGAGACAACACACTCGACCCGACCCCTCGCATGGTGGAGGTGAGCACCGACCCAACCCAACTGCGAGGGGCCCCCTGATCATGACAACCTGACCGCTTAACCCGCCGCCACACCGTCCTTGCGTTTCCACCGCCGGCCAAGCCGAGCCACGGATTCGCTCGCCCAAAAAAATGATCAGGGTCACCGTATGAGCCATTCCACACTGTTCCCCCAAACCATCTACACCTTGCCCTACGACAACAACCGCCTAGCCCTGGGCGCAGTGCCCAAGCTGGACGACCCCCTGCAAGAACGCGTGAACCGCAAGCAAAAACTCGCCGCCGCCTACCGCCTGTTCGGCCGCCTCGGCTACGAAGTCGGCGTAGCAGGGCACTTCACCGCCCGTGACCCGGTGCACCCGAACCACTACTGGATCAACCCACTGGGCGTACCGTTCTCGCAAATCACCGTCTCGCACCTGCTGCGTGTGGACAGCAACGGCCAAGTCGTCGAAGGCGAAGGCCTGCTTAACACCAGCGCCCTGGAACTGCACCACGACTTGCAACAGGCGCGCCCTGAAGTGGTCGGCATCGCCCACTTGCACGGCTTCCACGGTCGAGTGTGGTCGTCGCTGGGCCGCCTGTTTGACCCGATCACCGCCGAGTCTGGCGCGTTCCTCGATGACCAGGTGATCTTCCCGCGTCACACCTTGCGTACCGCCACTGGCGCTTTGGAACAAGACCGCAAGATCGTCGCCCAGGCCTTTGTCGAAACCTTCGCCCAGAACAACCTGCTGGTGTGGCAGAACCACGGCCTGTGGGTCACCGGCGAGACCGTGGAAAGCGCCGCCTGGCGTTTCATCCTCGCCGAAGACACCGCCCGTGTGCACCTGCTGGCGCACTCGGCGGGTGCACCGTTGATTCCTGCGCCGGATGCACTGGAAGGCGGTATCGACAGGGCGCGCCACGAGTTCTTCGCCTGGCTCAACTTCCTGCCGCTGTGGGACCAGATCCGCACTGAAGAACCCGACCTGCTCAACTAAGGCGCCCACCATGCACAGTCTTTCCCGACGGCAATTGCTGCTGGCCGGTGGCGTGCTTGCAGCCGGCTCCTTGCTGGGCCGTCAAGCCCACGCTGCTGAACCGTTGCGTGTCTGGCGCTACAAGGGCATGGCCGCGTCGTTCATGGCCGATGCCGGCCAGGCGGATACGCCGTACCCGGTGGAATGGGTGGACGTCAGCGGCGGCAACCTGGTGTTGGAAGCCTTGAGCAGCGGTCATCTGGATTACGCCTTCATGAGCGAGATCCCGCCGATTTTTGCCTCGATTGCCAAGGTGCCGATTGCGTTGGTTGCGCTGTTTCAAGGCGACCAGAACGACACCAGCCTGGTGGTGAAAAAAAGACAGCGGCCTGCGCACGGTCCAGGACCTCAAGGGCAAGACCATCAGCTATGTGCGGGCCACCAACACCCACTACTTCGTGCTGAACATGCTCGCGCAAAACGGCTTGTCCCTGGCCGATGTGAAGGCCGTGCCGCTGCCGGTGCAGGATGCGCTCACCGCGTTTCGCAACGGCCATGTGGAAGCCATTGCCACGGGCGGGATCAGTGCCCTGCAAGCCATCAGCCAAATGGACGGCGAGCTGCTGGCGGACGTCAGCCGCTACTACTCCGGCAACTACGTGATTGCGACCACGCAACAGGTATTGGCCAACCCTCAACGCCGCAGCCAGGTAGGCGATTTTTTGCGGCGTGAGAAAGCCACTTGGGACTGGGTCAATGCCCATCCCGAACGCTGGGCCGAGCGCAGTGAAGCGCTGACCGGTATCGACCGCGCGTTGTACCTGCGCCAGTTCCAGCAGCGCAGCCGACCGGCGCGCCTGCTAGGCATCGATACCGACGCCATCAACTCCCAGCAGCAGGTGGCCGACCTGTTTTACCAAAACCATTTGATTAGCCAGAGCGTCGATGCACGACCGCTGTGGCGCGACGACTTCAACCCTATTCTGAACAGTTGACCTGCCATGAAACTCACTGCCTACCGTTCCACCCTGCAACTTGCTCCCCTGATGTTCGCCGGCTTCAGCATGCTGCCGGTCTATGCCGCCACCACCGATGACACCCTGGACACGGTGATCGTCACCGGCTCCCGGGGCAGCGAAGCGCGCACCGTGACCAGCAGCCCGGCGCCGATCGATGTGATCAGCGCCCAGCAACTGGAAAAAACCGGCTCCAGCAGCCTGCGTGCCGCGCTGCAGAAAACCTTGCCGTCGTTTTCCCAGCGCCCCTCGGGCACGTCCAACGACAGCGTCGCCCGGCCCTATAGCCTGCGCGGCCTCAACGGTTCCAACGTGCTGGTGCTGGTCAATGGCAAGCGCCGCCACAACAGCGCGGTGATCAACCTCGACTCTACGGCGGCCTACGGCACCAACCCGGTGGACCTGGACATGATCCCGGTCAGTGCCATCGACCATATCGAAGTGCTGCGCGACGGCGCCTCGGCGCAATACGGTTCGGATGCGATTGCCGGGGTGATCAACATCATCCTCAAGCAAAACGACCACGGCGGCTCGGTCAGCACCTCCTACGGCGAATACACCAAAGGCGATGGCGGCACCATTCGCCAGACGCTGAACAGCGGTTTTGCCTTGCCCAATGACGGCTTCTTCAACCTGTCCCTGGATGCCAAGTCCCAGCAGACCGCCGTGCGTGCGCGGGATGCGACGGGCGCGTTCTATTACCGCCAGCCCGACGGCTCGGCCGACCCGCGCGAGGCCAACGACAAGGACGTGCAGAAAAACGGCCTGCCGAAAATCAAGGCAATCAACGTCGCCTACAACGCCGAATTGCCGCTGGACGATGTGACCCTGTATTCGTTCTCCACCCTCAGTAACCGCGATGCGCGCGGTGGGCAGAACTACCGGCGACCGAACTCCACCAACATCATCCCGTCGATCTACCCTGACGGCACCGCGCCGTTCTACACCCTGCGCGAGACCGACTACCAAGTGGCAGCCGGTGGCAAGGGCAAGGTCGCCGAGTGGAACTGGGATTTGAGTTCGACTTTTGGCCGCGACAAGGGCGTGGCCGGTGCCGATGACACCCTCAACGCGTCGCTGGGTCCGTCGAGCCCGACCCACTTCACCACCTACACCAACTACTTCGACCAGTGGACCAACAACTTCGACCTCACCCGCGCCTTTGACGTGGGCCTGAGCAAGCCGCTGCAAATCTCCGGCGGCCTTGAGCACCGGCATGAGCGTTACAAAACCGAGTCCGGCAACCCGCTGTCGTACATCAACGGTGGCTACATCTACCCAAGCGGCCCACTGGCCGGGCAGCCAGGTGCGGTAGGCGCGCAGGGCGCGATCACCCTGACGCCGGAAGACGAAGGCCAGGCCAGTCGCAACAGCTACGCCAGCTATGTGGATGTGGGCGTCAACCCCACCGAAAAGCTCTACGTCGGCGTGGCAGGGCGGTTCGAACATTACGACGACGACTCGGGAAACACCCGCAGCGGCAAGCTGTCGCTGCGTTACGACCTGACCCCAGAGTTCGCCTTGCGCGGCACCCTGAGCAATGGTTTCCGCGCACCGTCGCTGTCGCAGTCGGTGTATGCGCAAACCGCCAACCAGTACACCTCGGTCAACGGCGTGGCGCAGTTCGTCGAGGCCAAGTCGGTACGGGTTGATTCCGTGCTGGGCCAGGCTCTGGGGGCGGAGGCGCTCAAACCGGAGAAGTCGCGCAATATCAGCGTCGGGTTTGCCTGGAAGCCGGTCCAGGAAGCCAACGTGACCCTGGATGCCTACCAGATCGAGATCCGTGACCGCATCGCCCAGACCGGCTTCCTGTATGGCACCGGCGTTGACCAGATCCTGCAAGCCAACGGTTTCCGCCCTGGCTACCGGGTGAAGTACTTCACCAACGCCGCCGACACCACCACGCGCGGTATCGACCTGGTCACCGACTACCGCGTCGATTACGGCGCCCTGGGTACCGTCAAGTACGGCGTCGCGGCCAACTACAACAAAACCACCATCGACAGCATCAAGTCGACGCCTGCCTCCCTCACCGCTGCCGGCAGCAACCTGGTGCTGTTCGACCGCGTCGCCCAGGGCTACCTGACTGTGGCCAACCCCAAGACCAAGCTGATCCTCAGCGCCAACTGGAAGGTCGACAACTTCGACATCAACGCCGGCCTGACCCGCTATGACAAGGTCATCGCCCGCGACGCCAACCCCGCCTATGACGTGACCTACGGCGCCAAATGGCTGACCGACCTGGAGGTGGCCTACAACCTCACCAAGGACCTGAACCTGGCGGTGGGCGCCAACAACATCCTCAACGTCAAGGCCGACAACAACGCATTCCCCCAAGGCGATATCAACGGTTTTCCGAAGTTCGGCAGCATCTCGCCGTTCGATCCCTACGGTGCGTTCTGGTACACCCGCGCCACCTACAACTTCTGATGAGGACTGCGACATGAGCCAACACGACCGCCAAATCCTGCTCGGCGCCTTCATCCCCAGTGCGGGCATCATGGGCTCTGCGTGGCGCCACCCGAGCGCGGCCACGGACTCGTTCCGCGACTTCGAGCACTACCGCTGGATCGCCGAAAAACTTGAGGCGGCGCGCTTTCATGCGCTGTTCTTCAATGATTCGGTAAACGTTGAACTCGACCTGCAGGCCCTGGCACGCGGGCCCAACAGTGTGCGCTGGGACCCGCTGGTGCTGCTGCCGGCGCTGGCGTTGGTCACGCGCCATATCGGCCTGATCGCGACCGCCAGCACCACCTATAACGAGCCGTACAACATCGCGCGCAAGTTCGCCAACATCGACCACTTGAGCGGTGGCCGGGTCGGCTGGAATCTGGTGACGTCCCTGGGCGGCGGCGAGAATTTCAATCGTGATGATCACATCAAGCACGCCGACCGCTACGAGCGCGCCGAAGAGTTCTATGACGTGGTCACCGGCCTGTGGGACAGCTGGGCCGACGATGCCTTTATCCAGGACAAGGCCAGCGGGAAATGGCTGGATACCGACAAGCTGCATGTGCTCAACCACCACGGCAAACACTTCCAGGTGCAAGGCCCGCTGAACGCTTCGCGGCCGGTGCAGGGTATCCGGTGATCGCCCAGGCCGGGTCCTCCGACGCCGGTCGGCGGCTGGCTGCGCGGGCAGGGAGTTGATTTTCACCGCACAACACACGGTGGAGCAGGGCCTGGCGTTCTATCAGGAGATCAAGCAGACCGCCGCTGCGCTGGGGCGCAACCCCGAGCACCTGAAGGTGCTGCCGGGGGTGTCCACCGTGATTGGCCGCACCCAGGCGGAAGCCCAGGCCAAGTACGACCAGTTGCAGGAGCTGCAAGACCCGAAAACCTTCCTCAGTTCGATCTCGCGCTTTACCAGCCTGGGTTTTGACCTGTCGGAGCTGCCGTTCGATTCGCTGGTGCCGTTGCCGCCGGAGCACTTCGACACCAACACCCACAAGAGCCGGCAGAAATTGGTGTTCGACCTGATCCGCCGCGAGCGCCCAACGGTGCGCGAGCTGTTCAACAAACTCACCGCGGGTGGCCATCGCATCCTGATCGGCACGCCCGAAAGCGTGGCGGATGACTTCCAGGAATGGTTCGAAAGTGGCGCTGCCGATGGCTTCAACGTGATGTTCTCCGGGCTGCACCAAAGCATCACGGATTTCACCGAGGGCGTGGTGCCGGAGTTGCAGCGCCGTGGCCTGTTCCGTCGGGAATACCAGGGCCAGACCCTGCGCGAGAACCTTGGGCTGCCGTATATCGCCAACCGTCATCAGGGAGCGCGTACATGAAGCAGCTTTCAGTCGCGATGCTGGCGTTGCTCTTGGCGGCGTGCGGCGGGCCGTCCGACAAGGTCACCCAGGCGGATGCCTCCAAACCCCAAAGCGGCGGCACCTTGCGCGTGGCGCTGGACGGCGACCCGCAGTGCGTCGACCCGCAGCAGGCCGGCAACAACACCGCGCTGAACGTGGGGCGCCAACTGGTGGATTCGCTGACCGATCAAGACCCGGTCACCGGCGACATCGTGCCGTGGCTGGCCGAGCGTTGGGAGGTGGACGCGGATTCGCGGCGCTTTACCTTCGTGCTGCGCCAAGGCGCCACGTTCAGCGATGGCGCGCCGGTGGACGCGGCTGCCGTCAAGGCCAACCTGGAGGCCATCGTGGCCTTGGGCGCGCGTTCGATCCTGGGCTCGACCTACCTGGCGGGCCTCAAAAGCATCGAGACGCCGGACAGCCACACCGTGGTGGTGGCGTTCGCGCAACCCAACGCGCAATTCCTCCAAGCCACCTCGACCATGACCTTGGGGTTGTTGTCGCCGGCCAACCTGGCGCTGCCTTCGGGCGACCGCTGCCAGGGTCAGTTGGTCGGTTCGGGGCCGTTTGTGCTCAAGTCATTCGTGCATAACCAAAAGGTCTCGCTGGTGCGCCGTGACGACTATGCATGGGGTTCATCGCTGTCGGCGCACAAGGGCAAGGCCTGGCTGGACGGGATCGAGTTCCTGATCATTCCCGAATCCGGCGTGCGCCTGGGCAGCCTGGCTTCCGGGCAGATCGAGGTGAACACCAGCGTGGCACCCCAGGATGAACCGAGCATCGAAGGGCAAGGCCTGGTGCTGTTGACCCGTGCCAATCCCGGTGTGGTATTCAACCTGGCACTGAACGAATCGACGCCGCTGTTCGCCGACATCAAGGTGCGCCAGGCGCTGAGCAAGGCGATTGACCGCGCCGAGTTGCAGCGCATCATTTCGCGCTATCAGAAACCGGCGACTGCGTTGCTGGCCACCAGCACGCCGCTGTACCGCGACTTTTCCAGCCTGTTGGCCTATGACCCGGACGGCGCACGCAAACTGCTGGACGAAGCCGGGTGGCAAGTGGGTGCCGACGGCGTGCGGGTCAAGGATGGCAAGCGCCTGTCGTTTCGCCTGGATTACTGGCAGCAGACGCCGATCCTGGAACTGGTGCAGCAACAGTTGAAGGGCGTGGGCATCGAGTTCCAGTTGAACAAGTCCACCATCAGCCAGGTCACTGCGATTCAGGCTAACGGGGATTTCAGTGTGCGTTTCCTCAACCTCACCCGTGCCGACCCGGACGTGTTGCGCACGGTGTATTACGCCCAGGGTTACAACATTAACCAACGCCAGCCGAGTGAAGTGGACCGGTTGTTGCGCGAGTCCTCCGAAACCCTCGACACCGCCAAGCGCCAAGTGCTGGTCGACCAGGCCAGTGAGTTGCTGCTGCGCGACGGCCATGCGATAGCCTTGGTGGAGCTGGCGACGGTGTTGGCCCACGGCAAGAAAGTGCAGGGCCTGCATTACGAAGCGTCGTCACGCCTGCAATTCTTCGACACCTGGTTGCAGCCATGAAAGGCGCGGCGTTTTACCTGTTGGCCCGGGGCGGGCAGGCGTTGTTGGTGTTGTGGGCGGCGTTCAGTTTGTCGTTCGTGATTCTGTATGCGCTGCCCAGCGACCCGGTGAGCATCATGCTGAACCAGAGCGGCGAGCAGAGCACGGTCAACCAACAGCAAGTGGCGCAGTTGCGTGCGCAGTACCACCTGGATGAACCGCTGGCGGTGCAGTACGGCATTGCGTTGTGGCATGCGGTGCAACTGGATTTTGGCAACTCGATCCAGAGTGGCCAGCCGGTGTCGGCCTCATTGGCTGAAGCATTGCCGAAGACGGCGGCGCTGGCGCTGGTGTCGTTGGTGGTTTCATTGGTGCTGGGTGTGGGCCTGGCGCTGCTGGCCAGCCTGACCCGCCAGCGTTGGTTGCGCGATTTACTGCTCGGCTTGCCGGCGGTGGCGGTGTCGCTGCCGACCTTTTGGGTGGGGTTGCTGCTGTTGCAGTGGTTTTCGTTTGGCTGGCACCTGTTCCCGGCGATGGGCAATCAGGGGCTGGCCTCGTTGGTGCTACCAACACTCACCTTGGCGATTCCCACCAGCGCAGTGATCGCCCAGGTGTTGGCGCGTTCGCTGGCGGCGACCTCGCGGCTGCCCTTCGTCGACGCCCTGCGCGCCAAGGGCCTGAGCCCGTTGCGGGTGCTGCTGACCCATGTGCTGCATAACGCGGTGATCCCGATCCTCAGCCTCAGCGGTGTGATTGTCGGTTCGCTGCTGGCAGGTTCCGTGGTCACCGAAACCGTTTTCTCGCGCGAAGGTATCGGCCGCCTGGCCCAAGGCGCGGTGAGCAGCCAAGACATCCCGGTGGTGCAGGGCGTGGTGGTGCTGGCGGCGCTGATATTCATCACAGTCAACCTGTTGGTGGACCTGTTGTATCCCTTGCTCGATCCACGCATTCGCGGAGCCGCACGATGAGCCTTGCATTGGCTGCCGTGCTGCCACGGCCGCGTTATTTCACGCTGCTGCGGCGGCGTCCATTGTTGCCGCTGGGCGTGATCGTGTTGTTGCTGGTACTCGGTTGGGCGCTGTGGCCGCAGTTGTTTACGCATTTCGATCCGTTGCTCGGGGTGCCGGCCAACGCATTGCAAAGCCCTCGACCGCGCATTGGTTCGGTACCGATCACCTGGGGCGCGACCTCTACAGCCGCACCGTATACGGCGCTGGGCTGTCGTTGCGCGCGACGTTACTGGCGGTGTTGATCGCGTTGTTCAGCGGCATTGTGCTGGGCGTATTGGCCGGTTTTTTCGGCGGCTGGGTCGATGCCGTCTTGATGCGCTTGGTGGAAGTACTGATGGCGATCCCCGCGCTATTGCTGGCGATGGCGGTGATCACGGTGCTGGGGTTTGGCACAGTGAATATCGCCTTGGCGGTGGGGTTGTCGTCGGTGGCGACCTTCGCCCGCCTGGTGCGGGGTGAAGTGTTGCGCTGGCGCGCCAGTACCTTCGTCGAAGCGGCGTCGGCCTGTGGCGTGGGGCCGTGGACCATTATCGTGCGGCACATCCTGCCCCACGCCAGCGCGCCGGTGTTGGCCTTGGCGGCGTTGGAATTTGGCAGCGCGGTGCTGTCGGTCTCGGCCCTGAGTTTTCTCGGCTTTGGCGCACCGCCGCCGCAACCGGAATGGGGGTTGTTGGTGGCCGAAGGGCGTAACTACATGATCTCCGCCTGGTGGTACACCAGCCTGCCAGGCCTGGTGGTGGCGGCGGTGGTGGTATCGGCCAATCAACTGGCGCGGGCGTTGCAACAGGATCAAGGAATTGCGAGATGACCGAGCAAGTGTTGTTGGATGTACGCGAACTGCGCATCGCCTACCACGGCCGTGACGGGCGCACCGAAGGCGTGGCAGGTATCGATTTTCAACTCAAGGCCGGGGAAATCCTGGCGATTGTCGGCGAGTCCGGCTCGGGAAAATCCACCACCGCTGCGGCGCTGGTGGGGTTGCTGGCAGGCAATGCGCAGATCGAATCCGGCAGCATTCGCCTGGCGGGCAGGAACTGACCACCGCCAGCGAGCGCCAATGGCAAAGCATTCGCGGGCGCAGCGTGGGCTTTGTGCCGCAGGACCCGGCGTTGTCCCTGGACCCGGTGAAACGCATCGGCCAGCAGTTGGTGGAAGCGTTGACCCTGCACGGCGTACCTAAACCGCTGGCACGCCAACGCAGCTTGGACCTGCTGCGGGAAGTCGGTTTGGTGGAGGCCGAACGGGTTGCGCGAGGCTATCCCCACCAACTCTCCGGCGGCATGCGCCAACGGGTACTGATCGCCATCGCCCTGGCCAACGACCCACCGCTGGTGATCGCCGACGAACCCACCAGCGCGCTGGATGTGGGCGTGCAGCGGCAGATTCTCGACCGCCTGCAAACCCTGGCCCGCGAGCGCGGCACGGCGGTGTTGTTGATCACCCATGACCTGGGCGTGGCGCTGGACCGGGCGGATCGGCTGCTGGTGATGCACCAGGGCCGGATTGTCGAGACGGGCGCGGCGCGCCAGGTATTCCAGGCGCCGCAGCATGCCTATACGCGGCAACTGCTGGAAGCGGCGCCGAGTTTGTTGGTGCAGCAGCGGCGGCAGGTGAGTGCAGTGCGGGTTGATGAAACGCCGCTGTTGACGGTGCAGGGGTTGAGCAAGGACTTCTCCACCTGGCGCCAGCCGGGCCGTTGGCGGTGGACGATGTGTCGTTCCACTTGCCACGCCACGGCACGACCAGCCTGGTCGGCGAGTCGGGCTCGGGCAAATCCACCACGGCGCGGTTGATCCTGGGGCTGGAGCGGTTGGACAGCGGCAGTGTGCTGTTTGACGGGCAAGACATCAGCCGGGTGTCGCGGCGCGATTGGCAGGCGTTGCGACGGCGGATTCAGGTGGTGTATCAGAACCCCTACGCGTCGCTGAACCCACGCTTGAGTTTGGAGCAGATCATCAGCGAGCCGCTGCAGGCGTTTGATATCGGCGACGCGGCTTGGCGGCGACAGCGCGCGGCGACCTTGCTGGAGCAGGTCGAATTACCGGCGCGGTTGTTGGGGAGCCGACCGGTGGAATTGTCCGGCGGGCAACGCCAGCGCGTGGCGATTGCGCGGGCGTTGGCGTTGGAGCCGCAGTTGTTGGTGTTGGATGAGCCGTTGTCGGCGCTGGATGCGTCGATTCAGGGGCAGATCTTGAAGTTGTTGGGGGAGCTGCAGGAGCGGTTGGGGTTGAGCTATTTGTTTATTTCTCATGATTTGGCGGTGGTGCGGCAGATTTCTGATCATGTGGTGGTGATGCGCTCGGGTAGGGTGGTTGAGCAGGGGGATTGCGAGCAGATTTTTTACGGCGCCGGGGAGTGGGTATACGCGGAGTTTGTTGGCGGATATTCCGGGGCGGTTGTTGGAGGTTGGGTGATGGGGTGATGGGGTGATGGGGTGATGGGGTGATGGGGTGATGGAGTACATATCCGTTGCTGCGGTAACGGCTACTTAGGGTTCCGCCCTTACGGCGGGTCACTTTTGGAAAGGCCCAAAAGTAACCAAAAGGCCTTCGCCCCAACACTCGGTGCCTCGCTTAGGCTCGGCATGCCCTCACTCCGGCTTTGGAGCGTGGGCCGCCGCGATGGGCCATCTTGGCCCAGCGCGGCTAACCCGGCGTCCTGCCGGGTTACCCACGCTCCAAAGCCTGCGTTCGGCCAGCGTGTTTGACGGGGCGCTTCTAGATCAAAAGCAAGAGCGCGGCGGCCTTAGAGCCGACCGAGTTTTCAGTCGGAGTGAGTTCAAATGTGGGAGCTGGCTTGCCTGCGATGGCATCAACTGGGTACGCCTGAAGGATCGAGTTGCCTGCATCGCAGGCAAGCCAGCTCCCACAGAAAAGCAAATTTCACAGGGTAAGGAAGCCAGACGCGGTCAAAATGTGGGAGCGGGCTTGCTCGCGAATGCGGTGGATCAGCCAATGAATGTGTTGACTGACACACTGCATTCGCGAGCAAGCCCGCTCCCACATTTGGATCTCCATACATCAGGCGGACAGCGGTCTGCTTTGGCTCTGGCTTTTGATCTGGCTTTTGATCTTGATCTTAGGCGCCCCGTTAAACCACGCTGGCCGAACGCAGGCTTGAATCCGTGGGTAACCCGGCAGGACGCCGGGTTAGCCGCCCCGCGCCATGGATGGCGCGTGGCGGCGGCCCACGGATTCAAGCCGGAGTGAGGGCATGCCGAGCCTAGGCGAGACACCGAGTGGTGGGGCGAAGCGTTTTGCTTACTTTTGCGCTTTTCAAAAGTGAGCCGCTGTAAGAGCGGAACCCATATCAGCCGTGACCAAAACAACGGATATGTACACTAACCCTGACCCCTCATACCCCGTGCAACCGAGCACTCCCACTCTCCACCACAAACTGCTTCAACGTCGAAACCGTAGCCCGAGGATCCAGCCGATCCGAAATCGCCTGCATCCTCACCTCCAACCTCCCAGGGGTCAGGTCCAACGACAAATACCCCCTTGGCCGACTGTCATAAAACCGAATCTGCGGGTTGGCCGGCAAAATCGACTGCACCGCCTCATAACTCGGCCCATTCGACGTAATCGAGGTACCCACAAACTCCGCCGCCACCAATTTGGAATCCGGATCCTCCGGCCGTTCATACAAATGGTTAGCCCAAAACGAATGGTAATCCCCACTCAACACCACCGGATTGGCCACCCGACTGTCCCGCAAGTTCTCGATCAACCGCCCACGCGCCGCCTGGAAGCCGTCCCAACTGTCGGTCCAGTAACGCGCCCCATCGGTCCCCGGTCGCTCCGCCCGCAACGGCGCCACCAACAGGTCCTGAGCGAGCAGGTTCCAGCGGCTGTCACTGCGGCGCAAACCGTCATACAGCCAGCTCTCCTGCTCAAACCCCAACAGCGTGCGCTTGGGATCGGCGAGGTCCACGCAACTGCTCAACTCCATGTGCCCCTTGCCGAAATTGGGTGCCTGGTAACACGGTTGGCGCGAGCGATATTGGCGGCCATCCAACACCGGGATCGCCGCCAAGTCACCATAGGTAAACCGCCGATAAATCTGCGGGCTGCCATTGCTGCCCAAAGGCGGGCGCCGCAGCGGCATGTTCTCCAGAAACGCCTGGTACGCCGCCGCCCGGCGTTGCTGGAACGCGGCAACGGTTACGCTCGGGTCCATGGACGACACGCCGGAATAATCGTCCTGCACTTCATGGTCATCCCACGTGGCAATCCACGGCGCGGCAGCGTGCAGTTGTTGCAGGTCCGGGTCGGTCTTGTGCAGCGCGTAGCGGTAGCGGTAACCGGCCAGGTCCGTGGCCTCGGGTGCACCGTAGGAGCGGGCCAGGCCCTTTGTTCCTGGGGCGTTGGTGTATTCGTAGATGTAGTCGCCGAGGAACAGCACCAGGTCGGGACGTTCATCGGCCATGTGCCGATACGCACTGAACAGCCCGCGCTCGTAATGGGCGCAGGAGGCAACGCCCAGGCGCAGGTGGTCGACCTTGGCGTTCAGCGCCGGCAAGGTCAGTGCCCGGCCGGTGGGCCCGCGCTCGCCCAGGGCGATAAAGCGGTACCAGTATTCACGGCCCGGTTGCAGCCCGCGCAGTTCCACATGCACCGCGTGGCCGTTGATCGCCAGGGCCTGGGTGCGGCCGCGTTGGGCGATGCGCCGGAAATTCTCATCCAGGCCCACTTCCCAGTCCACCGGGATGCTGGCGGGCAGGGCGTACTCGTTGCCGGGGAACAGCGGCAACGTGCTCAGGCGTGTCCAGATCACAAAACCATCGGGCCAGGGATCGCCACTGGCGACCCCCAGGGTGAAGGGCGTGGCCACGTTGGCCAAGGCGCTGCCGTAGCGCAATAACAAGGGCGCGCCCATCAGCAGGCCCAGCGCCTGGCGGCGGTTCAGGTCGAAAGTCATGACAGGTCCCTAGAATTTGTAGCTGGCCTGCACACCCACGGTGCGCGGGTCACCGGGTGTGGCGATTTGCGCGTTGGACAGGAACGAGCCGTGGTACAGGTCGTATTTCTTGTCGAACACGTTGCGTGCCCACAGTGCGCCGGACCAGTTGCTGCCCTTGGGCGTGATGCCCAGGCGCGCATTGGCCAGCCAGTAGGCCTGGGTGGTGGTGCCGTTGCTGCCGGTGATGCGGTCGTGGAACGAGTAGTCGCTCTCGGCGCTGAAGGTAAAGCCGCCCACGTCCCAGACGTATTGCAACTGGCCGCCGTAGCTGATTTTCGGGAAGTTGGTGAGGCTGGAACCGGAGAAGTCGGTGTACACCGGGTAGGCGAACCCGACCGCGCGAGTGGCGGTGCTGTTCAGCCCTTGGTAGTCGACGTACTTGCCTTTCTTGGTGCCGAAGTATTGGCCCAGGGTCAGGCCCGACACCGGCTCCCATTGCAGTTCCAGTTCATAGCCGTAGATCTTCGACTTGGGAATATTCACCAGCCGGCCCACGTTGCCCACCTGCTGACTGATCCATACCTGGGACTGGTATTGCTGGTCGCGGTAATCGTAGTAGAACGCCGAGCCGTTGAAACGCAAGGTGTCGCTCAGGTCGCTCTTGAAGCCCACTTCATAGGCCAGCAGTTTTTCCGGTTTGACCGGCGCGATCTGCTCCGCGTAGCTGGAGTTGTAGGCGGTAAAGCCCCGGATTTGATCCCGCGACTGACCGTGGAATACAGCAGGGTGGATGGGGTGAGTTGATACTCCAGGCCGAGTTTCCATGAGGTGGAGTTGCTGTCCAGGTCGCTGTCGGCCGCCGGGAAACTCAGTTGACCGAGGCTGTACACGCCGCTGTTGACCAGGATGCGCTGGGTGGCGAAGTCTTCCAGTTCGCGGTGTTCCTTCTCCTGGCGAATGCCGACGATCAGTTTCAAGTCGTCGGTGAGCCGGTAGTCGCCCTGGGCGAAGGCGCTGTAGGTGTTGGACTTCTGGGTGTAGGAGGTGTAGGTGCCGTAACCCAGGTTGGCGCTGAAGTCCGAGTAGAAGTTTTCGTCCAGGCGGTCTTGGGCGAAGTACAAGCCGGTCTGCCAGTTGAAGCGCTCGTTGTCGTGGGAGGCCAGGCGCAGTTCCTGGGAAAACACTTCGATCTTCGAATCGAAATACTCATCGGATTGCGGGATCACCGAGGCGTCCCAGTCAATGTATTCGCGGCGCCGGAAACGGTCGGACGCGGTGATGCTGGTCACGCTCAAATGGTCATTCAGGTCGAACGTACCGGTGAGTGCGAAGCCGGTGTTGTCGTTGTCGCGATGGGGTTTGTCACCGACGGATAACCCGGTGATGTTGGCAAAGCCCGGGGTGAGGCCCCAACCGGTTTTCTTGCCGTCGTTTTCCGGGCTGATCGCGGAATAGGCAGCGCCGCGGGCATTGGGCGTCAGGCCTTGGTAGAGGTACGAACCACGGCTGTCGGATTTGTCTTCGCCCGCATGCACGCTCAGGTTGAAGTTGATATCCGGCGTGGCGTCCCAGTCGAACTGGCCGCGCAGCGAGGTGTTGTCCTTGTCCCCAGGCTTTGCCCGGTGACGCGGTTTTCCTGCCAGGCGCCGCCTTGCTCGGTGATGAAGGCCAGGCGTGCGCGCAGGGTGTCGGTCAGCGGGCCGGAGAGGAAACCCTCGACGTTGCTGGCGTTGTACGAGCCGTAGCTGGTGGTCAGCCCGCCGTGGAACTCACGGGTGGGTTTGTTGGTGATGAAGTTGATCGCCCCGGCGGTGCTGTTGCGCCCGTACAACGTGCCCTGTGGACCGCGCAAAACTTCGACGCGCTCCAGGTCGAACAGTTGGCCCTGGGTCTGGATCGGGTAGGGCAGCGCCACTTGATCCAGGTACACACCCACGGTGGAGGTGTTGTTGCTGCCGTAATCCTTGAGCCCCACGCCGCGTATACGAAACAGCGGGTTGCCGCCGCCGTACTGCGGCGCAATGTCGAGGTTGGGCACGTAGTTCTGCAGCTCATTGACGTTGGTCACGCCCTTGTTCTGCAGGTCTTGCCCGCTCAGGGCGGTGAGGGCGATGCCCACATCCTGAGCCGATTCTTCGTGCCGCTGGGCGGTCACCGTGACCTGGGGCAAGGCGGTGGTGGTCTGGGTTTCTGCCCCAGGGCATCGCCGGCCAGCAGCGCCATGAGGGGCGCACTGGCAAGCACGAAGGGGCGGGCGGGTTTGGTGTAGCGATGGTTGCGAAGCAGCGAGTGCATGGCAAGGTCCCTTAAGAAATTCCATTCTTGGGCGCGGGGCAGGCGGTATGCCGTCCCATCGCGCAGGGGCCGCTCTTTGAAGAGTAAGCTGGGAGGATTGATAGCAAGCTATATGCCATCATTTTGTCATAATTAACTCATTGAAATTGCTGGAGTATTTTTTAGAGGGTGGCTGGCTGCGTTGTTTATGCAACAGAACGGCGGCAGGTTGTTACGCAAGCAACAGCCGGTTTGCGTGAGCCCAATCACAGCGTAACGCTGGCCTCACCGCGTTCCCGGATACCGCGTCTCCATCACGATCGACAACGCATCCGGGCGCCAGAATTCCTGGTCGAATTCCACGGCCTGGTTGTCCTCGCCGAAGTTCAAGCGCTCCAGGTACACGCTGGTGGAGCCCGGCGACAGTTGCAGTAACTCGGCTTGTTCTTCGTTCACCGTGCCGATATGCATTTCCAGCTCACACCGCGACTGCACCCGCGCAAAACGCTCGCGCAGCAGTTGGGTCAGCGAGGTATTGAGGTCGGCTTCCAGCAGGCCAGGGCACCAACTGGCGAGCAGCGCGTTGAACTCCAGCAGCACCGGGCGGCGGTCGATCCAGCGGCGGCGTTGCAGGAAGAACACCGGCTCGTCCGCCGAGGTCAGGCCCATGCGCTTGGCCAGCCAGGGGCCGGCGGGGCGCAGTTCGGCGTGCAGGCATTCGGTGCGCGGGGTGCGGCCCTGGGCGCTGACGTAATCCATGAAACCGCTGATACGCGTGGGGTCGTAGCGGATGCGCTGGGGGCTGACGAACCAGCCCCGGCGGTTTTCGCGGTACACCAGGCCTTCGGCTTCCAGTTGCTGCAACGCTTGGCGCAGGGTGACGCGGGTGCAGCCGAAGCGTTCGATCATGTCCCGTTCGGAGGGGAATTTCTCATCGGCCTGGGGGTTGCCCGCGGCGATGTCATTGGCGATCTGTTCGCGGATGCGCTGGTAGTGCGGGGAAATGGGGTCGAAAGGCATCCTGGGGTTCCGTGTGCAGGCATGACGTGGGGTGACTCTACCGTTCCTGTTGGCGCAGGTCACCTTCTCCCACGCAGGGGCTATGCAAAGCGGAATGACGCGCCATGGGCCGAGGCCGGCAACCGGTCACTGCCATCGGCGCGCAGGCGCGAGCGCAAGGTGCCGCTTTGCGCCGTGGTGCGGTACAGGCCACGTTTTTGCAGGGCCGGGATCACCAGTTCGACAAAGTCGTTCAAGGAGCCTGGACTGATCAGCGGGTTGAGCATGTAGCCGCTGGTGCCGGAGATGCGGGCGTGCTCCTCGATCTTTTCCGCGATCTGCTCCGGGGTGCCCACCAGGATCAGGTCGCTGCCCCGGTGACATTGGCGAAGCGCTGGCGCACCTCGCCGGCAGTCAGCGGCTTGCCGCTGCCATCGGGCTTCATGATGTAGGAGGTCATGCCTTCGGTGTGGGTCGACAGCGCCTCGTTGTCGGCATAGCGGTTGATGTCGATGCCGGTGTCACCGGCGTAGCTCACCAACTGTGCTTGCAGGTGATAGTTGCTTTGCAGGGTGTCGTATTTTTCTGCGCCTCGATGGCCGTAGGAGCAGTGACGATGCGCAACACGGTCAGCGATTTTACGTCGGCCGCCTGACGGCCTCGGGCCTCGGCCTGGCGCCAGATATCTTCCAGGCCCTGGCGGATTTCCAGCGGGTTGGATTTGGCGATAAACACCAACTCCGCGTGCTTGGCGGCGAATTGCCGACCACGCCCCGACCAACCGGCCTGGATCAGCAACGGCGTGCGTTGCGGCGACGGCGACGTGAGGTGCGGCCCGGCCACCCGGTAATGTTCACCGGCATGCTGGATAGGCCGCACACGCGCGCCATCGGCGTAGGTGTGCGCGAGCTTGTCGGCGATCACCGCGTCATCGGCCCAGCTGCCTTCCCAGAGCTTGTACACCACGTCGAGAAACTCTTCGGCGCGCTCATAACGGTCGTCGTGCTTGATCATCTGCTCCAGGCCGAAATTGCGCGCAGCACTGGACAGGTACGAGGTGACGATGTTCCAGCCGATGCGCCCGTCCGACAGGTGATCGAGGGTGCTGAAACGCCGGGCGTGGGTGAACGGGTGCTCGTAAGTGGTGGTGACGGTGACGCCAAACGCGAGTTTTTCGGTGAGGGCCACCAGTGCCGGAATAATCGTCAGCGGGTCATTGGCCGGGGCTTCCACCGCCCATTTCAACGCCATGGCTTCGGAGCCGCCGAACACATCGTAAAAGCCCAGCACGTCGCCGAAGAACATCAGGTCGAGGTTGGCTTCATCTGCCGTGCGGGCCAGGTTCGACCAGTATTTGAGGGTATTGATGCCCAGCCGCTCATCCGCCGGGTGGGTCCACAGGCTGGGCGCGCCGCCGCAGCCGACGCTGGCTTGTTCATAAAGGCCGAATAACAACGGGGTGGGATCGGACATGGTGCTTCCTGCAGGTAAAGAGTAGGGCTAGCGCCCGTGGAGATAAGCCTTGCCGTAGTGCCGTTCCAGCCGGGCCTGGATCAGTTCCAGGCCGATCGACAGCAACCAGTAGATGACGGCAGCGGTGGTGAGCATTTCGATATAGCGGTAAGACGAGCGGCCATAGGATTGCGCCAAAACATCACTTCCCACACACCCATCACCGACACCAGGGAAGAGTCCTTGAGCATCGAGATGAACTGGCTGGTGGTGGGCGGGATGATGGTGCGCATGGCCTGGGGCAAGACGATCTGCCAGAAGGTCACCGCACGGCCCATGCCGAGAGCGGCGGCTGCGTTACGTTGGCCCTGGGATACGCCGAGAATGCCGGCGCGGAAGATCTCGCTGAGGTACGCGCCGTAGTTCAGCGACAACGCGATGATCCCGGCACTGATGGCGCCTGGTACCACCCCCAATTGAGGCAGGCCCAGGTAGATCAGCAAGATCTGGATCAGCAGTGGCGTGCCGCGAAAAAACGAGGCGTAGAAGCTGGCGATACCGAACGCCACCGCGCTGCTCGACAACCGCGCCAGGGCGGTGGCAAAACCCAGCGCCACCGACAGCCAGATCGAGCAGAAGCACAGGAACAGCGTCAGCGCCGCGCCCTGCAGGAAACCCTGGGGCGACAGGTGCAGCCCCACCAGGTTTTGCCACTTGGCGGCAACGATGGCGAACTGCAGGTCGAAGCTCATGAACAGGCCGGCGAACAGGCACAGCATCACGCCCCAGGTCAGCCACAGGCGTACTTTGAACGACAGCAGCGTGCGCTTGACCGGTGGTGGTTTCACAACGGCGGGCGGGGTGGGGAATACACTCATTGGGTAATGTCTGAGCCGATCCATTTCTGGGAGATCTTCGCCAACGTGCCGTCGCTTTTCAGCTCGGCGAGGATCTGGGTCAGCTTGGCATCCCAGGCCGGATCGCCTTTCTCGGTAGCCACCACATTGGGCTCGGCGTACAGCACGTCACCGGTGATCTTGAAGCGCGGGTCGTGGTCAATGCGTTCCTTGGCGGTGACCAGGTTGGTCACCATGGCATCCAGGCGTTTGCCGGTGCCCAGGGCCAGGTCCTGGAAGGCGATGATCTCGTTGTCGTAGGGCACGGCCTGAACGGCCTTGAACGGGTAGTCGATGGGCTTGCTGGCGCCTTCGATCACCAGGTCCTTGGCCAGGTAGGCTTCGTAGGTGGACGCACTGCCTACACCGACTTTTTTTACCGGTCAGGTCGGCCGCCGACTGGATGCTGTTGTCGGTTGCATTGACCACCACCACGGCAGGCGAGGCGTAGTATTCGACCGGGAAATTGAACACCTGGCCGCGTGCTGCGCTAGGCGTCATGGAGCAGATGCACACATCGTAACGGCCACTCCAACGGCCGGCGGCGATGACTTCCCAGGAGGGAGTTTCCAGTTTGAGTTTCACGCCGAGTTTGTCGGCCACGGCCTTGGTGACATCCACGTCAAAACCGTCCAGCTGGTTCTGTTCGTTGAGGAAGGAGAACGGTGGGTAGTTCTCCATCAACACGCCGACCAACTGTTTGGATTGGGTGATGCGGTCCAGGGTTTGCCCGGCGAACACGGCCGGGCTGGCCAGGAGAAGGGTGACGCTGAGGGCGGCGGCAGTGCGTAAGTTCATAAAAGCATCCAAGCGAGTTTTTTTATATTTAAACGCGATAGATGCCCTAATGTTTAATGATATTAAACGCTGTAAACCGACGCTTTGGTTATATGTTCCTGTTGGTGCAAATCCCGTTGCCAGGCGCGCAAACCATAGGCCGCCAGCACCACGAATCCGGCGTACAGCGCGGCGGTCAACTGCAGGTCTTTGTACAGGAACAGGCCCACATACGCCGCGTCCAGCACGATCCACAACCACCAGCTGACCACGTATTTACGCGCTGCCCACAGGCTGGCGACCAGGCTGAACGCGGTGAGCAACGAGTCCAGCCACGGTAGTGCCGCGTCGGTGAAATGGTGCATCACCGCCCCCAGCGCCACGGCGCCGATCAACCCTGCGAGCAAGTGACGCCAGGCCTCTTGCAGCGGCAGGCGTTCCACCCGTACTTTGCCGGCCTCCACGCGCCCGGTGCTCCAGCGCCACCAGCCGTAGCCCTGCAGCGCGGCGAAGACCAGTTGCAGAAGCATGTCCGAATACAGCTTTACGTCGAAGAAGATCCAGGCATACAGCAACACCGCGACCACGCTGACCGGCCAGCACCAGCGCACGCGTTGCGCGGTGAGCCAGACCCCGGCGATGTTGAAGAACACGGCGACAATTTCCAGTGGCGACATAGGGTTCTCTCAAGAACTAGTTTTCCAGGTGCAGCGCCTGTTGCTTGAGCTGGCGCTTGCGTTCGAAGGGCAGTTTTTCCTGGTCGCCATAGGGCGCGCTGTACCAGTTGCCGTAGGTTGGGTTGGGCAGCACGAACCAGCGTTGGCCGAGCCAGGCCAGGTACGGCGCGGCGGCCTTGCGCTGGTCGGCCAGGGTGTTGTGTTCGGCTTGCACGAAGTCACCCAGCGAGTCGCCCGCAAGCATCAGCACGCGGGCGTGGCTGGCGACCCATTGGCGGCGGCAGTTCTTGCCGTAGCCAGCCTGTTCGCAGTGCCCGGTCGGGGTGCCGGCGGCCAGCACCTGTTCGTTGTGCGCCACCGGAAAACCGCGCAGGCGCAGATTGTTGACGGTGGCCTGGACCTGGCTGTGTTCGCGGTTGGTGATGTAGTAGACGGTGATGCCTTTCTTGTCCGCCGCCTGCAAGAACTCCACCGCGCCGGGCAGGGCCCGGGCCTTGGCCTGGTCGACCCAGGTGTTCCAGCGGTCGTAGGAATAGACCTGGTTGCTGAGGATGTCCCGCGCGTTAAGCGGCACGTTGTCCAGCACGGTTTCGTCGATATCCACCACCACCGCCGGCGGCAGGCCGGCGAGGTTGCGCGGCGGCAAGGGCAGGGCGTCCCAGGTCGGGTCGGCCAAGGCGGCATCCAGCTGGCGCGTGGCACTGGCGAAGACTTGTGTGTAGATCAGCTCGTGCTCGATGGAGGTCTGCGTCCACAGCACCGCGTCCAATTGGTCGTTGGCGGGCGGTTGCTGCTGGCAGCCCACCAGGGCGGTGGAGAGCAGGCACACACTGGAGAAAATTAGATTACGCATGAACGGTCAGCCTCAAAAATTGACGGTGGCGGACAACCGCGCCGTGCGCGGCGCACCCAGGAACAGGTAGCCGTCGCCTGCGGATTCACCCACATCGCGCCAGTAACGTTTGTCGAACAGGTTGTCGACGGTCAGGCGCAGCACAGTAGCGTAATCACCGACCTTGGTGGTGTAGCGGCCACCCACATCGAACACCGCATAGTCATCCACTTTCACCGTGGCTTCACGGTTGGCGTATTTGCTTGCGCTGTATTGCACGCCGCCGAGCAGGGCCAAACCGGGTATGCCTGGGATGCTGTAGTCGCCATGCAAACTGGCGCGCAGCTTGGGCACGTTGATTGCCTGGTGGCCGTCGTAGTCGTCGGTGCCGCTGTCACTCACCCGTGCGCGAATGGCCGCGACGCTGGCCGAGACTTGCAGGTCGGAGGTCACGCGGCCGTTGGCGGACAACTCGATCCCCACGTTCTTCTGCTTGCCTTGCTGCACGAAGGTAGTCGTGCCGTCGTCATTCGGGCGGTTGTATTGCAGGTCCTCGGTGATCTGGAACAGTGCAGCGGTCAGGCTCAGACGCTGGAAGTCGCGCTTGATGCCCACTTCCAGTTGGCGCGAGGTGGTCGGCGGCAATACTTCGTCGGCGTTGCTGCTGAACCAGGCGGCTTCGCCACCCAGCGACAGGCCCTTGCTGTAGCTGGCATACAACGAGGTGTCCGGGCGCGGTTTGTAGATCAACGCCACCTGGGGCAGGAACACGCTGCGTTGGGTGTGACGCGTGGTGTCGCCCGCCTGGTTGTAGGTCTCTTCATCCAGGCGTACCTGGCGCCCGCCGAGGATGGTTTGCCATTGCTCGTTGAAACTGATGCGGTCGCTGGCGAACAGGCCGTACTGGCGGCTGTCGAGGCGGCGGTAGGTGTGGCCCAGCGGGCCGTCGTAGGGTTCCAGCACCGGTGACGGCTGGTAGATATTGCCCTCGCCGATGTACTCATTGACCGATTTGCGCCGGTCCACCAGGCGCCGGAACGCAGTGGTGCCGAAGGTCAGGTCATGCTTGAGGAAACCGGTATCGAACTGGCCATTGAGCGCGGCCTGGGCTTCTTCGTTGCTACGGGTGTCGTCGGGGCTGCGGTAGTCGGAGATGTCGTAGTCACCTTCGGCGCTGAAGTGGTTGGGCACCGCCGTATTCGCGCAACTGGCGGCGCCGTAGCAACCCCAGGCGAAGGTGCTGTAGTCGTCGATGACCACGCGGCTGCGGGAGGCGCTGAAGCTGGCTTTCCAGGCGTCGTTGAAGCGGTATTCGAACAAGCCGTCAAGGTTCAGGGAGCGTATGCCTACCGGGTTCGACCAACTCTGGTAGGCCAATAGATCCTTGGGCGAAACGTGGTGGGGCACTTCGGTACCGCCCAGCAGTTGGTAGCCCGGCACCGAGCGTTGTTCGCGGTCCTGGTATTCGGCGTTGAGTTGCAGCAGGGCGTTGGGGCTGATGTTCCAATCCAGCGCCAGGGAAGCGAAATCGCGCTTGCCGTCGGCGTGGTCGACATAGGAGCGGATGTCTTCGTGGGCCAGGTTGATGCGCACGCCTACTTGTTGTTCGGTGCCCAGCCAACCGCCGATATCAGTGGCCAAATAGCGTTCGCCGTGTTCGTTGGTGGACACGGTCACCGAGCGCACATTCTCCGGGCGCTTGCTCACGTAGTTGACCAGCCCACCGGGTTCGGAGACGCCGCTCTGCAAGCCGGCCAGGCCCTTGAGCACTTCCACTTGCTGCTTGTTTTCCAGCGCCACGTTCTGCTCGCCGGTGATGGTGCGGCCATTGATCTTGTAGCTGCTGGCCGGGTTGAGGGCGAAGCCGCGGATCACGAAATTCTCGTAGTAGCCGACCGGGGCGTAGCTGTCGCCCACCGAGGCGTCGTTTTTCAAGACTTCGCTGAGCAGGCGTGCCTGTTGGTCTTTGAGGCGCGCTTCGGTGATCACCGCGACGGAAGCCGGGGTATCCAGCAGCGGCGCGTTGTCGAAGCCGGCCACTGCGGCTTTTTTGGCCTGGTAGTCGGTGCTTTCCTGGCCAAGGACGGTGACGGTGTCCAGGGTTGCATCCTGGGCATGTGCCGCAGCGGCGAAGGTGATGCTCAAGGCGAGCAGGGTGTGGCGATAGGGTGTAGCCATGTAAAGAGCGCTCCAAGGGCATGACCGTCGTTGCCGTACGCTTTTATCGGGCACAAAGGGGCCCAGCGCTGCGCAACGGACGGGTTGCCAGTTCGTGATGAAAAAGCCGAGTTCGCCAGAGGTGGCGTCAGGCCGGAGCTGCTCCGGTAGTCATTGGTAAGCGTGCGTCGGCGGCCCATTCCTGTAGGGAACCGTCGTAGATTGCGATGTCCTGGCGACCCAGGAGGGTCAGGGCCAACGCGTTGGCAGCGGCGGAGATACCGCCGCCGCAATACAGAATCAGAGGGCCTTCGCTGTGCAGCAGCGTGGGGCCGATCGCCAGGCCAGGGCATCCTTTGGCAGGTAGCGGCCGTGGGCATCGAACAACTCGCGGGCCGGCAGGTTTTGGCTGCCGGGGATGTGCCCGCGTCGGGCGTAGCGGGTGGGCGCGGTGCCTTCGAACAGCGCCGCGCCAAGGGCACAGATCAGCAGGCCGGGTGCGTGACCGTCGACGATTGCTTCGACGCCACTGCGGTCAATCCACAGCCCGACACGCGGGTTGATTGCCCAGGGTTGCACAGGCGTGGCCGGTTCGGCGCGGCCGTTGTGTTCCGGCAAACCGGCGGCGCGCCAGGCGTTGAACCCGCCATCGAGTACCTGGGCGTCGATGCCTGCGCCGCGCAGCATCCACCACAGGCGAGCGGCCCAGAAGCCATCGGCGCGGTCGTAGATAACCAGGGTTTTCCCTTGGCCGGCGCCGAGCTTGGCCAAACTGTTTACCAGCGCTTCAGGCGTTGGCAGGGCGAAGCTGAAACTGGCTTGGGTGTCGGCCAAGTCAGTCAATAAATCTGCGTGTCGAGCGCCTGGAATATGCGCCTGCAACCAGCCGTCTTCGCCGCTTTGGACGCGGTAATCACCATCGAACGCCGGCGACGGCAACACCACCGTGGCATCCAGTATCACCAGCGTGGGATCAGCCAAATGCGCGTGCAACCACTGAGTATCGACCAGCATGCTCATACGCTTTTACGCCGGATATGGCCAAGCAACCGTTGCCCTTCGGCGCCGGCGAACCAGCGCAGATGGCCGAGCAGGTAGGCGTAATAGGCGATATCGGCGCTGGCGGCGGAGCCCACCACGTCCTGGTAATACGCCACCTCGGACAGGGCGAAATCCACGTGCACCAGCGGCAACAGGGCGCTGAGGGTGAGCAGGTCGCGGGTGCTCAATGGACGCACTTGGTGATACCCGGCGAGCAGGGCATCTACGCTGTCGAGATCGGCACGCGCTACGCCACCCGTATCAAGGTCCAACCAGGGCACGGCGTTGCGTTCGATGGCAGTGGCCAGGTCGAAGAGCGCGAAGGTGCGGTCGGCCAGGCCAAAATCCAGCACGCTGGAAACGCTGCCGTCGGTATTCCACAGCAGGTTGGAGGCGTGCCAGTCGTTGTGGGTCCACAGCGGTGGTTGTTCACGTAACAGCGGATGCAGTTCTGCGTGCCACGGCAACAGCAACTCGCCGAGTTGAGTGCGCCACTCCTTGTCGGCGAGGTAGGGACTGCTGATGCCTTCCAGCGGGTTTGATTGTTCAATCAACCGTGCGTTGGCCAGCAGCACCTGGGTCTGGCGTTGAGGGGCATCGTAGTGTTCGGCGGCCTGGTGCAAACGGGCCAACGCCTGGCCTGCGGCGAGGGCATGCCGGGTATTTTGAAACGGTGACCACGACAACGCATCGCGGTACAGGTCCAGGCCCTCGGCAACGTGGTGCACTTCATACGTCCACTCACCTTGCCCCGTCGCCGTGGCGCCATGCCGGTTCGATACCACTGCCGCCACCGGCGCGCCCCGGCGATGCAGATGGGCGATCAGGCGATGCTCTTCCTCCAGCCACGCGGCTTGGCGCACCTGTTGGTGATGGCGTTTGACGAACAGCGTGCCAGCGCCGGTGGTGATCAACCCCGCAGCGGAAAACGGCCGTGGACTGTGCCAATGCAGGCTGTGCAAGGGGCCCAGTTGGGGTAGTCAACCAGCAGCTGCTCGATGTCGGCTTCATGCAGGGCCGGCCAGTCGGCGGCGACCGGCTCCAACCCCAGGCCGTGGGCGGTGCGTTGGGGGTTCATACGTTTACCTCAGGCAGGTAGGCGTTGCTGGTCGCGCCTTGCCAAACCTGCGGGTTGTCGAGCACGGCATGCGCGTGCAGCCACTCGGCGTAGGTTTGCAGCAACGCCTGGCGTTGCTCACCCCAGCGGCCTCTGTGCAGCCAGGTCGGGGCGATTTTATGCAGCGAGGCGTTCAAAAGTTCAGCAGGGAAATACGGTGTGGTGTGTTCGTAGGCGGTGAGTGCGATTGACGGATCTTGCGCCACGGCCAAGTAGCCTTTGCGGTGGCGGCGAGGAAATCACGCACCAGGTCGGGCTTGTCGGCCAGGGTGCGTTCATGGGCGCCGAGCAGGTAGCTGTGATAGGCCGGTGCGCCGATCTCATCCACCGGCAACACGACGCGACGCTCGGCGTCGATGGGGCTGTGCATCAGCGCTTCCCAGGCCCAGTAGCCGCCGAAGCTGGCGTCGGCAATGCCCTCGGCGAGTTGCTCGGGCCGCAGTTCGCGCACGCCGCTGTCGACCAGGATCACGCCGTCCGGATCACCGCCATCGCGGCTGACCAGATGACGCACCATGGCCAGGCCGCGTGGCGTCGGGTTGAGCGCCAGGCGCTTGCCCACCAGGTCGCGGGGGCGGCGGATGCCGGAGTCGGTGAGGGTCTGGATCGACTCCAGGCCAGCATGGTTGATGGCGGCGATGCCTTGCAGCGCCTGGCCCAGGCCACGGCGTACGAGAAGGCGGTTGCTGGGGAAGATGCCGAAGTCTGCGGCGCCGGTCAGCAGGTGTTGCAGGGTGTCGCCGTGGTAGGGGTCGTGGACGACCAGTTCTACATCCAGGCCGAGTTCTTCGTACCAGCCGCGTTCGCGTGCCAGGTACAGACCGGCCGAGTTTGGCCAGGGGTGGAAGTACTCCAGCATTACCTTTACCGACACCATCGTTTGCTACTCCAGCGCAACGTTCTTTGATGGGGGCGATTTATAAGGGAGTGATCTGGTATATACCAATATCGGTTGGTGCTATGGATATAACTGGGTGGGGCTTTGGGTACATATCCGTTGTTTGGGTGATGGCTGAAAGTGGTTCCGCCCTTACGGCGGGTCACTTTGGAAAAGCCCCAAAGTAACCAAAGGGCTCTTGCCCCAACACTCGGCACCTCGCCTAGGCTCGGTGTGCCCTCACTCCGGCTTTGGAGCGTGGGCCGCCGCGATGGGCCATCCTTGGCCCAGCGCGGCTAACCCGGCGTCCTGCCGGGTTACCCACGCTCCAAAACCTGCGTTCGGCCAGCGTGTTTGACGGGGCGCCTCTAGATCAAAAGCAAGAGCGCGGCGGCCTTAGAGCCGACCGAGTTTTCAGTCGGAGTGAGTTCAAAATGTGGGAGCTGGCTTGTCGGATCGCCGCACCGCTGCGATGCAGGCAACTCGGTACATCAGGCATACCCAGTTGATGCCATCGCAGGCAAGCCAGCTCCCACAGAAGAGCAGGTTTCACAGGGTCAGGAAGCCGGACACGGTCAAAATGTGGGAGCGGGCTTGCTCGCGAATGCGGTGGATCAGCCAATGAATGTGTTGACTGACACACTGCATTCGCGAGCAAGCCCGCTCCCATGTATCAGGCAGACAGCGGTCTGCTCTGGCTCTGTTTTTGATCTTGATCTTAGGCGCCCTGTTAAACCACGCTGGCCGAACGCAGGCTTGAATCCGTGGCTAACCCAACCAACGGATATGCCCCCATACAGACCGATCAACCCCCGCTGTGTACACTCCACCGCCATCATTCACTTCAAAGGAGAGTCCGGTGGACCTACGCCAGTTGGAAGCATTCGCCGCCGTCATGTCGGCAGGCAGTGTCACCGGAGCCGGGCAGATGCTCGGTCGCTCACAACCCACCGTGACGCGCCTGATCCAGGAGCTTGAGCAAGAACTGGGCTTCGCCTTGTTCGAACGCAGCGGCCCCAAAGTCACCCCCACGCAAAAAGCCTTCAAGCTCTCGGCCGAAGTCGACAGTGCCTTGCAAGGGGTTCGCCACGTTCAGCAGCGCGCCTTGAACATCGCCCGCGACGAGAACCTCAGCCTGCGCGTGGTCGCAACTCCCGCCTTGGCTGCCGGCTTGCTACCCCCGGCAATTGCACGTTTGCCGGCGCAACTGCGCCCGCAGCAATTGCAGATCCAGAGCCTCACCCCCGAAGGCGTGGTGCAGGCCGTGCTGGCGAAGACCGTCGACCTCGGCGTGGTCAGCCTGCCGTTGGAGCATCGCGGCCTGGAGGTGCATTGGATCGGCGAGGCGTCTTGCGTTGCGGTACTGGCGCACGACTCACCCTTGGCGAGCGAGTCGGTGCTGAGCATGGAGACGCTGGCGCAGCACACGCTGATCAGTATTTCCAACCCGTTCCGTTTTCGCCGTCGCATCAACAAGGCTTTTGAAAACATGGGTGCCGAGCCCCAGCACATCCTAGAAACCAACACTTCGCTGACCGCCATGCAAATGGCCCGCGCCGGTCTTGGGGTGGCGTTGGTGGACCCGTTCACCGCATTCGGCGTGCCGCTCAATGGCGTGGTCGTGCGGCCGATTGAAAGCACCATCCCGTTTTTCTTCGGCCTGATTTCAGCGTTTGCCAGCCCGTTGTCGGACGTGGCCAGTGCGTTGATCGACACCCTGCAAGCCTCGTCCCAAGAGTTGCTGCCGGGCATGATCATCCACCCGGCCAACCGTCATGACGCCTTGATGCAGCGCATCTACGCCAGCTGACCCTTATATAAGTTTTGGAATATGCATAGCTCTATTAATTAGTAGATGGAATAAGTGATGCCCTTTAGTATTCATTTACCGCATTCAGTGCGCTAATGAATAACGAAAACGAATAGATGGCTGTTCACCCAGTCACCTTGCTTCGCGGACATCCAGCCGACCTCGGCAAATCGCCGCACGACCAGCAACACCCTTTTGGCGATTTTCCGGGGAGTACCCAGATGCAAAACAGCTTTTCTTCGACTGCATTATTTTCACCGGCGGCCTTTGCGCTGACCGGCCTGTGCCTGGCGTCCGCGCCGTTGATGGCAGAGGAAGACCAAGACTCCGAACGCAAGAAAGCCGAGCCGGTGATGGAGACCGTGGTCTCGGTCGGTAACCGTGGCAACCAGCGCACCGTGGCGCAAAGCGCCGTGCCGATTGATGTGATCGGTGGCGATGACCTGCAAAAGCAGGGCGGTAGCACGGCGCTGCGGGATGCCCTTGAGCATCTGCTGCCCTCCTTCAACGTGGCCAAGGTCACCGGCGGCGCCTACAGCAACGTGGCGCGGGCAGCCGGTTTGCGTGGCCTCGGCGGTGGCTATGTGTTGGTGTTGGTCAATGGCAAGCGTCGCCATGGCGGCTCGGTGGCCTCGGAAAACTCGGTACTGGTGGAAGGTTGGAACCCGGCTGACCTGGACCTGATTCCCATCAGCGCCATCGACCGCGTTGAAGTATTGCGTGACGGCGCCGCCGCCCAGTACGGTTCGGATGCGATTGCCGGGGTGATCAATATCATCCTCAAGTCCGACAGCAGCGGCGGCAGTTCCAGCACCATGGCCGGGCGCAGATCGCATTACGCCAGTGGCGTCGGCTCCAATGGCGAGACGTACCAGCAAACGCTCAATTACGGCCTGCCGCTGCCCAACGACGGTTTCTTCAACTTCGCCCTCGACGCCAAGAAGCAGGACAGCACCAAGCGTTCCGGCGTGGCCACCGGCGCGTTCTATTATCCGGTCAACGGCCAACCCGACCCGCGTGAAAACACCGTGGAAAAACGCAGCTTCGGTGGCGGCCTGCCTGAGATCAAGCAGATCAACGTGTCGTATAACGCTGAGTTGCCGCTCAATGATGCGACCTCGTTGTACTCGTTCAGCACGCTGGGTAAGCAGGATGCACTGGTCTCCATCGGTTTTCGTCGGCCCAACTCCAACACCATCATCAACGAGTTGTACCCGGACGGTATCGCCCCGGATTTCACCTTTGAAAGTCTCGACTACCAGACCACGTTCGGTGCTCGTGGCGATGACCTGGCCGGCTGGGGCTGGGACCTCAGCACCTCCTATGGCGCCAACCGCCAGAAGCAGATGACCGAGAACAACCTCAACCCGTCCCTCGGCACCGCAAGCCCCACCGATTTCACCTTGCAGACCAACACGTTTACCCAGTGGACCACCAACCTGGACCTCAACCGCAAGCTCGATATCGGCACGCGCAATCCGCTGAATTTCGCCACCGGCCTTGAGTACCGTTTCGAGCAGTACCGCACCGAATCCGGTGATGCGGACTCCTACCGTAACGGCAACTATCGCTACCCGGTCGGCCACCCGCGTGCAGGCCAGTTGGCCGCCATTGGCGCCTTGGGCAACTACCTGTTGCTGCCGGAAGACGAAGTGAATTTGCGCCGCAGCGACTCGGCGGCGTATGTCGACCTGGGCCTGGACGTCACTGATAAATGGTTCGTCGGCGCTGCCGGGCGTTTCGAACACTACACCGACAGCTCGGGCAATACCTGGACCGGCAAGCTCTCGACCCGCTATGCCTTCACGCCGGAAATCGCCGCACGCGGCGCCCTCAGCACCGGCTTCGTGGCACCGTCGATGGTGCAACAGGGCTACGCCAAGACCGGCTTGGGCCGCCGCACCGTGGGCAACACCACCCAGGACATCATGATCAAACGCGTGCAGACCACCTCGGCGATTGGCAAGGCGTTGGGCGCCGAAGACCTGGAACCCGTGAAGTCGCAAAGCGTGTCCGCCGGCCTGACGTGGACGCCGGTCAAAGACTTGAACGTGGCACTGGACGCCTACGTGATCGACCTGCAGGACCGTATCGCGCTGATCAGCCCGCTGTCGGGCGCCGCCGTCGACCGGATCCTTGCCGCCAATGGTTTTCCCATGTACAGCAAGTGCAGTACTACGCGAATGCCTTCGACACCCGCACCAAGGGCCTCGACCTGGTGGCCGATTACACCAGTACCTGGACCGCTTCGGTCGCCTGCGCTGGAACGTCGGCGCCAACTGGAACAAGGCGACCATCACTGACCTCAAGGCCAACCCATCGCAGCTGCAAAGCCTTGGCCTGCAACGTTTCGAACGCACCGAACTGGGCGGCATCACCGACCTGACCCCCAAGAGCAAGTACATCGTTGGCCTTAACTGGCAGGTCAACGATTGGGACGTGGGCGTGCGCACCACCCGCTACGGCAAGGTCAAGCGGCTGGGCAGCGGCACCACCGGCGTGGATGAAACGTTCAGCGCCAAGTGGATCACCGATGTCGACGTGACCTATGCCCTGACCGACAACGTGCGGGTCTCCCTGGGCGCCGATAACCTGTTCAACATTTACCCCGACAAGCACACCGTGACCGATGTCTCCGGCGGTTCCTACTACTCGTCGATCTCGCCATTCGGTTCTTACGGGGCGTTCTACTACAGCCGCCTGAACATCGACTTTTAACCCTTGCGGGCCGCGAGCCCGCTCACCTGATCGAGTACCCCAACGATGCCGCACACCACCGCACCCATCGGTCTACCCGCCCTCGAAGCGCGCCTGCGCGAGGACCTGGAGTGGCTCGATCTTCCTGCCCAGCCTTGGGTCAAACCGCGCCAGCTGGACGGTCAGCCGCTGCTTGAAGTGGCGGTGATCGGCGGCGGTATGGCGGGCATGGCGGTGGCCGCCGAACTCGGCCATCTGGGTGTGCGGGCGGTGGTATTCGACCAGGCGCCACAAGGTTTTGAAGGGCCGTGGGCAACCACGGCGCGCATGCAAACCCTGCGCTCGCCCAAGCAGTTGAGCGGGCCGGCGCTGGGCTTGCCGGCGCTGACGTTTCGCGCATGGTTCCAGGCGCAGTTTGGCCTGGAAGCTTGGGATGCGCTGGACAAGATCCCGCGCCTGCAATGGGCGGACTACCTGCGTTGGTATCGCCAGGTGCTGCGCCTGGATGTGCGCAACAGACACCGGGTCACCCGTGTGCAACCGCAGGCGGATGGGCGTGTTGAATTGCACGTGGATGCAAACGGCCAGGCCCAGGTGTTCTCTGCGCGCCACGTGGTACTCGCGACGGGGCGTGATGGGTTGGGCGGCCCGTGGGTGCCCGAGTTGGCGCGCCAATTACCCAGCGAATACTGGGCGCACTCGGCCGATGGCTTGCAGGATGAGTGGTTCGTCGGCAAGCGCGTCGCAGTGATCGGCGGCGGCGCATCAGCGATGGACGCAGCGGGCACGGCACTCGAAGCCGGTGCGCTCAACGTCGACCTGCTGGTGCGGCGCAAGGACCTGCCGCGCATCAACAAGGGCAAGGGCGCTGGCAGCCCGGGCATGACTCACGGCTACTGGCGCCTGCCAGACGATTGGAAGTGGAGCATCCGCCACTACCTGAACCTGCAACAGGTGCCGCCACCTCACGGCAGCACCCTGCGCGTTTCGCGCCACGCGAATGCGCGGTTCCTGCTCGACAGCCCGATTGAATCGGTGGCGGTGCAAGCCGATGGCAGCCTGTTACTGCACACGCCTGCTGCACAACTGCGCTACGACTTCCTGGTGTTTGCCACTGGCTTTCGCAGCAACTTTGCGCTGCGCCCGGAGTTCTCGCCGTTTGCCCCGCATATCAAACTCTGGCGCGACCGCTTCACCGCACCCGCTGGCCAGGAAGACCAAGAGCTCTCACAACTGCCGGACCTCGGCCCGCTGTTCGAATTCCAGCCCCGCAACGCCGATGCCTGTCCAGGCCTTGAGCGCGTGCACTGCTTCAGCTACCCGGCAGCACTGACCTACGGCGGTGTTTCCGGCGATATCCCGGCCATCAGCGAAGGCGCCAAGCGCATGGCCCAGGGCCTGGCCGGGCAGTTGTTCAACGACGATGTCGCGTTGCACTTCCAGGCCATGCAAACCTACGCCGAGCCGGAGCTGCAAGGTGATGAATGGCAGGTTGGCAGCCTGCGCACCGAGGAGTTGCGTACATGAGCCTGTGGTTGCTGCGGCGCGTGGGCCAGGCCGTGCTGGTGATGTTGCTGATGACGGTGATCGTGTTCGTCGGTCTCAACGCCATCGGCAACCCGGTGGACATTTTGATCGGCGAAGACCTCAACCAGGCCGAACGCGTGCAAGCCATTGCCCGCCTGGGCCTGGACCAGCCGCTGTGGCAGCAATACATCACATTCCTCAATGGCGCGATGCACGGGCATTTGGGCAAGAGTTTCGTGCACCACGAAGACGCCTTGCAGCTGATCTTACAGCGTTTGCCGGCGACCTTTGAGCTGGCGTTCAGCGCGTTGCTCATGGCGATTGTGATCGGTGTCCCGCTGGGTCTGTTCGCCGGTTTGTACCCGAACCACTTCGCCTCGCGGCTGATGATGACCGGCAGCATCGTCGGCTTTTCGCTGCCGTCGTTTTGGGTCGCGCTGATGTTGATCATGCTGTTCTCGGTGCACCTGGGTTGGCTGCCCGCCAGTGGCCGTGGTGCCACCCGCGAATGGCTGGGCATTCAGTGGTCGTGGCTGACCCTGGACGGCTGGCAGCACCTGCTGTTGCCGGCGTTGAACCTTGCGCTGTTCAAAATCTCCCTGGTGCTGCGCCTGACCCGCGCCGGCGTGCGCGAGATCTTGCCCCAGGATTTCGTTAAGTTCGCTCGGGCCAAGGGCCTGTCACCGCTGCGAGTGACCCTTATGCATGTGTTGCGTAACACCCTGATCCCGCTGGTGACGGTGCTCGGCCTGGAGCTGGGCTCGACCATCGCCTACGCGGTGGTCACCGAAAGCATCTTTGCCTGGCCCGGCGCAGGCAAGCTGATCCTCGACAGCATCAACACCCTCGACCGCCCCGTGGTGGTGGCGTACCTGATGGTGGTCGTGGTGATTTTCGTCAGCCTCAACCTGCTGGTGGACGTGCTGTACCGCCTGCTTGACCCGCGTGTACGCCTGGAAGGTGCGCAATGATCCGCGTGGAATCGTTGTGGCAACGCGGTGTGCTGGATTTTCTGCGTTCGCCCATGGCCATTGTCGGCCTGTTGATCCTGGCGGTGATCGTGTTGGCGGCGCTGTTCGCACCGTGGATCACCCCGCAGAACCCTTACGACCTGATGCAGCTGGATGTGCTCGACGCCCGCCTGGCTCCCGGCGGCACCAGCGGCGAAGGGCACTACACCTACTGGCTGGGCACCGATGGCCAGGGCCGCGACCTGTACTCGGCGATCGTCTACGGGCTGCGTATCAGCCTGTTGGTGGGGGTCGGTTCGGCGTTGATCGCGGCGGTGATCGGCACCTTGATCGGGCTGGTCTCGGCGTATGCCGGCGGCTGGGTCGATGCATTGCTGATGCGCCTGGTGGATTTGCTGCTGTCGTTCCCCGGCATCCTGATGGCGCTGATGATCCTGGCGTGGCTGGGCAAAGGCGTGGGCAATGTGGTGCTGACGTTAGTGGTGCTGGAATGGGCGTATTACGCCCGCACCGCTCGTGGCCAGGCATTGGTGGAAAGCCGCCGCGAGTACGTCGAGGCGGCGCGCGGGCAGGGCATCAGCCGCTGGCGCATCCTGGTCGGGCACATCCTGCCCAACTGCCTGCCGCCGTTGATTGTGATCGGCGCGTTGCAGATTGCTCGTGCGATTACGCTGGAGGCGACCTTGTCATTCCTTGGCCTGGGCGTGCCGATTACCGAGCCGTCGCTGGGCCTGCTGATCGCCAATGGTTTTCAGTTCATGCTCGGCGATGAGTACTGGATCAGCGTGTTTCCCGGCCTGGCCCTGTTGCTGACCATTGTCGCGATCAACCTGGTGGGTGATCGCCTGCGGGACGTGCTCAACCCGAGGTTGCAACGATGAAGGCACTCGAAAACGCCGTATTACCGGCGACGCTTGAAGTGCGCAACCTGTGCACCTCGTTCCATACCCGCGACGGGATTTTACCGGCGGTGCGTGACGTGTCCCTGCGTTTGCAACCGGGGCGCATCCTTGGGCTGGTGGGGGAGTCGGGCTCGGGTAAATCCGTCACCGGTTTCTCCATCCTGGGGCTGGTGGACGCGCCGGGCCGTATCAGCGGCGGCGAGATTCTGTTCCAGGGGCGCGACCTGGTGAAGCTGCGCCCCGCCCAGTTGCGCCAGCTGCAAGGCAATCGCATCGCGATGATCTTCCAGGACCCGATGATGACCCTCAACCCGGTGCTGCGCATCGACACGCAGATGATCGAAGCGGTGCGTGCCCACAACCCGATGAGCCAGCGCGAGGCACGTCAACATGCCTGCGACACCTTGGCGTCGATGGGCATCGCCAGCCCCGAAGAACGCCTGCGTGCCTATCCGCACCAACTGTCCGGCGGCATGCGCCAACGGGTGGCGATTGCCATTGCGTTGTTGCACCGCCCCGACCTGATCATCGCCGACGAACCGACCACGGCACTGGACGTGACCATCCAGGCGCAGATCCTCGGCGAAGTGCAAAAGCTGGTGCGCGAACAAGGCACTGCGCTGATCTGGATCACCCACGACCTGTCGGTGGTCGCCGGCCTCGCCGACGACGTGGCGGTGATGTACGCCGGGCGCATTGTGGAGCAAGGCCGTGTGGACGACGTGCTCGACCGGCCGTTGCATCCGTACACCCAAGGCTTGATCGACAGCCTGCCGAGTCGCAACCAACGCGGCCAGCGCCTGCGGCAGATTCCGGGCATGGCCCCGGACTTGCTGTCGATGCCTCCCGGCTGTGCGTTTGCCGAGCGTTGCAGCCGTGTCAGCAGTGCTTGTATCGAGCAACCGCAGCCTCTTGAAATCGAACCGGGTCGCAGCGTGCGTTGCTTCCATCCTGGAGTTGCCCATGGCGAATGAATCCGTGCCGTTGATCGAGTTGCACCAGGTCAGCAAACAGTTTGGCCAGGCGCCGGGTGGCTTGCTGCAACGCCTGGGGCTGAGCAAACCGCGGCCGCTGACGCGTGCGGTGGACGGCGTTGACCTGCGCATTGCCAAGGGCGAAGTGGTGGGTTTGGTGGGGAGTCCGGCTGCGGTAAATCCACCCTCGGGCGCATGGTCGCCGGCCTGCTGCCGACGTCCAGCGGCAACGTGACGGTGGACGGTCAGCCTATGCAGACGTTGAGTGCGGCGCAAAAGCTCAAGGTGCAGATGATCTTCCAGGACCCTTATGCGAGCCTCAATCCTCGGCTGCGGGTCGACCGAATCGTTGGCGAAGGTGCGTTGCGCCAGGGCCTTACCGACCGTGCAGGCTTTGACGATTACGTCAGCGCGCAACTGCGCCGTGCAGGCTTGAGCCCCGAGTTGCGCCAACGTTACCCGCACCAGTTCAGCGGCGGTCAACGCCAGCGCATCGGCATCGCCCGGGCCCTGGCGGTGCAGCCGCAATTGTTGGTGTGCGATGAGTCGGTGGCGGCGCTGGATGTGTCGATCCAGGCGCAGATCCTCAACCTGTTCATGGACTTGCGTGAGCAATTGGGGCTGACCTACCTGTTTATCAGCCATGACTTGGGCGTGGTCGAGCACCTGTGCGACCGCGTGGTGGTGATGTACCTGGGGCGGGTGGTGGAGTCGGCCACCGTGGACGAATTGTTCGCCCGCGCCAACCACCCGTATACCCAGGCGCTGCTGGCACAGATCCCCAAGTTCGAACTGCGGCGCAGCCAATACCAGGCGATTCGCGGCGAAATCCCCAGCCCCTTGAACCCGCCCTCCGGCTGCCATTTCCACCCGCGTTGCCCGCATGCCACGGCGCGTTGCCGTGAAGAAATCCCGCTGCTCAAAGAAGTGTCGCCCGACCACTTGAGCGCTTGCCACCTCAACCTTGCCTCTTAGGAATTTGCCATGAAGCCCTTGCTGCTGACGCTACTGACTGCTGCGCTGTTGACCGGCGCAACCGGGGCCACCGCCCAATCCTTGCGTATCGCCTACGCCGACCCGGTGTCGTCACTGGACCCGCAACTGAACAACCATGCCGGCGACCGCTCCCTGGCCTTGCACGTGTGGGAGTCCTTGCTGGACCGTCGCGACGACAAGAACCTGCCGGGCCTGGCCGAGAGCTGGAAGGCGATTGACGCCACCACTTGGGAATTCAAGATCCGCCAGGGCGTGAAATGGCAGGACGGCCAGCCGTTCACCGCCGACGACCTGGTGTTTTCCCTGGAGCGTGCGCGCAACGTACCCGGCAGCGTCGCGCCGTATTCCAGCAGCCTGCGCACGGTGGAATCGGTGAGCGCGCCAGACCCTTACACCTTGCGGGTCAAGACCACGGTGCCGAACCCATTGCTGGTGCAGAACATCGACTCCGTCTACATCGTCAGCCGGCATATCGGCGCAAAGTCCAGCACCGAGGACTACAACAGCGGCAAGGCGGTGATCGGTACCGGGCCGTATCGCTTGGTGTCCTATGCCCAAGGCGATCGCACGCTGTTTGAGCGCAACAAGGATTACTGGGGAACTCAGCCGCTGTGGGACACGGTGGATTACCGCTTTATCGCCAACCCGGCCAGCCGTACGGCGGCCTTGTTGGCGGGTGACGTGGATGTGATCGACAAGGTTTCGCCCCAGGACGTGAAAAAGCTGCAGGCCACGCCGAGCGTCAAGGTGTTTGCCTACCCAGGGCTGCGCGCGCTGCTGATCCAGCCGAGCTTCCGTCCGGGGCCGAACGAGTTCGTGCGTGACAACCAGGGCAAGCCGCTGGCCGAAAACCCGCTGCGCGATGTGCGGGTACGCCAGGCGCTGTCGCTGGCGATCAACCGCAAGGCGATTGTCGAGCGCATCCTGCAAAACACCGTGACCGAGGCCAACCAGTGGATGCCGGCCGATACCTTCGGCTACAACACTGACGTCAAGAACATTGCCAACGACCCGGCCCAGGCGAAAAAACTGTTGGCCGAAGCGGGTTTTCCGGACGGCTTCCAGTTGACCGTGCACGTGCCCGGCGACCGTTACCCACTGGCGCCGGAGAGCATGCAGGCGGTGGCGCAGTTCTGGGCGCGGATCGGCATCAAGGTGGATTTGCAGGTGGTGCCATGGTCGGTGTATGCCGCCCGCGCCAATAAAAACGAATACGCGGTCACGGTGATTGCCTGGGGCAACGGCACCGGCGAGGCGGGTTATGGCCTGCTTAACGTGTTGGCCAGCGCCGACCCGAGCAAAGGGCAGGGCTCGTCGAACTGGGGGCGCTACAGCAACCCACAGGTGGACAAGGACCTGGAACTGTCGTCGGCCGAGTTCGATGAAGCCAAGCGCGAAGCGATCCTGCGTGATTCGGTGCAACGCGTGAGCGACGACGTCGGCATCCTGCCGTTATTCCACTACCAGAACATCTGGGCGGCCCGCAAAGGCCTGCGTGTCGATCCACTGGTGAGCGACCGCACCACCGCCTCGATGGTGACGGAGGAAAAGTAATGGCGCGCCTGCTGATCACGCCCCTCGATGGCCTGCTGGATGAGCCGCGCCACATCGTCGTAGAAGGCGTGACGCCGGGCGCGCGGGTGACATTGACCAGCCGCACCCTGCGCGGTGGCGGACAGCCGTGGCAGAGCGCCGCAACCTTCGTGGCCGATGCCCAGGGGCGCGTGGACCTTGAGCGTGACGCCCCGGTGGCTGGCGACTATAGCGGTGTCTCGGGCATGGGCTTGTTATGGAGCCAGCGCATTGAGCAGGGCCACAGTGCGGCGGTGTTTCCTGATTCGGTCCTGGAACCCTTGCACACCCGCATAGAGGTGCAAGGCCAGGCGCTTGTGCTGGTGCAACGCCTGGCCGCTGCCGGCGTGACTCGGCGAGAGGTGCGCGAGGACGGTCTGGTGGGCACCTTGTTCCAACCCGTAGGCGCGGGCCCGCATCCGGCGGTGATGGTGCTCAATGGCTCCGGCGGCGGCATCAACGAAGCCCGCGCGGCGCTGTATGCCTCACGGGGTTACAGCGCGTTGGCACTGGGGTATTTCAAGGCGCCGGGGTTGTCGGACTACATCTCCAACACGCCGCTCGAGTATTTCGAGAGGGGGCTGGCGTGGATGCGTCGCGAGCTGGTACCGGCCGATGATTTCATCGCGCTCAGTGGCCAATCCCGTGGGGGTGAGTTGGTATTGTTGCTCGCCAGCCTGTTTCCCGACGCCGTGTCGGCCGTGATCGGCTATGTGCCGAGTGCCCTGGTGCATGGCGGGCAAGCCGCCGCTGACCCGGCAGTGGGCGCGACGGTCCCGCGTGGTTGTATCGCGGGCAGCCGCTGGTGCACCTGTGGAATGACAATCGCCATGCGTCATGGGCGGCCCGTGATGCCGGGCAGCGCAATGCGGTGTCGATGAACACCGCGCTGGAAGACGACGACGCAGTAGCGCGTGCGCGCATCCACGTCGAACGCATTCGCGGGCCGGTACTGACCTTGACCGCCGGCGATGACGCGGCATGGCCGTCCAGCCGTTTCGGGCAAATGGTCAGCGCGCGCCTCCAGCATTTCGATCACCCCTGGCCCGTGCTGCAACGGGATTTTCCGTTAGCCGGCCACAGCATTTTGCTGCCCTACATTCCCACCACCTACACCGACGACGGCCAGCCCGAGGCCAACGCCCAGGCCAACGAGCAGTCGTGGCAAGCCGTGGTGGAGTTTCTGCACAACGCCGTGGCCGAGCGCCGCGCGCATTCCAAGGAGTTGCAATGAACAGTCCCGCCTTACCTGACCTGCTGACCCGCTTGGTGCTCGGTGAAGCCAGCCCGGTACGAGGCCTGCGCCAAGCGCGGGCCAAGGTCACCGACGCCACCGAAGGCAGCTACCAGGCGCTGTTTGCTGCCGACTTGCCTGGCAGCCTGACCCTGCAAGAACGCCTGCTGGTGGCCGAATACGCCAGCCAACTGACCCCGCAACCGGAGCTGGCTGCGCATTACCTGGAGCGCCTGCAAGGGTTTACGGCGCCTGAGGATTCGCCGCGCCTCAAGGCTATTCTCGACTTCACTCGCACCCTGGTGCTGACCCCCGTGGAAGGTGATCGCCAGGCGTTGACGGCACTGCTGGATGCCGGCCTTGAAACAGTTGACGTGGTCACGCTAGGCCAACTGATTGCTTTCATTTCCTATCAAGTACGCCTGGCCAGCGGGCTCAAAGCCCTGGAGCAATTGCAATGAGCGAACCCCTGGACATCCAAGGCTTCACCAACCGTAGCCTGGGCTGGAAATCCTGGCTGCCAACCCTCGACCTGGCCCAGGCCAACCCCGAACAAGTGGCGGTGTTGGAGGAGAGCCATCCCCAGGCCAAGGTTTCCGAGTACTACCTCACGTTGATTCACCAGCCCGAAGTGTTGCGCCAGCGTTCCTTGGCCTTTAACGCGATCATGTATGCACCGGGTGGGTTGTCACGGGCCGAGCGGGAGTTGGCGAGTGCGGTGGTGTCGCGCGTCAACCACTGCGTGTTTTGCGCGTCGGTGCATGCCCAGCGGTTTGAGCAGTTGGCCAAGCGCAATGATGTGATCGCGCAGGTTTTCAGTGATCCGCAGACTGCCGGAACCACGTCGCGGGAGCGGGCGATTGTGCGGTTTGCGATTGACCTGACGTTGGCGCCTGGGGAGGTGGGTGCGGGGGCGTTGAGGGTGCTGCGCGAGGAGGGGTTGGGGGATGGGGAGATTCTTGATTTGATTCATGCGATTGCGATTTTTGCTTGGGCTAATCGGTTGATGCTTAATCTTGGGGAGCCTGTTTGGGGGGAGTGATTTTTTTGGGGGGGTACATATCCGTTGTTTGGGTAACGGCTGGTATTGGTTCCGCCCTTACGGCGGGTCACTTTTGGAAAAGAGCCCCAAAAGTAACCAAAGGGCTCTTGCCCCAACACTCGGCACCTCGCCTAGGCTCGGTGTGCCCTCACTCCGGCTTTGGAGCGTGGGCCGCCGCGATGGGCCATCCTTGGCCCAGCGCGGCTAACCCGGCGTCCTGCCGGGTTACCCACGCTCCAAAGCCTGCGTTCGGCCAGCGTGTTTGACGGGGCGCTTCTAGATCGAAAGCAAGAGCGCGGCGGCCTGATAGCCGGCCGAGTTTTCAGTCGGAGTGAGTTCAAATGTGGGAGCAGGCAAGCCAGCTCCCACAGAAAAGCAGATTTCACAGGGTAAGGAAGCCGGACACGGTCAAAATGTGGGAGCGAGCAAGCCCGCTCCCACATTTGGATCTCCATGTATCAGGCAGACAGCGGTCTGCTCTGGCTCTGGCTCTGTTTTTGATCTTGATCTTGATCTTAAGCGCCCCGTTAAACCACGCTGGCCGAACGCAGGCTTGAATCCGTGGGTAACCCGGCAGGACGCCGGGTTAGCCGCGCTGGGCCATGGATGGCCCATCGCGGCGGCCCACGGATTCAAGCCGGAGTGAGGGCATGTCGAGCCTAGGCGAGACACCGAGTGGTGGGGCAAGAGCCCTTGGTTACTTTGGGGCTCTTTTCCAAAGTGACCCGCTGTAAAAGCGGAACCCATATCAGCCGTTACCCAAACAACGGATATTCACCCACAACCCACATCACTGATAACTATCAGACACCCCCCGCAAATGCCCCATCACCATGTCCCGAAACAACAACGCCTGCGGCGACAACGGCTTAAAGCTGTTATGAATCACCGAAATATTCACCGCCGCCGCACTCTCAAACCGCCGTATCACCAACGGCAGCAAATTCCCCGACACCGCCAGCGCATCGACCACCGCAATCTCCCCACTGGCCAAACTGAACAGGCTGGCAATCAACCCCGAACGCACCTGCAACCCAATATTCAATTGCGCCAATACGTCGCCATACACCTTCTCTTCATTGATCCCATACAACTCCTGCAACGGCACCGAAATCAGCCGGTGGCCAATCAAGTCCGTCGGGCTGATGGAGGCAAGCGAAGCCAGCGGATGCGAAGGCGCCATGATGCACACCAACGGGCAGCTATAGCGCGCATGCACCGTGATGCTCGGGTGGTCGACTTCAAACGTGGTGATGCCGATATCGACGATCTTCTCCGCCACCACATCAGTCAGTGCGCCGGGCAGCGGCAGGATCACTTTCACGCTCAGGTCCGGCCGCTCCTTGACCGTCTGCGCCAGGCTCTGCGGCACCACCGACATGCCCAGGCTCGGGGAGGCCGCGATGTACAGGTTGCCCTTGGACGGGTTGGCCAGTTCGCTGGACAGTTCACGCACCCGTTCCACGTTGCGCCACAGCCGCTCGACTTCCTCGTACAGCTCCCGCGCTTCGCTGGTGGGCACCAGCCGGCCCTTGACCAGTTCGAACAACTTGGGGCCGCCACGTTGTTGGGTGTGGCTGAGCATTTTGCTCACGGCGGACTGGGAGATATGCAACAACTCGGCGGCGCCCGCGATGCTGCCGGTGAGCATGATGGAACGGAAGACTTCCATCTGGCGAAGATTCATAAGTTAGAACACTCGGGTATTGCCTGTTAATAAAACCGAGCACTTATAGCCTGATCTTTTATCGCACTCAATCAATAAACCGGCTTCAACTAGACCGTGTTCTTTTAACCATATAACCGCAGTGCCACATGAGTAAAAGTTAGTGTTGCCCGCTGTTTTTCCATAGGTATGACCGCGCAGGGCAGGTAAATTGGGCCCCGTGTGACATACCAGGCAAGCAATCAACACACCACCGAATTGCCCCCTGGCCACTCTTTTATCAACTTTTGAATAGACAAATGTTCGACAGCCACTGCCCCTGCGCTTATGTTAGGGCGCGGTGACGGCTGTTGGCTGGGGAATAAGGAATGATCAAGGGCAGGTTCAAACAGTGCAGGCTGTCGCTCGCAGTGGTGGCAGTCGTGGCAGGCATGCAGGCACACGCGGCAGAAGACAGCGACACCACCCCGCAGTTGAATGCGGTAGTGGTCACCGGCACCCGTTCGGAGAACCGTACGGTGCTGGAGTCGATGCAGCCGATCCAGGTGGTGTCCAGCAAGACGCTGCAAAGCACCGGCAGCAACGAGTTGTCCGAAGCCTTGTCGCGGTTGATCCCGTCCTTGAATTTCCCGCGTCCGGCCAGTTCAGGGTTTACCGGGATCATTCGCCCAGTGCAGATGCGTGGCCTGTCGCCGGACCAGGTATTGGTACTGGTCAATGGCAAGCGCCGCCATACCAGTGCTTTCCTCAACACCAACGTGACCCAGGGCCGTGGCTCGGCGCCGGTGGATTTGGGTGCGATCCCGCTGTCGGCCATCGACCATATCGAAGTGCTCGGCGACGGTGCCTCGGCCCGTTATGGCTCGGATGCGATTGCCGGGGTGATCAACGTCATTCTCAAGAAAGACGATGAAGGCGGGCAGGTCACCACCAGCTACGGCCAGTACTCCAAAGGCGACGGCATCCAGCGCCACGTGGACGCCGACACTGGCTTCAAGCTCGGCGAACGCGGCAGTGCGCACTTGAGTTTCGACGGCAACAACAACGACTTCACCAACCGCGCCGGCCCGGACAATCGCAACCCTGGCGCGCCGGGTTATGGCAGCACCACGTATCGCCTGGGCGACCCGGACATCACCAACGGCAAGGTCATGCTCAACGCCGAATACGCCTTGAGCGACGACCTCACCGCCTACGGGTTTGCCGGCTACAACAAGTCCACTGGCGACACCTGGGATGCGTTCCGCAACGGTCGCGCTTCCACCTACGACCGCGCCGCGCACCCTGAAGGCTACCTGCCGCGCCTGCACGCCGAGACCCAGGACCAATCGTTGGTACTCGGCCTGCGTGGCCTGCTGGCTGACTGGAAATGGGACGCCAGCGTCGACTACGGCCGCAATCAAATCGACCTGAGCAGCCGCGATACCCTTAACCGCTACCTGTACCGCGACACCGGCAATGCCCAGCAGAATTTCAACGATGGCAGCCTCACCAGCAGCCTCGCCGTGTACCAACTGGATTTCAGCAATGAGCTGAACGTGCCGGTGCTGAGCAACCCGTTGTCGGTGGCCTTTGGTGTGGAGTACCAACACCAGACCTACCAAGAGAGCAGCGGCGAAGCCAACTCCTACTACGGCACCGGTGCCGAAGGCTTCTCGGGCCTCAAGCCGGGTGACAGCGGTAGCTATCGCCGTGATGTGGTGGCGCAGTACCTCGACCTGGAAACCAACCTCACCGATAAATGGCGCGCCTCGGTTGCCGTGCGTCATGACGACTACAACGACTTCGGCGGCGCCACCACGGGCTCGTTCTCCAGCCGTTATGACTTCAACCCGGTGGTCGCCGTGCGCGGCAGTGTGTCCACCGGCTACCGTGCGCCGTCGTTGGCGCAGCAGCATTATTCGGCGACCACCAGCGCCCTCAACACGTCGATCAACGCGTATCAGGATCAGTTGACCGCTTCGGTGGATTCGCCGATTGCACGCTTGCTCGGTGCAGAGGATTTGAAGGCCGAGAAGTCGCGCAACATCAGCCTGGGTTTGGTGCTGCAACCGACTGACGATTTCAGTGCCACGTTGGACGTGTACCAGATCAACATCAACGACCGGGTCACCCTGTCGAGCAACCTCAACGTGCAGACCGCCGCCGGCCAGGCTTATCTGGCGGCCAACGGCATCCCCACGGACCTGTACCAGTCGGTGCGTTACTTCACCAACGCGGTGGACACCCAGACCCGTGGCGTCGACATCACCGGCCAGCATCGCTATCGCTTCGACAACGGTGGCCGCCTCAACAGCACCGTCGGCTACAGCTACGCCAAGACCCGCGTCACCGACATCAAGGACAACCCCACCGCACTGGCGCAGAGCGGCCTGAACCTGGACCGTATCGACCGTCGTGACCGTTACGGTGTACTCACCGACAGCACACCACGCAGCAAACTGTCGTTCTCCACCGACTACAGCAAGGACAACTGGGGCCTGCACGCCAACCTGGTGCGCTACGGCAGCTTCCTGGCCGTGAGCAATACCGGCCCGGCCTACGACCAGCGTTTCGACGCCAAGTGGGTGCTCGACCTGTCCACCAGCTACCGCTACACCGACTGGCTGTTCACCGTGGGCGGCGACAACGTCACCGACGCCTACCCGGACAAACGCAACAGCCTGAACAACCCTGGCCATCAGAACGTCAACTACATCTCCTACTCACCGTTTGGCATGAACGGCGCGTTCTACTACCTCAAGGCGACGTATTCGTGGTGATGAGGTTGCTCAAGGCCTGGGCGGCCGCCGGCGTGCTGGCGGCCTCCTGGGCGCGATGGCGGATGACGGGCCGGTGTTGCAACGCATCGCTGAGCGCGGTGTGGTCAACGCCTGCACCAATGTGGAGAACCGACCGTTCGCGTACCTCACGCCGTCGGGCAAGGCGGTGGGTTTTAATGCCGACCTGCTGGAAAACCTGCGCCAATCCCTCAGCCTGCGCCTGGGCCGCGAGATCAGCGCACAGACCATTCCCACCAGCGGCGCCAACCGTGTGCCGTTTGTGCAGCAGGGCAAATGCGATGTGATCATCACCGGCTTCAGCGTGACTGAAGAGCGCCAGCGCCTGGTGGATTTCATCTTCCCGGGCTTCTATGCCTCCGGCGCGGTGCTACTGACCCGTGACGATCAGGTAGTCGACAGCTGGGAAAGCCTGCGCGGTCAAACCCTGTGCAGCAGCCAGGGTTCGACCTACAACCAGAGCGTGGCCGAGCGTTACGGGGTGAACATTCTCGCCTTTGCCGGCCTCACTGAAAGTGCCCAGGCCCTGCGTGATCGACGTTGCATCGGCCAGGTGATGGACGAGGCGGTGGCAGGCCTGCGCTTGCAGGACAGCCAGCAATGGCAAGGCTATCGCATTCAGTTGCCAGTAATTCTCGAAGCGCCGTGGAGCCTGGCGGTGGCCAAGGGCGATCCGCAGTGGCGCGGGTTGCTGGAGCAACTGGCGTTGCATTGGCGCCAGAGTGGTTTCCTGTATGAGCTGGAAAGCCGCTATGGCTTGCCGCACAAACATCCGTTGGACCCGACCCAGGTTGAAAGTACGGCGGTGGATACCCAGAGCCTGCCGTATTTCCTGCAACGCCTCACCGACGAATTTGAACGTCTGAATACCCGCACCGGCTGGAATTTCCCGGTGTTCTACGACGGCTGGACCGCCCGCCAATTTGCTTCCGGAATCCTCACCACCTTGCAACTGTCGGGCATTGGCATTTTTGGTTCGTGCTTGATCGGCCTGTTCGGTGCGCTGGCGATGGGGCGTCAAAGCCGTTGCGCTGGCTGGTACGCGGTTACGTGGAACTGCTGCGCAACACGCCGAGCCTGGCCCAGTTGTACTTCATCTATTTCGGTGTCGGCGCGTTGTTGCGTGGCGGCCTGGAGGGCGGTGCGGCGCCGTGGTACGCCAACCCGTTCGGCCTGGCCGCGTTGTGCATCACCCTGCATTACGGCGCATTTGCGGTGGAAATCGTACGCGCCGGGTTGCTCGCCGTACCCGCCAGCACCCGCGATGCCGCGCTCGCGCTGGGTTATGGGCGTGCAGCCAGGCTGTGGCATATCCAACTGCCGCTGGCCCTGCGCGCGTGTTTGCCGGCGCTGGGTAACAACATGGTGCAGTTGATCAAGGGCAGTTCCATCGCCTACGCGGTGGCGGTGCCCGAGGTGCTGTACAGCGCCCAGGAAATCTGGAGCGAACGCTACAACGTGGTGGAAATGATGCTGTTGGTACTGGTCACTTATTTCTCGGCCATGGCTGTGCTCGCCTGGGCGCTGCATTGCCTGGAACGGCGCCTGCACATCCCTGGAGGTGGCGCATGAACGAGGTGGTTTCAGCCTTGCTGCCGTGGCTGCCCATGCTGCTCAAGGGCTTTGCGCTGAACCTGTGGATCGGTGCGCTGGCGATGCTGCTGGCCTGCATGGCCGGGGTGTGCCTGGGCGCGTTGCAACGCGCCAAGTCGCGCGGGCTGCGGTTGGGCGCAAAGCTTGTGACCCAACTGCTGCGCAACTCGCCGTGGCTGGTGGTGATGTTTTTTGTGATGCACCTGTTGCCTTACGAATGGCACGTGGCGGGCGTGGTGATCAGCCTGCCGGCGTGGCTCAAGGCGGTGCTGGCGTTGTCGCTGCCAGCGGCGGGAATGCCTCGGAAATCGTGCGCGGCGCCTTGCAGTCGATCCCGCGAACCCAATGGGAAGCCGCCACCGCGCTCGGCTACAGCGCGGTGGGCCAGTTGCGCCATGTGATCTTGCCCCAGGCTTTGCGCCTGATGGTGCCGCCCGCCTTGGGCCTTTATTGCGTGGTCACCATGTCCAGCGCGCTGGCCAGCTTACTGGGGGTGGGCGAATTGCTCAGCGCAAGCCGCGAAATCCTCGCCGCCACCGCCCGCACTGATTTGCTGCTGCCGGTCTACGGCCTGGTGCTGGCGTTGTTCTTTGCCTACATCTTTCCGCTTTCACTGCTGGCCCGTTCCTGGAACGGCGCCTGGCCTACAGGTAACCCATGAAACGTATCCTGGAAAACCCCTTTATCGACCTGCATGGGGTGAGCAAGGCCTACGGCGACACGCCGGTGCTCAAAGGCGTCGACCTGGCCGTGGGGCGTGGCGAAGTGGTGTGCATCATCGGCCCTTCGGGGTCGGGCAAGTCCACGGTGCTGCGTTGCATCAACGCGTTGGCCGAGATTGACGGCGGCGAGATTCGTCTCGACGGCGCGCCGATCGGCAGCCCGCAATTGCCGTTGCAGCAACTGCGCCAACGGGTCGGCATCGTGTTCCAGAGCTACAACCTGTTTCCCCATCGCACGGTGTTGCAGAACGTGAGTATGGCGCCGATCCAGGTGCTCGGGCGCGACCGCCACACCGTGGAAGAAGAGGCGCGGGCGCTGCTGCAACAGGTGCGCCTGGGCGACAAGGAGCAGGCGTATCCGGGTGAACTGTCCGGCGGCCAGCAGCAGCGCGTGGCGATTGCCCGCGGCCTGTGCATGCAGCCCCAAGTGATGTTGTTTGATGAAGTCACCGCCGCCCTCGACCCGGAAACGGTCAAGGAAGTGCTGGGGTGATCCGTTCGATTGCTGCCGAAGGCATGACCTGCGTGTTGGTCACCCACGAGATGCGCTTTGCCCGCGAAGTCGCCGACTACGTGTACTTCATCGACAGGGGCGAGGTAGTGGAACACGCCACGGCCCAGGCGTTTTTCGACACGCCACGGGATGCGCGCACCCGTGACTTTCTCGACAAAGTCCTATGAAGCGGTTTTATGACGTGGCGGTGGTGGGCGGCGGCGCGGCGGGAATTGCTGCCGCGCTGGCGGCGGCCGAGTGCGGGCGCAGTGTGGTGCTGATCGAGGACTACGGCTTTTTCGGCGGTACCGCGACCATCTCCGGCGTGCAGTCGTATTGTGGCTTTCTCACCAGCGGCCCGCACCCGGAGCGAGTGGTGGCTGGCATGGGCCTGCGCGTGCTGGAGGCCTTGCAGGCGTTCGGGCATCCGGTGGAACCGGTGCTGCAAAGCTCGGGCAACTGGATCATTTTGCTCGACCCCGAGCGTCTGAAAGTGGTGCTGGATCGCTTGGTCTTGAACGCCGGCATCACGCCGTTGCTGCATTGCCGGGTAATCGCCACCGAAGGTCAGAACGGGCATATCGACGCGTTGTTGTGCAGCCACCCGGAAGGCAACCTACGCCTTGAAGTGGGCAGCGTGGTGGACGCCACCGGCAACGCCAATGTGGCCGCGATGATTGCGCCCCACAGTATTCGCCCACGCTTGCAGGCGGCGACGCTGACGGTGCGCATCGGCAATGTCGCGCCTGGCCATGCGCCGGACCGCGAGGCACTGCACGCCGCTGTCATCGACTACCAGCGCCGCACCCAACGCCATCTGGCGCGCAGTAACGGCGGCTATTTTGTGCCTTTGCCGTGGTCCGGCAGTTACTGGGCGATGATGATCGATGTGGACTTGGTCAACATCGACGCCCACTACCTGACCCGCGCCGAGATCGAAGCGCGCAGCATTGCCCACGACTACCTGGAATCGCTGCGCCGCACGGTGCCTGGTTTTGAACAGGCGATCCTGGAAACCAGCGGGCCGCAACTGGGCATTCGCTCCACGCGCTGCGTGACCTCGCAACAGGATGTGCTGGCCGACGACGCCCTGAGCGCTCGCCAACGTGCCAACGGCATCGCCCGTTCCGGCTGGCCCTGCGAACTGCACCCCGGCTGTGGCGTCACCGAATACCGCGCCATCCCGCACCACGGCTGGTTCCACGTGCCGTTCGGCGCGCTGATCCCCGAGGGCAGCGACAACCTGTGGCTGGCCGGCAGCTCGATTGGCGCGGACGACATCGCCTTCGGCTCGGTGCGGGTGATGGGCACCAGTTTTGCCACCGGGCATGCGGCGGGTGTGTCTGCCGCGCTGTCCAGTCGCTTGTCCCAGCGCACCGGGTTTGATGCGGTGAAAAGGGTTCTACTCGAACAAGGAGCATTGCTATGACGGCACCCCGACGTGTGTTGGTAACCGGTGCGGGCAGTGGCATTGGCCAGGCGGTTGCGCAGGTATTCCTGGAGCAAGGCGCCGAGGTGATCGGCTGGGACCTGGTGGCCGACCCGGCGGCGGGCTTTGCGATGACCGCCGTGGACGTGCGCGATGCCGACGCCCTCAAGCGTGCTGCCCAAGGCCTGGAGCGACTGGACGTGCTGGTGACCTGCGCCGGTATCGCCCGTCGCGCCTCAGCCATCGATATGCGTGCCGAAGACTGGCAGGCCGTGCTGCAAACCAACCTCAGCGGCGCGTTCTACAGCTGCCAGGCGGCGTTTCCCGCATTGGCCGCTTCCGGCGCCGGGCTGATCGTGAATATCGCCTCGTTCATCGCCCACCGCTCCGGGCCTGGCCGCGCCAGTTACGCCGCCGCCAAGGCCGGTGTGGTGGCAATGACCGAGGTGCTGGCGCTGGATTTCGCCGCCGCACAGGTTCGGGCGATTTCCGTCAGCCCCGGCTACACCCGCACCCGCATGGTGGGGGCCGCCATCGAGGCCGGACGGCTGGACGAACCGCATCTTCTGGCAAGCATTCCCCTGGGCCGGCTCGCCGACCCATGGGAAATGGCACATGCCATCGTGGCCCTGACAGGGCCGGCATTTCATTACGCCAACGGCACGGACTTCGTGATCGACGGCGGCATCATGGCGCAAGGGGTTCAATAACCGTGGTAACGACGATAGACCGGCAGTGGGTCGCACGACATCTGCTATTGCTTGAAGCGCCTATCCCAGAAGCAGTTTCCAGCGCCCTCGGGCGTTTGCTCGCCGACACCGTGGCAATCGCCGCGTATGCCCGTCGCCATCAGGTGGGCGGCACGCAAATGGACAGCACCCTGGCGCAGCCCGCCAGCCCCGGCTGTTCGGTGTGGGGCGCCAGCTTGCGCACCGACCCGGCTCGCGCCGCACTGCTCAACGGCACCGCCGCCGAAGCCTTGGACTTTCAGGAAGTGTTGATCAACCCGCGCAACAATGGCCACGCCGCCGTGGTGATCATCCCCGCGATCCTGGCATTGGCCGAGCACCATGGCGTGGTGGGTGAGCGCTTGCTGCGGGCGCTGTGGATCGCCTTTGCGGCGAATATTTCCCTGGCCGAAGCCCTCGGGCGTGGCCATCGCAGTGCGCAGGCAGGGTTTCGCACCACCTCGTTGATTGCACCGGTGGCGGCAGCGTTGGGCTGCTCGGCGTTGCTTGATGATGACCTGGACCGGGTGTGCCACGGCACGGCGATTGCCGCCAGTTCGTTGAGTGCCGGGTTGCTGTCGGCGTTGTCGCCCAAGGTCGGCAGTTACAGCCAGGATAAGGATCTGGCGGTGGGTTTCTCGGCCCAACACGCCGTGCAATCGGTGTTGCTGGCGCAGGCCGGTGCGACCGGGCCAAGCGCATTCTTGACCGGTGAACACGGCTGGCTGGCGAGCTTCGGGTTTGACACGGCGCAGGTGGATTTCCTTTCGGGCAACCCGCTGACGAAGAGCCTCGACAGCTTTGCGATCAAACCGTACCCCGCGTGTTTTGGCTGCCAGACCGCGATCCGCCTGGCGTTGGAGCTGCGCCAGCAGGTGCCGGCGGGGCAGGTGGTGAGTATTGTGGTGCAGGTCAATGGCGGCAGTGCGCGGTCGCTGTCCACACGGTTGATCGAGAATGACCTGGCCGCGCGCTTCAGCCTGCCGTATGTGGTGGCCAGCGCTTTTGTGCGTGGCCGCGCGGCGCTGGAAGACTTTGAGGGTGAGGCACTGGTGGATGAGTCGGTGTTGGCGTTCATGTCGCGCGTGCATATCCAGGCGAGCGCCGAGATGGACCAGCAACAGGCGCGCAGCGGTGGTTTTCCGGCGGCTCTCAGGGTGCATGCGTTGACCGGCGAAGTGGTCGAGCTTGCGTATGACGGGCCGTATGCAGCACTGGACCGTGGCGGCCGCGACGGTTTGTTGCAGGGCAAATTGCAGGCGCTGTGCGACGCGCCGTTGCTGGCGCGTTTGCAGGCGGTGCTGGATGCGCCGTCGCACGCCGAGCGACTGTTCGGGGTTGGCGCGTGAAGCGGCTGGCGCTGTTACTGAGCTTGGCAATCACCGGCGCACACGCCGACTCCCGAGCGCTGCATGAACGCTTGCTGGTGCTCGACAGCCATATGGACACGCCTCGGCAATTGTCTCGTCCCGGTTGGAGCATTTTGCAGCGCCATAGCCCGGAGGATTTGTCCCAGGTCGACCTGCCGCGCATGCGCGAAGGCGGTCTCGACGGAGGCTTCTGGGCGGTCTACACGCCTCAGGGCAGCCTTGATGAAGCCGGAATGGCAGGGCCAGCGACCAGGGGTTGGCAACCCTGGCGCGCATTCGCGACCTGGTGGCGCGTAACCCGGACGATTTTGCCCTCGCGCTGACACCGGAAGACGCGCCGCGTATCGCCGCCGAGGGCAAGCGCGTGGTGTATATCAGCATGGAAAACGCCGAGCCCTTGGCGTCTGATCCACGCCTGCTGAACACTTATCAGCGCCAGGGTTTGCGCATGCTCGGCCTGGTGCACAGTGCCAATAACCATGTGGCGGATTCGGCCACGGCGATTCCCCAATGGCATGGCTTGAGCCCGGTGGGGCGCGAGCTGGTGCAGCGTGCCAATTGCCTGGGCGTGCTGCTGGATGCGTCCCATGCGTCCGACCAGGTGTTTGACCAACTGCTCGCCCAGTCCCGTGCGCCAATCATCGTCTCCCATTCCAGCAGCCGGGCGATCAACCCGCACCCGCGCAACCTGGACGACGCACGCATGCGCCGCCTGGCCGAGAGCGGCGGGGTGATTCAGGTCAACACCTATGGCGGTTACCTGATCCCCCAGCCGCCCAATCCGCAGCGCGACAAGGCACTCAAGCCGCTGTTCGAACGCCTGCGCCTGATGCCCGCGCTGCAACCGGCGGCGTTTACCGAGTTGTCGGCGCAGATCCGCGAGGTGCAGCAGCGTTACCCGAGCCCCCAGGCGACGTTCGCCGACTTTATGCGGCACCTGCTGCATGCGCTGGAGCAAGTCGGGCCGTTGCACGTAGGCATCGGCGCGGATTGGGACGGCGGCGGCGGGGTGCAAGGGCTGGAGGATGTCAGCCAGTTGCCGAAGATCACCGAGGCGTTGGTGCAGGCCGGCTACAGCGAGGCGGATATCGGCCATATCTGGAGCGGCAACCTGCTGCGCGTGCTGGGTGCGGCGCAGGCGCGCGGGCGGCAGTTGCAGGCTGAGGGGCAGTGCGGCGAAGAGTGAAGATTGCGAAATGTTTCGTCGAATGCGAAACTGACGTAATTGTGAATACTTATCATCTAGCTGCATCCTCATCGCCCAGCCCGCGCATTCTCATCATCGAGGATGACGTGGAACTGTGCACGCACCTGAGCAATCACTTGAGCCGGCGTGGGTTCAGCCTCAATAGCAGCCATCGCGGTGACCAGGGGCTGGACATGGCGCTGCATTCGCCGGTGGAGCTGATCCTGCTGGACATCATGCTGCCCAACGAAAGTGGGCTGGCCATCCTCTCGCGCCTGCGCCATGAGCGCGGCACGCCGGTGATCTTGATGTCGGCCCTGGGCGCCGAGCAGGACCGCATCACCGGGTTCAGCCAGGGCGCCGATGACTACTTGCCTAAGCCGTTCAGCCTGGCGGAACTGGATGTGCGCATCGACGCCTTGCTGCGCCGCGTGGCGATAGATTGCGGCACGCGCACGCCGCCGTTGGCTGCGCGTGCTTCGGCATTGGCCTTCGACAGCCAGGCGCGGGACGTGCGTTTCAACGGCGTCGCTGCCGGGCTCACCTCCTCGGAATTCCGCCTGCTGTGCACGCTCCACGAACACGCCGGAGAGGCGCTGACCAAGGCGTTCCTTTATCAACACGTGTTGCATCGGCCCTATACCCGGCTGGACCGTGGCCTGGATGTGCACGTGTGCAACCTGCGGCGCAAACTCGCGGCGATCGACGTGCAGGGCATCCGCATCGACGCGGTGCGACATCAGGGCTATGTGCTGATGGGCGACGGCGCCTGATGCAGCGTCGACACCCGCTGCTGTGGAAGATGGCGGTGCTGCAAGTGTGCTTCTGCCTGCTGCTGGTGTGGCTGGTATGGGGTTGGGGCTTGCAGGTGGAGCGCAACACCTACTTTTTGGAGCAGCCCGACCGCATCGCATTGGCCGCCTATGCCGCTGAGGCCGAACAGGTCGTGGCCAGCGGTGATGCGCAAGCGGTGGAGCGCTGGCGATTGGCGCTGGAGCAGCGCGAACACACCTGGGTCGCGGTGCTCGATGACTACTTGCAGAGCCTGGGCACCACACCGCTGGATGCCGAACAGGTCAGCCATCTGACGTTCATGCGCAAGCTCAGTTGGCCGATGAGCAAGCGCCTGGATGACGCGTTGCCGTATGTCAGCATTGCGTTTCCCGAACATCCGGAGCGTGGGCGGCTGGTGATGCAATTGCCCGAGCGCCTGTTGCCGCCAGGGCTTACGCCCTGGACGCATGTGTTCACCACGGCGTGGTGCCGGTGTTATTGGCGCTGGGCTTGGGCTTGGTGCTGTACCGGCATTTGGTGCAGCCGTTGAATGAATTGCGTCAGCGCGCCAACGCCTTGAGTGCCGGCGACCTGGCGCCACTGGCCAGTAGCAGCGTGACCCGCCGCCCGGATGAATTGGGCGAACTGGCCCGTGCGTACGAGCACATGGCCGAGCGCTTGCGTCAGAACCTGCACCAACAGCGGCAGTTGCTGCGTACCTTGTCCCATGAAATCCGCACGCCCCTGGCCCGCCTGACCATCGCCAGCGAAAGCGGCCTGCCGCCCGAGCAACTGCAGCAACGCCTGGCGCGGGAAGTGGAAGAAATGCGCCGGCTGGTGGACGACTCCCTCAACCTGGCTTGGCTCGACACCGAAAACCGCGCCTGCAAGCCGAAGACGTGGTGGTGGCCTCGGTGTGGGAAGCGCTGGTGCAGGACGCGCATTTCGAAACCGGCTGGCCGTTGGACGCGTTGGTGTGCGAACTGGACAGCCGCTGCCAACTGCACGTGCACCTCAACAGCTTTGCCCAGGCCCTGGAAAATATCCTGCGCAACGCTATCCGCCATTCGCCTGAACAGGGTGTGGTCCGCCTCAGCGGCTGGCGCGAAGGGGACAGTTGGTGGCTGGTGATCGAAGACCAGGGCCCCGGCGTTGCAGCCGCTGATCTTGAACGCATCTTCGAAGCTTACTTGCGCCTGGACGGCACTGTGGGCACGGGGTTTGGCCTGGGCTTGAGCATTGCGCGGCGCGCCATCGAACTGCAGGGCGGCGAGTTGTGGGCTACCCAGGGCAGTCAGGGGTTGCGGATGAACCTGCGTCTGCCAGCGGCAAATGTTTAGAAAGTTAAGTTTCTTTACTCGCAATTGCATCTGATTATCATCTGCGATCTTTGATGGCCCGCCGCTATCGGTCGGGTTGACGTTTGGAGATCGCCCCATGTTCCGCTTGTCCTTGCTTGCCGTGAGTATTTGCAGTGTGTTGCCCATCGTCGGTTTCGCCGCCGACGCCGAAGCACCCGCGCAGATGGAGCTGCCGACCCAGACCGTATTGGGCACCGCTGAGGAAGAGATCAAGCAGATGCCCGGCGTGTCGATCATCACGGCCGACGACATCAAGAAGCGCCCGCCGGCCAACGACCTGTCGGAGATCATCCGCACCATGCCAGGGGTGAACCTCACCGGTAACTCCAGCAGCGGCCAGCGCGGCAACAACCGCCAGATCGACATCCGTGGCATGGGCCCGGAAAACACCTTGATCCTGGTGGACGGCAAGCCGGTCAGCAGTCGTAACTCGGTGCGCTACGGCTGGCGCGGCGAGCGTGACAGCCGTGGCGACACCAACTGGGTGCCGGCCGATCAAGTGGAGCGCATTGAAGTCATCCGTGGCCCGGCGGCAGCCCGTTACGGCAACGGCGCGGCGGGCGGCGTGGTGAACATCATCACCAAGCAGCCCGGCACCGAGACCCACGGCTCGGCGACGATTTACCACAACTTCGCCCAGCACAAAGAGGAAGGCGAAACCGAGCGCATGAACTTCGGCCTCAACGGCCCGATCACCGACACCCTCAGCTACCGCGTATACGGCAACATCGCCAAGACAGATGCCGACGATGCCGACATCAACAGCGGCCATGAATCGACCCGCTACGGCAACCAGATCGGCACGCTGCCGGCGGGCGCGAAGGCGTGCGCAACAAGGACGTCAACGGTTTGCTCAGCTGGAAAATGACCCTGAGCAAACCCTCGACCTGGAGGCCGGTTTCAGCCGCCAGGGCAACATCTACACCGGCGATACCCAGAACACCAACACCAACGCCAGCGTAAAAAAGCATGCTCGGCCATGAGACCAATATCCTGTACCGCGAACATTACGCCGTGACCCACCGTGGCGAATGGGATTTCGGCAGCAGCCTGGCCTACCTGCAATACGAAAAGACCCGCAATAGCCGCATCAACGAAGGGCTGGCGGGCGGAACCGAAGGCATCTTCGCCAACACGGACTTCTACACCACCACGCTGCGCGACCTGACCGCCCATGGCGAGGTCAGCTTGCCGCTGCATGCCGGTGTCGACCAGGTGCTGACCCTGGGCACCGAGTGGGTTGAGTCCAAGCTCGACGACCCCAGCGCCAACACGCAAACCACCACTGCCGGTGGCAGCGTCGCCGGGCTGACCGGCACCAATCGCAGCAGCACCTCGTCGGCGCGGATCTTCTCGGTGTTCGCCGAAGACAACATCGAACTGCGCCCTGGCACCCGCCTCACCCCAGGCCTTCGCCTGGACCACCACGACATCGTCGGCGACAACTGGAGCCCCTCGCTCAACCTGTCCCAGGTACTCACCGACACCCTGACCTTGAAGGCCGGTATCGCCCGTTCGTACAAGGCGCCGAACCTCTACCAGCTCAACCCCAATTACCTGTTGTATAGCAACGGCCAGGGTTGCTACGGGTCGACCAAGAGCTGCTACCTGCAAGGCAATGCCGACCTTGAAGCCGAGACCAGCGTCAACAAGGAGCTGGGCATCGAGTACCGCAACAACGGTGTGGTCGCGGGCCTGACGTACTTTCGCAACGACTACAAGAACAAGATCGAGTCCGGCCTGACCCCAGTCGGCACCGCCACCGGTGGCACCGGCTCCACCGCCAACGCCAACGTGTTCCAGTGGGAAAACGTACCCAAGGCATTGGTCGAGGGGCTGGAAGGTAACTTGACCTTGCCGTTGGGCGAGCAAGTGACCTGGACCAACAACTTCACCTACATGCTGCAATCGAAAAACAAACAGACCGGTGATGTGCTTTCGGTGACGCCCAAGTACACCCTCAACTCCATGCTGGACTGGCAGGCCACCCAGGACTTGTCCCTGCAAGCGAACGTGGCCTGGTACGGCAAGCAGACCCCGAAAAAATACGACTACCACGGCTACCGCGTGACAGGTTCCAGCAACAACCAACTGTCGCCGTATGCCATCGCGGGTGTCAGCGGGACTTATGCCATCACCAAAAACCTCAGCCTCACCGCTGGCGTGGATAACGTGTTCGACAAACGCCTGTGGCGCGAAGGCAACGCTCAGGGCGTGACCAACATCGACGGTGCGGGCGCGGCCACCTACAACCAGTCTGGCCGGACCTTGTTCACCAGCCTGACGGCGTCGTTCTGATGCGCCGGGCGATGGTTCTCGCGCTGCTGTTTACCCAGTGTGCGCTGGCCAAACCGGCACCGGACCAGTTGATGGACGCCCCGGTGTTGCGCGAGGCCAGCGACTACCGCTTCAGCACCCTGGAACTGGACTCTGCCGACGGCGCGCGACACTACCGCATCTGGCTGGGCCGTCCGCTCAAGGTCAGCGCGGCCAACCCGGTGGCCTACTTGCTGGACGGCAATGCGGCCATGGCGGCGCTCGACACCGAGCTGCTCAACCGCCTGTCCCACAGCCCCACGCCACCGGTGTTGGTGGCGGTGGGTTATGCCACGCCACTGCGCATCGAGCGTAATGCACGCACCTTCGACTACACGCCGCAAGTGGGCGAGGGCGCGCAACGCGATCCGTTGACCGACGTGCCCAGTGGTGGGGCGGAGCAGTTCCTCGATTTGCTGACCCAGCAAATCCGCCCGCTGATAAACCAGCGCCTGGAGGAAAAACCCAAGCGGCAACTGTTGTGGGGCATTCCTACGGTGGGTTGCTGGTGCTGTATACGCTGATGACCCGGCCGGATGCGTTTGATGAATACGCGGCGGCGAGTCCGTCGTTGTGGTGGAACGGTGGGGTGATTCATGCCGAAGGATTGGCGCAGCGCCTTGCTGGAAAACATCGTACGTTGTTGATGATGCGCGGCGATGAGGAACCGGCGAGCCCTTCGATGCAGGTCGGGCCAAAAGGCGACGGTGCGGCGAAAAAACTGCTGGCAGATTTACAGCAAGTGCAGGGCTTGAAAGTGCGCTACCAGACATTCCCCGGCCTGAGCCACGGCCCAATGTTGCCAGCCTCTTTGCGCTACACCCTGGAACACCTCAGCCAGCCCTTGTAGTGGGCGGGCTCGTCCCGCGCTGGGGGCGAAGCCGCCCAATCAGGGCGCCTCGGTGTCTCAGAAAGACCGAGGTGCCTGGGTTTAGGGCGGCTTCGCCCCCCAGCGCGGGGCAAGCCCGCTCACTACATTAGGCTAGGCGCCAGAGGGGCGCAGGTCTTCGTCAATCGTCCAGTGCGGTTGGCCGGGGTGATTCGGGTACCCCACCCACCGCTCATGGCTGGCATGCTCCAGCCAATACGCTTGCCCCTCGAGTACCGCCCGGCCCAACCCCGTCAGCGCCAACCCCGCGTCCGTCTCCGCCAGCAACGGCGCCTCACCATCGATCAATGGCCGTAGCAGCGCAAAGAACATCATGTCCCCCAGAAACGGCAGCGGCTCACGCTTGGCCATCAACTCGGCAAACACCCGCCCCGCAGGTTTTGGTCCCGCCTCGGCCAGGTAGGTGAGTACCAGCCGCTCGGTCAGCGACAGCCCATCCTGCGCCCCAGGCAGTTCCTGCAACTGGCGCAGCAACGCAGGCGCCAAAAGGGCAGGGCAGGATGTGTAGCGTGGGCCAGTTGCGCCCATTTGAGCGGCGCGCTGTCGCAGTACGCCGACCACGCCTGCTCTGCCAGTTGCACGGCGGCGTCATCGATCAGGCGGCGTTGTGGCCACAGCCAGGCGAGTACATCCGGCGCCAGTTGGCCGATGCCGATAAAGCGTTGCACGCCGGGGATACGGTCTACTTCGATCAGCTCCAGCCTCTGCGGCGCGCGCTCCAGGCCTGCCAATGCGCGGATCAGGAACAGTTGGTCATAGGCGTCGGCTTCGCACCACAACACGCTGTGTTCGGCGCTGGCCAGGGCTTGCAGGTGGGTGTATTCGTCGGCCAGCCGGCGAGCGGCATCGTCTTTGTCCAGGGTAAATGCCTGGCTGATGAAAGCGCTGCGCAGGGCCTGGTATTCCTCACTGGGCAGGTTGCGTACCGGGCCCATGCACAAGGGGTCGGTGAGCATGCGGAACTGGCCTTTGAAACCGGCCAGTTGCAGGCTGTGGGCGATGTCATTGCCGCAGCGCCAGTGGGTGGTGCGGGCTTCATCGCAGGCTGCGAAGTCGGGATGGCGGGCGGCGAAGTCGATGGCATCGACATGCGCCTTGAGCTTGGGCCAACTGCTGAACCCCAATTGCTTGGCGATTTCCCATTGGGCCTGGGACAACGTGGCGTTGGGGTTTTCGGCTTTGAGGCGCGGCAACAGTTCCTTGGCGCGCTTGCGCTGCTGCTCAAGGTTGAGGCGGCCGTCGGTGTTGAAGACTTGGGACATACGAGCTCCTGATGTAAACCTTGTCCGCTTTAAGGTTGGGAGTCGTGAAAAATGAGGGTGTTGCAGTGTCCTGGGCGCAGCCCTTTCCGCGGAAGGTGGCGTAGAAGGCGCCAGGCGGCGAATATAGGCAGTGAAATATTTTATTGCAAGTTGTTCACCGAGTAGTGAGTTCATGACTAAGACCCCGTTAATTCAAACCCGCGCCCTCACGCGCATGGACGAGCGCCGCCAGGTGCCCTTGCTCCAACCCACCGATTTCACCTTGAACGCTGCTGACCGCGTGTCCATTACCGGCTCGTCGGGCTCTGGCAAAGTGTGTTCCTGCGCGCCCTGGCCCTGCTGGATGCGCCCAGTTCCGGGCAAATCCTGTGGAATGGCCAGCCGATCAGCAACGCGCAAATCCCCCACTACCGCTGCCATGTCAGCTATTTGTCCCAACGCCCGGCGTTGATCGAAGGCACGGTGGAAGACAACCTGCGTTTTCCGTTCAGCCTCAAAACGTCACGCAACCGCAGTTTCGACCTTGCAGCGGTCACCACGCTGCTGGGCCACGCTGGCAAGGCGCCGGACTTCCTGGCAAAAGCGCTGCGGATTTATCGGGCGGAGAATCCCAGGTGGTCTCGCTGATCCGTACCCTGCAACTCAATCCCGAGGTGCTGCTGCTGGACGAGCCTACCGCCGCCCTCGACCCCACCTCATCGCGCGAAGTGGAAGCGCTGATCGACGCCTGGTTCGCCGCCGATAAGTCCCGCGCCTGCATTTGGGTGTCCCACGACCTCGACCAGGCCCAGCGCATGAGCAACCTCCACCTGCACATGAGCGCCGGTGTATTGAGCGGGGCGGCCCAGCCATGAACTACCAAAACCTCACGGCCCTGGACATGGGCATCGCCGCCTCGCTGATCCTGATCAACGGTGCGCTGTCATTACTGCTGCGCCTGGGCCTGGGTCGCCAGTTGCTGTGGGCGGCAGTGCGCACCGTGGTACAGCTGTTGGCCATCGGTTACCTGTTGGGCTGGGTGTTTGAGTTCGCCTACTGGTACGTGGTGCTGCCGTTGATGTGCGCCATGACGTTGATCGCCGGCATCTCCGCAGCCGGGCGCGGGCGGCGCACGTACAAGGGGCAGCGGGTCGACAGTATCGTTTCGGTGTGGGGCAGCTCGTGGCTGGTGACGGCGGTGGGCCTGTTTGCGGTGATCCGCATTCATCCCTGGTACGAGCCACAGTACGCCATTCCGATCCTGGGGATGATCCTGGGCAACACCCTCACCGGCGTATCCCTGGGCATCGAACGCATGACCCAGGAACTGACCTCGGGGCGCAATACCATCGAAATGATCCTGGCCCTCGGCGGCTCACGCTGGGAAGCGGCCCAGGAAGCAATCCGCCAGGCCGTGCGTGCGGGCATGATCCCGACGCTGAACCAGATGACCGTGGTGGGCATCGTCAGCCTGCCCGGCATGATGACCGGCCAGGTGCTGGCGGGGAGAGCCCGGTGGATGCGGTGCGGTATCAGATCGTGATCATGTTTTTGATTGCCGCGTCGTCGGCGTTGGGCACGGTGGGGGCGGTGTTGTTGACGTATCGGCGGTTGTTTTCCGTCAGCCACCGGTTTTTGCGCGAACGCCTGGAGGAGCGGTGATTGTTTCATCCGCTGAAATGCTGGATTGTAATTCCAGGTGATTCCAACGATCAGGTCAACGGTAGAACATGCTTGGCGTCGATCACCCACCTTTGGAGCCTTTCATGTCCCAGCCCGCGATCAAACTCTATGGTTTCCCGTTATCCGGCCATTCCCACCGGGTGTCGCTGATGTTGTCCCTGCTGGGTCTGCCCACGGAATTCATCCTGGTGGACCTCAAGCAGGGCGCCCAAAAGGCCCCGGATTTCATCGCCACAGTCAACAGCTTTGGCCAGGTCCCGGCAATTGATGACGACGGCGTGGTACTGGCCGACTCCAACGCGATCCTGGTGTACCTCGCCAACAAGTACGGCAAGGGCCTTTGGTTGCCGGCTGATCCAGTTGGACAGGCTCGCGTGCAGCGCTGGCTGTCGGCGGCTGCGGGGCAATTGCACGCAGGCCCGGCCACTGCGCGTCTGGCGGTGGTGTTTGGGGCTGATGTGGATACCGTCACCGCCATCAACCGCAGCCATGCGCTGTTGAACCTGGTGGAACAGCAACTGACGGCGAGCCGCTTCCTGGCCGGCGAGCAACCGACCATCGCCGATATCGCCTTCTATACCTATGTGGCCCACGCGCCGGAAAGCAATGTGTCGCTGGCCGACTACCCTCAGGTGCGTGCGTGGCTTGCCAGCATCGAAGCGTTGCCGGGGTTCGTGGGTATGCCGCGTACCGAGTGATATGAGTTTTTGGGGTGAGTAAGCAACAAAGGGCTCGCGATGGACCGATTTCATGAAATGCAGGTGTTCCTCGCGGTGGCCGAGGAGGAGGGGTTTGCCGCCGCCGCGCGCCGCCTTAAAACCTCGCCGCCGAGCGTGACCCGGGCCATCGCCGCCATGGAAGAACGCATCGGCACCCAGCTATTGTCGCGCACCACTCGCAGCCTGCACCTCACCGAAGCCGGCCAGCGGTACCTGGAGGATTGCCGGCGCATCCTCGCCGAATTGGATGAGGCCGAGGAAGCGGCGGCGGGCAGTTACTCCATCCCCTGCGGCCACCTCACCGTGACCGCGCCGGTACTGTTTGGCGAGCTGTATGTGGCGCCGGTGCTGGGGAGTACCTGGACCGTTTTCCCTTGGTGAATATCAATGCCTTGCTGGTCGACCGCGTGGTCAACATCATCGACGAAGGCGTCGATGTGGCCGTGCGCATCGGCCATTTGCATGAGCCGGGGCAGCAGGCGATCAAGGTGGGGAGGTGCGGCGAGTGGTCTGCGCGTCGCCGGGTTACCTCGACCAGCACGGGCGTCCCGATCATCCATTCCAATTGCGCGAAGCCAAGATCGCGACGTCGTCGTCCAGCCAGCTGGTGAGCGAGTGGACGTTTGTGGACGCGGGCCAGCCGCTGACGGTGCCTATCGAACCGCGCCTGGTGGTGACGGCGAACAACGCCGCGATCAACCTGGCGCGCCTGGGCTGGGGATGACACGGGTGCTGTCCTATCAGGTCGCCGCATCGGTGGCGGCGGGAGAGTTGGAAATCGTGCTGCAAGACTTTGAACCCGCGCCGCTGCCGATCCAGGTGGTGTTCCAGAAAAGCGCGCGTGTGCCGGCCAAGATCAATACCTTCGTGGACTTCCTCTCCCATCGCCTCGGCCAGGACGCCGCGCTGAACCCGGCGATGAAGCGGCGCGGCTGATGGAGCGTTATCGCGATATGCAGCTGTTCGCCGCGCTGGCCGGGCAACCGAGCCTGGCGGCCGCAGCGCGCAATGCCCAGGTGTCAGGCCCGACCCTGGTGCGCGCGGTTGCCCGGCTGGAGGCGCGGCTGCGCGTGCCGTTGCTTGCGCGCAGTACGCGAGGTGTCAGTATGACCGGCGCGGGCACCGCCTACCTGGCCGACTGCGTGCGGTTGCTGGCGGCGGTGGACGCCGCCGAAGCCTCGGCCAAGGGTTTGCATGTGCAGGCGCAGGGCAACCTGCGGGTATTTCTGCCGTTTCTATTCAGTCGTTACGTGATGGCGCCGGTATTGGCGGACTACATGGACCGCTATCCCGGGTGCGCCTCGTCGCGCACTACCACGACTATTACCCGAACCTGCATGAAGAGGGCTGGACGTGGCGATCCTGGTCGGTGAGCTGCCCAGTTCATCGCTGATTGCTCGGCCGGTGGGGCATGTGCGGCATATTCTCTGTGCCAGCCCGAACTATCTTGTGGATCACGGCGAACCCCAGCACCCGGATGACCTCAAGCAGCATCGGCTGATTGCCAGTGCCGATCAGGTGCATTGGGCGTTCCAGGGCTATCAACTCAAGGCCCGTGCACGGTTGGGCTGCGCCACGGTGCAAGGCGCCATCAACGCGGCGGTGCACGGAGCGGGGCTGATTCGTTGCCTGAGTTACCCGGTGCACGAGCACCTGCAAAGTGGGCAATTACGCCGGGTGTTAGCGACTTATGAGCTGCCGCCGATGCCAGTGCATGTGGTGTATCGCGAAGGCCGCAACGCGCCGATGCGCGTGCGCAGCTTTGTCGATCACTGCGTGACTGAGTTGCGCGAACAACCAGCATTTCAGCTGGCGTAACAGTGGATTGCCAGGCGTGGGCATTCTCTCGGTGGCGGGTAGAGCGCAGCATCGGGGCATCTTTGATGAGGTGATCGCCATGAACTCGAATGAACAGTCCCCTGGCATGCCGGCGAACGGCACATGCAAGAAGTGGTCGGCGTGGCCGAGCGCATGGCGATGATCGGGCCCAAGGTGATCCGCGATCATCTGCCGGAACAACACCGGGATTTCTATCCGCTGTTGCCGTACCTGGTGCTCGGCGTAGTGGATGACCAAGGCACCCCATGGGCGACGATGGTGGAAGGTGCGCCGGGGTTCGCCCATTCGCCGGACCCGTATACCTTGCAGATCGACAGCCTGCCGTCCACGCGTGACCCGGCCCGCGCGGCCTTTCGCCAAGGCGCAGCGGTGGGCCTGTTGGGCATCGACCTCAACACCCGCCGCCGCAACCGCATGAATGGTCGCGTTGGCGCCCTCGATCACGAGGGTTTCTCGGTAGACGTGGTGCACACCTACGGCAACTGCCCCAAATACATCCAACTGCGGCCGGTGGACGGCATTGCGCGCAAACCCGGCAACGTGGCCGAACGCTCGACTGGCCTGGATGAAACCGCGCAAGCGATGATCCGCAATGCCGACACCTTCTTCGTCGCCAGCTACGTCGACGCGGAGGGTGAACGCTCGGTGGACGTCTCCCATCGTGGCGGCAACACAGGGTTCGTGCGTGTGGACGGCAACTTGCTGACCATTCCCGACTTTGCCGGCAACCAGTTCTTCAACACCCTCGGCAACCTGCACGCCAACCCCGTGGCGGGGCTGTTGTTCGTCGACTTTGAATCGGGGATGTATTGCACGTTGCCGGGCGCACCGCCTTGATCCTCGACGGGCCGCAAGTAGCCGCGTTCGAGGGCGCACAACGGCTGTGGACGGTAAACGTGGAACACGTGCTCCGACGCCCGGCAGCATTGGCCTTGCGCTGGCGGTTTGCCGAATTTTCGCCATTCAGCCTGGCCATGGGCCGCTAACTACAAACCACCGCTTCTGCTTCGATTTCGATTAGCCATTCGGGCAACGACAAACCGCTGACGATGATCCACGAAGACGGCGGCGGATTGTGTGGGAAGCGCAGGCGCAAAGCCTGGGCGATCGGTTCCTGCTGGTCTCGAGCCGATTCGACGATGTACAACCGCAGCATCACCACATGCGACAGGTCACCGCCGACCTCGGCCAGGATCCGTTCGATATTGTCCAACGCGGTGGCGGTCTGGTCAGCAATGCCTTGACCAACGACGCGCTCTTGGGCATCCACCCCGACTTGACCGGAGAGCAGAATGCGTCGTCCCTCGGGTACTTCAATGGCCTGACTGAAGCCGTATTGCAGAGAGTTGAAAACCGTTGTGGGATTGATAACCTTTCTTTGCATGACGCTTCCTTGTTGTCGATGGGCCAGCAAGGCTAAAGCATCGGTCTGGGACAGTCTGGTACATCAACATCTGGCAACATTTGCGTCTTGTAGTGAGCGGGCTTGCCCGCGCTGGAGAGCAAGCCGTCCCAACCCAGTCGCCGCGGTGTTTCAGTTAGACCGAGGTGCCTGGTTTTGGGGCGGCTTCGCCTCCAGCGCGGGACAAGCCACTCACCATCCTGTGACCAAGGGGAAGGGGTTGGGGTAAGTCGCGGGCTAGCGTTAGGGCTCTCAAGTTTTTTAAGGAGCAACGGATTGCGCCCAACACCTCAAACCCACCGCTTGCGTCATGGTCGTTATTCGGAGCAAGGACGTAGCTACCTGGTCACCATCGTCGTTCATCACCGCCAACGCTTGTTTACCGACCTGTTCCTTGGTCGCCTGCTGGTTGCCGAGCTCCGCCGGGTTCATGAACGTGGCCTGGTTGACTCCCTGGCTTGGGTGATCATGCCCGACCATATCCATTGGCTGTTTGAGTTAAAACAGCAGACGTTGGCTGACGTGTCACGGCGCATAAAATCGCGCAGTACGCTGACGATCAACAGGCATCGCCAAAGCAAGGAGCGCGTCTGGCAGCCTGGCTATTACGACAGGGCCGTGCGTGTGGAGGAAGATATTCGCACCATGGCACGCTACATCGTCGCCAACCCCTTACGGGCCGGCCTGGTTGAGCGTATTGGCGATTACCCTCTATGGGATGCCACCTGGCTCTGATGTAGTGAGCGGGCTTGTCGAATCGTCGCACCGCCCGCGCTGGGGGCGAAGCCGCCCTAAAACCAGGCACCTCGGTCTAACTGAAACACCGCGGCGGCTGGTTGGGGCGGCTGCGCCTCCCAGCGCGGGGCAAGCCCGCTCACTACACGGGTCAGTACCGGATCATCACGGATTTGAGCTCGGTGTAGTCCTCGATAAAGGCGCTGCCAAACTCCCGGCCAACCCCCGAAGAGCGGTTGCCGCCAAACGGCACTGCGGGGTCGAGCAGGGTGTGCATGTTCACCCACAGGGTGCCTGCGTTGATCGCCGGGACCATGCGCAGCGCCTTGCCCAGGTCGTTGGTCCACAGGCTGGCGCTGAGGCCGTAGGGGCCGTGGTTCATCAGCGCCAACAACTCGTCTTCGCTGTCGTAGGGCAGGAAGGTGGCGATGGGGCCGAAGGTTTCTTCGTTGAGCAGGGTGTCGTTGATGCTATTGGCCAGGATCACCGTGGGCTCGACGTAGCAGCCGGGGCGGTCGAGGAGGGTGCCGCCGTGGATGATCGTATTGTTTTCGGCGCGGGCCTGGGTGAAGTAGCCGAGCAGTTTGAGCTGGTGCTGGTGGTGGGTGACCGGGCCGAATTCGGTGCGTTCGTCCAGCGGCGAGCCGATGGCCAGGCGGCTGAGGCGAAGCTTGAGTTTTTCCAACACGGCATCGATCTGTGAGCGGTGTACGAAGAAGCGTTCGGCCGCCGCGCAGATCTGCCCGGAGTGCAGGAAGCCGGCTTCGATGATGCCGTCTACCGCTTTGTCCACGTCCACGTCGCGCAGGAAACCCGCGGCGTTCTTGCCGCCCAGTTCCAGGGTGGCGCGGGTGAGGCCTGCGCCCATGGCACTGCGGCCCACGGCGATACCGGTGGGCACGGAGCCGGTGAACGACACCTTGTGGGTGCCGGGATGTTCCACCAACCCCTTGCCGACCTGGCCGCCGCCGGTGAGTACGTTGAGCACCCCTGCCGGCAGCCCGGCTTCGATGGCCAGTTCGGCGATGCGCAGGATCGTCAGCGGGGTGAATTCGCTGGGCTTGATGATGATGCTGCAACCGGTCACCAGTGCCGAGGCGAGTTTCCAGATGGCGATCATGGTCGAGAAATTCCACGGCACGATGCCCACCACCACGCCCACCGGTTCACGCAAGGTGAAGGCGGTGTAGCGCTCGCCGTTGAACGAGGGCAGCGATGGGGTGATGGTCTGGCCCGTGAGTTTGCTCGCCCAGCCAGCGTAATAGCGCAGGAAGTGCGCGGCCTGGTCGACTTCGAATGCACGGGAAATCTGGATGATCTTGCCCGACTGGCACGTCTCGATCTGCGCCAGTTCCTCGCGGTTGCGCTCCAACAGGTCGGCAAGCTTGAGCAGCACATTGCCGCGCGTGGCTGGAGCCGTTTGCGACCACAGGGCAAAGCCACGATTGGCGGAATCTACCGCTGCGTCGATATCCGCAAGGTCAGCATCGGCAACCTCGGCGATGACCTGGCCGGTGGCCGGGTTGGTCACCGCCAGCGTCTGGCTGGAGTGGCTACGTACGTTGTCGCCGTCGATAAACAGCCCGTGGGGTCGACGCAAAAACGCTTCGACTTGGGGCAGCAGCGGGATATCGCTCATGGCAGGTTCCTGGCAGTTCACAAAGAAAAAACCGAGGGTAACCAACGGGTCACCCTGTGGCTTGACTGTGCCTGCCAGGTTTTCTGCCTGTGACTGCCCAGACGCCTCAGAACGGCACGGCCACCACCAGTTGGCTGTAGACGTTGGTGCCTTTGCCGCCGACTTGGTTGCCGCCGGTTTCGGCATCTTTGTCGGGTTTGTAGAGGCCGATCAGCGGCGTGATGATCAGGTGTTCGTTCACCGCCCATTCGGCGTACAGGTCGAGTTCGCGACCGTCCAGGTTCAACTGGCCACGGGTGCTGACGGTGTTGTAGTCGAAAAACAGCGCGCCGAGGGTGAGGTTCTCCAGCGGCTTGACCTTGAGGGCCACGTGCTGCACCGAAGTGTTGGTGTTGTAGGGCCCGGAATAGTTGCCGGCCACTTCGCCCTGGACCCACGTGCCGTAGCCACGGTTGAAACCGGCGAACATCGCATCCCAATCCTTTGAATAGCGGGCGTAGCGGTAGGTCAGGTCCGGTGACCAGGGCAGGTTGGCGAAGGTGTAGCCGGCTTCGGCGTAACCGGCGTTTTCCTGGCCGTCGCGGCGGTCCTGGCGCGCCAGTTCGAAGGCAAAGTGGGCGTTGTCGACGCCTGCGTTGCCGGCGCCGCGCACGCTGTAGAGGTTCATGCCTTTGCGTTGGCGCTGTACATCAGAGGCGTAGCGGTCGTCCACGTCGATGCCGCGCATATAGGTGAGCCCGAGGGTGCCGGGTGCGGCGGTGTATTCCAGGGTGCCGGCGGCCATTTCGGTCATGGCCTGTGCCGGGTTGTCGGACTTGAACCACAGCAGGCTGCCATGCACGCCGTCTTTGCCGCCGAGGCGGATCACCGCGGTCTTGTCGAACGCGTGACGTGCGGCGATGTAGTAGGCGCCGCCGCGATTGAACTCGCCGTCGCCCACGCCCTTGCCCAGGTTGGGGCCGTCGTCGTTGAGGATGAAACCGTCGCCGAGGGTGAGCACCTGGCGGCCGAACGACAGGTCGACGCCGTCCTTGCCCAAGGCCGGGAACAGGTCACCGGAACGCCAGCCGGCGAAGGCTTCGTCAAACTTGGTGGTGCGCTCCTTGCCGGTAGTGACCCCGGACGCATCGCCATCGCCCCAGGTGCCGGAACTCACCAGGTTGGCCGTGCCGTACACGCCACCGAAATTGCCCAGGCTTTGTTCCACACTCAGGCCGTACTTGATAAATGCCTCGCGCCAGGTGGACCCACCCGTGCGGCCGTCATAGTTCTTCGGGCTGTTGAACATGCCGTACACGGCAAGGAAGTTGCCGGTGACTTTGGTGTCGGCATCGGCGTACAACTCGACCGCCTGGGCCTGGCCCACCAGTAACGCGGTAGCCAGGCCGACCGCCTGGCCCAGGCGGCGATTTTTCAGTGTGTGCTCCATTGTTATTGTCCCCAGCTTGGTTAAGAGTGAGGGCGCATTAGGGCGAGCGCTGGGGGCCCAAGTCTTTCCTCTGCGTGCCAGGGATTTGACCCTGGCCGCCAGGCACCGGGCCGTGGCAGGGAGCAACAAAACCGGCGGCAGACAGGGGCAAGACGACTAACACGGGTGGGGCGCAGAGTGCCGATACATTAAAAAACCGCTTTCGAGGACCCCACCATGTCGAGCAACGACCGACTCACCGCGCACCTCAACCGAGGCACGGTAGGTTTCCCCACCGCACTGGCCAGCACCATTGGCCTGATCATGGCCAGCCCGGTGATTCTCACCGCCACCATGGGCTTCGGTATCGGCGGCAGCGCCTTTGCCCTGGCGATGCTGATCGCAGTAGTGATGATGCTGGCCCAGGCCACAACGTTTGCCGAGGCCGCGGCGATCCTGCCCACCACCGGCTCGGTGTACGACTACATCAACTGCGGCATGGGGCGCTTTTTCGCGATCACCGGCACCTTGTCGGCCTACCTGATCGTGCATGTGTTTGCCGGCACCGCCGAGACCATCCTGTCCGGGGTGATGGCGCTGGTGAACTTCGAACACCTCAATACCCTGGCCGAGTCGGCCGGTGGTTCGTGGTTGCTGGGGTGGGCTTCGTGATCGTGTTCGGCGTGCTGAATGCCTTTGGTGTCAGCGCATTCGGGCGGGCGGAAATCATCCTCACGTTCGGCATGTGGACCACGCTGATGGTATTCGGCGTGCTGGGCTTGATCGCCGCACCCGCGGTGCAATTGGATGGCTGGTTCGGCGAGTCGCTGGTGGGCACCGACCTGATCACCGTGCTGTCGCTGGTGGGCATGGCGATGTTCATGTTTGTCGGCTGTGAGTTCGTCACGCCACTGGCACCGGACCTGCGCCAATCGGCCAAGGTGATGCCGCGCGCGATGATGCTCGGGCTGGTGGGCGTGGCCACGTGCATGTTCATCTACGGCGCCGCGATGAAGCGCCAGGTGGAAAACGTGGTGCTGGACGCCGCCTCGGGCCTGCACCTGCTGGACACACCCATGGCGATTCCGAAATTCGCCGAGCAGGTGATGGGGCAGTTCGGCCCGATGTGGCTGGGCATCGGCTTTCTGTTTGCCGGCGCGGCGACCATCAACACCTTGATGGCCGGTGTGCCACGCATTCTCTACGGCATGGCGGTGGATGGCGCGTTGCCCAAGGTCTTCACTTATCTGCACCCACGCTTCAAGACCCCGCTGCTGTGCATCTTGGTAGCGATGCTGATTCCCTGCCTGCACGCGCTGTATCTGGGCGGCAACACCGACAACATCATGCACCTGGTGCTGGCGGCGGTGTGCGCGTGGAGCTTTGCGTACCTGCTGGTGACGGTGTCGGTGGTGATCCTGCGCATTCGTCGGCCGGACTTGCCACGGGCGTATCGCTCGCCGTGGTTTCCGCTGCCGCAGATTGTGTCGAGCCTGGGCATCCTGCTGGGCATGTGGTTCATCACCCCGCCGGGCATGAACCCCTCGGACATCTACGTGCCGTTTGGCGTGATGCTGGGCGGGACGGCGGCGTATGCGTTGTTCTGGACCCTGGTGGTGCAGAAGGTCAATCCTTTCAAACCGGCCTCCGTGGAGGAGGTATTGGCAAAGGAGTTCAGTCATCAACCGGGGCATGCTGATCATGGTTATAGCGACTTTGCGCCAAAAACTGTTTGAGTTGTTCCGTGCCGATCGTGCCCCGGCGGGCTATCGACCGGGGATCACCCTGGCGAAAGTGCGGCGCAACCTTGGGCCTGCTAACGCTGAGCTTGCCGGGTTGGCGGTTGATATCGTCGAGCGCGCCGAATCGCAGTTGTTGATGCACCTGGTGATGACCGAGTTCGTGCTGCGTGTACCTGCTGCAACAGGGGGCACAGCGAGTTTCGAGGTGCACCATGGCGGCGCGATTCGGCGCAACGGCATCCGTGTGCGCAGGCGTTCAGGCAACCAGGCGCTGGGCCGTGACTTGCAGGCGCGCTTGCTGGCAGACCCTGCGTTGTTACAAGCCTTGATGCCGCTGGATTTCAAGCGCCTGCGTATCGAGTTGCACAACCAGCAATGGTGCGTGCGCCTGGAGCATATGGGCGGCAGCGAGGTGGTCAATCGCATGCCGGCGTTCCGACGTTATATCGCCTTAAGCCCGGTGCAGCGTGATCACTTGCTCGCCAGCCTGGTGGGCTTGCAACGGCTGTTGTCGACCCTCTGATTGGCATCAATAGTGCAACCGCAATGGCAAGACAGGTAGTTGTTGCGTGCAAATAGCTAACATGTTAACTATTGCATTAGAACAACAAAAGAAGCCATTGCGGAGGCACCCCATGAGCATCCCACAGCATGCACACGACGGGCTGGACACCTGGAATCGGGAGCTGCGCGACGCGTGCGGTTATTTCGATACCGAACTGGCTTTCAACCGCTCGCTGTTCATCGGCGAGATCAGCAACTTGCCGCGCGGCCTGGCCATCCTGCGCACCAATGCCGGGCTGATCAAACGTCCGTCGCACCATGCCGATCACGACAACGACCAGGATTGCTACCTGGTCAGCCAGCGCAGCGGTTATTCGCAGATCGTGCAGAACGGCCAGACCCTGCAACTGGCCCCTGGCGAGATGCTGCTGATGGACTCGGTGGGTTCCATCGAAATCATCCCCTTCGGCCTTATCGAACATGCCTCGCTCTCCCTGTCGCGCCCGCAGGTGTGCAAACACCTGGGCGGCGATGGGCGCGTTTGGCAAGATCTCCTCGACCAAGGCCTGTGGGCGCATGCTGCATGTGCTGATGGACCAGTTGTGCAAGGACAACACCGAAGACGGTGACGGCGAGGTCGAGGCCTTGCAATCGGCATTCGTCTCGCTGCTGGGCTCGGCCCTGGAGCAGGGCGACGAGTGCCGCGAAGGCGTGGCGGCGCTGCAAGGGAATAACCTGCGCAGTTATGTGCAGAAAGTGATTGATGAGTCACTGAGCCAGCCCGGCTTGAGCCCGATCGGTTTGGCCAATCGGCTGAATATCTCGGTGCGGCATTTGTATCGCCTGTTTGAGGAACAGGATGACAGCGTGTGCCGCTACATCCAGCGGGCACGGCTAAAGCGCAGCGCGGATGATTTGACCAACCCGTTCCTGCGCAGCGAGTCGATTACCTCGATTGCCTACAAGTGGGGTTTACCGATTCGGCGCATTTCAGCCGGTCGTTCAAGAAGCAGTTTGAGGTGTCGCCCAAGGATTTCCGCTCAAGCCGGATGCAGGCGGTGGGGGCCTGAGCACTGTCTTTAGAACAAAGGCGATCTAATGTGGGAGCTGGCTTGCCAGCTCCCACATTTAATTCGCATTTCAGACTTCTGGCAGCGTGGATCCGCCGTCCACCACTAATGTCTGCCCAGTGATGTAGCTCGCCAAACCCGACGCCAGGAACACCATCGCCCCAGCAATATCCGCCGCCGCCCCAGCCGCCCCAATGGCACGCGACTGGCAATGCTGTCATTCAACGCCGCATCCCCCAGGTTGCCCATCGCCGGGGTGGCGATCATGCCCGGTTCCACACCATTCACCCGCACATTCAGCGGCGCCAGTTCCAACGCCGCATTGCGGATGAACCCGTTGACCCCGGCTTTGGACGCCGCGTAGTGACTGAGCCCCGGATACCCCACCCGGTTACCGGTGACCGAGGAGGTCACCAGCACACAGCCTCGGCCTTGCTGGCGAAACATCGGCAAGGCTGCCTGGGTCAGCCAGAACAACGCTGACAGGTTGACCGCCAGCGTGCGCTGCAGGATCGCCGGGGTGATGGCTTCAAAGGGAGTCAGCGGAAAGTACCCGGCGTTGTGCACCAGGGTATCCAGCTGCGGCAGCGCTTGAACGCAGGTGAATACTGCCTCGGCCTCTGCCAGGTCGACACCCACCGCTTCCACGCTATAGCCCTGCGCGTTCAGTGCAGCAGCAACCTCTTGGGCCTGCTCCAACAGGCGGTCGGCAATCACCACCCGGGCGCCACGCTGGGCAAACGCTTCGACGATTCCCAGGCCAATCCCCTGGGCGCCGCCGGTGACCAGCACCACCTGCCCGCTGAAATCCAGGTCATTGGGCATGGGCGGGCTCCAAACGGGTGAAGGCCAATGTCGGCACATCGACGATGCTCGACCCACCGTCCGCCACTAACGTCGCCCCGGTGATGATCGACGCGTCGCTGGAGGCCAGGAAGCGGCACACTTTGGCGATCTCGTCGGCCTGGGCGGCGCGGCGCAGTGGCACGTCGGCGCAAACCCGGTCGTAGGCTTGCTGCAGCGTGTCGCCGTAGGCGTCCATCAACGGCTGCATCTCCGCATCGGCCATAGGCGTGTGCACCCAGCCGGGGCACACGGCGTTGACCCGCACGCCGTGGGGGCCATAGTCCCGCGCCAACGAACGATTCAACCCGAGCAGCGCATGCTTGGCCGTGGTGTAGCCGCACACCTCGGGCCCTGCCGCCAACGAGGCGATGGAGCCGATCAGCACGATGTTGCCGGCGCTTGCCTGCAACAGCGGCAGGCAGGCGCGGGCGCTGTAGAACGCGCTGTCGAGGTTGCTGCGCAGAGCGCCTTCCCAGGTGGCGGGGCTGGTCTGGGTCGCACTGCCCAGGCCATGGCCTCCGGCGCAGGCCAGCAGCACATCGATTCGCCCAGCGTGCGCGTGGATCTGCCGGATGAACTCGCCCCAAGTGGTCGGGCAGGCGGCGTCGCCCACTAGGATCAGACCACCGGTGTCACGCGCCACCTGTTCCAAGGGTTCGCGGCGTCGTCCGATCAGCACCAGTTGCGCACCTTCCTCTGCGTACAGCCGCGCACACGCCGCGCCGATGCCGGTACCCGCGCCGGTGATCACCACCGTGCGCGGCTCAGTCATGGGGGTATTCCGTGCGGTTGAGTACTCGGCAATACGAGCTGACCGGGAAGTTCGACAGTTCGTCGAACGACGCCCCGGCATAGCCGAAGATCTTGCCGTCGCTGCGGTGCTGTTGCAGGTCGATCAACACCAGGCCGAGTGTGGGCACGATCTTCTCTTGCCACACAAACAGGTACAGCTGTTCGGCGATCTTGTAGTAGTGGCAGCGGTCGGTGTCGCACAAACCTTGCTCCACGCCCTGCAGGCATTGCCAGGCGTAGAAGCGATCGTTGAGGTAGATGTGCTCGTAGACCTCGCTGGGGCTGTAGCGGTACTGGTTGCGCAGGCCCACCAGTTCGTCGGTGGGCGCGTGCGGGCAATGGCCGTCTTGCCATGGGCGGTCGAGGCTGCCGTGGAGGAAGTCGGCTTGCACCGAGGTCAGCGGCTTGCCGGCGAGGGCGCGGTGGTAGAGGCCTTCGTGGGTTTCCTGTTGATCCGGCAGGCTGCCGATCACCGCCGTGAACGAGGCACTGTGGGTATCCAGCACCAGGCTGATGGACCAGCTTTGTCCGGCCTCGTGCTTGATGAAATCCACCAGGTACAGCCCCGGACGGATTGAGGTGGCGCGGTACGGCGCGCTGCCGCTGGAGTGCCCATCGGCGGCATGCCAGGCCAGGCGGTCGCGCTCGAAACGGTGTTCGATCTGCCAGCCATTGGCGAAGTGCAGGGTGAAGGCCTGGCCGGCCAGGTCGGCACGGTTGGGCAGGATGAACGCTTCTGGGGCGAAACCGTCGGCGAGTGCGCCCACGGTGATCCAATTGGACGAACTCGTCATGGCAACGTCTCCCTTAGACGACGGCGAAGTAGTGTTTGACGAAGCTTTCGCTGAGCACTTCCCACAGCACAGGCGTGCCTTTGGTCACGAACCAGCTGTCGCCTGCCTTGTAGTGCGTGGACTGGCCGGTGGACTCATCGGTGAGTCGCACCTCGCCGGTCACCACGGTGGCTTGTTCGCTGAACGGGTAGACCATGCGGAACTTGCCCTGGGTCGTGCCGAAGTAGGCGCTGCTGACCGGGTCGGTTGGTGCACCGAAGGTCATTTTGCCGAAGGCACGCACTTCGCCTTCGAGGATCTCGGAGCCGAGGTCGGCCACGGTGCCCCAGGCGTCGAGTTCCGACAGCTGGATGTTGTGCTTGAGGGTGGTAAGGGTCATGGCAGTTGCTCCTGATGAGTAAAAAAGTGGGTTAGCGGCGCCCGTTCCAGTAGCCGGAAAGTTGGTGCCAGGATTTGCCCGCCGTCAGCAGCAACGGGCGGATTGCGTCCTTGCCGATGATGGTCGGACGATGAATCGAGGAAACCAGGTCATAGCGCGCCGAGCCTTCGCTCATGCCTTCGGCGAGGACCTTGCAGATGATGTGGCTCGGGGTTACGCCAAAGCCTGAGTAGCCCTGTACGAAAAACGCATTGCTGCGCCCCGGCAATGTGCCGATCTGCGGGAACAGGTTGGGGCTGCATGCCATTGGGCCGCCCCAGGCCAGGTCGATTTTCACGTCCTTGAGGTACGGGAAAATCTTCAGCATGAGGTTGCGGTTCCACGCCTTGAGGTCGCCGGGAATATGCTCCACCAAAGGGGTGGCGGCGCCGAACAGCAGGCGGTTCTCGTTGGTCACGCGGTAGTAGTCGATCACCGGGCGGATGTCGCTGTAGGCCCCACGGATCGGGCTGATGCGCTGGATCAACTCTTCGGACAACGGCTCGGTCATCATCTGGAACGCGTAGGTGTTGACGGTCGAGCGGTGCAGTTCCGGCTCCAGCTTGTTGAGGAAACTGTCGCAGGCCCACAGCAACTTGCTGGCGCGCACCGAACCGCGCCCGGTGCGCACCGTGATGCGTTCGCCGTAGCTGACCTCCAGCGCCGGGCTGTTCTCGAAAATGCGCACGCCGTGACTGGCCAGTGCGGTGGCTTCACCCAGCAGCAGGTTCAACGAATGCACATGCCCGCCGCCCATGTGCAGCAGGGCGCTGGTGTAGGCCTTGGAGCCGATGATCTGCTGCACATCGGAGCCGCCGAGAAAGCGGATCTCGTGCTGGCTGTTGATCGACTTGAAGTCCTTCTCCCAGGCGCGCAGGGTTTTTTCCTGGCGGGCGTTGAAGCCCATGTAGCCGTAGCCGTGGCAGAAGTCGGCGTCGATGTTGTACTTGGCGATACGGTTCTTGATGATGTCGGCGCCCAGGTCGCTGATCTCGAACACCTGGCGCAGGCCGTCTTCACCGACGTCTTTCTTGATCTTCTCCAGGTCGTGGCCGATGCCCGCCATGATCTGCCCGCCATTGCGCCCAGTGCCGCCGAACCCCAGGTAGCGCGCTTCGAGGACGACGATATTGGTGATGCCTTTTTCCGCCAGTTCCAAAGCGGTGTTGATGCCGGAGAAACCACCACCAATCACCACCACATCGGCGTCGATGTCTTGCTCCAGGGTGGGAAAACTGAGGTTGTATTTCTTGGTGGCGGTGTAATACGTGGGGGTTTCGATGTTGATCATGGGGCAGCCTGAAAGGTGAAGGAAGGCTCTAAAGCGGATGCCTCCATTAAGGGCCCTGACGGGATGGATGTCTTGATCCTGCCTGCCCAGGGTTTTGATTCTGGGCGCCAGGGCAGACATGACCTACACGTTATAGCGCGCACTTGCTGGCACGGAATGCTAGAGTTTCGTTAAATTATTAATCAAATTCGTCGTGACCCTGATCCCTATGCTTAAACCTCGCCAGTCCCTGACCTTGACCCTGTTGCAAGCCCGCGAAGCGGCTATGAGTTTTTTCGCCCGTCCCTCAACGAACACGGCCTCACCGAACAGCAGTGGCGCATCATCCGCATCCTGCAACAACACGGTGAACTGGAGATTTACCAACTGGCGGAACTGGCCTGCATCCTCAAGCCGAGCATGACCGGCGTGCTGGTGCGCATGGAGGCCGCAGGCATGGTGCACCGGCGCAAGGCCGAGCAAGACCAGCGCCGTGTGCTGGTGACCCTGGCCGACAAGGGCGTGGCCAGCTTCGAAGCCATGAGCCAGTGCATGGAAGCCAACTACCAGCGCTTGCAGGATGAGTTGGGCGACGAGAAGTTGCAGACCCTGTTGGGGCTGCTGGATGACCTGAAAAACATCAAGCGCTAGCGCGGATTGACGATGCTCGCGTGGGTGCGCAACACCAATACACCGCCGAGGGCGATAAATAGCGCGAGCACGTAGAGCGCCAGGCTGGCGCTCTGGGTGGCGTCGCGCATCCAGCCGATCAGGTACGGCGCGAGGAACGCGGCGACGCTGCCGAACGAGCTGATCATGGCGATGCCGGCCGCCTGTGTAGTGTTGGACAGGAACGCTGGCGGCAGTTGCCAGAACATCGGCAATGCGGCACTTGCGCCCATGCCAGCGACGACCAGTCCACTCATCACCAGCAACGGATTGCCCGGTGCCAGCCCCGCGACGGCGATGCCGACCGCCGCCATCAACAACGGCACACACAGGTGCCAGCGGCGCTCGCGGTGGCGGTCGGAAGAGCGTCCGCAACCGATCATGAACAAGCAACCGGCCAGGTACGGCACGGCGCTGAGCAGGCCGACCTGGCTGTCACGGCCGATACCGGCGCCGTGAATCAGTGTCGGCATCCAGAACGCCAGGGTGTTCACCGCCAGCATCACCGCAAAGTACACCGCCACCAGTAGCCACACTTGCGGGTCACGCAGGATGCCGCCGAACGAGGTGATGGTTTTGCGTTGTTCCTCGCTGCGCAGTTGTGCCTGCAGTTGCTGTTTTTGCTCGTCCGTGAGCCAGTTCACCGAGGCGAAGCCATCCGGCAACCACTTGAGCACCACCAGCCCCAGCAATACCACCGGCAGGCCTTCGATCAGGAACATCCACTGCCAGCCGCGCAGGCTGCCGACATCGTGGAAGTTTTCCAGGATCGCACCCGACAACGGCCCGCCCAGCACCCCGGCCATGGGCACGGCAATCGCAAACAATGCAGTGACTTGTGCACGGCGACGGGCCGGGTACCAACGGTTGAGAAACACCAGTATCCCCGGGAAAAAACCGGCCTCGGCCACCCCCAGCAAAAAAGCGCAGTACGTAGAAACCACGGGCGCTTTCCACCCACAACATGCCGGTGGAAAGCAGGCCCCACACCACCATCAGGCTGGCAATCCAACGCCTCGGCCCGACGCGGTCCAGCGCCATATTGCTGGGCACGCCGAACAGTGCATAGGCGATAAAGAACAGGCCGGCGCCAAAGCCGTAGACCGTGTCGCTAAAATGCAAATCGCTGCTCATCTGCATCTTGGCGAAGCCGATGTTGATGCGGTCCAGATGCGCAAACAGGTAGCACACCAGCAGCAGCGGCATCAGGCGCCAGGTGACAATTCGATGGGTGCGATCGTGCTCGGCCAGCGCGAGGCTGGCAGTGGAATTGGCTGTGCTCATAGTGTTGTACTTTTTTTTGAGTGGCCGTGAGGGTAGGGCGGGGGCACCCCGCCTCGAACGACTGCGCCCGTCATGCGGGAAAGTCGTTCAGTTGTTAACGTTATATTTAATATGTTAACTACCGTCAAGCGCGGCAACACTCATCACCACTGTGCAGATTCCGCTGGCTGCGGGTGCGGGATCAGTTGGCTCCTACCATCCACTTGGCCAAACCATGCCGACCACTCACGCCCAACTTGGCGGCAGCGCGCTTGAGGTAGGTCTCGATGGAGCTGTTTTTTACCCTGAGTTTTTCCGCGATCTGCTGCACGGTGCCCCCCGTCAACAGGCCGAGGCACACCGCCTGCTCGCGCGCCGAAAGGGTGACGTCGCCTAAGGACAGGCGCTTGTCGAACTCACGCTGCAATTGGGAGTGTTCCAGCAAGGTGCCTGCCGGTTCAGTCTCGGCGTACGGCGAGTGGCGCAGGCTCTGGGCGTGGTATTCGATCAGCGGTAGCAGGGCCTCCGACAAGCGTTTGAGAAAGGATAGTTCGGCCAGGGAAAACCCGCGCTGGGTGGGCGACCGGTACAGCGAAATCACGCAACGCCGGTCGGCCTGGCGCGACACAAGGCTGCATTGGTGCGACGTGCCACGCGAGTGAGCGCTGTTGGCCCTGGCTTTGAGCTGGATCAGCAACGGGTCCTGCATGCCGAGCATTTCGCGCAGCAGCGGATCTTCATCCATCGTCTGCAAGGCCGACGGCGCCGTCACGTCCTGTTGCCGGCCGGCACTGCCCAGCGACTTGATACCAAGCACGCGCTCGCGCAGGTCATCGAGGGTCCATTCACTGAGGTCCACCCGGTGGATCGGCACCCATTTGTCCACCAGGTGCAGCATGTGGGCGGCAAAATCCACGTGGCCACTGTGAGCAATCAACTCGCCCATTTCGGTATAGAAATTCGGGTTTTCCGGGGTGCTTGATAGGTGCGTCAAACTCATAGCCCTTTCATCCTTGATGTCGAAAACCTGCAACCAGCGCCCTGGGCATCCGTGGGGCGATCCGTTCTCCATGAACGGAATTGTCTTTGCGCAGGGATTACTCCTACGCATGTAGCGCCAACGTGGGACACAACGTGGCATAAAAACAACGTTATTAATTTGACGTTTTTGAGCGGTAAATCCGGCCGGCAATTACTGAAAATAGTGTTTATAGGTATCCAACTATTTGATATTTAAAACAAATTATTTTTATAAAAGATCGAATCAAACAGCCATGTTGGCCGCATATAGCCAATTTCCTACGTTTCTTTAATCGTTCCAGCAGTGAACCATCAGACAGTTCGGTTTCCCCCATTGGCACGCCCGTTCGTTGACGGGGATCGGCCTTAGCGCTGGCCAATCTCCCGGCCCCTCCCGTACCATGCGTGCCCCTCGCAGTGACGCGAGGTGCAGCGCCAGGAGGGCTATCGCGTGCTTGTCCTGGGTCGTCTGCCGCTCCTTACAGCCAGCACTCAGGATCACACATGTCTCGCTTTTCCAGGCCCCTGGCCTTGCTTCTATTGGCTGCCGCCTTGACCGGGTGCGGTACGCAACCGGCCTCGATGGTCAGCGCGCCGCTGCTGCCGGGTCCACAAGAGCCGGTGGCGTATCTGGTCGGTTCCATCGGCCCGCAAAGCCTCGTGGCTTCTCCTGCACCCAACCAACGCCTGTTGTTCCGCAAGCGCGGCTCCGCGTATGGCGCGGCCGGCATATGGGTCGGCATGGGCAAGGAAACCCCCCAGGATGTGAAGGACTCGACCGGCGCCGCCAGTGTGTTCGTGCTGCCGCTCAAACCTGGGGATTATGAGTTTTATGATTTCCAGTTCTTCTCCAGCACCTATTCACCCTACATGGGCACCACCTACACCTCGGTGCAGGCGCGCGAGAAGTTCAACCTGCCGCTGCGGCTACAAGCCGGCAAGGCTTACTACCTCGGTGAGTTTCGCTCGTTGTGCCTAGGCGGCTCGCTGTGCGCATTCCGGTGGCGCGACCAGTTGGCACGCGATGAGGCTATCGCCCGCCAGTCTGTGCCTGGCCTGCCAACGCTTGAGTTGATGCCGCTGGATTACCGCAGTGCCGCCCCTACATCATCGTGCCGCAGGAGAAACGCCCATGAATCGTTTTATCGCCCTGAGCGCGTTCGCGCTGCTGACGGGTTGCGCCATCACCAACACCTTGCCCGAACGCACGCTGCCCGATGGCCAGGACTACCTCCAGCCCATCCATGTGATGGTTGATGACCCACTTACCGCCGCGCAGATCCGCAATCAATTGCGCGAAACCGGGGTATTTCGCAGCGTCGAAACCGGCATGGGCAAGCCGGGGGATTATTCGGTGTTGATCCGCTACAACAGCCAGCGCGACCTGCCGCCGTTTCCGGTGATCCTGCTGAGCACGGCCACCTTGTTTCTGTTGCCGTTGTCCCAGAGCATCGACACCACCACTGAGTTTTCCCTGCAACACGACGGCAAACCGTTGAAGCAGTACAGCTACCGTAACGTCACCCACAAATACACCTGGTTGCTCGATGGCAGTGGCGGCATGCAGCAGGAGAACGTCGGCCGTATTACTCGAGCCTTTGCCCAGGATGTGCAGCGCGACGGCCTGCTGCCCAAGGAGCCAGCGCAATGATCAGGACGACATTGCTGGCCGCCGTCCTGTTGCTCGGCGGCTGCAGCACGGCGCTCAAGCCGTTGGATTACAAGGCTGAGCGCGCGTATGTGCCGATGAGCGTGACTATGCCGCCGCCGGCCTCGCGCTTCGATCAGCAAAAGCAGCAGGAGGTTATCCAGCGTCTGCGTGAGACCGGTGCGTTCAGTTTCCTTGATGGTGGTTTCAGCAAGACCGGTTACAGCTTGTTGGTGGACCAGAGCGGCGGCAAGGGCGCCGGCGTGCTGCCCGCTGTGTTCGGTGCGTTGACGTTGTTGACTGTGCCGATTCCCTACACTTACGAGCGCCAACTGCATGGGTCGTTGTACAAGGACGGCCAACTGGTCAAGGCCTATGCCTATAAGCGTGGTGGCTGGACGGCTACCACCTGGTATATCCCCATGACTGAACCGCGCAGTGAAAGCGAAATGCTGGGCGAGTTGATGCGTGATTTGGACCGGGATCGCCTGATCCCTTACCAATAAGTCACTGTGTGGTAGATACCTGTGTGGGAGCTGGCTTGCTCGCGAAGGCGGCCTGGCAGGCGACTCGGATTTATTGGATGTACTGCGCTCTAATGTGGGAGCTGGCTTGCCTGCGATATCGGTGTGTCAGGTTTTGGTGGTGTTTGGTCGGAGTACATATCCGTTATTTGGGTGAAGGCTGAAATGGGTTCCGCTCTTACAGCGGGTCACTTTTGGAAGAGCGCCAAAAGTAACCAAAAGCGCTTCGCCCCACCACTCGGCACCTCGCCTAGGCTCGGCGTTCCCTCACTCCGGCTTGAATCCGTGGGCCGCCGCGATGGGCCATCCTTGGCCCAGCGCGGCTAACCCGGCGTCCTGCCGGGTTACCCACGGATTCAAGCCTGCGTTCGGCCAGCGTGGTTTAACGGGGCGCTTAAGATCAAGATCAAAAACAGAGCCAGAGCAGACCGCTGTCTACCTGATAAATGGAGATCCAAATGTGGGAGCGGGCTTGCTCGCGAAGGCGGTGTAACAGTCTCCAATCACTCACCTGATCCACCCCTATCGAAAGCAAATCACACCGCCCCTACCCACAGGCAACCGCCGCTGTGGCTGCGATTTTGCGCAACAACGGCAACACCTCCGCCCCCACATGTATCGACTCTTCCAGGTGGGGAAACCCGACAGGATAAAACTGTCCACCCCAACTGGTGATACTCCTCGATCCGCTCTGCTACACGGGCATAACTGCCCACCAGCGCCGTGCCCGCGCCGCCGCGGACCAAACCCACCCGGCCCACAGGTTGGCTGAAACCTCCAGTTCCCGCGCTCCCCGGCCACGGCCTTGCATCAGTTGGGTCTGGCGGCTTTGCCCTACGGATTCATACGCGGCCAGGTGCCGTTGCGCCTGGTCGATGGCGTCCTGGGGATTTCTTGCAGCAGGCGTTCCACATGTGCCCACGCGGCTTCGTCGGTGGGGGCGGCGAACGATGCAGGCGCAGGCCGAAGCGCAGGGTGCGGCCCTGAGCGGCGGCGAGGTCGCGCATGCGCTGGATGCGTTCGGCGATCATGGCCGGCGGTTCGCACCACATCAGGTAGGTTTGCCCGTGGGCCGCGCCGACGCGTTCGGCGGCTTCGGAGGCGCCGCCGAAGTAGATCGGCGGTGCTTCGGCCCCGGTGCAATCGGGGTGTGGATGCCGCTGCGGTAGTAGCGACCGGGATGAGCCGGTGGTTGCTCGGCCCAGACGGCCTGGAATACTTGCAGGAACTCGGCGGTGCGCGCATAGCGTTCGTCGTGTTCGAGAAAGTCGCCCAGCGAGCGCTGTTCAAAGCGGCTGGAGCCAGTCACCACGTGCAGCGCCAGGCGGTTTTCGCTGAGCAGTTGCAAGGTTGCCGCACGGTGCGCGGTGTAGGCCGGCAGCTCGGTGCCCGGCCTGAGGGTGAGCAGGAATTTCAGGCGGCGGACTTCCTGGGCCAGCACGGCGGTGATCAGCCATGGGTCTTCGAAGCCGCTGGCGGTGGGCACCATGATGCCGTCAAAGCCGGCCTGTTCGGTGGCGCGGACGATCTGGCGGAGATAGTCCAGGGTCGGTGCGCGTTCGCCTTGCTGGAACAGCCCGACCTTGGGCAAGCCACTGCTGGTGAGGTGGCGACCGTCGCCGTTGGTGGGCAGGAACCAATCCAGTTGGATCGGCGGGCGAACATCAGTGCTCATGGTGCAGGCGCTCCTTGCGCAAGAGGGCAGTACCTGTTCGCCAAAACGCAGCACTTCGCTGACGGCCGGGCCGCCTTCCACGATCAGGTGGTTCAAGCCCGCGCCGTGCAGTTCCTGCAGGCGCGTGGCGATCTGTTGTGGCGTACCCACCAGGATCAACGGTTGCCCGGGGGTAATTTGCAACAGGTTCGGATGCACTTCCCATTGGCGCAGCGGGTGGCGCGCACGGGGGACGGTCGCGAGGGACTCCGTGGGCAAGTCGGGTACAGGTAATAAGCTGGCGGCGGTTTCCCAGGCCAGGTCTTCGCTGTCGCCGAGGATCAGGCCGAAGGTGCAGGCAAACTTCAGTGACGGTTGAATCGCTCGCCAGCGTTGTACTTCCTTGGCCAACCATTGTGGAGGGCCAGGGGCGAGCAGGCAGGTCTGGGCATGGGTGGCGACTAGCGCGTGGCTCTGACTGTCGTCCAGTACCAGCGTAGGTGCAGGCAATTCACGTCGGGCGACGCCGGCGTTTTCCAGTTGGAAATACAGGCCTTGGTACTCCAGCCCACCTTCATTGGGCGCCAGCAGCTGTTGCAGGATTGCCAGGTACTCGCCGATGCGTTCGCTGCGCTGATCACGGTTGAGCCATTCGCCAAACGCGCTGCGCTCGCTGTTGGGCAGGTGCAGTTGCACCCGGTGGCCGCTGATGGATTGCAGGCTTTGCAAGGTGGTGGCCAACGCCGCCGGCAGCATCACTTCCGGCGGCACGCTCACCGACAATCGCACCCGCCGCGTATGCGCGCACAGCGCTGCGGCCACACCCAGGCTGTCGGCACACAGGGCGCCGCCGGGAATCCACAGGCCTTCGAGGCCGGCGTATTCCACGGCTTGGGCCAGCTGGATCCATTGCCCTGGCCGCGCCGCCCAATCGGGGGTGCACAGCGGCAGTAACCAGCTGAATTCAAGGGGCGTGCTGTCAGTCATGGTCTTTTCCAACCCAGGGCCGGGGCAATGTCCAAGGCGAGGATCTCCAGGCGCTTGAGGATCTGCGCCTGGGTCGAGCTTTCGGCCTGGACCACGGCGATCACGTAGTCAGCATAAGGCAGCAGGGAGGGATCCTGTTGCAAGCTTTCGATCACTTCATCGGGATGGCCGTGGTGCACGTTCATCAGGCGCAGGTGTTCCTGCAAGTCCACCGCCTGGTCGATCAGGCCTTCGCGTTGCAGGCGTGGGATATGCCGTTCGATGTCCACCGCCAGTTCAGCCTGCGCGCTGGCGCGGTCGGCGGCCGGGAAGATCGCGCGGACTACACCGATGCGTGGCTTGCGGTGCGGGTGCTGCCAGGCGTTCAGGTACGCATCGGCCAAGGGGTTTTGCACGGTCAGCGGATCGTGGGTGGCCGTGCCCAGCAGCAGCCCGTTGCCTTGTCGGGCGGTGTAAGCCGCGCCCTCGGTGCTGCCGTGTGAATGCCACAAGCGTTCGCCCAGGCTGTGGGCAGGCGGTTGCAAGGTCAGTTCGCCGGTCAGCGGCTGGCCTTGCAACAGGCTTTGCAAACGCTGCTGGTGTTCGGCGAAGTCGGCCTGGCGTCGGCTTGGGTCACGATCAAACGCGCTGAAATTGTCCAGGTTGGCGCCACCGCTGCCCAGGCCCAATTGCACCCGTCCACCGCTCAGGGCGTCCAGTACGCTGGCGTCTTCGGCCAGGCGGATCGGGTCTTCAAACGGCAGCACGATCACCCCGGTGCCCAGCTCGATACGCTGCGTGCGTTCGGCCACCGCCGCCAGCAACACCAGCGGCGAGGGCAGGCGACCAAAGCCGTTGCTCAGGTGGTGCTGGGCAATCCAACCGCCGTCGAAGCCCAGCGCTTCGGCGACTTCGAATTGTTCGATCAGGTCGCGGTATACCTGCTGCGGGTCGTCGCCAAAGGCGTGGCTGAAAGCCCAGTTTGAAGGTCATGACGCAGCTCCCGTAGGTTGCCAGCCGAGGGCCGGGGCGATGTGTTCGCGGATGATTTCCAGGGCGCGGATGGCCTCGCGCAGTGGGGTGCTGGTGGTCTGCACTTGCAGGATCAACTGATCATGGGCCGTCAGTGCCGGGCCTTGTTGCAACTGTTCGATGATCTGCTCCACCGGGCCATGCAGTACGCCGAGGCGCTTGAGGGTGGTGTCGAAGTCATCGTCCAGCGCACCTTTGAGCACGCCGATGCGTTGCTGGCGCTGCACATAGGCCTGGATATCGCGGCGGGTGGCGTCGTCCGGCGCCGGCAGCAGCGCTTGTACGCGCGCGATGCGGGCCGGCGTGCCGTTATCGCCGGTCCAGGCGTTGCGGTAGCGCTCCGCCAGCTCTACACCCGCTTCGGGGGGCAGATGAGGGTTGGGCGCCATGATCAGGCCGTGGCCACGTTCGGCCACTAACTCCACTCGCGAAGTGGCTTCCCACAGCCGATGGCTCAAGCCGTTGGCCCGTGGCAGCAGGCGCGCATCGCTGGCGGTCAATGGCGCGTTGCCCAAGGCATTGAGCAACTGTTGCAGGTGCTGTTCGTAGTCTCGATGGCGTTGTGCAGGTTCACGGCCAAACGCCAGGAAAGTCTCGGGATCGAACCCCGCGCCGAGCCCCAGTTCCAGCCGGCCATTGCTCAGCAAGTCGAGCACGGCAGCATCTTCGGCCAGGCGCAGCGGCGTTTCCTGGGGCAGCACGATAATCCCGGTGCCCAGGCTGATACGCCGCGTGCGCTGGGCAATGGCGGCCAGCAACACCAGCGGCGCAGGCAGCCGGCCCTGCTCACTGGCGAAGTGGTGTTGTGCCACCCAGCCGCTGTCGAAGCCCAGCTCTTCGGCGACCTTGAACAGCTCCAGGGTGTCGCGATACACCTTGGGATCAAAGCGCGGGCTGTAGACCCGGCTCAGGAATCCCAAGGAAAAACCCGCACTCATGGCTTTACCTCCTGGGCCAGTTGTTTTTGCAACGCGGGGCCGGCGCTGATCGACTCCGGCAGGCCGCTGAACGGGCTGATGGTCAGGTAACCCTTGTTCAGCCACACCGCCTCATCGTTCTGTTGCGCGGCGGTGGCGGCGGGGCTGTATTGGAAGCCGATGCCGGGTTTGCCGGGCAGGTTGAACTGCTTGAGGTCGTCGGTGTACAGCGCCTCAAAGCCGACGTAGCTGCCAACCCGAGTCAGCTTTACGCCCTTGATCTGCGCGTCCTTGGGCAGGTTGATGTTCAAGCCCAAGCCCGGCGGCAGAAGTGCGCCATCGGGTTGACGATGCTGGTCAAGGGCGTGCACCAGTTTTGCCACCAGGACGGCGGCGCGCTGCGGATCTTTTTCCTTCAAGTCGGTGCTTACCGCCAGCGCCGGAACCCCGGACTGCAACGCCACGCTTGCGGCGTTGAAGGTGCCCGAGGCCATGTTGATCGCCCCAGGTTATTGCCGGGGTTGGGGCCGACGATCACCAGGTCGGGATGGGGCAGTACTTTGTTCAGGCCCATCAGCAGCGCCATCACTGGCGTGCCGCTGATCTCGATCTGCACTTCCTTGCCGGCGCATTCGGCGCTCTGGCACACGCCTTTGTCGGTGGTGCTGATGTAGTAGCTGTCGGGGTAGGCCGGGTCGGTGTCATGGCCTACCGTGACTTCCCGCCCGAAAAAAAACGAGCCGCCGCGTGCACTCTGGTCGCTTTGCGGCGCGGCAATTTCACGTTGTGCCCCTCGGCTTTGAGCTCGGTGTAGAGGGCGCGGATATTGGGGTGCTGATAACCGTCGTCGTTGCTCAGCAAGATATTCAAGGCAAAGGCTTTGGGGGCGATCACGCCTCCCAGCGCCAGCATCCATGCGCTGCGTTTCATGCGGTGGCTCCTGTGGTAAAGCGGTTGACTGGGCGCGGTAAGCCGAGGCTTTCCCGCAAGGTGGTGCCTTCGTATTCCTTGCGAAACACGCCACGTGCCTGCAGCAGTGGGATCACTTGATCGACAAACACGTCGATGGCGCCCGGGAAGTACGGGAAGAACACGTTGAAACCGTCGCAGGCCCGAGCCTGGAACCACGCTTCAAAGTGGTCGGCCACATCTTCGGCGGTGCCGATCACCGGGTTGCCGCCGGCCAGGCGCTGGTACAGCTGGCGGATGCTCAGGTTTTCGCTGCGGGCCAGTTCCAGCACCTTGTCGCGTCGGCTGCCCCGTTGGCCTACGGGTGTCTCCGGCAGCGGGCCGTCCAGGTCGTAGCCGGACAAGTCGATGTCATCGCCCAGTGTGTCGGCCAGCAGGCGCAGGCCCAGCACCGGGTCGATCAGCGCCTGGAACGCTTCGAACAGCGCCTGGGCCTGTTCGCGGGTGTCGGCGATAAACGGCGTGACGCCGGGCAGGATCTTGATGTGGTCCGGGTCGCGACCAAACGCGGCGGCGCGTTGCTTGATGTCCTGGTAGAACGCCTGGGCGCCTTCCAGGTTATGGGAATGCGCGAAGATCAGCTCGGCTACGCGGGCGGCGAGGTTCTTGCCTGGCTCCGACGCGCCGGCCTGCACCAGCACCGGATGGCCCTGGGGCGGGCGCGCCACGTTGAGCGGGCCGCGCACGGAAAAGTGTTCGCCGCGATGGTTGAGGGTGTGCAACTTGGCCGGGTCGAAGTATTCGCCGCTGGCCTTGTCGCGGGTGAAGGCGTCGTCGTCCCAGCTGTCCCACAGGTCCTTGACCACGTCGTGGAATTCTTCGGCGCGTTGGTAGCGGTCGCCGTGGTCCACGTGGTGTTCGCGGCCGAAATTCCAGGCTTCGTCTGAGACCACCGAGGTCACCAGGTTCCAGGCGGCACGGCCCTTGGACAGGTGGTCCAGGGACGCGAACTTGCGCGCGATATGGTAGGGCTCGTTGTAGGTAGTGGTGGCCGTGGCGATCAGGCCGATGTGGCTTGTGACGGCGGCCAGGGCCGACATCAACGTGAGGGGTTCGAAGTGCTCGGCGCGGGCAGTACGGCTCAGCGCATCGTGATGATGCCCCCACAGCGCGACCACATCGGCGATGAACAACGCATCGAACTTGCCGCGTTCGGCGGTCTGGGCAATGTGCTTGAAGTGGTCGAAATCCAGGCTGGCATCGGCCTGGGCCAGCGGGTGACGCCAGGCGGCAACGTGATGGCCGCTGTTGGCGAGGAAGGCGCCCAGTTTGAGTTGGTCGGTGCGGCGGGTCATGAACAGGCTCCCATGAACGTCACGCACGGAGCCGGCGAGCCGGCCCCGTGGTGTGGGTTAGAAGTTGTACGTCACGCCGGTGTACCAGTAGCCGCCGGTGGTGCCGTAAGGCGAGAAGTTGCCGTAGGGAAACGCGCCCGAGGTGCTGGCCAGGTTTGTGCGCTCCGGGTACTTGTTGAACAGGTTGTTGGCGCCGGCATTCAGGGTGACGGCCTTGGTGAGGTGGTAGTCGATGTTCAGGTCGGTGATCCAGGCCGGCGAGAAGGTGCGGTCGTAGATCTCGGCGGTGCCGTACTGGGTGTATTCGCCGTAGCGGGTCAGGTTCAGGCCGACTTCCAGTTTGTCGAAGGTCCAGGTGGTGCCCAGCAGCAGCTTGGATTGCGGCAGGCCGTACTTGAGGTTGCCTTGACGTTGACGGTCATAACCACCGTCGGCACCAAGGGCTTGCTTGGCGATGGCCGAGGCGTGGATGTCATCGATCTGCGTGGTGTTCCAGTTGAAGCCGGCGGTGTAGCGCAGGTTGCCCCAGGCACCGATGTCCTGGCGATAGTCACCCACCAGGTCGACGCCACGGGTGGTGGTGTCCAGGGCGTTGGTGAAGTAGGTGACGGCCTGGTTCGGGTTAAGCCCGGCAGCGGCGAGGATCGCGCTGATCTGCGGTGTGCCGCCGAGGTAGCCGGTCTGGGCGATGCGGTCCTTGATTTTGATCTGGTAGGCATCGAGGGTGATGCTGGTGGCATCGGTGGGTTGCAGGGTGAGGCCGAGGCTGAAGTTGGTGGACTTCTCAGGCTTCAAGTTGCTCGCGCCGAGGGCCTTGGCCACGTCGGAGTTGACCGCCACGTTGCGGTAGTCGAACAGCTGGCCGTTGACGCTGGTTTGCGAGGTGGAGCTATAGATCTGCTGGGCCAGCGACGGCGCGCGGAAGCCGGTGCTGACGGTGCCGCGCACGGCGAGGATCGGGGTCAACTGGTAGCGAGTGGAGAGCTTGCCGTTGGTGGTGGTGCCCGAACCGTCGTCGTAGTGCTCGTAGCGGCCGGCCAAATCGACGTGCCACTTGTCGGTGAAGTCCTGGCCGATCTCGCCATAGCCGGCGAGGCTGGTGCGGCTTTTTTCGGCGGCGTCGGCAGGCGTGGTACCGGCGCCGGAGATGGTCCCCGGCGGAATCAGTGCACCGTTGGCGCCGGTGGTGAACGGGCCGCTGGCGTAGGAGGCGAGGTCACCCTTGCCGATCTTGTAGTCTTCGTAGCGGTGTTCCAGGCCCCACGAAATCTGCGTCGGCTTGTACAGGCCGAGGTCGAAGGCGCGGGTCAGGTCGAGGTTGTTGGTCCACTGGCTGAAGGTTTTTACGCCGGTGTCCACCGAGGTCGGCGACGTCGGGCCGTAGCTCAGGTTGTAGGTGTCGGTAAGGGTGGCGCGCGCGTGGTCCTGGCCATACGTGGTGGACAGGTCGTAGTCCCAGCCGGCGGCCTTGCCCTTGCCGCCGAAGGCCACTTGGAAGTCTTCTTCGATAAAACGCAGGTTGTCTTCGATACCTTGCGGGTACGGCGTCTGGATACCGTTGAAGCTCGGCGGCTGGTGGAAGGCCAGCGGTTTTTCCGAGTTGCGATGGGTGAAGGTGGAGAACGAATACAGCGTGAGGGCGTCATCCACCGGCAGCTCGGCGTTGTAGCCCAGGCTGAAGTTCTTCGCCTCCGGCAAGCCGGTGCCGTAGTAGGTGTGCTGCAGGCTGGTGTTGCCAGCGGCGTCGGTGTACGGCGCGTTGTCGGAACGGTCGGAGACGTTCTGCTTTTTCACGTCCAACGCCAGGTTGATAAACCCGTCATTGGGCAGCGCCAGGCCGACGTTGCCGGTTTGCCGCACGGTTTCCCCATCGCCGTTTTCATAGTTCTGGCCGTAGCTGGTGGACAGGCTGCCACCGTGGTCGGTCTGCTTGAGTACCACGTTGACCACGCCGCCAATCGCGTCTGAGCCGTACTGGGCCGACGCGCCGTCACGCAGCACTTCGACGTGATCCACCAGCGCCGTGGGGATCATGTCCAGGTCCACCGGTTGCGAGCCGGAGTTCAGGTAGGTGCCGTTGTTGAGCAAGGCGCTGTTGTGGCGACGCTTGCCGTTGACCAGCACCAGCACCTGGTCGCCGTTGAGGCCGCGCAGGCTGATGGGGCGTACCACCGAAGTGGAACCAAAGCCCGACGATGCCGGCTGGTTCAGCGACGGCAGCACCTTGCTCAGCGCACGGGTCAGGTCGCCCTGGCCGGTGGCGAGCAACTGCTTGGACGAGATTACATCCACCGGCGCCGGGCTCTCTGCCAGGGTGCGTGCCTGGCCCCGGTTGCCGATCACCACCACGGTGTCCAGCGGGTTATCGCTGGCCGGCGCGTCGGCGGCGAGGGTCAGGCTGCTGTAGCTGGCGGCTTCGCACAGGGCGATAAACAACAGCGTGTGGGCGAAGGCTTTACGGGGCCTGCGGCTGGCGGCGCGGGACGTATTCATGATGGGCAACACTCCAATGGGTAGGGTGGCTTGTTGAGTTCAAGCTCTGGTATGGGTGTGAGAGCAAGGGCTGTGCCATCTGAAAAAAGTGTTTAAAAACAGTAAGTTGATTGTGGTTGTATGCCGGTGCTGGTGTTTTTCTAACAGGGCGCAGAGCAGGGTGTTGGTTTTTGTGCAGGGCTTTTCCCGGGGGGCGGGTTTCGAGCCGTGAGGCCGGGCGAGCTACGCTTGGCACACCCCTTGCTCACCCCACGCCATACCTAAACCCAAGGAAGCTTTTTCTGTATGCCTAGACCCGGCCCGCGCAACGCCCTCACCGATATCCCAGGCCTCACGGTCGGCCACGCCACGGACCTGCACGTCGACACCGGCGTCACGGTGATCCGCCCCGATGGTTTCTGGACCGCCAGTATCGACATCCGTGGCGGCGGCCCCGGCGGGCGTGAAACCGCTGCGTTGGAACCCGAAAACATGGTCGGCCAACTCCACGCGCTGGTCTTCGCCGGCGGCTCGGTATTCGGCCTGGGGGCGGCGGATGCAGTGGCGGCCAAACTGTCCCAGGACCAGGTCGGCCTGCACCTCAAGCCCGGTGCCCCGGCGATCCCCATCGTGCCCGCCGCCGTGTTGCACGACCTGGCCAACGGTGGCGACAAGGACTGGGGCCTGGAGCCGCCTTACCGGCGCCTGGGTTTTGAAGCATTGGCCAATGCTGGCGAGGAGTTTGAACTGGGCTCGGTGGGCGCCGGCCGTGGTGCCATGGCTGGGGTGCTGAAAGGCGGGCTGGGCACGGCGTCCCTGGATTTGGGCGATGGCCTGATCGTTGCCGCGCTGGTGGTCGCCAACCCGATTGGCTCGGTGTACATGCCCGACGGCCAGACCTTCTGGGCCTGGCCGTGGAAGTGGCGGGGAGTTCGGCGGCCAGCGCCCGCAAACAGAAATGGACTGCAGCGACCCGATGCCGGAGCTGTCACGGCTGGACTCCATGGGCCGTTTGCAAGCCGGGGCGAATACCACGCTGGTGGTGGTTGCCAGCACCGCACGGCTCACCGTTGCAGAGTGCAAGCGCGTGGCGATCATGGCCCAGGACGGCATCGCCCGGGCAGTACGACCGGCGCACTTGCCGTTTGATGGGGACACAGTGTTCGCGTTGGCGTCGGCGGCAGTGGAGTTGACCGACGGGCCACGGCGGCAGGTGGAGATCGGGCGGATTGGCGCGGCAGCGGCCGATTGTGTGGCAAGGGGGATTGCGCGAGGGGTGTTCAGCGCACGGTCATAGTGTGTCAGACACAAAAAAATGTGGGAGCGGGCTTGCTCGCGAATGCAGTGTGTCAGTCAACACATTCATTGGCTGATCCACCGCATTCGCGAGCAAGCCCGCTCCCACATTTGGATCTCCATTTGTCAGATAGACAGTGGTCTGCCCTGGCTTTTGATCTGGCTTTTGATCTTGATCTTAGGCGCCCCGTCAACCACGCTGGCCGAACGCAGGCTTGAATCCGTGGGTAACCCGGCAGGACGCAGCCGCGCTGGACAGGATGGCCCATCGCGGCGGCCCACGGATTCAAGCCGGAGTGAGGGCATGTCGAGCCTAGGCGAGACACCGAGTGGTGGGGCGAGAGCCTTTGCTTACTTTTGGGCTCTTCCAAAAGTGAGCCGCTGTAAGAGCGGAACCATAGGTTGCCGTTACCGCAGCAACGGATATGTACACCGACAGACCGCTATCGCAGGCAAGCCAGCTCCCACAGTTGAAACGCTATACATCAGGTAAAACGTGCAACCCGCTCTAACGCCTTACCCGCTTGCTCCGGCAACCCAAGCGCCTCATACACCCGCACCAAACTCCGATTCGTCGGCACATCCCACCCGTCATACCGACGCCGCAACTCAAGCGTTTGCTGCGCCCCCAACCAATCCCCAACCCTCAACCGCGCATCCAGCTCCACCTGGGCAAACAGATCACGCTGGGCATGGCTGCCGCCGATCTCATTCAATCGGGGCAGGGCAACACTCAGTTGCTCCAGCGCTTGCGGCGCATCCCCACGCGCATGCGCCAGCAGTCCGCGTGCCAACGGCAAAGTCACCTCGCCCCACACCGGTCGTGCTGCCAGACTATGCTCGCGCAACGCCGCCAACAGTTCATCCGCCTCGGGCTTGCCGGCCCGCGCCAGGCCGTACAGGTATTGCACGCTGAGAAACGGCTGCACCGTATCCGCCACCCGCCGTTGCAGGTACGGCGCCAACGCCTGCCAACGCTCGCCCACATCAATGCCGGCCAGCTCCAACCGTGCCAGCAACGACACCGCCCCCACCTGGTCCTGGGAGTACTCCGGCAGGATGCCCCACACGTGCTGGTCGTAGATCTCCAGCACCCGCTGATCCTCACCCCGCGCCAGGTAGAACAACGCCAGGTGCCACCAGTTATGGGTGTACATGAACGAGTTCAAGCCCGCCCAGTGATGGGCCACGTTTTCCAGGAACTCAGTGCCTTCCTCGATACGCCCCTGGGTCAGCATTACATGGGCCAGGGCGTGCTGGGCCCAAGGCTCGGAAGGTTGCAGGCGCAGGGCTTCGCGGGCGCTGGCTTCGGCTTCGTCGAGCAGGTGGCATTGCTCGTAGGCGAAGGCCAGCAGGCCGTGACTGTGGGCGATGTCGGGCGCGCCTGCAGTGGCCTTGAGGCCGATGCGCAGCAGTGCGGGCCAGTTGCCGCGGTTGAATTCCAGGTATTGGTTGAGTTTGGCCGCGAACAGGTCGCGGGGGTAGCGCTCGAGCAGGTGTTCGCTCAGGTGCAGGACCTGGTCAAGGTCGTCGTTGATCCAGGCCTGCAGCGCGGCCACGTACAACTGGGCGCGTGGGTGGTCGCTGTTCACGGCGGCGGCGCGCTGGCGGTAGTGCTCGGCCAGGGAGGGGCCTTCGGGGGACTCGATGAACATCAGCAACACGCCGGCGAAGGCGTTGGCCAGAGCAGAGTCGGGGTCGGTATCGGCGGTGGCCAGAATGCCTTCGGCACGGGGCTGGTAGCCGAGGAAGCCGCCGATGAAATCGTCCAGGCCCTGGCGGGTGGAAGGGTCGCGGGTGTCGATGGGGTTGCCCAGGTAATCCAGTGACATGGGGTTAAGGCTCATGGGTTCAGAGGGGGATTACAGGGCAAACCCTGTGCCACCTGAGCACCGCAGATTTACTGTGGGAGCTGGCTTGCCTGCGATAGCGCTGGGCCATTGATCACATCACTGGCTGATACACCGCTATCGCAGGCAAGCCAGCTCCCACATTTGAACAACGTTGCTGCTGCTTTTTGCACACTCGCGTGAACCACTGTGGATTTTTCGTCACTGAAATCATCCCCGACTCCAGTAACCCTTGGTCAAACCCCCATGGCACAGCCCTTGCAAAATCCCTCCTAGAACTTTTCCATTCGAGGAGCCTTCATGCGCCCATTCTCTTTTCGCCGTGTCCTTTCATCCGTGGGATTGTGCACCGCGTTGCTGGCCGGCCAGGCCCTGGCGCAACCCCAGGAGGGCGGGGTTCTGAACCTGGTGGCCCAACCCGAGCCGCCGTCGTTGATGCACGGCGTGGTCAGCCACGTGTCCACCCAATACGTGAGCGGCAAGGTGCTGCAAGGCCTGCTGACTTTCGACACCGACCTCAAACCCAAACCGGTATTGGCCAAGTCGTGGACCATCTCGCCGGACGGCCTCACCTACACCTTCGAGCTGCAAGACAACGTGCACTGGCACGATGGCCCGGCGTTCACCGCCGATGACGTGGTGTTCAGCTTCCAGACCTTCTACCCCGAAGTAGACAAGCGCCTGGGTGGGATCATCACCGAGTACGTCGCCAGCATCACCGCCAAGGGCCCGCAGCAGGTGGTCTTCACCTTGAAGAAACCCTTCGCCCCCTTGCTCTCGGCTCTGGGCAGCGGCCTGCGCCCGGTGGTGCCCAAGCACCTCTACGAGAACACCGATTTTCGCAATAACCCCTACAACCTGAAGCCGGTCGGCACCGGGCCGTTCGTGTTTGTGGAGTGGAAACGCGGCGCCTACATCAAGCTGGCCAAAAATCCCAACTACTGGAAAAGGGCCTGCCGCACCTCGACAGCATCATCTTTCACGTGATCCCCGACGGCTCTTCCCGCGCCGCTGCTTTCGAGCGTAACGACGTGCAAGTGCTGCGCAGTGGCGATGCCGACTACTCCGACCTCAAGCGCCTCAGCGCGTTGCCGGATGTAAAGGCGTCGGAGAAAGGTTGGGAGCTGTATGCCGGCCTGGCCTTCCTGCAGATCAACACGCGCAAGCCGCCGCTGAACAACCCCAAGGTGCGCCAGGCGATCCTGTATGCGCTGAACCGCCAGTTCATCGTCGATAACATTTTCTTCGGCTCGGGCAAGGTCGCCGAGGGCGAGTTTGTCTCTACCACGCCGTACCACGACCCGCAGTTGCCGCAGTACACCTACGACGTGAAAAGGCCAAGGCGCTGATCGCCGAGTCCGGTGTGGACGTGGGCGCGGTGCGTATCCGCTTGCTCAACGGTGAGAAGGGTGGTGCCTGGGAGCGCCTGGCCGAGTACACCAAGCAAGCCCTGCAACCCCTGGGCTTCAAGGTGCAAGTGGTGACGTCCGACGCCGCGACCTGGTTCCAGCGTGTGAGCGACTGGGACTTCGACCTGACCTACAACTTCATCTTCCAGATTGGCGACCCGTACCTGACCAGCGCCTATCTGTTCCGCTCCGACTACATCCTCAAGACCTCACCGTTCGCCAACGTCAGCGGCTACAACAGCCCCGAGGCCGACGCCCTGTGGGCCAAGCTTGCCGATACGCCGGAAGGTCCGGCGCGCACCCAGCTTTATAGCCAACTGGAAAACGTACTGAACACCGACCTGCCCATCGCGCCGATCTTTGAAATGCGCAACCAGACACTGTTTCACACGCAAGTGAAAAACCTGCTGCAGACCGCTACCAGCCTTAACGAAGACTACGAAAGCGTGTACCTCGACGCGCCTGCACCATGAACGGCATGCTGTATTTCGGCGGGCGCCTGGTCAAGGCGCTGCTGATGGTGGTGGCGGTGCTGGTGCTGAGTTTCCTGTTGATCCGCCTGGCGCCGGGTGACCCGGCGTTGCTGCTGGCCGGTGAAGCGGGGGTCGACGATGTGCAGTTTATCGAGCAACTGCGCCAGACCATGGGCCTGGATAAACCGCTGCTGCAGCAGTTGCTGATTTACCTGGGCAACGTCGCGCACCTGGACCTGGGCTATTCCTATCGCAACCAGACGTCGGTGTGGTCGCTGATCAGCGAGCGCTTGCCGGCGACGCTGGCGTTGATGGGCTCGGCGTTTGTGGTGTCGTCGGTGCTGGGCGTGACGTTGGGCGTGCTGGCTGCGCGGGCGCGGCGCAAGGGACATTGGCTGGATGGGTTGATTTCCCAGGGCGCCTTGTTGCTGTACGCGATGCCGCCGTTCTGGCTGGCGATGCTGCTGATCTTGCTGTTTTCGGTCAGCCTGGACTGGCTGCCGGCCTTTGGCATGGAAACCGTCGGCCAGGACTTCTCGCTGCTCGATCGCCTGCAGCATTTGCTGCTGCCGTGCCTGTCGCTGAGCGTGTTGTTCCTGGCGTTGTATATCCACCTGACCCGTGCTGCGGTGCTCGACGCCTTCAGCCAGGAATACGTGCGCACCGCCCAGGCCAAGGGCCTGCACCCGCGCCGGATTTTGTACGGGCATGTACTGCGCAATGCGCTGCTGCCGTTGGTGACGTTTGCTGGCATGCAGCCGGGCCAGTTGGCCAGCAGCATGTTGTTGGTAGAGGTGGTGTATTCCTGGCCCGGCCTCGGCCGCTTGATGTACGAGTCCCTGGCCCAGCGCGACTACGGGGTGCTGATGGGAGGCTTTCTGGTGATCTCGATTCTGGTGGTGAGCTTTAACGTGTTGACCGATGTGATATGCCGGTTCATCGACCCGCGCATTGCCGCCGGAGGGCAGGGCTGATGGCGGTGTTCAGACGGTTTGTACGCCAGCCCTCGGCGCTGGCCGGTGCGGTGTATTTGTTGCTGTTGACGGCGCTGGCGCTGGCCGCGCCTTGGCTGGTCAACAGTTCGCCCTGGGAGATGAATACCCAGCCGATGTTGGCGCCGTTTCATGACGCATCCCATTGGTTGGGCAGCGACCTGCTCGGGCGCGACCTAGGCAGCGGCTTGCTGTACGGCGCCCGCGTATCCCTGGCGGTGGCCACCTTGTCGACTTTGGCGACCGTACTGATGGGCTTGATAGTGGGCGCCATCGCCGGTTACTTCGGCGGCTGGCTCGACGGCGTGCTGATGCGCGTCGCGGAGTTCTTCCAGATCGTTCCGCAACTGGTGCTGGCGGTGATCCTGGTGGCGGTGCTGGAACCTTCCCTGGGCACGATCGTGCTGGCGATTGCATCGGTGGCCTGGCCGCCGGTGGCGCGCCTGGTGCGCAGCGAGTTCCTGACCTTGCGCCAGCGTGAGTTCGTGCAGGCGGCGCGGGTACTGGGGCAGTCGCCGCTGGGGATCATTACGCAACAGATCCTACCGAATGCCTTGTCGCCGTTGCTCGTGGTCATGACGTTTGTGATGGCGATGTCGATCCTCACCGAAGCCGCATTGGCGTTTCTCGGTTTAAGCGACCCCGAAGCCATGAGCTGGGGCTACATGATCAACGCCTCCCGTGGCCTGCTGCGGGACGCCTGGTGGATGAGTTTCCTTCCGGGGCTGGCGATTGTGCTGTGTGTGCTGGCGGTGAATCGGGTGGGCGAAGGCCTGCGCGTGGCGTTCGAACCGGGGAGGTCGCTATGACGTTATTGAGTGTCGAACACCTGCGTATCGCCTTGCCGGCGGGTGCGGACCGCAGCCATGCGCTGTATGACCTGTCGCTGCAACTGCGCAGCGGTGAATGTTTGTGTGTGGTGGGCGAGTCCGGTTCGGGCAAATCGATGTTGGCCAAGGCGCTGCTGCGCCAATTGCCCACGCCGTTGACGGTGGAAAGCGGACGCCTGGTGTTTCGTGATGAAGACTTGGCCAACCGTAGCGAAGCAGCGATGCGCGAACTGCGCGGGCGCGATATCAGCATGGTGTTCCAGGAGCCGATGAGCGCGCTGAACCCGCTGTTGCGCGTCGGCGAGCAGATCGATGAGACCCTGCGTGCCCACGGGGTCAAATCCTCGCGCGAACGTCGCCAGCGCGTGGTGGACTTGCTCGGTTATGTCGGCCTGCCCGACCCCGAGCGCTTGCGTCTGGCGTATCCCTTTGAACTCTCCGGTGGCCAGCGCCAGCGGGTGGTGATCGCCATGGCCCTGGCGTTCGATCCGGCGCTGCTGATTGCCGACGAGCCCACCTCGGCGCTGGATGTGACCACACAGGCGCAGATCCTCGACCTGTTGCGCAAAAATCCAACAGGACAAGGGCATGGCGTTGTTGTTTATCACCCATGACTTTGCCGTGGTCGAGGCGATTGCCGACCGCGTGCTGGTGCTGGAAAAAGGCGTGTCGGTGGAGCAAGGCAGTGCCCGGCAGGTATTGCGCGAGCCCAAGGCTGCGTACACCCGGCAACTGTTGGCGGCGGTGTCCGCCGAACCGTTGGCGCCGCGCGGTTTGGTCGAGGGCCGGTGGTGCTAAAGGCCGCGCAACTGGGCAAGGTGTTTCGCAGCCGCAACGGTTGGTGGGGCAAGCGCACCACCCAGGCGTTGGACGCGGTGCAGTTGGAGCTGCACGAAGGTGAAACTCTGGGCATTGTCGGCGAGTCGGGCTCGGGCAAGTCGACCTTGGGTCGCTGCCTGGTGCGCTTGCTGCGGGCCGACAGCGGGCACATCCACTGGCTGGGCCAGGACGTTGCCGAGTTGTCGGAAGCGCGGCTGCGGCCGTTGCGCAGCGCTGTGCAGATGATCTTCCAGGACCCGTTCGCCTCGCTCAATCCACGCCAGACCGTGGGCCGCATCATCATGACCGGGCCCTTGGTGCAAGGACATTCAAAGGGCGAAGCTGAGCAACGTGCGCGGGAATTGCTGACCTTGGTCGGCTTGCCGGCCACCGCGTTTGAGCGCTACCCCATGAGTTCTCCGGCGGCCAGCGCCAACGCATCGGCATCGCCCGCGCCTTGGCGGTGGAGCCCAAGGTGCTGATCGCCGATGAATGTGTGTCGGCGCTGGATGCGTTGATCCAGGTGCAGATCCTGGAACTGCTGGAGTCGCTGCAACGGCGCTTGAAGTTGAGCATCGTGTTCATCACCCACGACCTGCGCGTTGCGGCGCGGCTGTGTGACCGCATTGCGGTGATGCAAAACGGGCGGGTGGTGGAGCAGGGCGAGACGGCGGTTGTTTGCGGATGCACGGCATCCTTACACCCGAACGCTCCTGCAATCCGTGATTGCCGAGGTGTAGGTGATCTAAATGTGGGAGCGGGCTTGCTCGCGAATGCGGTGGGTCAGTGACCTATATTTTGATTGACACACCGTATTCGCGAGCAAGCCCGCTCCCACATTTTTGACCGAGTTTATTAATCGAGGTATGTGGTGTTTATGAGTGCCCAATTTACAGACTTACCCATAGTGCGCGGCCAGCCTGTGGCAATCCGCCCCCACCGCACCCTGAGCATCGCGCACCACCCAGGCACCACCCAACCCGACACCGTGGTGTTTTTCTGCCATGGCGCCGGCGGCAACAAGGACCAATGGCGCCTGCAATGGCAAGCGCTCAAGGCCGAAGGCTACAGCCTGGTAGCGTGGGACTTGATGGGCCACGGTGACAGCCCCCGCCCACGTGACGATCAGGCCTACGCCTGGCCCGAATTGGTGGCGGACTACCTGGCGCTCCTGCAGCGTTATGCAGGAGCGCGAAACCTGATCGTCGCGCACTCCTTCGGCACGGGCCTGAGCCTCAGCGCGTTGCTGGCCAAGCCGACGATCACAATCAACGCGGCGTTGCTGCTTGGCACCCAGTTGCATCGGCCGGCGGTCAGTGGCGGGCTGATGTCGTTGCCCGCGTGGATCCTGGAGTGGCTGCGCCCGGTCCTGGCCAAGGGCTTTCGCGAACGCGCCTGGCATGCCACGGCCGACCCGGCGCTGGTGGCCTACGAAGAAAAAACTCACCGAGCGCAATCGCCTGCACATGTTCAAGGCACTGACCAAAAACGCCGAATGGCCGGACGCCGACCTGATCCCCACGTTGGTGTTGCCGGTCAGCGTGTTGGCCGGTGACAGCGACGGCCTCACCCCTGCCAGCGGCGGTCAAGCCCTGGCTGGCCAGTTGCCGAATGCGGACTTTCAGGTGCTGGAAGCCTGTGGTCACCAGTTGATGTTGGAAAAACCGGACGCGGTGCTGAAAGCATTCAACAAACTGCTGGCAAAGGCCTTATAACTCAAAAATTTTTGCTATTCGATTCAGCTATTGGATTGTTCATGAGGTAATGCATTTAATTCGGGACCTAACTCATTGTTGTTCGGAATAAATCAGTCCTTTCGGGCTGTAATGAGCCAGCGTTCCGCCTTAGAGATTAGCCATGAGCAACCCCGTTGCCCCCGAGCCCCTGATCCGCCTGCGTGATCTGTGCAAGACCTTTGGTGCCCAGCGGGCGCTGGACGGGGTCAGCCTGGATATTTACCCCGGCGAAGGGGTGGCATTGCTGGGGGCAGCGGGCGCGGGCAAATCGACCCTGGTGAAGATTCTCAGTGGGACCTTGGCCCCGGATTCCGGTGAAGTCTGGGTCGATGGCCAACGGCAACGCTTTGTTTCGCCCTTGTCGGCGCGGCGAGTCGGCATTGTGGCGGTCCATCAAAACCCTGATGACGCCATCGCCCCCGGCCTGAGCGTGGCCGAAAACCTGCTGCTCGACGAACTCGGCCAACCCGACGCCGACTTTCTGCTCAATCGCAAAAGCCTGCTGCAACGTGCCGAAACCATCGCTGCAGGGCTGGGCCTGGAGCTGCCGCTGCAACACCCGGTAGAGCGTCTCGGCCTGGCGGACCGCCAACTGCTGGTGCTGGCCCGGGCGTTCGTGCTGCAACCCAAGCTGCTGGTTCTCGACGAGCCCACCGCCGCCTTGTCGGAAGCCGACGCCGAACGCCTGCTCGGCCTGATCGACAGCCAACGTGCGCGAGGCGTGGCGATCCTGTACATCTCCCAACGCCTGTCCGACCTGCAACGAGTGACCAACCGCGCCATCGTGTTGCAGGAAGGCAGGCTGACCAGCGACCTCAATACCCGCCACTTGCCAACGGCGGCGTACACGCTATTTGGCGATGTGGCCGAACAGGCAGCGGTGACGCCGGACAAGGCCTTGCCGGTGCCGTTTCTGGAACGGTTTACCCGCGCCGGGTTTATCCGCAATCGGGCGGAGGGGAAGGCGGTGCAGGAGCAGGTGGCGGGGTTGGGAACCGGCGTCGCGCCAGTCGAAGTCCTGGATCCGGCAAAGACCAAGCGCACTTGAGTCAGTGTGCCGAGGGCACGAACGCCACACTCCCACCGTCACGCTTGTGAAACAACCGCTCGCCGTTGTCCGGCCGGGTGGTGATCACCTGATGATCCTTACCCAGGTAGGCCAGGGGCGTTGGGTCGTCCTTGGAGAACTGCGCGACGATAATCGTGCGCTGCGGGTCAAAGGCCTTGCCGCTGGTTTTTTCCAGCCAGGCCATGAATGCAGCACTGTCGCCCTGGCGTGGGAAATCCAGGGCCTCGGGTACGTAGTAGAACGGTTTGCCGCCGTTCTGCAGGTACATCGGCACCTTGTTGTCCACTTCCACTAACACCATTTGCCATTGGTCCCACGGGGCGCTTTTAACTGCCTCTGCGTGCACGTCCTCGACGAAGCCCGTCACGCCGCCATTGCCGTTGCTCCACGGATAGGCCACGCCAAGGACCAGCAGCATCAATGCCGCAGCGATGGCAAAGCCCCTGTTCCAGCGTGGCCAACTGGCCGGTTGGGTGTGCAGGCGCTCACTGAGCCACCAGGCGCCGAGCAATTGGGCGAACGGCACCAGGGGCAATACGTAGTAGCTGCGTCGGCTGCCGCTGGCGGTAAAGAACACGAACAACAGGCCCAGGCCCCACACCAGCCAACGTACGTTGGGGGTGTCTGGCGCCAGTGCCGCAGCGCCAGCCACAGGCCGAGCAACCAGCAGGGCACCCATGGCAGGGTGTAGGCCGGCAGGTAGATCAGGTAGGTGTAGATCGGGCCCATGTGGTCGAAAGGATCGAAGAAGCGCACCACGTTTTCACGGAACACCAGCGCCAATCCGCTCTGGCCATAGGTGGGCGTGCCGTACAGATGGGACAGCACGAACGGCACGGCGTACACCGCGCCGGCGATCAGCATCGCCAGCAGCAGGCGCAGGTTGAGGTGACGTTTGTAGCGCTGCTCGCCGAGCAGGTGCGGCAACAGCACCAGGGCAGGCAGCACGAAGCCGATCAGGCCCTTGAGCAACGAGGTCAACGACAGCAGCAGGAAGAACACCGTGTAGCGCCAAAGCCGCGTGTCATCGGGCCCGCGCCAATACCACCAGACCGCCGCCAGCACACCGCACACGGTGAGCACGTCCGCCGTGGCCACTCGGGCCCAGAACAGGAAGTAGAAGGTGGTGGCGAGCATCCAGCCGGCGATCAACCCGGTGCCTTTGCGAAACAACTGCTCGCCGATCAGGTACACCAGCCACACGCTCAGCCAGGCACCGATCACCGAAGGCAGGCGCAGCGACCACGGGCCGAGGCCACCCATCAGGTGCGCCGTGCCGGTGATCAGCCAGTAGGAGGGCAGGGGTTTGTCGTAATACGGGCCGCCCTTGAGGTACGGGTCGAAGTAGTCGCCGCTTTGCAGCATCTGCAAGGCGATGTTCGCCCAGCGGCTTTCCGGGCCCCACAGGTCGCGAGCGCCCAGGCCCGTCAGCAGGAGCAGGGCCGTGACACCCAGCAGCAAGAGCAGGGCGCCGCGTTCGGTCTTGCAGAAGGGCCGCATCATGGCAACTGCGGGTAAATGATCAGTTGCAGGTACCCTTTGCTGTAGCGTTTGCCTCCCAGCGGCAGTTGCCCGGCCTCGCGCATTTCACTGGTGCTGCTGACCCGCAGCAGCACCCCGACCGAACCGTGCTGGCGTGCTTCGTTCAGCCAGTCCTGCACCTGGTCCAATTCGACTTTGCGATGTACCGAACCTGCGTACTGCAAGCCGTAGCGCAACTCGCCTTCGGTGTCATACAGCGTCACCTCGGGGCGCTTCAGGCGCCATGACAACGCACTCGCGCTGCCCAGTTCATTGCTCAGCAGGGCATGGGTTGGCTGCAATTCGTCCAGGTGCTCGAGGACGAATTGGTCGGGCATTTCATTGTCTTCGATCTGCGCGGGCATGCCGGCTGGCAGCAACACCACCAGCAAGCCAATGCCCAAGGCCGGCATCGCCCACAGTGTCAGCGGACGGAACGCCTGCAGCAGGTTGGCCAGGATCCACACCAGCAACACGATAAACGCCAGCGACAGGCTGAACATCTCGGCGTGGCTGTTGCCGTACAGCGGCTTGGCGATTTGCAGGTAGATCAAACCGATCATCGCCGCCATGCCGATAACGAAGTTGAGCAGGCCATTGAGGCTGATGATTCGGATGCGGCCAGCGCCGATCAGGTCGATCAGGGTATGCCCCATCAACAAGGCCAGCGGCAGCAGGCACGGCATGATGTAGGTCGGCAGCTTGCCGTTGCTCAGGCTGAAAAAAGCCCAGTGGCAGTAGCAACCACAGCGCCAGGAAGGTGATCGCCGGTTGGCGTTTTTCCTGCCAGGTCTTGCGCAAGGTGCTTGGCAGCAGACCGGCCCAAGGCAGGCAAGCCACGGCGATGATCGGCAAGAAGAACCACCATGGCCGCACGTGTTGCGCGTTGTCGGCGCTGAAGCGGCGGATATGTTCGTTCCAGAAGAAGAACCGCCAGAAGTCCGGTTCCTGGATGTGGATCGCCAGTACCCAGGGCAAGCACACCAACACTGCCACCAGCACGGCCAGTGAGCCATAGCGCACCAGTTCACCCAGGCGTCGCTGCCAGAGCATGTACGGCACGGCAATCAGCACCGGTAGCGCCCCGGCCAGGAAACCCTTGGTCATGAAACCCATGGCGCAGGCCAGGCCCAACAGCGCCCAGGCGCCAAGGCGGCCACGCATTGTGCGGCTATCGAGGGCAAACCACAGGGCGACCAGGCTCAGGTTGACCCAGAAAGTGAATTGCGGATCGAGGTTGGAATACCCGGCTTGTCCGGCCACCAAGCCAAAACTCAGGTAGAGCAATGCGCAGGCGAAGCTTTTGCGCGGGTCGTTCCACAGGCGACGGGCAATCAGATAGGCCAGCAGCACGCTCAGGCCGGTAGTCAGGGCCGAGGCGATACGCACACCGAACAGGTTCTGGCCAAACACCGCTTGGCCCAGGGCAATCAGCCAATAGCCGGCGGCGGGTTTTTCGAAATAACGGATGCCCATGAAGTGCGGCGATACCCAGTTGCCAGTCAGCAGCATTTCCTGGCTGATCTGGCCGTAGCGGGTCTCGTCAGGTATCCATAAACCATGTAGGCCCAACGGTAATAAATAAAACGCAGCGAAAGCCAGCAACAACACATGCAGGGGTTTTAAACGGGTCATTAAAACGTCGCTCCTTGACGTTCAGTTGCACGGTAGTGGTGTATTGAAGTCATAGCCCAAAACAATAAGACTTTCACTAAGTCACTGAAAATATTCATGACGTCCTTAACTAACAGACACAACTAAACATGCCAGAAGATGGCTGTCGTTTTGCTGAACATGGGCCGTAGTGGCCGGTGGGGAAGTTCTAGAGTTGTTTTAGCGAGACCGGCCAGTCCTGGCTTTTGAGGATGCCCAAGGTCTTGAGTTTGCCGTTGGGCAGCACTTGCAGGAACAGTGCGCTGCCGTACTCGGGGAAGGCTGCATGGGGAAACCGAGGGTTTTTTCCAGGTCGGCGATGCAACCGCTGTGGGTCACGAACACCAGGTTGCGACCAGGGTTCTTGTGGCTGAGCAGTTCTTCGCCCATGGCCGCGCCGCAGATGGCGTACTGGCTGGCGGTCAGCTCGTTTTTACCAAACATGAAACGCAGGGTCTGCGCGGTGCGGATGGCTGGGCTTGCAAGTACGTCGCTGCCCTCCATGCCCAATAACTTAAACGACTTGCCGAGTCTTTCGGCGTGTTGGCTGCCGTTGATCGTCAGGCCTTCAATCGGCCCCAGGCAGGGATTGGCCGAGCGGTCGCAGCGCTCTTCGTGGCGCACCAGCACGATAATCTCGCCATCGCGCCACAGCGGCAGCACCTGGGAATTAAGCAGGCGGTCGCCCACGCCGAGGTCCTTGGGTGACAGCGGCCACAACATGCTGCCGGCGAGCAGCATGCCGATCACGGCGAGTCCCAGCCAAAGCCGGGTCAGGCGCTTGAAAAAGGCCCGCGGCGAGCGCGCTTTGGTCAGGGTAAGGTCAACCACTTTATTCACCATGGGCACTGTTGAAAGTGTTGTTCTGATTTGGCGCAACGTGTCGGCGAATGCCCGCAGTGAAGCAGGAGACTGTCATAGGGCTGCTGTCTTTTCGCTGAACATGCTGCGGTTAAAAGTTGTCAGTCGTGACCCCTGAAAAGTTGCCGACGCGTGACACATGGCCGGCAATTTAAGATGTGGCGGGTGGGCAACCGGTGAAATCGATGTGAAAAATTTGCGTGACCGCGATCGGCAGCCGTTATTCTCGATGGCCAGCCATAAAACGAGAGTTGCCATGTTGCAGGTGCAAGGGGTCTTCAAGAGCTATGCCACACCCCAGGGCCCGTTGCCGGTGTTGGCGGGTGTCGATTTGCACCTGGCCGCGCGTAGCAGCCTGGCGTTGATGGGCGAGTCAGGCAGCGGCAAGAGCACCCTGTTGCACCTGGTGGCCGGGCTCGACCGGGTGGACGGCGGCAGTATCCAGGTTGGCGAGCAGCGTCTCGACCAACTCAGCGAGTCTCAACTGGCGCACTGGCGCCGCACGGATATCGGCCTGGTGTTCCAGCAGTTCAACCTGATCGGCAGCTTGCGTGTCGAGGACAACCTGGCCTTCCAGGCGCGGCTGGCCGGTCGTTTTGATCCGCAGTGGCAGGCGCAATTGATCGAACGACTCGGCCTCGGTGATTTGCTCAAGCGTTACCCCGAACAACTCTCCGGCGGCCAGCAGCAACGGGTAGCGGTGGGACGCGCGTTGGCGTCACGCCCGGGCCTGCTTCTGGCGGACGAACCTACCGGCAACCTTGACGAGTCCACCAGTGACGAAGTGTTGCAACTGCTGCTGGATCTGCTGCGTGACAGCCCCACCAGCCTGTTGATGGTCACCCACAGCCCCCGTATCGCGGCTCGGCTGGACCAGCAGGTGGTGCTGCATCGGGGTCGTGTCGTGCCTGCGGACGCCGCTTGAAATGGCGGTGTTTTATTGGACATTGCGCGCGCTGCTGAGCCATTGGCGGCGTCATCCCGTGCAGTTTTTCAGTGTGCTGACCGGGTTGTGGCTGGCCACTGCGCTGTTGACCGGCGTGCAAGCGCTTAACAGCCAGGCGCGCGACAGCTATGCTCGTGCCAGCCAACTGATCGGCGGTGAACCCCAGGCCAGCCTCAGCGCGCCGGACGGCGCCAGTTTCCCCTCAAGGGCTGTTCGCCCAATTGCGTCGCGACGGCTGGCCGGTGTCTCCCGTGGTGCAGGGGCGCGTGCAACTCAAGGGGCATGAAGAAGCGCGCCTGCAATTGATGGGCATCGACCCGGTGTCGTTACCCGGCAGTGGCGCGGTGGCAGGGCAACGCTTGAGCCAGGCGCAGATGCTGGCGTTTTTTGACCCGCCGGGGCGCACCTGGATCGCTGCGCAAACCTTGCAGGCCTTGGGGCTGCAAGAAGGGCAGCAGCCGACCACCGTGGACGGGCACACGCTGCCACCGTTGCAAGCCCAGCCGGGCATGGCGCCGGGGCTGTTGCTGACGGATATCGGTTTTGCCCAACCGCTGCTGGATATGCCCGGCCGGTTGTCACGCTTGCTGCTCGACAAGGCGTTCGCCGCTGGCCATCCCGCTCCACCGGCGGGCCTGCAACTCAAGCAAGGCGAGGACAACAACCTCTCACGCCTCACCGAAAGCTTTCACCTGAACCTCGATGCGTTGGGCTTTCTGTCTTTTGTGGTGGGGCTATTTATTGTGCACGCCGCCATCGGCTTGGCCCTGGAGCAACGGCGCGGGCTACTGCGGACCTTGCGCGCCTGCGGTGTCAGTGTGCGGCTATTGATCGTTAGCTTGGGCGTAGAGCTTGGAGTGTTGTCGTTGCTCGGGGGCGTGCTCGGCGTGGCCAGCGGATACCTGCTGGCCAGCCTGTTGTTGCCGGACGTGGCCGCCAGCCTGCGCGGCCTATATGGCGCCGAGGTGCCGGGGCAATTGAGCCTGAGCCCCTGGTGGTGGGGCGCGGGGTTGGGCTTGAGTTTGCTCGGCGCTTTGCTCGCCGGTGCCAGCAGCCTGTGGCGTGCGGCCCGCTTGCCATTGCTGGCATTGGCCAATGCCCAGGCCTGGCACGAAGCCCACGGGCGCTGGTTGCGGCGCCAGGGTTGGGTGGCGGCCACCGCGCTGCTGATTGCGTTGCTGGCGCTGGGGTTGGGCGACAGCCTGGCTGCCGGGTTTGTGTTGATGGCGACGTTGCTGCTGGGCGCCGCCCTCGGTTTACCGGTGCTGCTCAATGGCCTGCTCAAAGCGGTACTCGGGCGCAGCCGTTCGGTGCTGGGCCAATGGTTTCTCGCCGACTGCCGCCAACAACTGCCCGCCTTGAGCCTGGCGCTGATGGCGCTGTTGTTGGCACTGGCCGCGAATATCGGTGCGGGCTCGATGACCTCGGGCTTTCGTCACACCTTCAATAACTGGCTGGAGCAACGCCTCACGGCCGAGCTGTACCTCAACCCGCAAACCCCAGCCCAGGCCGAGCAACTTGGCGCGTGGCTGGCACAGCAAACATTGGTGCAAACCGTGCTGCCCACCTGGCAGGTCGCGGTGCAACTGCAAGGCTGGCCGGCGGATCTGTTTGGCGTAGTCGACGACCCGACCTATCGCCAGCACTGGCCGTTGCTGGACGCGGCGAGCCATCCCTGGGACCAACTGCAGCAGGCGACACGCTGATGCTCAGCGAACAACTGGCGCGTCGGCTGGCCGTCAGCCTGGGCGACACGGTAAGTATTCCCACGCCGCTGGGTGTGTGGGCACCCAAAGTGGTGGGCATCTATGCCGATTACGGCAACCCCAAGGGGCATGTGCTGGTCAATTCGCAGCACCTGTTGGCCCACTGGCCAACGCTGTCACCGGCGCGCTTCAACCTGCGGGTCGCACCGCAAGACGTGGCCCCGCTAGTGGGTGAGGTGCAGCGCGTCTTTGCTCTGGACGACAGCCGCATCGTCGATCAACAGCAACTCAAAGGGTGGTCAAGCCAGGTCTTCGAGCGCACCTTTGCCGCCACCGCTGCCTTGAACAGCCTGACGCTGGGCGTGGCCGGCGTGGCGTTGTTTATCAGCTTGTTGACCCAGAGTCAGAGCCGTCTCGGCCAACTTGCACCGCTGTGGGCGCTGGGCGTCACGCGTCGGCAATTGATGCTGCTCAATCTGGGGCAGACCTGGTTGCTGGCGGTGCTTACGCTGATCCTGGCCTTGCCGCTGGGCCTGCTGCTGGCGTGGTGCCTGGACGCGGTGATCAACGTACAGGCCTTTGGCTGGCGCCTGCCGTTGCAGGTATTCCCGTGGCAGCTCGCGCAGTTGTTGGGGCTGGCGATGCTGGCCACACTGTTGGCCTCGGCCTGGCCGTTATGGCAGTTGTACCGCAGTCGTCCTGCGGATTTGCTCCGGACATTTGCCCATGAAGATTAAGTCGCTGGGCTGGATGGTTTTGCTATTGCTGAGCGCCTGTGACAAGGCCCCGCACCGCAGGAAAGCTTTGCTGGCCTGGGCAGTGACGCGGCGGACTTTGCCCAAGTGGTGCCCGGCAAGGTTTTCAGCTTTCCCGAGGACCATGGCCCTCATCCTGGCTTTCGCATCGAGTGGTGGTACGTCACCGCCAACCTCAAGGACGCCCAAGGCAATGTGTTCGGCGTGCAATGGACGCTGTTTCGCAATGCCCTCAAGGCGGGGCCGGCTCAAGCCGGCTGGCACGATTCCACGGTGTGGCTCGGGCACGCGGCCGTCACCTCCGCTACCCGGCACTACGCGGCTGAGCGTTTCGCCCGTGGCGGGGTCGGCCAGGCCGGCGCTCAGGCAGTGCCGTTCAATGCCTGGATCGACGATTGGAATTTTGCCACTCAACCCGGCGCAGCAAGCCCGCTGGCTGATATGCAACTCAAGGCCAGTGGTGCGCAGTTCGCCTACGACTTGCACCTGACCTCCAGCCGTCCCTTGGTGTTGCAAGGCGAGCAGGGCTACAGCCGCAAATCCGACCAGGGCCAGGCGTCCTACTACTACAGCCAGCCGTTTTTCAGCGCCAGTGGCAGTGTCAGCATCGACGGCAAGGCCTACCAGGTCAGCGGCCCCGCCTGGCTCGACCGCGAGTGGAGCAGCCAACCGCTGGGCGCCAGCCAAACCGGCTGGGACTGGTTCTCCCTGCACCTGGATCGTGGCGACCAGTTGATGGTGTTTCGTGTACGGCAAACCGATGGCCCTGGCTATCTCACTGGCACGTGGATCGATGCGCAAGGCCAGACACAAATCCTGCACAACGCCGATATTCAACTCACACCGCTGGAGACAACGAGCCTCGACGGCCGCAGGATTCCCACCCGCTGGTCGCTGAACATTCCCGGCAAGCAGCTGGAGATCATTCCCCAAGCGGTCAACCCAAAGGCTTGGATGAACCTGAGCATTCCGTACTGGGAAGGGCCGGTGGAGTTTGACGGTGGGGTGGGTTACCTGGAAATGACTGGGTACTAGGTGAGGAAGTTCACTGCAGAATACTGGGGCGGCCAGGCCGGCGCGGTTGCGCTGGGTACCTCCAACAAACGAGTTCGCAAGCTTCGGTCACCTGTGCAAACAGACCATGCTGAGCAGCACCAAGACCATCAGCGCGCCAATGCCAGCGACAACGGCAAGCGCGCCATGCTCGTGTTCTTCAACGAGCCCAGGTACAGCCAGTCGCCATATTCCCGGGCGGTGGTGATGGGCGAGTAATTGCCCGCGCTGCCGTCCTGCAAATTGGCGATGACGTTGCCATCGGTATCCAGCCCCAGCACAAAGGCTTTGCGCTCGATGGGCTTGGGCACCACCATCAGTGCCCGCACCATGACCTTGCGCAGCAACGGGTAACCGGCAAAACCATCCAGCAGCGGATTGCGCGGTGAATACAGCGCCACCCAGAAGCGGTCCTTGCCATTGAAACTGAGGTTGTCCGGCAGGCCGGGCAGGTTGTCGATAAACAGGTCGTGGCTGCCGGTACGTTCGCCTTTGAGCCAATAACGGCTGATGCGATAGGCGCCGGTTTCATTTACCAGCACATAGTGTTCATCCGGGCCCAGGGCCACGCCGTTGGCGAACTGCAACTGATCCAGCAGCACCTCGGTGATGCCTGTGCTGAAGTCATAACGCAACAGCCGACCGTCCCCGCCATGTTCGATCACCGCTTCCCCGTCCTGCCCATAGCCCCAGCGGCTCGATGCATCACTGAAGTACGCATAACGCCCGCTGGCGTCCACGGTCACATCGTCGGTAAAGCCGAACGGAACGTTGTTGGCACTGGTGCTCAAGACGGTGAGCTGGCGATTGCCATCCAGTGCCAGCAGGCCCTTGATGCCGTCGGCAATGATCAGGCGCCCATCCGGGTGCAGCGCCAGGCCCAACGGGCGCCCTCCGGTATTGGCCAATACCTCGAGGGCGTGGCTGTCGGGGAGGTACGGATGATGCGCCCGTCATGCAGGCCGCTGACCAGGTAGCCCTGGGCGTCCAACACCAAGGCTTCGGGCCCGTCGATGCCTTGGGCGCCAATTCTTCTGCACGGCGTTGAGCCGCTGGTTTTCAGCAAAGAGCCCGTCCTTCATCGACGGCGCCTTGGGCGGTGCCCAGTTCACCGGTTGCACCTTGGTGGGCATCAACAGCAAAAAGGCGATCAGCGCAAGAAACAGCACGAACAGCAGATGACGCAGTTTTTTGGGACGGGTACTCATGACGATTCCTGGTTGTCGTGGGTGCCCGGCTCCCAGTGCAGGGTGCCGAACAGGTAATCCATCAAGGGAAGGACGATGTTGAAATTGCGCCCCTGCATCAGCTCACGGCGGTGATGCAAGGCGTGCAGCCGGTGCATCTGGCGCAGCCACGGCAGGCGTGCCACGGGGTGCTCGGCGGGCAGATGCTCGCACGCGTGGAACACTTCGTAGAGCAGGTAGCCGAGGATCATGCACCCGGCAAACAGTCCGGCGACGTTGGGGCTCAATTGCTTGAGGAGCCACCAGGCGGGCAGGGTGATCGCCAGGCTGTGCAGCACGATCAGCCAGGCAGGAAACAGGATCACCCGCCAATCGCGGGGGCTGTCGTAGGTCATGTGGCCGGGGGTGAAGAAACTGTGATGGTCGCCGGTGTGGCGCGCATAAAACAGCCGGCCAATGGCGTGTTTGTGGTGGCCGAGGTGACGGTGCACGATGTAGATGCAGAGGTTGAAGAACACCAGGGTCAGGGGCACGGTCAGCCATTGCAGGGCGCTGATGTGTGCGGTGGAAGACCAGGCCACGGCGATACAGGCAACCCCATAGGCGAGTACGAAACCGGCGTGGAGCCAGGCGTTGTAGCGTGGGTGAACGTTGGCACGGTAACGCTCGCGGAAAGCCTCGGTGGGATGTTGCATGGCAGGCTGCTCGACAATTTTTTATTGGAGGCAGAGCTTAGTTGGTGGCGGGAAAAGTGCGAGTTTTGCCCTGATGCCCATCGCGGCCACCTTTTGTAGTGAGCGAGCTGGGGCCTAAATCAGCGGGTCCCAGCGCTGCGACCAATCGCTTTCGGCCTTGACCACACCGCGCAGCAACTCTAGCGCGTGCTGCAACACCGCCGAATCCCGTGCCCGCGAATACACCAGGTAAGTGGGGAAGTTGAACTCTGGCGCCTTGGGCACACGCTGCATCACGCCGCTGTCCAGGTAGCTTTGCACCACACGGGTACGGAAATACCCCGCGCCGCCGTTCTCCAGGATGTACTGCAAGGCCAACGGCCCAAGGTTGAAACTCAACGCGGCGCGCGCCTTGTCGGGCAGGGCGGTGTCGTGTTGCTGGCGGAAGCCTTGGCCCCAGTCGATGTACACGTACGGCTCAGGCTTGCTCACCAGTTGTACCAGGATCAGCTTTTCTTCCAGCACCTGTTCCACCTGCAGCCCCGGCCAGTATTGCGGCTGGAACACCAGTGCGGCGTCGAGCACGCCCAGCTCCAGTTGGCGCAACAAGTAGTCACCTTCGCGTACTTCGGTACGCAACGCATGGCCGGGGATATGTTCGCGCAGGGCCTGGGCCCAGCCGAGCATCAGCGGGTTGCACAGGCTGACCTCGCCACCGATGTGCAACACATTGCGATAGCCATCGGGCAATGGCAGGTCGCGTTTCGCTGCTTCCCAGGTTTGCAGCAACTGGTTGGCGTACACCACGAACGCCTCGCCATCGGCAGTGAGTCGGGCGCCAGCGCGGTTGCGCACAAATAGCGTGCTGCCCAACTGGCTTTCCAGGCTTTTGACGCGGGCGGTGATGGCAGTCTGGGTAACGTGCAGTTTCTCGGCTGCCGCAGCCAGGCTGCCGCATCGGGTGATTTCCAGGAAAGTGCGTGCCAGTTCGATGTCCATGGTTGCTACTTCGCGTCAGCAGGCTTGGCCAGGCGGTATTTGGGCATGTATGGCACCACGGCGTCTTCGGGCAAGAGGGCCCAGCGGAAATAGTGCCTGGAACCGCGGTAGATATCGTTGCTCATTTCGCCCAGGGTCAGGCCGTCTTTCGGCTCGCTCCACAGGTCTTGGTCCACCACGAAGTAGTTTTGCCAGCGGCCACGGTGAGATCGAATTCCCGAGTGGCTTCGTCGGTGAGGATCGATGTCTTGTTTGAGCGTACGCGGTGCACGCCCGCCGGCAAGTCGACCTTGAAGTAACCGCCAGTGGGCAGGCCGCCCAGGCTTTTGCCATCGACATGCACTTCGGTGATGAACTGCGGGCTCAATTGGCGATACTGGCGCACGAAGTAGACCGTGGCAGTATCAGGGGCGGTGTGGACGGGCTCGGCAAAAAACGGCTGGCCGGCGAGTGGGTCGGTGTGAGCGCAACCTTGCAAACAGGCCAGCGCCAAGAAAAGACCTATCCATGTGTGGGTTCTCGGCATTGCGAAACATCTCTGGAAACAATGAGGCCGCGAGGATAGCACCGAGTCGGCGCAAGGCGCAGCGCTGCGTCATTGCATGGCCTGGGCATCACTGCACACAGTAGAGCGCGGCGGTCGGGTGCCATGCGCGAGGTAGTCCCCCACCATTGGTTGACGCAGGCACTCACCCCGCTGAACGAAACACCATGGGCATAGGCGTCCTTGAGTTGGACGCGACTGGCCGGGAAGGTGCGTTCGAAGGCCCACGCTGCACCGGTGGAGGGGGCCAGGTCGTCGAACTCGGCCTGGATCATCAGCAAACTGTCGAGCCCGGCCAGTTCCTTGTGGGGCAGCGGTCTGGCGTTTTTTCGCGGCCAAGTAGTGCACTGGCGGGCCTCCAGGGCGCTGCCGGCGACGGGATGAGCTGGCGAGGGACTCGGCCTCCTTGCGTTGCCATGTCGCTTCGCTGGAGTAGACCGAGTCGTTGCACAGGATGGCGGTCCTGACCGAGTCGGCAGCCGACATCTGTAAGGGGCCGGGCTTCGGCGTTCTGGCCTGCAACGGTTCGCGAACACGTTGCAACAGCAAGCTGAACATCAGCTTGGCGCGTTCCTCGATCGCCGGGTTCGGGCTGAATTGATGGGCGCGGGCTCGCGCCTCCAGTGCCAGGTCATCGCTGTGGGGCGTTTCGCTGAGCCAGCGACTGAGTACCTGTGCACCCATCAGACCAGCAGGGTCGCTGTAGTAGCGATTGTTCGAACGCAGCGCCGTGCGCACGCTGGGCAGCAGCGTCATGAACACCTGGCGCACGGCGACCGGGCTGTCCCCCAGGTGATATACACCAGGGTCAAGGGCGGCGGGGTGGGCGACGAAGCGGTCAAAGATTTTCTCTTTTCGCCCGCCACGATGAAGCTGGCGTGTTCGAAGGTCGACGTCCAATTGATATTCGAGTCCAGCACCATGCGCCCTACATGGGCCGGGAACAGGCCGCCGTACCAGGCGCCGAGCCAGGTGCCGTAGGCATTGCCAAGGTAATTGAACTGCAACTCGCCCAGTTGTCTGCGCACAAACTCCAGGTCACGTGCGGTTTGTTCAGTGGTGATGTAGGGCGTCAGTGGATGGCTGGCGCAGGCTTGGGCGATCAGGCGGGCGTTGTCACGAATAGCGAGCAGGTTGGCTTCGCTGCGATCTTCGCTGGCGTCATGTTGCGGCACGATCACATCGTCGGAGCGGCATTCAAGGCGCGACCCGGGCACGCTGCCGAGTCCGCGTGGGGTCACTTCAACCACGTCAAAGGTGTCGGCCAGCGTGCGGTACGTTCCTCCCCATTCGGGTTGCCGGGCGTAATGTTTCCACACGGTGGCCAAATGCACGGCGAACGCGCCGCCGGCGTCGAGGCCGGGGCCGCCGGGGTTGGTGAACAGTGCGCCCTGGCGTGACAGGGCAGCCGAGCACCCACGCGGGTGATGTCGAAGCTGATGCTGCCGCGCTCCGGCGCGGCGTGGTCGAGGGGCGCGGTGACGATGCCGCATTGGGTGCGTTCGATAACCTCGGGGTCGAGCCGTTCAAGTTCGGGTTGCGGGCAATCGAGGAACCACTCGATGCCTAAAGGCGGCGGTGGTGTTTCGGCGTGGCCGATGACGGGGGCCAGGGCGGCCAACATCAGCAGGTATCGCAAGGGCACGGCGCTTGCCGTTGGACGGGATTTCATCTGCAATCCTGGTCAGTCGCGTGGGAAAAAGAAGCCACTGCTGTGGCTTCCTGTTCGAGGCGACTTTTTACCAAGGACCGCTGGGGGAAGAATGTAGGAGGACCAGACGGGGCGTGTACGAAATGCGACTTTTGTTTATCAGATATCGGTTTTCCAGCCGCCTCCTAATGCTTTGTACAGCGCGATACTGGCCTGCAGGCGTGACAGCCGCAACTGCACGTTCAAGTCTTGGGCCGTGTACAGGGTGCGTTGGGTTTCCAGCACCGTGAGCAAGTCTTCGGCACCCGCCTGGTAACGGCTTTCGGCGATCTGGAACGCGGTCTGCGCCTGCTGTAGCTCTTCACTTTGCCACTGGCGTTGCTGGTCGAGACGCGTGATTCGGCTGAGGGATTTTTCCACATCGGCAAAGCCGTTGATGATCGCGCCGCGATAGGTGTGTAGCAGCTCATCTTGGCGTGCACGGGCCTTGTCACGTTCGGCGCTTAAACGCGCGTTGTTGAAAATCGGTGCCACCAGGCCGGAGGTCAAGGTGTAGAACGGGCTGCGCAGGATCTCATTGGCCTTATAGGCGCCAGAGCCGACGGTGGCACCAAGGGTCAGGGTGGGCAGCATGGCGGCGCGCGCCACTGTGACATCGGCACTGGCCGCCGCCAGTTGTGCCTCGGCCTGGGCGATATCCGGGCGCTGGCTCAACAGCTGGCTGGGTACGCCGACGCCAATGCTCGGCCAGGTCAGCGCCTGGAACGGCTCGACGCCCATGTCTACTGCTTGCACCGGCTGGCCGAGCAGGGCGGCGAGGGTGATCTGGGACTCTTCCGCCAGTTGCTGGATCAACGGCAGTTGCCGCTGCTGGCTGGCCACCAGGCTTTTCTGCTGGGCCAGTTCCAGGGCGGTGGCGGAACCTGCGTCGTAGCGGGTTTGCACCAGCCCCAGCACATTGCGTGCATTGGCCAGGTTCAACTCGGCGATCTGCTGGCGCTGGCGTGCGGCGAGGGTTTGCGCGTAGCGGTCGGCGACGTTGCTGAGCAGCGTCAGCTCCACGGTGGCCTGGTCAAACTGGCTGGCGCGCAGGCTCTGTACCGCGCTGTCGCGGGCGGCGGCACGGCCACCCCAGAAATCCACTTCGTAGCTGGCGGTGAAATTGGCGTCATAGCTGTTGACGGTGTTGTTGCTCTCTGTGGCGTCCAGGTCCGAATTGCCACTGCCGCGCAGCAGTCGCTGGCGGCTGGCGGCGAGGTTGAACTTCACCTCAGGCAACAACGGCGCGCCGGCAATCACCGCGCTGGCCTGGGCCTGGCGTACACGGGCCGTGGCGGCGGCCACGTCGAAACTGTCGCGCCGCGCCTGTTCGACCAGGCGGTTGAGTTGCGGGCTGCCAAATTGCGTCCACCACTGCTGGTTGGTGACCTGGGCCGCGTCCCGCTCGGCAAATTGCCAGGCGGCCGGTGGGGCAATGCCGCTGTCGATGGCGGGCGGATTGCCGGTGCAGGCGTTCAGCAACAGGCACAGGGTGAGGACGGGCAGGTGCGAGGGCATGGATCGTTTATTCACTGGTCAACGCCTTAACCGGATCGAGCCGGGCAGCTTTACGGGCCGGCATGAAGCCGAATACGACGCCGGTGACCAGCGCGCAACCAAACGCACCCAGCACCGCCACCAGAGAGAACTGCACCGCCACTTTAGCCAGCACCAGTACGCCGCCGACCAACAGGGCCAGGGCGATACCGCACAGGCCGCCGACCACCGAGAGCATCACTGCTTCGGTGAGGAACTGGCGCAAAATGTCACGCTGGCGTGCGCCGGTGGCCATGCGGATGCCGATTTCACGGGTGCGCTCGCGCACGGTCATCAACATGATGTTCATCACCCCGATGCCCCCCACCAGCAGCGAGATCGCGGCAATCGCGCCGAGCATCAGCGACAGGGTGTTTTGCGTATGGGCTTCGGCCTGGATCATTGCCGCGTTGTTGGTCAACTCGTAGTCGCGCTTGCCGTTGTGCAGCTTCTGCATCAACTGGTCGATGGCCACTTCGGCCTCGTGCACCTTGCGTGCGTCGGCGGCGGCGATCACCACGTATTCGGGGTCGTAGCTGCCAAACAGGCGCACGCTGGCGGCGGTGTAGGGGATGGCGATACGGTCATCGCTGTCCTTGTCACCGGAGGCTGCGCCTTTTTCCGCCAGCACGCCGATCACCTGGAACGGCACGTTTTCGATCAGGATGTATTGGCCGATCGGGTTGACCTGGCCCTTGAACAGCTTCTCGCGGATGCGATGCCCGATCACCGCGACGGTGGCGCCGGTACGTTCGTCAGCGGGGGTGAAATAGCTGCCCTCGACCACCGGCCAATTGAAGATATCCGGGAAATTGGTGTCGTTGCCGCCCACATAGGCCATGTAGTCGACGTTGCCGTAACGCACACCCGCCTTGCTGCCATTGACCGGCATGATGCGCTTGACCTGGGGCAACGCCGCCAGCGCCGCGACGTCATTGAGGGTGACCACCCCCAACGGCGTGCGCGGGTTGGGCGAGAGCCGCTCAAATAGAGGATGTTCGAGCCGAATGCGCCCATCTGCGCCATCACCTGGCGCTTGCTGCCTTCGCCGACGGCCAGCATTACCACCACCGACGCCACGCCGATGATGATCCCCAGCAGCGTCAGCGCCGTGCGAAAACGGTTGATCCACATTACCCGCCAGGCGGCATGCACCGCGTCCACCAGTTCAGCCTTCCAGGCGCCGTTGTGCTCGGCGCCATCGGCCAGGCGCTGGCGCAGGTCAACGGCTTGCAGCGCACCGGCATTGGCGGTGGGCGCTGGCTCGCTGGTATCGGCCGAGTCGCTGATGATCAGGCCATCGCGAATCTCGATGATACGGTTGGCGCGCGCCGCCACTTCACGGTCGTGGGTGATCAGAATCACCACGTGGCCCTGGCTGGCCAATTCGTCCAGCAGGGCCATGACCTCTTGCCGCTGTGGCTGTCGAGGGCGCCGGTGGGTTCGTCGGCGAGGATGATATGCCCGCCGTTCATCAAGGCCCGGGCAATCGAGACCCGCTGCTGTTGGCCACCGGACAACTGGTGCGGACGGTTGCCGGTGCGCTCGGCCAGGCCCAGGCGGGTGAGCAGGGCTTTGGCGCGGGCATGGCGCTCGGCGGCGCTGATACCGGCATAGATCGCCGGCATCTCGACGTTTTCCTGGGCCGAGCCCGAAGGGATCAGGTGATAGCCCTGGAACACAAAGCCGAAGGCTTCGCGGCGCAACCAGGCCAGTGCGTCACTGTCGAGGTGGGCGACGTTTTCCCCGGCGAACAGGTAGTCGCCCTCGGAGGGGCGGTCGAGGCAGCCGAGGATATTCATCAAGGTCGACTTGCCGGAGCCGGAGGCGCCCACGATGGCGACGAATTCCCCGGCATGGATCGACAGGTCGATGCCGCGCAACACGTCGACCTGAGGGCTGTCGCCGCCGCCATAGGATTTGCGGATGTGCTTGAGTTCGATCAGGGGCGTGGTCAACTCAACCCCCGTTGCCGTCGGCCGGGCCGATCAACAGGTGATCGCCTTCGTTGAGACCGTCGAGTACCTGCACGCGCAGGCGGTCGCTGATACCCAGGCGCACTTCGCGTTCTTCGATACGGCCGTTTTCTGCCACCACTCGGGCGATCTGCTTGTCGGCACTGCTGGTGCCGAGCAGGGCAGCCACCGGGGCGGTGAGGGCGTCCTTGACGGCACCCGCGACGAAAAATACCTGGGTGGTCATCTCGGCCATCAAGGCGTTGTCGCTGTTATCCACGTCGAGCAACACGGTGTACAGCACCACGCGACCGGTGCCGCTCTTGCTCGAACTGCTGGGGCTGCCGCTGCCCTGGCTTGTTTCATTGAGGGGCTTGGGCGGGATCGGCAGGATCTGGCGCACAGTGCTGGTCCAGCGCCGGTTGCCACCGCTCAAGGTGGTGAAGTACGCGGTCATGCCGGGTTTGACGTGCCCGATGTCAGCTTCCGACACCTCTGCCCATACGGTCATTGGCGACAGCTTGGCGATACGCAGGATCAACGGGGTCTGCTGCTGGGCGTTGAGGGTCTGGCCGACTCGCGCGTCCACCGCCACCACCGTTCCGGTCATGGGCGCATAAATACGCGTGTAGCCCAGCTCCGCTTCATCGCTGCGCAGGCTGGCCTGGGCCTGCAGGATTTGCGCCTGGAACATCTCGACCCGCGCCTGGGTGGCGCTCAGTTCGGCCTTGGCGGTTTGCACGTCTTCCTCACGGGTGGCATTGCCTGCCACCAGACGCTGCTGGCGCTGGTACTTCTGGCGGGCCAATTCATGCTGGGCCCTTTGTTCCTGCAACTGCGCCTTGAGGTTTTCGATGGCGTAGCGGCTGGCGTCGAGTTTGGCTTTCTGCGTGGACGGGTCGATTTCCACCAGCAACTGGCCTTCCTTGACCTGGTCACCCGCCTCGACGTGGATCTTCTGGATCTGCCCGGACGCCTGGGCGCCCACATCCACATAACGACGGGGTTGCAGGGTGCCCAGTGCGGTGACGCTGTTTTCGATATTGCCGCGGGTCACCGTGACCGTAGCCAGGGCGTCGCGGCCGGGTGGCAATACTTGCCAGGCGGCAACGGCGATGACGGGGATCAGGCATGCGACAACTAGCAGGGCACGTCGGGCAGGGCGAGGGCGTTTCATGCTTAGGTTCCAGCCAGGAAAGTTCGGAGCGCAGTTGCGCAGAGCTGACAGTTAAACGAGAGAATTGCCCGGGGATTTAGGCTGTTACACACCGTGTAACAGCTCGCTTACGTAAAAAAATCGACCGTTGGCGCAAGACTTCTTTAAAACTAGATGAGAATTACTATAAATTGCACGAGCTCAAACTGCCATTACGTAATGAGCTGTCATCTTTAGTACTCAAGGAATTGATGCCGCCCCTCACAGGCGGTCGGGAGTCATGTTGGAAAACTACTATCGCGAGCTGGTGTGTTTCCTTAACGCCAAGCTGGGCAACCGTCAGGTGGCCGAAGATGTGGTGCATGACGCTTACGTCCGGATACTGGAGCGTTCCAGCGACATTCCCATCGACCAGCCCCGCGCGTTTTTATACCGCACCGCACTCAACCTGGTGATCGACGGCCACCGACGCAATGCCCTGCGTCAGTCCGAGCCGCTGGAAGTGCTCGACACCGAAGAGCGCTTTTCACCCAACTCGCCCCATGCCAGCCACTACGAGAACCAGCGCCTTGAAATGCTGGAGCGTGCCTTGGCCGAGTTGCCCGCGCATTGCCGTGACAGCTTCTTGCTGCGCAAGCTGGATGGCCTGACCCACGTGCAAATCGCCGAACGCCTGAATATTTCCCGCGCCCTCGTGGAAAAACACATCGTCAATGCGATGAAGCACTGCCGGGTGCGCATGCGCGAGTGGGAAGCGCACTGATCGCTGATCAGTTAAATTTTATTTCACTGTCCTCGTTTCCTATCAACACACGACCTGTTGTTCAGCCTTCAGGTCTCGAAGGTTTTCCCGCCCCAACGCCACGGGGCTTATCCAGAGGACACTGGAATGACACAGGCAATTGCTTCGCCCGCGGTTCACGACCTCATCGGTATCGGTTTCGGCCCATCGAACCTGGCGCTGGCCATCGCCCTGCAGGAACGAGAGAAAACCCAGGGCAAACTGGACGCGCTGTTTCTCGACAAGCAGGCCGACTATCGCTGGCACGGCAATACCCTGGTCACCCAGAGCGAATTGCAGATTTCGTTCCTCAAGGACCTGGTGACCCTGCGCAACCCCACTAGCCCGTACTCCTTCGTCAACTACCTCAAAGCCCACGACCGCCTGGTGGACTTCATCAACCTGGGTACCTTTTACCCCTGCCGCATGGAGTACAACGACTACCTGCGTTGGGTCGCGGCGCAGTTCCAGGGGCAGGGCCGCTATGGCGAGGAAGTGCTGGCCATCGAGCCGATCCTGCATCAGCAGCAGGTCGAGGCGTTGCGCGTGATCTCCCGTGACGCGCTGGGTGAACAGCACGTGCGCACCACCCGTTCGGTGGTGGTCAGCGCCGGCGGGACGCCACGCGTGCCGGCGGCCTTCAAGGCGCTCAAGGACGATAGCCGCGTGTTCCACCATTCCCAATACCTGGCCCGTATGGCGCAGCAGCCGTGTGTAGAAGGCAAGGCGATGCGTATCGCGATCATCGGCGGTGGCCAGAGCGCAGCCGAAGCCTTTATCGACCTGAACGACAGCTACCCGTCGGTGCAGGTCGACATGATCCTGCGCGGTTCGGCGCTCAAGCCTGCCGATGACAGCCCGTTCGTCAACGAAGTGTTCTCGCCGGCCTTTACTGACCTGGTGTTCCAGCAGGTCGGTGCCGAGCGCGAGCGCCTCGTGGCCGAGTACCAGAACACCAACTATTCGGTGGTGGATCTGGACTTGATCGAACGTATCTACGGGATTTTCTACCGCCAGAAAGTTTCTGGCATCGCCCGTCACGCGTTCTGCACCATGACCGTGGTAGAGAAGGCGGTGGCCGGCCCGCTGGGTGTCGAGCTGACCTTGCGCAACAACGCCAACGGTGAGATCACCATCAACCATTACGATGCGGTCGTGCTGGCAACCGGTTACGAGCGCCAGATGCACCGCGAACTGCTGGCGCCGCTGGAAACCTACATGGGGGACTTTGAAGTGGCCCGTGACTACCGCATCGTTACCGACGAGCGCTGCAAGGCGGGTATCTACATCCAGGGTTTCAGCCAGGCCAGCCACGGTTTGAGCGACACCTTGTTGTCGATTTTGCCGATTCGCGCCGATGAAATTGCCGCGTCGCTGTATGAAAACGACCGTCACCGTGGCAAAGGTCGCTCGGTACAAGACCTGCTGCTGGCCACCGCCAGCTGATCAGCTGTACTTGTGACAAGGGGTTTCGACTGATACTGTACAAAAAACCAGTATCGGTAGAACCCCATGCAGTTGATCGAAAAACTCAGCATCCTCGCCGACGCCGCCAAATACGACGCCTCTTGCGCCAGCAGTGGCGCACCCAAGCGCAGTTCCGAGGGCAAGGCGGGGCTGGGTTCCACCGATGGCATGGGCATTTGCCATAGCTACACGCCGGATGGGCGCTGCGTTTCGCTGCTCAAGGTGCTGCTCACCAACTTCTGCCTCTACGACTGCCAATATTGCGTCAACCGCCGCTCCAGCGACGTGCCCCGCGCGCGTTTCAGCCCGGAGGAGGTGGTCACCCTGACCCTGGATTTCTACCGGCGCAACTGCGTCAGCGGGCTGTTTCTCAGTTCCGGCATCATCCGCTCGTCCGACTACACCATGGAGCAGTTGGTGCGGGTTGCGAAACTGCTGCGCGAAGAGCACGACTTTCGCGGTTACATCCACCTCAAGACCATTCCCGATGCCGACCCGGCGCTGATCGCCGAGGCGGGGCGCTACGCCGACCGCTTGAGCGTGAACCTTGAACTGCCTACCGAGGCCAGCCTGCAAACCCTGGCGCCGGAAAAAACCAGCGTGTCGATCAAGCAGGCCATGCAGACCATCTACACCGGCGAGCAGACGGTACGCAACGAACCGCGCGCGCCGCGTTTCGCTCCGGCGGGGCAGAGCACGCAACTGATCGTCGGCGCCGACGACACCGACGACAGCACCATCCTCCACGGTGCCGAAGCGCTGTACGGCAACTTCAAGTTGCGCCGCGTGTATTACTCGGCGTTCAGCCCCATTCCCAACAGCCCCAAAAGCGTCCCGCTGGCCGCGCCGCCGCTGATGCGCGAGCACCGTTTGTATCAAGCGGATTTCCTGCTGCGCAGCTACGGGTACCGCGCCAATGAACTGTTCCAGGGGCCTGGTCACCTGGCTTTGGATATCGACCCCAAGCTGGCCTGGGCACTGGAGAACCGCGACGTCTTCCCGCTAGACCTGAACCGCGCTGAACCCACGCTGATCGCACGTATTCCGGGAATTGGCCTGCGCACCACTCAACGTTTGGTGGACCTGCGCCGCGAGCGCAAGATCCGTTTCGAAGACCTGGCGCGCATGCGCTGCGTGCTGGCCAAGGCCAAGCCGTTTTTCATCACCAGCGACTACCACCCGCAGCAGGCAGACAGCACCAGCGTGCTGCTGCGCGAGCAATTGCGCGACCGTCCGCAGCCGCAACAAATGGGGTTGTGGGGATGATAGGCCTGGAATGCGCCAACCTGTTCAGCACCTGGCGCGAGCAGGCGCGCTGGCTGCTCAGCCATCAAGTCGATCCCAGCCAAGTCAGTTGGGGCGAGGTGCAGGCCGCCGACCTGTTTGCCACGGATGAACCGATCCCCGAAGGGCTTGGGCCGTTTCAGACACGGGTGCCCAAGGCGCTGCTGGAATTGCTGGAGTCCGCCGCCTGTTACCACGGTGACCAGCGCTGGAGCCTGCTGTATGAAGTGTTGTGGCGCGTCAGCCATGGCGACCGCACCGCGATGCTGGCGGGGGACAAGTTGGGCAGCGAGTTGCAGCGGCGCATCAAGCAAGTCAGCCGCGAAGCCCATCACCTGCACGCGTTTGTGCGGTTTATCGCGCTGCCGGCCAAGGCGGGCCCCGAGTTGCCGGAATACGTGGCGTGGCACGAGCCGGCGCATGACATCTTGAAATCCGCCAGCCAACATTTTATCGGGCGCATGGGGCGCCACCGCTGGATGATCGCCACGCCCTTGGACGGGGTGTATTACGACGGCGAACAGTTGATCCACCAGCGCGAGTGCCCCGAGGCGTGGCGCCAGTTGGCGCAGAATGTCGAGGATCCCCACAGTGAAATGTGGTTGACCTACTACAGCCATATCTTCAACCCGGCACGGTTGAACCCCAAGGTGATGGAGGGGCATTTGCCTAGCCGTTTCTGGAAGAACCTGCCGGAGGGCAAGTTGATCCCGGGGCTGATCAGCGAGGCGCGGATGGGCAAGCAGAGGGATGGGCAGGCCAAATTGATTGGCAGCAAACCGGGCAAGAAAATTGCGAACCCGATCAATGTGGGAGCTGGCTTGCCTGCGATGGCGGTGGGTCAGTCAAATCAAGGCTGACTGAGACATCGCCATCGCAGGCAAGCCAGCTCCCACAGGGTTTTTTCGGTGTTTGGGGGAGCGGGTTTCAGGTCAGCTCGGTGGCGGTGTTTTTCACCACGGCCAACTCCGGGTGCGCCACCAACTTATCAATGTGCAGTTCATCATTGTTCAACCAGGTCTCCGTCAGCACCCGGTAATGCTCCATGTCCCGGCAGCGCATGCGCAGGCTGTAGTCGAACGGCCCGCTGATGAGCTGGCACTCGAACACCTGCGGACAGTTTTTGACGCAAGCCTCGAAAGCCTTCTGCGCCGAGCGCCCGCTCTGATTGGATAAGGCCACCAAGACCAGCAAGGACAACCCCGGCGAGACCATCTGCACATCGATGATTGCGCCGTACCCACGGATCACCCCGCGTCGTTCCAGCTTGCGCACCCGTTCCAGGCAGGGCCTGGGCGTGAGGTGCACCAACGACGAAAGTTTCTCGTAGGTGATACGCCCCTGGTGCCGCAGCACGTCGATGATCGCTTCATCGATGCGGTCCAGCGCAGGGGAAGAATGGGGTCCGTTGGCCTTGGTATCCATGGGTTTCACTTCAAACGATTGGAAAGAAATTGCTGCAAGCGCTCGCTGTTGGGGTGGTCGAGGATCTTGGCGTCGCCTTGTTCCTCGACCCGGCCCTGGTGCAAGAACAGCACTTGGCTGGACACCTGGCGGGCAAAGCCCATCTCGTGGGTGACCATCAGCATGGTACGACCTTCCTCGGCCAACGTCTGTATGACTTTGAGGACTTCTCCTACAAGTTCCGGGTCGAGCGCTGAGGTGGGTTCGTCGAACAGGATGATCTCCGGCTCCATGGCCAACGCGCGGGCAATCGCCACGCGTTGCTGCTGGCCACCCGACAAGAAGGCTGGGTACTGATCGGCCACGCGGCCCGGCAGGCCGACCTTGTCCAGGTACATCCGCGCGCGTTTTTCCGCCTCGGCAGCGCTGACGCCCAGCACCCGGCGCGGGGCCATGGTGATGTTTTCCAGCACGGTCATGTGGCTCCACAGGTTGAAGTGCTGGAACACCATGGCCAGGCGCGTGCGCAGGTTCTGCAGTTGGTCCTGGTGCGGTGCGCGGGTGCCGGCGCGGCCTTGCTGCATTTCGATGCTGATGCCGTCCAGGGTGATGACCCCGGCGTCGGGTTGTTCAAGGAAATTGATGCAGCGCAGCATCGTACTTTTGCCGGAGCCGCTGGCGCCGATCAGGCTGATCACATCGCCATTGCGTGCATTGACGGACACACCCTTGAGTACTTCGTGTTCGCCGTAGCGTTTGTGGATGCCTTCGACTTGCAGCTTGATGGCCGCGGTCGCGGTGTTGGCAACGGGGACATCAGCGGGATAAGCGGCCAGGGCCTGCGCGGACTGATTCATGGGTTAGCCTCGGGTAGGAACAAGAAAACGCATCCAGCGACGTTCGGCCAGTCGGAACAGGCCCACCAGTGCAAAGGACAGCAGCATGTAGAGCAACGCGGCGATACCGAAGGCCTGGAATGTCAGGAACGTCTCGGCGTTGGCATCGCGGGCCACCTTGAGGATGTCGGCGACGGTGGCGGTAAACGCCAGCGAGGTGGCGTGCAGCATCAGGATCATTTCATTGCTGTAGGCCGGCAATGCACGGCGCAAGGCCGCCGGTACCACTACAAACAGGTTCAAACGCCAGCCGTGCAGGCCGTAGGCGCGCGCCGCTTCGATCTCGCCATGGGGAATATTGCGGATCGCCCCGGCGAAGATTTCCACGGTGTACGCGCAGGTGTTCAGCACAAAGGCCAGCAGGGTGCAGTTCAGCGCATTGCGGAAAAACTGATTGAGCAGCGCGTTGTCCTGCACCACTTCCAGGCTGTACAGCCCGGTGTAGCAAATCAGCAATTGGATATACAGCGGCGTGCCGCGAAACAGGTAGGTGTAGACCTCCACTGGCCAGCGCAACCAGAAGTGCTCTGACACGCGGGCCAGTGCCAGCGGAATCGACAGCACAAAGCCGAGCACCACCGAGATAATGAACAGCCACAATGTCATGGCCACGCCGGACAAGCCCGCGCCATCGCTGAACAAGTAGGCCAGGCCGTATTGCTGGAACAGTTCGATCATCGCGCCATCCCCTTGATGCCGAGGTTGTAGCGCCGTTCGAGGCGCTTGAAGATGCGGTTGGAGAGGGTGGTGATCACCAGATAGACCAAGCCCGCGATGATCAGGAAATACAGCGGCTCGTTGGTGGTCTTGCCGGCGTTCTGCGCGGCCTTGACCAGGTCCGACAAGCCGATGATCGACACCAGCGCGGTGGACTTGAGCAGCACCAGCCAGTTATTGCCCAACCCCGGCAGGGCAAAGCGCATCAGTTGCGGGAACAGCACCAGGTGAAACCGCTGCCAGCGGCTAAGGCCGTAGGCGGTGGCGGCTTCCAGTTGGCCGACGGGCACGCTGAGGATCGCACCACGAAAGTTTTCGGTGAAATACGCGCCGTAGATAAAGCCCAGGGTGACCACCCCGGCGGTGAAGGGATCGATTTCAAAGTAGTCCCAGCCAAACACTTCGCTGAGGTCGTTGAGCCACAGTTGCAGGCTGTAGAAGATCAACAGGATCAGCACCAGGTCTGGCACGCTGCGGATCAGCGTGGTGTACAGCGTGGCCGGCACTCGCAGCCATTTGGCGCTGGAAAGCTTGGCACCGGCGGCGATCAGGCCCAGGGCGAGGCTCAGGGCCAGGGCGAGGAACGACAGCTTGAGTGTCATCCACGCGCCTTGGGCGAGCATCGGGCCGTAGCCTTGCAGGTTGAGAAGTTCGTTCATGGGGAAGATCTCGAAGGAACGCACAGATTTCCTGTGGGAGCTGGCTTGCCTGCGATAGCAATGGGTCAGTTTGCACATCACTGACTGATAGATCGCTATCGCAGGCAGGCCAGCTCCCACAGGAGGGCAAGGTGTTACTCGTTGTAGATGTCCTGATCGCCGAAGTACTTCTTCTGGATCTCGGCATACGTACCGTCAGCCTGCACGGCAGCGATGCCCTTGTTGATCAGCGCCCGCAGTTCCTGATCGTTCTTGCGCAAGCCCATGGCGATGTCCAACGGCAGGGTTGGGTCCTTGAAGGCCGGGCCGGTCTTGAAGTCGGCGCCTTCGGGCTTGGACAGGAAATTGAGCTGGGCTTCGAGCTTGTCGGTCAGGGTCGCGTCAAGACGGCCGTTCTGCAGGTCGGCGTAGTTCTGGTCCTGGGACTGGTACGCCTTGATCTGCGCGCCGAGCTTGGCCAGGTGCGCACGGGCATAGGCCTCTTGCAACGAACCTTGCAGCACGCCGACTTGCTTGCCCTTGAGGGATTCGGGGTGTCGCCGAAGTCGGCGCTCTTGCGGGTAATCACCGAGGTCGGGCTCAAGAACAAGCGGTCGGTGAAGTCGATGATTTTTTCGCGGGCCGGGGTCACGGCCATGGACGACATGATGGCGTCGAACTTGCGCGCGCGCAGGGCCGGGATCATCCCGTCGAATTCGTTGTGCACCCAAGTGCATTTGACTTCGAGCTTGGCGCAGATGGCGTTGCCCAGTTCGATATCAAATCCTTGCAGGCTGCCATCGGCGGCGACGGACTCAAAGGGTGGGTATTCGGGGAATACGCCGAAGCGGATTTCTTTCCATTCTTGGGCGTGGACGGCGGTGGCGCACAGTGGCAATAGCAACGCAGCGAAGAGCGATCGCAATGGAGTCATGGTGTGGTCCCTATATTTTGTAATTGATGTCAGGGCAGTAAAAACGTTGAAACAATTCGTTCTTGTTGGGGGGAGAGAATGCTTCATGGTGGTGCGTTTTTTGTGTCGTTTACCCCTCGCCTAAAGCGCAAATTGCGCTGTTAAAACGGGCAATGCAGCGGAATCGGCTGCAGCACCCGCTGAATCGGCTTTTCATCCCAGGGGATCTGGCCTGCCCGTGGCGCAAAGCGGCAGGCCAGAGCGTTCTCAGGCGCGCTTTTTCTGCTGTGCCACCGGCTGTTGGGCCAGGCGCGCGAACAGGTCTTTGGGGTCGTCCAGGTCCGGGACCAGCTCCAGCGTGCTGCCCACGTCCAGCGCCTTGGCAACGTCCAGCACGTAGCGCAGGGCCGAGTAGTCTTCGATGGCGAAGCCCACCGAGTCGAACAGGGTGATTTGGCGGGCGTTTTCGCGGCCAGGCTGTTGGCCGTTGATCACTTGCCACAACTCGGTCACTGGCGAGTCTTCCGGCATGTGCTGGATTTCACCTTCAATACGGCTTTGTGGTTCGTACTCGACGATCACCCGGGCGCGCTCGACGATGCGTCGGTCCAGCTCGGTCTTGCCCGGGCAGTCGCCGCCGACGGCGTTGAGGTGCATGCCGGGTTCGATCATCTCGTCGGTCAAGATGGTCGCGTAGGCCTTGTCGGCGGTGACGGTGGTGACGATGTCCGCACCTTTCACCGCTTCGGCCACGCTGCCGGCCAGGATCACCTCTATCGCCGGGAACGCCTTGAGGTTGGCCGCCAATTTGGCGGTGGCCTTGGCGTCGATGTCGAACAGGCGGATTTCATTGATGCCGAGCATGGCGTGGAAGGCCAGCGCCTGGAACTCACTCTGCGAGCCGTTGCCGATCAGCGCCATGCTGCGGCTGTTGTCGCGGGCCAGGTAGCGTGCCACCAGGGCTGAGGTGGCGGCAGTGCGGATCGCAGTGGTCAGGGTCATTTCTGCCAGCAGCACCGGCTTGCCAGTGTCCACATCGCCCAATGCACCGAAGGCCATCACGGTGAGCATGCCGGCCAGGGTGTTTTTCGGGTGGCCGTTGACGTACTTGAAGGCGTACAGCGAGGCGTCCGACACCGGCATCAACTCGATCACGCCATCCGGCGAATGGTTGGCCAGGCGGGCGCATTTTTCGAAGTCCTGCCAGCGCAGGTAGTCGGCGCGGATGTACTCGGCCATCTCGGTGATGCAGGTTTGCAGGCCTTTTGCGAGACCAGGTAGCTGAGGTCGTTGACGTCGATATAGCGGGTCATGGCAAGACTCCTTATTGAAAGGTGGGACGGGCGGGCAGATGAACTTCTGCCAGCATGCAGCGGGCGCTGCCGCCGCCGATGCGTTCGATGTTGTCGATGTTCACCACCACCGGCCGGGTGTGGCGTTCCACATGTTGGCGCTGCGCGGGTTGCAGGGCGTTCCAGGCGCTGGCAGACATCACCAGCAGCGGCTGGCCGTCACGGTCGTGGACTTCGAGCATGTTGCCGGCGAAGGCTTCAAGCTGGTCGAAGTCGAGGCCGAGGATGTCCTTGCCGGTGTCACGCAGCGAGCGTTCAAGGGTGCGGCGTTCGCCTTCGTCGGGCAGGGCTTGCAGGCATACCACCGAGAGGTCGCGGCCGACGCTCATCATCACGTTGCTGTGGTAGATCGGCGCGTGGTGGCGGTCGACGGCGTGGAACACGCAGAGCTGGTAGTCGAGGCGTTCGGCGAACTGGCGCAGGGCGTCGTGGTGGGTGCGCCCGGAGTGGCAGGCGTAGCTGATGCGGTGCTGGCGGTCGAGCACCATGCTGCCGGTGCCTTC